>JAJZPF010000005.1 GCA_021811315.1 bacterium
GGCGGCCTACCGTACGGGCCGGAACGCAAAACGCGTTCGGCCACACCGTGGCCTCACTCCGTGTTCGCCCGCCGGGCTATGCAACCGGCGGGCTCTCCGAGGGTTTTGCTAACCCGGCCCGCACGGTCTCCGCCCGGTTCACTCGACTTAATGAAAAACCACGCTGTCTGATAAAGTGATTGGAGGGGAGACCACAGGGGCCAGGTTAGCAAAAGCCCCTCGGAAGGCGAGGCTTGCGTAAGCGCCGAGCCTGAGAGCGGCAGGCGCGCGCACGGTGTGCGCGACGCCGGTTTTGCGTTCTGGCCCCTGTGGTAGGCCCCGACTTCGCATCTCGCGGCTCTTTTTTTATTTTTACAGGAATTTTTCGAGAAAACCTTTACAGAAGCGGTCGAGGCTGGCTTTTTGGAGGATCGCAGCGCGGGCGGCGGCGCCGAGTTTTTTATGGGCGGCGGGGGAAAGGGCCTGGATGCGTTTCAGGCCGGCCGCTACCGAGCGGGGAGAGAGCTTGTCGTAAAAAAATCCGTTTTTGCCGTCCTTGATGAACCGCTCCATGTATTTGGTGCGGCGGGTCAGCACCGGGCGGCCTAGCGCCATGCTGAGGAAAGCTATAGAATTCCCGGCGGCCTCGTTCACATGCCCGTCGCGCACGGGGATCACCACCGCCCGGGCCCCGGCCGCGGCGCTCCGCAGGTTATGCAGATTTTTAGCCAGCGGCAGGAATTCCACCCCGCGCGGAAGTTTTACCGGCTTGGCGTCGCTGAAGATCTTAAGCCCCAGGCCGCTATCTTTAACTCCACCCGCCAGCGCCGCGAACTCCCGCCCCGCCGAACCCGCCGAGAAGACATACTCCCCCGCGCCGGCCCGCAGCGGGCTATAATATTCGCAATCCGCAGCGTAACCGCGCTTCAGCAGCCGCGGCTCTTCCAGCCCCACGTCGGCCCAGAGCCCCCAGTCGTCGAACTCCAGCATGTACCCGGCGTCCACCCCCGCCAAAGCTTTCAGCCGCCGGGCCAGGTCCGCCGTAAAATTATGCCCGGGCATCGGGATAAGGTGGTTCGCTATGAATACTTTTTTTCCCGCCGCGGCTTCGCGCGCCAGCCACAAAAACGCCGGCGCGCACCGCGCCCGCTTAGGAAAATCCAGCAGCACTATAATGTCGTAAGGCCCGCATGCAGCCAGCTTCAGGGCTTCAAGACCCGAATACTTAAAACGCTTCCCGCCCGGCGGCTGCAGTACCCCTAAAAAATCATAGTGATAATCGAAATCGTGCACGACATCCAGTGAAATCTTTTTCCCTTTCCCCAGGACGCGCACGAAAGCCCGCTCAAAATGCAGGTTCTCCGGGCATTCCGCGAAATTAGCCAAAAGAATTTTCTTCATTGCTATGCACGTGGACTACACTTTCAATGTCGCTTCGGACACTATCTTGTGCCGTATCAGGCGCTATGCGTATCAGACGGCCACAAAGGAATTTTAACAAAAAAATACCCCGGCGGCCGGCCGGGGTATTTTCTCCAGGCCGCCCGGCCTTATTTTATGCCGTACAGGTAAGTCACGTAATCGTGCCAGCCGGTGGCCTTGTCGAACTCGAAGTCGGCGTACTTCCCTTCGAAGATCCCCTCGAGCCTTTCCTGCGCTATGCGGACCTCCGCCGGGGGCAGGTAGAGCGAGATGCCGTGGCTTTCCGCCAGGTCCCGGTCCACGCGGTTCTTGCCGGAAGCCCCGGTCGCGATCACCAGCTCCCTGTCTATATAGTTCTGCAGGTCGGCGGCCGCGGCCTTCACCGAGGCGGCTTTTTCATCCGTTCCTTTGATCCCCAGGGACAGCAGCCCGGCGTACTGGTGCGCGTCGCCGTAAAAGCTGATCGTCATAGCCGGGTCGGAAGCGGCTCCTATCATATCATAGCGGATCACCCCGGCGCGGGCCGTCTTGAACGCTTCCGGCTCCGCCAGGCCGTTAGCGGCGGTCGAGAAGGCCTTCAGCTTCGCCCCGAAACCGTCGAGCTTGTCGGAGCGTATAGCCGAGAGCTGCGCCCCCTTCTTCACCGCGTCGTAGAACATCTTGAAAGCCGCCACAACGGTTTTGCCGAATTCGTCGTTGCCCATGTCCGGCTTCCTGGCCAGCGCGCCCAGGAACAGGCTGTAGGGGTAGCCCAGGCCGGGCACGGTCTCTTCGGAACCGATTATGACCTTGGTATTGTCCTTCACCTCGAAGGCCACTTCGCCCATCTGCATCAGGCAGGCGTCGAAGGCCAGCACGTCCACTTTGCCGGCTTCCTTGAGAATGGCGCCTATCTGCTTGGTGCGTATATAGTTATTGGTCTCGTCGTCGAACGAGATCCCTTTCGCGGCGTCATTCGGCTTCTGCTGGGGGTCCATCCAGCCGGTGCCGTGATCCCAGAGGATGAGCATGTAGCGGCGGGCGGGATAATTCTTCTTCGCCCAGAGCACGAAGTCCACCACGCGCTTGTAGTCGCCCATGTCGACCTTCGCCACCGAGTCCACCACGGGGGAGGTCATCTTTTCCTCGTCGGCGTCCTTTTTTATGTACAGGCGGCGGGCGCCGGTCCAGTCGCCGTCCAGGTCGGTATCGCCTTCCTGCCCCTTCATGCGCCCTATTTCGGCCAGGATATTGATGTTGGCGTCGGAACCGACCTTCTCCATCTGGTTTATATTGTAGAGGCCGGCCAGTTCGAGGTTGTTCTTGGCGTTCACAAAAACCATCACGGTCCACTTTTTGGGGGCCGCCTTGGTTTCCGCCTGCGGGGCGGCCGCGGGGGCCGGGGCCGAAACCGCGGGGGCGGCTTTTGAGGTCCGGCCGCCCAGGTCCAGGTCCGCTTCCCTGGCCGGGGCAGAGGTTACGGCCGTCAGGGAGAAGAGCGCAGCGATAATTATTTTTTTCATAGATCCTCCGGGTTCCCGTTACGCCAATAGTATAGCAGAATCCATTGACCTGTCAAGGCCGGCAAGGCCCAGCCGGACCAAGGCCAAAGGGCCCAGCCGCTTTAGGCCCAAAAACTCCGGGCAAGGGGGTCCTGCGCCCGTTGTGGGCCGGCATGAATTCTGGCAGAATATAACCATAGCAGCCCAGGAGGCATTACAGAATGAACAAATTATCCAGCATCGCGGCAGCCATAATATTTTTGATCCCGGCAGCGGCCCAGGTGAAAGCCGCCGACAGCCAGGTCCTCGGTAAAGCGGGCCTCTCTCTGCCCGCCGTGCAAGCCCCCCTCCCCGAAGCTCCCAAGTCCAACCAGTGGAACACGCTGAAAAAGATCACGGTCAACGAAGCCCAGCCGGACATGAACGACACCCTCATAGGCATGGTGCAGCACGGCCAGGACATCGACAAGGTCGTAAAGGAACTCAACGATAACGGGTTCAAGGCGAGCGCCTCGCAGGACAACCTCGGCGGCTACATGGTGATGGTGGACGTGAAAGGGCTGGACGCCGCGGATTACGCCGTGGGCCTCGCCCGCTACTACTACATCTCCGAAGTCAAGGTCGGCCGGAAAGTGCACAACCAGCTTTTCGGCCTCAACAACAAATCCACCTTCGCCGTTAAGATGGGCACTATCAAGGGCGGCATGAACCACAGCCCCGTGGACCTCAGGCTCAACAAGCTCGACTGGACCATCACCGGCGGCATGAACCTCTCCCCCGTGGACGTGAAGATAAACCACGAAGCGAAGACCATCACCGGCGGCGCGAACCTTTCCCCCGTGGACCTCAAGTTCGCCTGGAGCACCGAGGAAGTGACCGTGGAAGGCGGCGCCAACCACAGCCCCGTGAAGTACACCGTGAACTGGAAAGCCGGCCTGCTCGAGGGCTACTCCAACAATTCCCCGGTAAGGCTCGAATTCAATATGGGCGAAGGCTACGCCGACCAGACCATCGTGAGCATAAAGGGCTACGCGAACCACGCCCCCGTAGAGCTCACTTATAACAAGGTCAACGGCCATATCGGCGGCGGCATGAACTACAGCCCCGTGGACGTGAACCTGGTCAACTGCGACCTTTACGACTTCCTGCAGTATTTCTTCCTGTTCGTAAAATAAAGGGCGCGGTACAGAAAGCCCTCCCCTGACCGGGAGGGCTTTTTATTTTCGCATAGTATCGCGGGAATTTTAATATATAATATAACCAATGAAGCGCTTACTGCTCGCCGCGGCCATAGCCGCGCTTACCGTGCCGCACGCGTCCGCCGCCTGGTGGGCTGAAAACGATTACACAAGCGGCTCGAACGGCCTGAAAAAAGAGTCTCTTTCGGTGTTCAGGAAAACCGCCAGCCCCCTGACCTCGGGGCTGAATATTTCTTTTTACAAGGACCGGGCCGGCTACGGGGAAAGGATCTATTCCTTCCGCCTGCCGCTGATGTACTCGGGCCCGACGTATTTCATCTCGCTGAAGCCTTTCCTCTACCCCGTCTCGCCCCTCACCCGCTCGGGTGCCTCCGGCGGGAAGCTCTACCTCCTGACCTCGCTCGGGGAAAGCAAGGACGAGAGCTACACGCACCTGGCCGTTTCCGGGGCCTGGGCCAGGCAGAAAGCCTTCATAGACAAAGCCGGAACCCTCGAGAGGAGATCTTTTTCGCAGTCGGCCTTCGAAGTACAGGCGGAGAAATCTTTCTACGGCCAGTTCTTTTTCCAGGCCACGGCGGCGGGGTTCCCCAGGCCCTCCGGGGCTTCGAATTCCACGCTGGCGCGCCCCGTCCTGGACCAGAACGACCTGGCCTACCTCGGGACCTTCCGCCAGCTTACGGCCCTCCCGGAATGGGCGCTGACCGCGCAGCTGGCGCGCAGCATGAAGCCGGAATATGACAGCCATCTTTACGTGGGATATAGTAAAATATCCTTCAGGCAGGCGGACCGCGCGAATTCGGTCACGGCCGGGATGAAGCTGGGCCTTAACGAAAAGAGCTCCCTGGACCTGGCGTACAACGCCTTTAAGCCGGAGCATTCAGCCTGGAAGAACTACTACAAACTTCTTTTGCAGATATTTTTTTAGGATGGGGACAAAATGGTAACGCAGTCGCAGGAAAGCCTGGAAATGCTGGTGATGGTCTCCCGGCTGCTTTCCTCAAAACTTGATATTTCGGAGCTGCTCACCACCATCATGCGCCTCGCTTCGCGCGTGGTAGGGGCGGAGCGCGCCTCGCTTTACCTGCTGGACGAGAAGGCCCAGGAGCTTTATTTCGACGTGGCCCTCGGCCTGCCCGGGGACGCGCAGAACCTCCGCTTCAAGCTGGGCGAGGGCGTAGCCGGGACCTGCGCCAAAGAAGGCCGCTCCATCATCATCAACGACGCGGCCACGGACCCGCGCCACTCCAAGAAAGCCGACTCCAAGAGCGGCTTCACCACCAAGTCGCTGCTCACCTGCCCCATGATCATCAAGGGCAAGGTGATCGGCGTGGTGCAGGCCATCAACCGGATCGAGGGCGACTTCTCCGAGATCGACAAGAACAATTTCGAGGCCTTCTCCAGCCAGGCCGCGATAGCCATCGAGAACTCGCGGCTCTTCTCCTCCGTCAAGGAAGAGAAGCGCAAGATGGAGATAGTTTTCAAGCGCATCAAGGAAGGCGCCATCCTCACCGACGTCGCCGGCGAGATAATCATCATAAACAGCTCGGCGAAAGTCTATCTCGAGCATGAGAAATACAAGTTCGGGAACATCAAGGACGCCTTCCACAATTTCGAGACGAAGCCCGCCCTGGAAACCATAATGGGCGGCGAGGAACCCGTCGCCAAGCTCGAGCTTTACCGCGAGAAGCCCAAGCGGTTCTACCTCGACTGCTCGGCTATCAAGCTTTTCAAGGAAGACAAGGACGGCAACGAGATAACGGAGGGCCGGCTCTGGATCCTGTCCGACGTCACCGCCCAGCGGCTCGAAGAGCGCATGGCCCGCAATTTCCTCTCGCTGATCTCCCACAAGTTCAAGACCCCGCTGGCCTGCATCAACGGCTACGCGCAGATACTCCGCGACGAATCCGCGTCCAAAGGGCTCCCCGAGATGGTGCAGAAATCCTCCGCCACCATCTTCGGCCAGGGCCAGAAGCTGAACGGGCTGGTGGAAAGCCTGCTCGATTTCGTCACCATCGACAGCCTGGACGCCGCCTCGCTGGAAAAGATGGAGTTCGACGCTACCGACTTCCTGGAGGAAATAGCGGAAGACGCCAGGGGAAGGTTCAAGGAAACCGGCGGCCTGACAATCAAGACCGTGACGCCAGAGGCGGTAAAAGTAAAGGCGGACCGCAAGATCATAGCCGCCGCCGTTAAAGCCCTGATAGACAATGCCGTGAAGTTCAACCAGGGCAAGGACAAGCTGGTCATCCTTTCCTCCCAGTCCAGGGACGGGTACGCCCTCCTTTCCGTAGGCGACAACGGCCCCGGCATCCCCGGGGAAGAGCTGGAGAATATCTTCCACAGGTTCTACCAGGTGGAAGCCTCCTTCACCGGCCAGGTGGAAGGCTGGGGCCTCGGCCTGGCGCTGGTAAAGAAGATAGCGGAAGTGCACGGCGGCCGCGTCTTCGCCAAATCCCAGCTGCAGAAAGGCTCCGCTTTTACTTTAGCCCTCCCGAATTAACCCTGCCAACGCAAAAAAGAGGCCGGCTTCATCAGCCGGCCTCTTTTTTTATCGTTCCGCGCCGCGCGCGGGGGTCAGACCAAATTATTATCCGTAAGGAGTTTCCTCAATTCGGTAATATCCGGGTTTATCACGTAGGGCTTGCCTACGGACTGCATCGCGCTCTGTATGTCTTTCAGGCCGTTGCCGGTGATCAGCAGCACCACGGACTCGTTCTCTTTCACGCGGCCTTCCTTGACGGCCTTGAGGAGGCCGGCGTAGGTGGCGGCGGCGGCCGGTTCGGCGAAGACGTTCGAGCCGCGCGCTATCCGGGGGATCGCGTCCAGGATCTCCGCGTCGGAAACGCTTACCGCGAAACCGCCGGAATCTTTTATCGCCATCACGGCGGCCATGCCGTCGCGGGGCAGGCTGACGGAGATGCTGTCCGCTATCGTCTTGCCCGAAACCGGCTGCACGTCCGTGCCGGACTCGAAAGCTCGCTTGATCGAATCCGAGCCCTCGGCCTGCACCGCGACCAGCTGCGGCAGGCGCTCGATGATGCCGAGGCGGTGGAACTCCACGAAGCCTTTCCAGATGCCGCTTATGATATTGCCGTCGCCCACGGGGACGAAAACCTTGTCCGGCGTTTCCCAGTTCATCTGCTCGCAGATCTCGAAAGCGCAGGTCTTCTTGCCCTCGCGGGTGAAAGGGTTGATACCGGTGCTGCGGTTGTACCAGCCATACTCGGACGAGGCCTTCAGGCACAGGTCGAAAGCGTCGTCATAGGTGCCCTTCACCATGATGACCGTCGCGCCGAAGACCAGGAGCTGGGCCACCTTGGGCGCCGGCGCGGTCTCGGGCACGAAGATCACGGTCTTCATGACCAGGCTGCCGGTCAGGCAGGCCAGCGAGGCCGCGGCGTTGCCGGTGGAAGCGGTGGTGATGACCTTTTCCTTCAGTTCCATAGCCCGGGCTATGACCACGGCGCTGGCCCTGTCCTTGAAAGAGGCGCTGGGATTGCGGCCGTCGTCCTTTATATAAAGGTTAGGCACGCCGCACTCGGCCCCGAGCTTCTCGGCGCGGTAAAGCGGCGTCCAGCCGACCTGCACCGGCGGAACGTTCTTCAGGTTCGAAATAGGCAGGATGTCGATATAACGCCAGATGCTTCGCTCGGGATTGTCCTTAAGCACCTCGTAATTGAGCCGCTTCTTTATAAGGTTATAATCGTAAAGCACCTGCAGATTGCCGCCGCAGGAGCTGCAATTGTACTTGGCTTCGGTAAGCTTATGGTCTTTTCCGCAGCGGATGCACTGCAAAGTCTTGATTTTCTTCATAGTTCCTTGATTAAAGAGCTTCCTTAAAATAGACTGCGACGGGGCGGCCGGGCGCCGTTTTTTCCAGCAGGAGCAGCATGGGCGTGCAGGCCTGGTGCTTGCTGCCCGTGAAGAGCGGCATCCTGGCGTGATTAGACACGGCGAGGCGCTTGTTCTCGTCGCCGTCCAGGGTAACGGCCTCCTGGCTCCTGTTCTGCACGCACCAGATCACGGGCTTGCCCTCGGCGCCCGCCGGGTCGGCGAGGACTTTTTCATAAGTAAGCCCGAGCTCTTTCGCTTTTTCCAGCAGCGGGGAGATAGCCTCGGAGCGGGTATGGCTGATGGACAATCCGGTAAAGACGTCCGGAAGCCAGAGGGAAACGGCCCAGAGCCCGATCACGGCCATGACCGGGTAAACAACGAATTTGCGCAGCTGCTTGTAATTCACGACAGGGTCCGCAGGCCGGCCTTTTTCTTCAGTGTTCATATTATTAACCGGGCAGCACCGTCGTGCCGGCTTTCCCGGCCAGGGTTTCCTCGAAGAGGTCGGTCTTCGAGATATAAGCCACGCTCCCGCCGCCCTTCACGAATTCTATGACGGCTTTTATCTTGGGGCCCATTGAACCGGCGGGGAAAGGCGGCGGAACCTGGTTGTAGAGGGCCTCCAGCTCGGAGACCTTTATAACCCGCAGGCTCTTCTCGTCCGGCTTCTGGTAATTCAGCTTGGCGCCGTCCTCGCCGGTGAAGATGGTGAGGCTGACCTCCACTTCTTCGCCGCGGGCTTTCGCGCGCTTCATCAGCATATTGCCCAGCAGGGCGCTCGCCAGGTCCTTGTCTATCACGGCCTCCACGCCGGTGTACATCTTGAGCGCCTTCGCGCCTTTGGCGGGCTTGGTGAACTTCACGTTATAATTGGTGGTATAGGTTTCCCTGCCGTCTTTGACCTCCGGGGTCACTTCGCGCACCGGGATGCCGCCGCCGCCGACCGTTATCGGGACTATCCCCTTGTCGAGCAGCGCCTCGATAGCGTCTATCTCCACGATATCCACCGGCACGGGGGAAGGGACCACGCGGCGCCAGATCTCTTTGCCGGAGGCGTCCTTCTTGTAAAGCTTCATGGTCCAGCCGTCGGCCGTGCGCTGCTTGGCCTCCTCGGCATTGTAGGACTGGCCTATGTATTTGGAGGGGTTCTTGAAGTCGGGGTCGTCCTTGTCCACCACCACCTGGGTGACTATCCCGGCCACGATATTGTCTATGCCGCGGATGTTCAGCTCGTTATTGAGCTGGGCCAGCATGAAGGCCATCGCGCCCTGCGTGTCGGCGACGCAGACGTCGAGCGGCAGCGGCGGGAGGGCCGGGCGGCACATCTCGGCGCGCTGAAGCACGTTGCCCACCTGCGGGCCGTTGCCGTGAGTCATCACGTAGCGGTCCTCAGGGTGCTTCTCGAAAATATCGGCGACCAGCTTGCCGGTCTCGGCCGTGCGCTGCCACTGCATGGCTATGTCGGGGTTTATGGCCTTGCCGTCCTTGTCCTTGAGGCCGACCGGGGAAACTTCATTTCCGCCGAAGGCGAAGATCCTTATTTGTTTCATTGTGGTAGCTCCTGGTTGCTCGATTGCGGCGCTTCGCTCCGCGCCTGGTTCGCGTTCACTAGACCTGTGCTTGAACCTGAATTGTGTCGCTCCGCTCCACCCATAAATTCAAGGGCCGCCTGCCGCACCGCGCCGGTAAATCTTGCCAGCTCCTCGCCGTCCCTTTCAAGCCTGGCCAGCAGGCGCAGGGTTATTTCCAGCTGCACGCCCCCGGCCGAAGCCCGGTTCACTATATTTTTAGGGGAAGTCCCGGCCAGGCGCGCGCAGGGGGTTACGGCGGCGAAACCGGCGTCCTCCAGCCGCTTCGTCACCAGCGCCGCGGCGGCTTTATTGGCTCCTCCCACGCAGACCCAGCTGCCGTTGTCCGCCTGCGCGTGCAGAGAGAGGCCGAGCGTCCCGGAGGCCGCCAGTTTTACCGCGTCCGGATCGTCAAAATGAGTGGCGGTCACGTGCAGGCGGCCGCTCTCTTTTCCCTGCCAGCCGCTGAAAATATAAAGGTTGAAATCCCGGCCGGCTATGCCGCGGGCGAGGCGGGAGGTGGCGCGCTCGATATCCCCCCCGTGCAGCGCGAAAACGGAAACCCGGGAGCCGCGGTCGTAAACTTCCCGCGAATAATCCAGCCCCTCGACGTTGGCTGCTTTGAGAGCGGCGAAGTCGGGATAGGCGTCGCCGCCGCGGCGCAGGGCGGAGCCCCCCGCGGAGCAGGCGGTCAGAAGCAGGAAGAAAAGCGGCAGAAGGGTCTTCATTTATCGCGAACACCCGGGCCTTCCCGGGCTATCCATATAATATAAAAAATAAGGCCTTTTAATCTTTGAGCGGGAGGGGCTTCAGCTCCGCCGCCCCGTAGCGCCGCAAATACGGCTTCATCAGCCCCACGCAGACTTCCCTGTCCCGGCAGCCGGAACAGGCGGGCGGATAGGCCCGGTCTTCGGGCGGAAGGCTCACTATGGCCAGCCTGCGCAGCGCCGGCAAAAGCAGGCAGCGGGGGAAATGGTAAAGGCGCGCCTCCCCGAAACCCGCCAGGGAGCTTTTGCAGGCATTGACCCGCTTCGCGGTGGCGGAAAGCCGCACTTCCAGTTTTTTGCGGTTTTTAACCCCGCTCCCCTCCGCCTCGTAATGCATCACCACCACGCGGTACCGCCTGCCGCGCATCAGCCGCTTTATAAAGCCAAGGGTCGCGCCGAGCCGCCGGTAATTAAGCCTGTGCAGTATCACCCTTATCTCGATCAAAGGCGCCGCCTGCAGGGCCAGCAGGTTTTTAAGGCCGAGCAGGGTTTCTTTAAAAGCGCCCTTTACCCCGGCCACCGCGTCATGCGCCGCCGCCGTAGGGCCGTGGATGGAAACCGCAAGCGTAAAAGGCGGCCTTGCCGCCGCGGCAAAAGCGGCGGCGAAATCCGGGTCCGAGAAGCGCCGGCCATTTGAAAGCAAAGTCAGTTCCTCGCCTTCCAGCCGCCGCCTGAAATAGTTTATAGCCTTCAGAAAATCCGGGTTCAGCGTGGGCTCGCCGCCGGTCAGGTTCCAGGCGCCGGCCGTGCGCGCGTTCTTCCTGTAAGCCCCGGCCCCGCGCAGGTACTTCTCCAGCCTGTAAGCCTGCTTGAGCAGGCCGTAATCGCCGGGCGTATTCAGGCTGAAGCCGGCCGTATTGGCGCACATCAGGCACTTGTTATTGCATTTGTTCCAGACGGGGATATCGGGCATTGCGGAAAATCTATCTATCTCTTTTCGCGCGCTTTATTACGGAAGGCCCCGGCTTGCGCGCGTCAGCCAGGAAGGCTTCGTCTCCGTCGGCCCTGGGCTGAAAAACATCCCGCGGCAGCCCGGGCCGGCAAAAAACAGGCAAAATCCAGGATCTTTCTTCATCGAGGCCGCCAATCAATAATATAAAATTTGCCAGGGCCTTGTTCTGCCTGGCCTGAACCGGAACATCTCCCTGGCCGATTCTGTCGACAATTCCGACCTTCCCGGTTACTTCCCGGCTCCTCATACGATCTTGGTCCTTTCAGCGATTCTCATGCGGCCCGGACATAACCGCCCGAACTTTATATAATGGATTCTGTATTTAAACGCATTACCGGCCGGCGCCTCTTGGAAGCCGGGGGAGGCCCGTAAGTTGTAAATATCGCGGGGGATAGCGGAAATTCTATTAACGCCGCAGCCGTAAAAAATATGATATTCGGAATTCTAAGCCTTAACCAGCGCGGCAATGCCGCTCTTATACAGAAAGCGCTCAAGAAAGCCGGGGCCTCCTGGCCTGGCGGCGACTTGTACTCCGGAAGCAATATCGGGTTCCGGTGCAGCGCCGGCAGCGACGGCTTTTTTGAGGATACAGATAAGAACGCCAGCGTCATTTATAGCGGGAAAATATATAACTATTCCGAATTAAGGGGCGAACTGGAGGCGGCGGGCGCTAAATTCAGGTCGCGCCTGGAAAGCGAGCTCGTCCTGCGCGCCTATGACGCCTGGGGCGCCGGCTGCCAGGAGCGCTTCAACGGGGAATGGGCTTTCGCCGCCTGGAACGGCCGGACGAAGCAGCTTTTCTGTTCCCGCGACAGGTTCGGGCTCAGCTCTTTTTATTATTTTATCGACAAGGATCTCTTCGCTTTCGGGTCAACGGCCAAAATACTTTTCTCCTGTCAGTCCATAAAAAAAGAGCCGGACCATAAAGCCGTCTTCCACTACCTGGCGGAGAATAATTCCGAATTTCCCGGCGGAACCTTCTTCAAGGGGATAAAACCGCTGGAGGCCGGCTGCAGCATCCTGCTGTCCCCGGGAAAGAAGCCGGCGCATAAACGGTATTACGCCCCGAAATATAACCCTGAAATGGGCGAATTCAGCGAGAAAGCCTTAAAAAAGCACTCCGCTGAATTCCTGGAACTTCTGAAGAGCGCAATAAAAACACAAATGTCCCCCCCCGGTCCTGCGGGGATCATGCTTTCCGGCGGGCTGGATTCCTCCGCGATGGCCTGCCTGGCCGGCGGTTTTAAGACGGGCGGAGCGTCCGGCCCCGGGAAACCGGAACTTTTCAGCATCGACTGGGAGGAAGAAGCCGAATATATAAAGGCGGTGGCCGGGGCGGTAAGCTTCAAACACTGCGTCATCAGCCCGGAGGAAGTTGCGGAACTGCCGTGGGAGGAGATGGAAAAAAGGGTCCTGGCTTCCGAAATACCTTTTAATTCGCAGAGCGATATCGGCCACATCCGGATCCAGCAAAGAGCGGAGAAAGCGAATATTAAAGTGCTCCTGGACGGCAACGGCGCGGACGAACTGGTGGCCGGCTACCCCGAAAGATATTTCAACTCGTATTTGAACCAGATCATCTGCGCCAAGGATCTCCCCCGGTTCGAGAGGGAATTCAAGACGGTTTTCGCCGGCCGCCTGCGCGAGTTCGGTATCGACGGGGAAATGCCCCCCGGCTTCTACAAGATATTCTTAAGGAGCCAGTCCAGCGCGCCGCAATTATCGGAATACTTCAGCGGCGAAACCGTAGACCAGTCCTTTCTACGCAACTGCGCGCCGCAGGCCGGGCCGCAGCCGGGACTGCCCCTGAGCCTCCAGCAGGACCTTTGGCGGGATACGCTTGGCCTGGCGAACTGGCACATCCCGATACGCCCCATAAAGTACCGCTACCCTTTCCTGGACCACCGCCTGGCGGAGTACGCTTTTTCCCTGCCCGCCTGCTACAAGATCCACGGCGGCTGGACGAAGTTCGTAATGAGGACGGCGCTGGACGGGATCCTTCCCAAAAAAGTCTGCTGGAGGAAGGACAAAGTGGGGGGCACCGTCCCTATCTATACCTGGAAGGTTTTCCTGACGCGGAACAAGAAGAAGCTGAAGGAGATCCTCTCGGCGCGGAACTTCCGTTCCGGGGAATTCCTGAACCAAAAAGCCATCCTTCGCAGATTCGACGCTCTTTTCGAAGCGGCCGTTTCTTCAGATACCTCGGACGTTTCCGGGCTGTGGCGGTTCGTCAATTTGGAACTGTGGCTCGGCGAGAATATGCGCTAACGGAGCTAGAAGCTCCTTTTAGGGTACTGGAGCGCCGCCTCGAACAGCGGTTTCAGCCCGCTCCTGTCGATGTCGGCCTTGTTTTTCGAAGAGCTGTACGCGGCTTCTATCCCGTTCTTAAGGGTTATTATTTCCCCCACGTTCTCGTGCAGGCGCTTTACGGCGCTCTCGGCGTGAGAGAAGCAGATGCGGTCGAAGCCGAGGGCTTTGTACTTCCGCATGAACAGCGCCGCTTCCTTTAAATTTTCCCTGACCAGCGTCATATGCCCGTGGATCACCGTAGCGCTGTGAAACTCCTTCCTGTATTTCTTCAGTCTCCGGATATTTCCAAGCACCGTCTCCCATTTTGAGCCGACATTCACCCGCTCATGGGTTTCTTTGGTCGCCGCGTTGATCGAAATATAAATAAACAAAGAGTTCCTGACGATCTTTTGCGCCCATTCGTCGGTTATCAGCATGCCGTTGGATAAAAAAGAAACAGTCTTTCCCTGCGAGGCGGCATGGTCGAAGAATTTTTTCGCCGGCTCGATGAACAAAGGCTCTCCGCCTTCTATCGCTATATTCTGAAAAGGGCCGAGATCCAGGTTTTTCTTGAACCTCTCCAGGTCCAACGTCCGGCTCCCGACATGAGCCTGGGTGCACATCAGGCACCTGATATTGCAGGACTCCCCGAAACGCAGGTTGAGCTGTTTAAGGCCGCTATAGGCGATCTTCAGCGGCTTGGCGGCCGGCGGCGGCGGGATGGCCGCTTTGTTAAGGAGATGGCAGCGGGCGTAACATTTCAGGGCGCCGCTCAGGGACAACTTTCTCAGCGCCTGGACCGCCCTTGAATTGCAGATCTTCGATAGCGGGGTTTTATAAATATCGCCGAAAGGCACGGCTTCGGGGCAGACGCAGGCGTAGACCCGGCCTTCATGATCTATATGAATTTCTTCCCAGAGCCTGGGGCAGTAGGTTCGTGCGCGGATCTTGCGCGGCGGTATCGACATAAAGATAGACGCTTGTTTTCCTGTACCGGCCTTCATTCCCGCTTCAGGCGGGCCGCAGTTAACGCAGCTTCCTGCCCTTCAGCTGAAAGATGGACCTTAACCCGCGCAGGTCCTGCATTAAATGCTCTAACGAGCGCAATTTCGCGAGGCGCCTGAAGATATAACGGGGCCCGAAATAGAACTTCCTGAAAAAGATCTTCTGCAGTTCCATCAAACGGTCCTTGGAGAGCTCCCCGGCCGCGATAACCGGGTGGACGGTTGAGAACAGGTTTATATACTGGTCCCAGTCAATGGTTGAAACATCCAGTCTCCCCTCCAGGACGAACCTGTCGAAGAAAACGGAGCCGGGCAGGGGGGCGAAAATACAGCAGATGGCGAAATCCGGGTCCAGCTCCCTGGCGAAGGCTATGGTTTCAGCGGCGGTTTCTTCCGTTTCCCCGGGAGTTCCAAGCATGAAGCTGCAGAAAGAAAGGAGGTCGTGTTCGCGGCAGATCTTGACGGCGCGGCGTATCTGCTCCAGGTCGGTCCCCTTGTTAAGCTTCGCCCGTATTTCAGGGGAGCCGGATTCCACGCCGAAGGAAACGAGGCGGCAGCCGGCCGCGCGCATTTCCCGCGCCAGGTCGGCCGTGATATGGTCTACGCGGCTTGAACAGCTCCAGGTTATCTTTATCCCGCTTTCACGTATCAGCCCGCAGATCTCAAGGGCTCGTTCTTTATCGAGCAGGAAGGAGTCGTCCCAGAAAAGGATCTCGCCCACGCCGAAATTTTCCCGGAGGTGTTTTATTTCCGCCAGGACGCTTTTAGGGGAGCGGAACCGGACTTTCCCCTTGAACACGTTGTTATGGCTGCAGAAGTAACATCCGTAGGGGCAGCCTCTCGATGTTATTATGGCCGCGGCCGGCGCGCTGGTCAGCCGCCTGGAAGCCGGGAGGCTGTATTGCCCCATCCGCATCAGGTGATGGGCCGGGAAAGGGAGGGTATCTATGTCCTGTACCGGGGGTCTTTCCGGAGTTTCAATAACTTGCCCCCCGGACCTGAAAACGAGGCCTTTTACCGCGGCGGGATCCGTTCCTTCTTTGACCGCTTTAAGCAATTCCAGGGACGTTTCCTCTCCTTCGCCGCGCACCACGAAGTCCACGCAGGGGTTTTCCAGTATTTTATGAGGCAGGGCCGAGGCGTGGGACCCGCCCGCCGCGACTAAAACGGACCCATCGGCTTCCTTTACAAGGCGCGCAAGCTCCAGCGCCGTATTGTGGGACGAGGAGGATACGCTTATCCCGACGATAAGGGGGCGGAGCTCCAGCACTTTTCGCTTAAATTCCGCCGGGCCGAGCTCCTCTATACTGTTATCCAGTATCGCGACCTTGGCGCCGGAACGCTCCAGGAAGGCGGCTATGTAGCCGAGTCCAAGCGGCTGGGTTATTCCGGAGGCCCCTTTCAGTATTTCCGCGCTCGCGGGCTGGTGCGGCACCACAAGCAGCATGTCGGTCCTGGTCATTTTAAAATGTTACATTATATTGCGGATATTTACAGCGTTTCCCGCGCCGGGTCTGCGGGGCGGAACGGATAAGACCAGCCGCATGCGACCGGCACAATAATAAGGCTGCCGGGCCGCGCCCGGGAAGCCCCGGGCTACCGGCATTTTTATTTCTTATCCAGAGACAGGGAGAGGGCCTCTATATCCACCGGCAGCTTCGCGGCCCCGCCGGCGAAAAGTTTTTCACGGAACCCGGTGTCGTTCATCAGGCACATGGAGCACTTCCCGTATTTTGCAAAAAAAGGATGAGCGACCATCGACGCGGCTATTTCAGCCAGCGGACGCCTGCGGACGTTGCCGAAACTCACCGGTATGGCGGGACAGGGCTGCACGTCCCCGGTAGGGGAAATATAAAGAAGGTTCCTTTCCATGGCCGAGCAGCCCTTGCCGCGGCTTTTCACCATCTGCAGGGCGTCCTCCAGGTAAACATATGACGGGTCCATCAGCGCAAGCAGCCGCTTTTCTTCTTCGGAATCAAGGCGTTCGGACTCGTTCTTGCGCCAGTTCCCGGAAAGTATAGGGAAAAGTATCTTCACCCCCGACGCGCCGAGCGACCTGGCCAGGGCGATCAATTTCACCATGTCGCCGTCGCTGAGGGAGCGCTTCGAGGCGTAGGTGGAGACCAGGCAGGGGATATCGAGCGCGACGCAGCTCTTTATGGCGCCCACGGCGGCGTCAAAGCAGCCTTTCCGCATCCTCAGCGAATCGTGCACGGAGGGATCGGCGCTGTCGAGACTGACGTTCACATTGCCGATACCCGCGGCCCTGAGCCGGGCGGCCATCCCCTTATCCAGCAAAAGCCCATTGGTGTCCAGCGAGGTCCTCAGCCCTTTGCGGCCCGCGTAAACCATGAGATCGCACAGGTCTTCGCGGACCAGCGGCTCTCCGCCGAAGAAGGTTATTTTCACGGCGCCCACGCCCGCGACGCTGTCTATAAGTTCCATCGCCTCGGCGGTATCCAGCTCTCCGGCCGGGACCCCGTAGTCGGCCACGGAACAATGCACGCAGCGGCACTGGCACTTATAAGTAACGGCATAAACCGCAGAGAACGGAACGGGCGCGGAAAGCAGGTACCGCCTGAAAATAAAAACGGCTATCTGGCGGACGTTCTTTACCGAAAGGCGCCGGAAAAAAACCCTGAGTCCGAAAGAGAACTGACGGGCGTAGACGAAAAGGTTGTTTTTCATGGATACGAGAACATCTTCAGAATATAGTTGGAGCGCGGCCGGGTCCAATCCTGTAAATCTTATATAATTATCTATATGCGCTGCTTGAAAGATTTCACGGGGAAAGCAAAAAACATGGGGCTGGTTTTGAAAATCTTTTTCCGGGTCACCCCCCCGGGCCTCTGGCCGCGCGTTCTCGGCAATACCCTGAAAAACCTGTCCGGCTCCCGCATCCCCGCCTCCGCAGTGATAGGCGCGACCTATCGCTGCCAGCTCGGCTGCGAACACTGTTCAGCCGGGCTTTACAAGCGGGACGGCAGGGAACTAACGCTGGAGGAATGGAAAACGGTCCTTTCACAGGCTTACAAGCTCGGCGTACCCCGCCTCAATATCAGCGGAGGCGAGGCCCTCCTGCGGACCGACATCCTGGAGCTGATCCGCTTCGCCTCCGCGCGCTTCGTCACGGTGCTTGAAAGCAACGGCGAAACGCTGGACGCCGGAAAGATAAAAGACCTGAAAAAAGCCGGGCTGGCCTGCGCGGCCGTGAGCATAGACTCCCCCGACCCCGCCGAGCACGACCGTCTCCGGAGAAAAGCCGGCTGTTTCGCCGCGGCAAAGCGCGCTTTAGGGCTTTGCGCCGGAGCCGGGCTTCCCGCCGTCATCTCCACTTACGTCACCGCCGAGCGCGCCGGCGCCGCGAACCTGTCCGCCCTGGAAGAACTGGCCAGGGACACCGGCGCGATAGCTGTGCGGGTGATGCCGGCCAGGCCTGTCGGCAATTTCTGCCGCTCCGCCGACTCGGCCCTCAGCCCCGGGCAGGAAAAGCTGATCATGGAGACCATGGACCGCTCTCTCTGCTATTTCAAAGGGCTGCCCGGCCCCGAAGAATGCGGCATCTTCAAGCGGAACACTTTTTATATTTCCCCGTACGGGGAGGTGCAGCCCTGCGCCTACCTGCCGCTGGCCTTCGGCGACGTGCCCGCCGAACCGCTGGCCGTGGTGCTCGAGAGGATGTGGACGCACAGGATCTTCGACGCTCCGCGCCGCCAATGCCTTATACTTGACGCCGCTTTCCGCGCTGAACACCTTCCCGGCACGGAAGATCTTGCCGGCAAGCTCCCGGTCAGGGTCAAATAAGCGATGCGCATCGCCTTCGCTACCAGCCATTACGAGAATCTTGCCATAGAGTACCTGTCGGCGCTGGTAAAACTTGATGGCCACGAGACCGCGCTCTTCTTCGAACCGGCGCTGTTCCATAATTTCTTCTGCGACAGCAATTTCCTGCACGACCGCGTCTTTAATTTCAGGTCCCGGCTGCTGAAAAGCCTGGAGGAATGGAAGCCGGACATCATCGCCTTCTCGGTCATCTCGGACAATTACCGCTGGACCCTCGACATAGCCCGCGAAGCTAAAAAGCTCACGGGGGCCAAAATAGTTTTCGGCGGCGTGCACCCGACATCCGTACCGGACAGAACGCTGGCGGAAGGAACCCCGGACTTCATAGTGGCGGGCGACGCCGAGGAGGCCTTCCCGGAACTGGCGAGGGCCCTCGCCGCGGGGACAGACCCGTCCGGGATAGCCAACGTGGGCGGCCGGTCGGGAGGAAAGACCTGGCTCAACCCGCCCAGGCCGCTTATGAAGGACCTGGACCGCCTCCCCTTTCCGGACAAGGACCTGTTCTACCGCGAATGCGCGCTGCTGGTAAAAAAAAGCTATATGATCTCGGCCTCGCGCGGCTGCAATTATTCGTGCAGTTACTGCTGGAACTCGATGATCCGGAAGGTTTACCCGGAGGGATTTTTCAGGCGGCGGTCCCCGGAGAACGCCGCGGCGGAGCTGGAATGGGCCAAGGCGCGCTACGGCATTGAGCGCGTGACTTTTTACGACGAGGTCTTCACTTCCGACCGGGACTGGCTGGAAAAATTCCTGGAAATTTACCGGCGCCGGGTGGGCCTGCCGTTCTTCTGCTGCGTCCACCCGGACAACATAGACGAGGCGGTCGTGAAGCTGCTTGAAGACTCCGGCTGCGGCGCGGTGAACATCGGCCTGCAAACCGCGAACGAGGACACCCGCAGGCGGATACTTAACCGGGGCGGGTCGAACGACCAGGCCGCGCGGGCGCTTGACATTCTCGGCCGCTCGAAGCTGTACGTCTATTCCAATATCATGCTCGGCCTTCCGGGCGAAACGGAAAAAGACCTGGAAGGCACCCTGCTTTTCTGCGCGCGGCACAAGGCGGACCTGCCGGCCATTTACTGGCTGCGCTACTACCCCGGGACGCGGATAATCGAGACCGCCGGGGGAATGGGAATACTCACCGGCGAACAGATCGAAAGGATAAACGACAGCAGGGAATACCTGCCTTACGCTACGACAGGCAGCACTTATAAACCGGACATGGCCCGGCTGGGGAACCTGATACTGCTTAGCGGCTTCCTGCCCGTTGCCTGGGCGGAGACCATAGTGCGCCGCCGCCTGTACCGCTTCCTGCCCGCCGGCAACCTGCTTTTCCCGGTCATCGCCCTGACGGCCTGGATAAAAAAATATTTTAAAGGGAAGAACAGCCCCTTCCATTACCTCTCGGTAACTGATTATGCGAGGTTCTACCTCCTGTACTCATGGAGGTTGCTACGGACATCTGCCGCGCGGCTTTTTAGATCTTAGACAAGATCCGGGAGATCCTGAAACCCGCTGGAACGCTCCTTTTGGCGGAGCGCTGCGGTAGGCCGGAGAAGTTATACCGGATTTCAGGCTGGCCTCAGGTTCTTCATGACCCGCTCCCGGGAACCGTGAAGCCGTCAAGCACCAGGGCGCCGGAGATCGCGGCTCCGGCGGGCACGCTGCCCCCGGGGAAGACCACTGAATTCTTAACCCGCGCCCCGGCCCCGATAAAAGAGCCTTGCGCCGCCACCGAATTCTCAAGCTCCGCCCCCTCGCCCACCGCAGCGGAGGGATGGGCGAAGCCGCGAAGTCCGCGCTCGACCAGCCAGGCGGAGTTGGCGGCCAGGATATCCCCCGGGTACGTAATATTCACGTCAAGCTTGAGCGTTTCCATGGCCTTCACCAGGCCGCCGCCGGCTATAAGGTTCTGTATAGCGTCGGTCAGCTCTATTTCCCCGCGCAGCGCCGACGGGCGGGTAACCTTCAGCGCCTGCATGAAGCGCGGCCCGAAAAAATATATACCGCAGGGTTTGACCATGCTCAGCGCGCGCGCCGGCTTCTCTATTATCCTGAGCACGCGGCCGGCCGCGTCCTGGGCTATCGTACATTCTTTCAGTATGGCCGCCTCGTCGGCCACCGTGCGCACCGAAAGCACGGCGTCCGCCCCTCCGCCCGCGACGGCTTTCACGGCCCCGGCCAGGTCCGGCTGCGAGTAGTAAGTGTCTCCAAGTACCAGCGCGAAAGGCCCGCCGTCCAGCCAGGGTTCGGCCAGCGAGGCCGCGTGGCCTATCCCGCGCCGTTCGGACTGCGGCACCACAAAAAGCTCGGCCCCGGAACCCTCAAGGGCCCGCTTCGCGGCCTCCCCTACGGAATCCGACGACGGGTCAGTGACTATGATGAAGCGTTTGGTCCCGAGCCCGGAGAAGACCCGCAGGTGCAGCTCCAGCAGGGTGCGGTCGCCTACCGGCAGCAAAGCCTTCGGGAAAAGTTTGCCGATCTCCCCCAGCCTGGCGCCGGCGCCGGCGGTAAGTATGACTACCGGGATCATGGTAAGGTGATCTTTCCCGCCGCCGAGATACCGGCCTCTATACTATGGTCCATATTGTAGATAGACCATTCGCCGAAACGCCCGGCGGAAATAATGCCGGAGGCCGACAGGCGGCGCAGGCAGAACGGCACGTCCTCCGAGCGGCGCGTATGCGGCACCGGGTAGGCCGGGTAATGGCTGGATAGCCACACTTTCCGGATGTCTTTCTTTTTAACTATGCCCAGTCCCGCCAGGGAGGCGGTCACGCGCTTCTCGAGCCCGGCGGCCGAGCCTCCCTCGGGTATGGAACATTCCACCAGCAGCGCCTTGCCGCCGGGTACGGCCCGCGGGTTTATCAGGTCCGCCCGCGTGAGGCGGTAGAAAGGGACCGCGGGGTCGGGGACATAGATCCAATGATAAGGCGGCAGGTTTACGGCCGACAGCGCGTATTGCAGGCAAACCACCCTTGTAGCGCGCAGGCGCGAAACCGCCTTGTAACAATCCTTAAGCCCGGCCAGCCTTACGGCCCGGTCCAGGGGCAGGGTGGAGATGAGCCTGCCATAGCGCACAGCCCCCCTCCCGGTATGCACCACCTTACGGCCTGCGTCTATTTTCAGGACTTCGGCGCCGCAGAAAGGGGAGACCGGCCTGATAGCCCGGAGCAGGCCTTCGACAAGGGAAGCTATCCCTCCCTGTCTTGGATAAATGAACTCCGCGTGAGGGGCGACGTCTTCCTTCCCGGCGCGCGTTCCCCCCAGTATACTGTCGGCCAGGCCCGCGGCGCCGGGCAGGCGTATTTTAGAAGAGAGCCAGGCGTAATCCATGCCGGACAGCGGAGTCCGCCACAATTTTTCATTATACGGCCGGAAGAAAAGGTCGACGATCCCCCCGCCCAGTTCCCGCAGCGAGTACTCTTCGAGATTGCCCGGGCGGGCGGAGTTCTCTTCAAGGCGCCGCTCAAGCAGGCTGCGCAGCACGACCTTCCTGTCCTCCAGGCCCAGCTGGCTGATATTGTCCTGGAAAGGGAAATCCACGTATCCGCCCTTCCACATTACCCCGAGACGGTGGCGGTAGCTGTGGACAGGGCCCGTCATTTTCCTGAAAATAGCGGAGGCGCGTTTATCCTTCGTAAAAAAGACATGCGGCAGTTCGTCAATGGTCACGCCGGCCGACCGGTTGGTCTTAAGCAGGCCGCCCGGCCCGGCCTCGCGCTCCAGCAGCAAAATATCGCGCCGGCCGGCCAGCAGCAGCTCGCGCGCGGCTATAAGCCCGGTCAGGCCGGCCCCGAGTATGACTATTTCGGCTCTTTCCGGCAGGCCGGAGAGGCTTTTTTTAACCTTTTTTTCCATTGGCATATCGATTAACGTGTTAAATTTTAGCAAATATAGGATTCAGGAATCTGCAGGCAAAGCCGGCAAAAGCCGGCGCAGGGCGACTTAACCCGGTTCCGGCTCCCCCTTCAGGTTTCCGGCCGGGAAGTGAATTTATTTTATTTCCCGCGCCCCATTTTCGCCCTGAGGCCTTCCGGTATTACAGTCCCGCGCCCGCCCTAATGCCGTTAATTTTTATTGTATTATTATATTATGAGGCGCCCGGTAGTACTTCTTATCAAAAGCCGCAGCCTGGCTTCAAAAGTCAGCGGGAGCACTCCGCCGCTGGGGCTGCTTTATATAGCCGCCTGCCTGCGCAAGAACCTCGGTGCCGAGGTGCGCATTATAGACGCGGAACTGGAGCCGGACCCCCTCAGGGCCGTGCGCGACGCCGTAAGGACGCGCCGGCCCGATGTAGCCGGGATAAGCGCGCTGACCGCGGAAGCTTTCCTCGCCCACTCTTTAGCGGCGGCGATAAAGGCGGAGAACCGCGGCATCCCCGTGATAATGGGCGGCCCACACCCCTCTTCCGACCCCGAACTGGCGCTCAAAGACCTGAGCGTAGACGCCGCCGTCATCGGAGAAGGCGAAGAAACTTTCTCGGAACTGACCCGGCTTCTTACCGAAGAAGGCGCGGCGGGGCTCAGTAAGGAGAGCCTGCGCTCCGTAAAAGGGCTGGCTTTCCGCGGGCTGCAAGCGGTTGAATTTTCCGCGCCGCGCCCGCCCATACAGGACCTGGACTCCCTGCCTTTCCCCGCCTGGGACCTGATAGACTATAAAAGGTTCTGGAAGCTGGGGAGCATGGCCAGCATAGGGACAAGGCCCTACCTCACCATGTTCACTTCCCGCGGCTGCCCCTACCAGTGCGTTTACTGCCACCAGATCTTCGGCAAGTCCTTCCGCGCCCGCTCCCCGGAAAGCGTGGCGGAAGAGGCCGCGATGCTGGTAAAGATGGGCGCCGGGGACATAGAGATCCTGGACGATATAGCTAATTTCAAACAGGACCGCTTCGACCGGATCCTCGAGCTGATGCTGGAGCGCGGCCTTCACCCCGCGCTGAGCTTCCCGAACGCGATCCGCGCCGACCTGCTGCAGGAGCATTCCATAGACCTGCTCAAGCGCGTCGGCGTCGGCGAAGTGTCGGTGGCGGTAGAGACCGCCTCCCCCCGCCTCCAGAAACTGCTCGGGAAGAACCTTTCGCTGGAAAAAGTGAGCCGCACGATAAACCTGCTTGCCGACAAGCGCATTTTCACGCGGGGCTTCTTCATGCTTGGTTTCCCCACCGAGACCGAGGCCGAGATGCGCTCCACCATAAGCTTCGCCCACTCCTCCCGCCTGCACCTGGCTCTTTTCTTTACGCCCAACCCGTTCCGGAACACCGGGCTTTACGATATGTTCGCCAGCGCCGGGAAGCTCCCCGGGAACATCGGGACCATAGATTACGAGTATTACGGCTCGCCCTTCAATGCCAGCGAAGTTCCGGGCGGAAAATACCGCCGGCTTTACCGCTGGGCTTATTACGGTTTTTACTTCAACCCGCTGCGCGCCCTGCGGATAGCGCGGGACAGGCCCTCCGTGGCGGATATCCCTTTGCGGGCTTACAAGCTGCTGCGCAACGTGGTGTCCTTCCGCAGGCTCAAGGAGAAACAACGATGAGCGGCGCGGAACGAAGATTTGACGCTATAGTGATAGGCGCGGGGCCCGGCGGGCTCTCGGCGGCGCTCGCCCTCTCCAGGAAGGGCTGGAAGGTCCTGGTGGCGGAAAAGAACGGCCGGCCGGGCGGGAACTGCACCTCCAAGAATTACGGCGGCTACACTTTCGACCTCGCCGTGCACCAGCTCTCCGGGATAGGCGGGGGCGGCGTCTGCGCCGGCATCATGCGCGAATACGGGATAGCCGGCAAGCTGGACTTCAGAAAAGTGGACCCGTTCCTGGTCATAGACATGCCGGACCGCTCCTACCTGCTGCACGGCGATAAAGAGGCCCTGCGCGCGGAGCTTGTAAAAGATTTCCCCGGAGACGAGGGCGACATAGACCGTATGCTCTCCGGCCTGGATTCAATGAGGAAAGACGCTCTTCTCTCGCAGCGCCTGTTCTACGGCCCCGACCCGGTACTGGACAGGATGATAGCCGACGGCATAAGCCCGCTGGACCTGCTGACCTTCCCTTTCACTTTTCTCTGGAACATCGCGCTGCGGGCTGATTCCGACGCCGACTCCGTACTGCGGCGCTGGGTGAGGAACCCGAAACTGCGCTCTATAATCCACTCTTCCTGGGCTTACCTCGGCCTGCCCCCGCGCCGGCTTTCAGGGCTGATGATGAGCATCTTCGTATCAATGCAGCACACGGCGGCCAGCTACTATCCGGCGGGCAGCTCCCAGAAACTCGCGGACGTGATGGCCGAAGCCGTTCAGGAGCGGGGAGGGGAGGTGCTCCTGGATTCCCCGGTGAAACGGATAATAACGGAAAGCGGACGGGTACTCGGTGTGGAGCTGGAGGACGGGAAAAAGGCTTACGCGGATATAGTTATTTCCAACGCCGACATGCTCTATACCTACCGCAGCCTGCTGGCGCCGGAAGCGGTTCCCTCCCGGTTCATGAAACGCCTGGGGAAAATACCGCTCTCCCTGGCGCCGTTCCGGGTCTGCCTGGGCCTGGACTATGACGTGGCCGCGCACGGCCTTGACCACCACGAATATATGATAGCCCCCGGCTACGATCACGAGGCCACCTACGAAGATATGGCGCGCGGAAATTCCAAGGGGCTCAGTCTCTATTCACCCACCAAGATCTGCCCGGAACTGGCCCCGCCGGGCCACAGCACGCTGATACTTACCACTATGATGCCCTGGCGCCCCGACCAGGACTGGCGCGAGCGCAAGGATGAGATAGCCGACGGGATGATAGCCCTGGCCGAACACAAAAGGCTGCCCGGCCTGTCCAAACATATAGTTGTTAAAAAAGTTCTTACCCCGGAAGACCTGCAGCGCCTTACCCACTCCTCGGAAGGCTCAATGTACGGCTGGGCCAACTCCCCCCGCCATTCCCTGGTGCGGCGGGTTTCAATGAAGTCCCCGGTAAAGGGCCTCTACCACGTGGGCCACTGGACCAGGCCCGGCACGGGAGTGACCTCGGCCATACTTTCCGGCTGGATGCTGGCCAACAGGCTCAACAGCTGGGTAGGCAAATACCTGGATAAGATGTTCTGATCTATTTTAAGGGCCTGGTCAGTCTCTGGAAGGCCCGCCGCACCCAGAGTTCGGGCATGGGCCGGAGTATGCCGGTGCGCAGCCTCGCCCAGGCGATCGGCCGGTAGAGGGCTATCATGGCCCCCACCAGCCAGTTAACTTTGATGAAAGGGTCCTTCACCCTGTCGAGGAAATTCCCCGCCGTGGCGACCCGTTCGAGAAAATCCGCCGTGGCCGGGTCCGACTCCTGCAGGCGCGAATAATCCCAATGGTAGTTTCCCCAATCCTCCAGCCTGGCCGGAAAGCTGGTTCCGCGCTTTTCAAGTTCCGCGTACAGCTCCGTCCCCGGGTACGGGGTAAAATTAAAAAAACGCTCCATGTGGAAATTGGGCCCCATGCTCATAACTTCCATGGCGAAGGCTATGGTCTTTTCCATCTCCGCCCGTGTTTCCGAAGGGAAACCCAGGATGAAGAAACAGGTGAGGTCTATGCCCCGGCCTTTGAAGCGCGCCAGCTGCGCGCGGACCAGGTCCAGGCTGCCGCCTTTTTTAAGTATATCCCTGCGCACGCGCTCCGAGGCGGATTCTATGCCCATGGCGAGCCCTTCCACGCCCGCCGCCTCCAGGAAGTCCAGGTCGGCGTCGGACATCCGCGCCAGGGTTTCCACGTCCGCGCCGTGCAGCAGGCATTTCAGCCCCAGCTCCTTTATCCCGGCGATAACCTTCATGGCGCGCTCATGGTCTATAAAAAAATTATCGTCCCAGATAAAGACCGCCTCCAGGCTGTAGCGCTCTTTCAGCTCCGCGAGTTCCTCCAGTATCCGGTCCGCTTTCCTGGCGCGCCAGCGCCCGGAGTTGAAAACCCGGTTGTAGCAGTAGGTACAGCGGTGGGGGCAGCCGCGGCTGGACTGGTAGAAAAGTGTCCGCTTGCCGTCCTTGTAGAACTGGATGTACTTCTCCATGTCCACCAAGTGGTAAGGGACGGGGGGAGTTCTCCCATATCCAGCAGGGGGCCGCGGGGCGTGCCCTCGGGCTTCCCGTCTTTCTTGCGCCAGACCCCGGGGATGCCGCCGGCGTCCTCCCCCGCGGCCAGCCGGCGCACCAGCTCGGAAAAAGCGGCCTCTCCCTCGCCCTCTACGACATAGTCCACCAGTTCGTGAGAGACGGTCTGCTCCGGAAGCAGGGAGGCGTGTATGCCTCCCCAGACCAGCGGCGCGCGGCTCAAGGTTCTCGCCTCGCGCGCGGCCTTGAGCGCGTGCAGGATCATCGCCCCGGTCATCGCGGTGATCCCCACGGCCACCGTACCCGCGTCCAGGGCCGCGGCCAGGGCTCCTCTCCAGTCCTTCTGTATGCGCTGGTCCACGATACGTATTTCAATACCGCCGTCAACCAGGGAGGCGGCGCAGAGCGGCCCTACGGGCGGAGTGGGCCGGCCCCGGAACATATCCATGTCCCCGATGGCGGGCTGTATCAGGACTATATTTTTTTTCATTGGCGGCCGTACCGAAATAAAATTATATCAAACTGCCGGAACCCGCGGCGGCCGGCCGCAATAAAGCGGCGCGCTAATATTATAAAATAGACATTGAGGCCGTCATTCCAGGTTAGGGGCCGGCGCTGAACATCCCGGTACGAACAATGAAATACCCGGTTTTCCTGAAAGAATTCGCCTTGTACGTTTCAAGGAACAATACAGGCGCCTCTATCATACGCGCGCTGTACCCGCACGCCATAAATATCCCCCGGACCAGGTCCCCTCTTTTCGGCTCCATCATCATGCTGTCGCTGACGGGCCGCTGCCAGTGCAGCTGCGCCCACTGCGGCGCCACCGCCTATAAAGACCCGGGCCGGCCGGAACTTTCCCGCGAAGAGATCCTGTCCATAATTTCCAAGCTGGGCAAGCTGGGGTCGGAAGAGGTCTATTTCCTGGGCGGAGAGCCGCTGATGGTTCCGGAGGTTCTCGAATATATTTCGGCGGCCTCCGGCCTGGGCATGCGCACCAGCCTCGACACCAACGGCATACTGCTCGACAGCGCGATGGTCTCGGCCCTCAAGAAAGCGGGCCTGGGCAAGCTCCGGGTCAGCCTGGACAGCCCGTTCGAAGAAGAGCACGACGGACAGCGCGGCCACAAGGGCCTGTATAAAAAAGTCCTGGCCGGGATAAAGAACTGCCTGGAGGAAGGCCTCGACTGCCATATCTCCGCCTGCGCTACCCCCTCCAACCTCAAAGACGGCCGCCTGCGCGGCATGCTCGAGATCGCCGAAAAACTCGGGGCAAAAACCCGCCTCCTCTCCCTTATAAGCTGCGGCAAGCTGAGCGGCTCCGACGGGGAGAAGCTTTCCGGTGAAAACGTGAAGCTCATCAGGGAACTGCTGCGGCCCGGGCGGGTCTACTGGGAGCTGGAGCCCGTCGACAGCCCCGGCGCCGCCTTCCTGTGCGGGTACTCCATGAAGAAAACCTGCTATATCTCCCATTTCGGGGTAGTACAGCCCTGCATCTATATGCCGGTCTCGTTCGGTAACCTGCGCGAAGAACCCCTTGAGGCGATAGCCGGCCGGATGTGGGATTCCCAGAACTCTTTCGGTCACTCCCCTAACGGCTGCCCCACCAATTCCAGGCCTTTCGCCGCCGCCTTCAGCCGCGGCCTTTCGGACCGGGGGGGCAAAGCCGTGCCTTATGAGCAACGCGCCTCGGAGAACAGCCTGGCCGAATGGGACGAATGGTCCTCTTCCTACCGCGACAGCGCCGACCTGCTTGAAAGCTTCAACGACGCCGGCCTGGCGGCCTCCGCGGACTTTAGCGGGAAGCGGGTTCTCGATATCGGGGGTGGGACGGGCAGGTTCGCGGGCGCCATCGCCGCAAAAGCGGCGCACGTGACCGTGGCGGATTTTTCAGAAGGCATGCTTAAAGAAGCCCGCGGGAACCTTAAAAATTTCTCTAATGTCTCCTTCCTCCTGGCCGACATAGAAAAAGAAAAACCGGCGGCGGGGCCCTACGACCTCATCACGGCCGTTTCAGTGATGCATCATATTTCCAAGGTGGATTTCGCCGTAGAGAACCTAAAGGCCCTGCTGGCGCCCGGCGGCAAAATAATAATAGTGGACCAGGTCCTGCACAAGAACGCCGCGGGCGTACTGGAGTTCATGGCCAGGCTGCTGTTCGCCCTTGGCCCGGCCCGCTGCGCTGGACTGCTCGTCGGCGGGCTAAAAGGGGCCGCGCTGCTCAGGCGGCATCTGGACAGGGAGGAGAAATTCTCCCTGCAGGATTTTAAGCGCAGGTACGCGAAGCTGCTTCCCGGCGCCGGGATCCGCCTCCGTTACGGGATCTTCGCCTACCTGGAGTGGACCAAATGATAAACCGTAAAAATATTTTTCTGCTGCTCGGCATCCTGCCGCTGCTGGTCTTCCTGCGCGTGGCCGGCTGGTACGGGTTCACGTACCGGGCCTGGGAGCTCGCTTTTTTAACGGGGGCCGCGCTCACTTCGGCCGTGCTGGCCCTTTCGGCCTGGAGGAAAGTCCCCGTGAGGGATATTACCCTGGCCTCCTCCCTTATGCTCCTCTCCGGCGGCCTGGGTTTTCTGACCGGGACGTCTTCCCTGACCGGCTTCTATTGTCGGTGGCAGGGCTCCGTCTTTATAGCCTGGTACCTGGCGGTAAGGGCCGGCCTCGCCCTGGCCCCGAAGCTGTCGGCCGGCCTGGTCTACGACCCCTACGCGGCCCTCCCGAAGTTGGCCTTTGGCCTTTCGCTGCTAGCGCTCGCATGGTCGCTTTTCCACAAAGACCTGCTCGTGTCGGTGGTCCTGCCCTTCGCCCTGCTGACGGCCGGCCTTTCCCTGGCCTGCAGGCAGAAAGCCTGACCCGTCTTTTTTGTATCATAGGTGACAGCGTGGGAACATAATGCGGCCTCCGCCGCGGCCCAACCCCGGGCGCGCTTCATAGTATAAGCAGCTTATGGAAGACCTTGTAAAAAAATACGACGCCGTTATTATCGGAGCCGGGCCCGGCGGCCTGTCAGCCGGTCTTTCCCTCGCGTCCGGCGGCTGGAAAGTCCTTATAGCCGAAAAGAACGCGGCGCCGGGCGGGAACTGCACCGCTAAAACCGTAGGCGGCTATACCTTCGACCTTGCGGTACACCAGCTTTCCGGCATAGGCGGCGGCGGGATCTGCGCCCGCATAATGAAAGAATACGGGATAGCCGGCAAGCTGGATTTCAGGCAGGTGGATCCTTTTTTGGTGCTGGACATGCCTGACCGCTCCTATGTCCTGCCCGGGAACCGGGAAGGCCTGCGTGAAGAACTGTTAAAGGATTTCCCCGGGGATAAAAAAGATATAGACCGGATGCTGGCCGGCCTCGATACCCTGAAAAAAGACGCGCTGATCTCGCAGCGCCTGCTTTACGGCAAAAACGCCGCGGTGCAGGATATGCTGTCCGGCACCGTCGGCCCCCTTAAAATAGCCACTTTCCCTTTTACCTTTTTCCGGGGCATGATCTTGAAAATGCGCCTTGACGCCGACTCGATGCTGAGCCGCTGGGTGGGCAACAAAAAACTGCGGGCTATTATCCATAGCTCCTGGATATACCTGGGCCTCCCCCCCCGCCGTCTTTCCGGGGTTATGATGAACGTTTTCGTGGCTATGCAGCATATGGAGCACTCTTATTACCCCGCGGGCAGCTCCCGGAAACTGGCGGAAACCATGGCCGAAGCTTTCAGGGAGCATGGGGGTGAATTGCGCCTGTCCTCCCCGGTTAAAAAGATACTGACGGAAGGCGGACGCGCCTCCGGCGTGGAGCTTGAGGACGGCAGCACCGCCCTGGCGGGGACGGTTATCTCGAACGCCGACGCGCTCCATACTTATAAAAAACTCCTGGGCCGGGACCGCGCGCCCGCGGGGCTGGTGGAAAAACTGGAAAAGCTGAAACTTTCAGTGGGCCCCTTCAGGGTCTGCCTCGGGCTGGATTACGACGCGGCCGCGCACGGCCTTGAACAGCACGAGTACATCCTCCTCCCGGGCTACGACCATGAAGAGACCTACGCCGCGCAGGAGCGCGGGGAACTTGCGGTGCTGAGCGTTTATTCGCCTTCCAGGATCTGCCCCGAACTGGCGCCGCCGGGGCACAGCACGCTGATCCTAACCACCACTATCCCCTGGAGCGCGGCCGGGGCCTGGACCTCCCGCAAAGAGGAAATGGCCGCCCGGATGATAGAGATGGTAGAGAAAAAAAGGCTGCCGGGCCTTTCAAAGCATATCGTGTTAAAAGAGATACTCACCCCCGGGGACCTGCAGCGCCTGACGAACTCCTCGGAAGGTGCGATGTACGGCTGGGCCAACACCCCCGGACAGGTGCTTACCTTCAGGTTTTCAATGAAGTCCCCGCTGCGCGGCCTCTATCATGCCGGCCACTGGACCAGGCCCGGAACAGGAGTAACCACCGCCATACTCTCCGGCTGGCTCCTGGGCAACCGGCTTAAAAGCTGGGTCGGGAAATACCTGGACAGGCTGATCTAGCCATGGCGAAAATACTGCTCACCACCCCGCCCTGGCAGTCCTTCCATACTTTACAGGTGCTGTTCCCCGATATCCCAGCGCTGGGCCTGCAGATCCTGGCCGGGGTTCTGCGCGCCGCCGGCCACGAAGCCAGGGTGGCCGACGTGCAGCATCTGCGCCCCCTGCATCCGGATTTTATCAGGGCTATAGAAGAATTCAAGCCGGACATAATAGGTTTTTCGAACTCGGAGCTGCCGAACGCCCCGATGGTGGTGAGGGTGGCCGGCGAAATCAAACGCCGCTACCCCGGCATTAAACTGCTGGCCGGGGGACAGGCCCCCAGCTTCAAGCCTGAACTCTTCCTGGGGCCTGCCGGGCCTTTCGACGCGGTGGCGCTTTACGAGGCCGAAAGCACAATAGTTCCCATCGCGGAGGCGCTGGTCTCCGGCTCCCCGCTGGACTCCCTGCCCGGCTGCGCCTGGCGCGCCCCCGACGGCAGCCTGAAGCGCTCCGGCGTAGAGCGGGTGGTCTGCGACCTTAACGCCCAACCCCTGCCCTACTGGGAAGGCTCGCTTAAAAAAGCCGCTTTCTCCAAGGGTTATTTCGCGGCTGTCGAAACCTCGCGCGGCTGCCCTTTCCGCTGCACTTTCTGCTCCATTCCCGGCTACTACGGCGCGCCGCGCTACAAATCCGCTGAAAGGATAGTTAAGGAACTGCGCGCGCTTAAAGCCCTGGGGGTAACGGAGTTCTCCATCAACGACGACTCTTTTGCCACCAGGCCCGCCGTAGTCCGCGAGATCCTGGAGACCATGCTCCGGGAAAATATGGGACTGCGCTTCGGCGTGCAGATAAGGGCGGATATCATAGCGGCCAACCCGGACCTGCTGGAACTGGCCGCCCGCGCCGGGATGTTCCTGGCCGTGGTAGGTTTCGAAGGCTATACTTCGGCCGTGCAGGACGAGTCGGATAAAGGGAATTCGGCGCTGATAAACCACGAGGCCTCCAGGATACTGCGCCGCAACAAGATAGCCGTGTACGGGACCCATGTTTTCGGCGGGCCGCAAAGCGGGCTGCGCGACAGCCTTTCCACTTTTTTCTACGGCAGGCTGAATTCGGATATTTTCCGCATGACCATCTACACGCCGGTGCCCGGTTCGAGGCTCTACGACGACCTGTCGGACTCCTCCCAGCTGTCTTCCGAAAACCCAGCGGATTTTTACGAGGGAAAATACCTGATCAAGGACGCGCATAACCCGCTGGTGGTGCAGCTCGGCTATTACTTCCTGCTCGCGCTTCATTACGCCCTGCCCGATACGCTTTTAAAACTATTCAGCAGCGACGAGGTCATCAGGACCTTCACGCGCCGCGCCTACCGCGGGGCCGTCTATTTCGTGCTCGGGCAGGCCCTGTCTTTTGTCCGGAGAGGACCGCAAAAGATATGAAGCGTCCTTATGTTCTGCTCATAAAAAGCCGCAGCATAGTCTCCAAGATAAAAAAAGGGACCATGCCGCCGGTAGGCCTGCTTTATATAGCCGCCTGCCTGCGCAAACAACTGGGGGCCGAGGTCCGCCTGCTCGACGCTATGTTCGAGCCGGAGATACTCAAGCTGGTGAATTCGGAGATCCGCAAACGGCGCCCCGACGTGGTGGGGATCAGCGCGCTGACCGCCGAAGCCTTCCTCGCCCATAAACTGGCGGCCGCCGTAAAAAGCGCCGACAGCGCTATCCCGGTCATACTGGGAGGGCCGCACCCGTCATCGGACCCCGAAGCCGCGCTGAACGACCCGGCGGTCGACGCGGTCGTTATCGGCGAGGGAGAGGTTACTTTTACCGAGCTGGTCAGCGCGATCTCGGAAGAGGGGCCGCGCTGGAGCGAGCCCGGAACGCTGCGGGAAATTGCGGGCCTGGCGGTACGGGGAGAAAGCGGCGTGGAGCACACCGCGCCGCGCGCGCCCATCGCCGACCTGGACTCGCTGCCTTTCCCGGCCTGGGACCTGATAGACTATAAAAAGTTCTGGCGGACCGGCGGCATGGCCACCGTCGGAATAAGACCCTACCTCCCCATCTTCACCTCGCGGGGCTGCCCGTACCACTGCGTGTTCTGCCACCAGATCTTCGGCAAGAAATTCCGCGCCCGCTCGCCCGAGAGCGTAGTTGAGGAAATAGCGTTGATCCACAGCCTGGGCACCAGGAATATAGAGGTGCTGGACGACATCGCCAATTTCGACCAGGACCGGTTTGACCGCATCCTGGAGCTGATGCTGGAGCGTAACCTGCAGTCCGTCCTGAATTTCCCGAACGCCATCCGCGCCGATATCATGCGTCCCGGGTCCCTGGACCTGCTCAAGCGCGTCGGGGTCTGCGAAGTGTCGGTGGCGGTGGAGACCGCCTCCCCGCGGCTGCAGAAACTGATAAACAAGAACCTCTCGCTTGAGAAAGCGAGCGAGACTATCAACATGCTGGCCGAACGCCGGATCTTTACCCGCGGCTTCTTCATCCTGGGCCTGCCTACGGAAACGGAAGAGGAAATGCGCGCCACTATCCGCTACGCCTGCGAGTCGCGCCTGCATCTGGCCCTGTTCTTCACGCCCAACCCGTATCCCAATACGGAGATGCACGCTATGTTCAAAAAGGCCGGCAAGCTGCGCCCGGATATAAACTCTATAGATTTCGAATATACAGGCTCTCCTTTCAACGCCAGCGAGATGCCGGACAAGGAGTACCGCCGCACCTACAGGAACGCCTTCCTGAAATTCTACCTTGACCCCGGCCGCGCTTACCGCATAGTCAGGGACGGCCCCTTTGGCTGGGATATCCCCGCGCGGGCCTATGGCCTGTTCAAGAACTTTATAAATTTTTCCCGTCTGAAAGAGGACAGGTAGGGATCAGGAACGCCCGGCGCCGGCCGGCCGCGCGCCTCTTGCCTACGCTGTTTTCCGTTTGTACAGATAAAAAACCCTGCCGCTGGCCGTGATCCTGTCGACTTTAACTCCGCCCTTGTCGAAGCCGGCCAGGATCTCTTTTTCTTTGTTTACATCTACATTGAAAAATCCGATCCAGATCTGGTTGTCCCGCGCCGGGTTATTCCACGCCTGGTCATTGACCGCGTTGTATTTCCCTTCCTGGTTGAAATATCCGACGGTATCCGGAGCATACACGAACAGGACCAGCCCCGTTTTTCCTATTGAGCAGAAATTTCCCGCGCTAGCCGGGTTCGCGGGATAATATGTGTAAAGGATGTCCCCCGCGCGCCACTTAGCCGACACATATCTTTCGATCGGATCGAATTGCGCCGCCGGGTCCAGCAGAAGGTCCTTTGCTTCGCGGGAAGTGCCGAAGATCAACAGGGCGGCTAAAATGATCCCCGGGTAGAACGCGATCCGGTTTTTTATTACGCGCCCGACGCCTTCGGCTATGAATATGATAATGATAGGGACCAAAAACAGGATCAACCGTTCATAGAACGGGTATTTCCCCAATACTGAAGCGGTTACCGTAAACAAGACCGGCGATATCAAATAAAAAAAATCCCTCCTTCTTTTTACGAACATATAAATACCCCCCGCGGCACACATCGATATTGCGATAGCATATGGCAGCACCCGCGCCGTCTTGAAACCGTTCCACAAGGCGTTCGCGTACAATTCCAGGTCAGCCAGGCCATTTATTTTGAACGAAAGGAAGTGGTCCTGCCAATAACAGAGCCCCCCTTTACTGCCTGCCAGCGCATTGAGCCCGGCATGATAAACAAAGACCAGGTTTATCGCCAGGACGGAGCTGAGGAGCAGCAGGTTCCCGAGTTTTCCTTCTTCTTTCTTCCTTATGGTGTCCAGGATCAGGACCAGGCCAAGTCCGGGCAGGACCAGGATCGCGGCATGCGATATCCACATTGCCGCTGAACCGGCGGCTCCCCACAAGATCGCCCGTAAACGGTTCAGGGGCTTTTCCTGAAGGTCTTTAATTCCAAGCAGCAGGATCAATACGATCAGCACATCGCAGGAATAAGACTTGATGATCGATGAATAACGGATCAATTGTTGTGAAACGGCAAAGAACAGCAGCGCGACCGGGACGGCTGCCGGCTCGCAGTAAAGTACCGCGACTTTATAAAACAGCAGAACTGAAAAGATGCCGCATAAAAACGGGAAAAGCCGGAGCATGTACTTGCCGGGGCCGAACAATTTAACGATAATGTTTTCAATTATCAAAAAGCCTGTCGGCTGCGCCTGATTATAGGCCTGATCGCGTCCGGACGGCTCAAAAACCTCCGTGATCCTGAAATTTTCGATATTATAGGAACTAAAATACTCGTCTATGTCGACCAGGTTGGTCCGGTAAAGCTCCACCCGCATAAATATACCGGCGGCGATGATCAGCCAGATCAGCTTCCGGGAACTCCAGCCGGGGAGAGCTTTGAAATATTTCTTCATGAAGATGTTTTCTATCCGGACTTCATTCGCTGCCGTCGCCTGCCGTTATCGCTTTCGGCGGTCCACGCGCGTCACGGACCCTTTCCGGGTATTCTACGACTTTTTCCGCCAGGCGGAACCGGCGAACGAGCGTGCCCGGAACGCATATAGTATAATTGAGCGGGCGCAGCAACCGCGGCCGCCGCGGAATAAAAAACTCCGCCTCCGGGTCCCGCCGGGAGCGGGGCATCCCTTAAAACAGAAAATAATCCTTCCTGAAAATGCCCAAACTCGCGGTAATTATCCCGTCCTATAATTCAGGAAAGACCATCTCCTCCACCCTGACCAGGCTCGCGGCCGCCCTCGCGGTCCTGCCGCAGGCGGCGGTGCTGCTGATCGACGACGGCAGCCGCGATTCCAGCGCCGCGGTTGCCGGAAGCGAGGCGGAAAAACTCGGCCTGGACCTGCGGGTGCTTACGCATGAAAAGAACCGCGGCTACGGCGCGGCCCAGAAAACCGGCCTGAAAGCCGCGCTTGAACTGGGCTGCCGGGCGGCGGTCCTGCTGCATTCGGACGGGCAGTACGCTCCCGAGGAGCTGCCGGCGATGGTGCGCCCCCTGCTGGACGGCTCCGCCGACGTATGCGCCGGGTCGAGGCTGCTTTCCGGCCGCGCCCTCCGGCAGGGCATGCCCCTGGCCAGGTACCTGGCTAACCGCTGGCTGACCGCGCTGGAGAACGCCGTCTTCGGCCTTGATTTCGCGGAATACCACTCCGGGTACATGGCTTACTCCGCCTCAGCGCTGCGCGTCATAAAATTCGAGACCCTCACCGACAAGTTCCACTTCGACGGGGAAATGCTGCTTTGCGCAGGGAAACTGGGACTGCGCGTTTCACAGCTGCCGGTCTCCGCCTATTACGGTCCGGGCGCCTCCAGCCTCTCCCCGCTGCCCTACCTGGCCGAGATCGCCGGCGTTCTGTTCCGGTACCTGCGCCGGGGGTACTTTTTTCAGTGACCGCTGCTCCCGGCGAAGATATTTTTGAGAACGCCGTAGCACCACCGCTCCGGCAGCGGCTTTAAAAAACCGCTCTTAAGCCTGAACCAGGCGAAAGGCCGGTATAAATTGTAAAGAATTCTCAGCGCCCCCGAGCCCGCCCCGTAGTCGTCCATCTTCCGGTCCAGGAACTTGCTCACGAAACAGGCGCGCTCCAGGAAATCCTTGAGCTGCGGGCTGTTCTCATGCATGTGCGAGTAATCCCACTCGTATTCCCCCCATTCCTCCAGCTTCTTCGGGAAAAGAACGCCGTCCTTCTCCAGGCCGGAAAAAAGCTCCGTGCCCGGGTACGGCGAAAAGATGTAGAACTGCGCGATACGGAAGTTGTCTCCCAGCTTCAGTATCTCCATGCCCAGGTCCATCGTAGCGCGTATCTCCTCCCGCGTTTCGGTGGGCAGCCCCACGATAAAGGAACAGAACACGACTATCTTACGGCCGCTGAACCTGGCCACCTGCCTGCGCGCGAGTTCCAGGCTCCCGCCTTTATTCATGATGTCGCGGCGTACGCGGTCGACCCCGGACTCCACGCCGATGGTGATCCTGACCACGCCGGACTCCTCAAGGAAGTCCAGGTCGGCGTCCTGCATGCGCGCCAGCGTCTCTATATCCACGCCCTGCAGCACGCAGCCGAGGCCCATCGCCTTAAGGCCGGCAAGTATGGCCATGGCCCTGCGCTGGTCGATAAAGAAATTATCGTCCAGCAGGTAGACCAGGGAAAAGTCGTACCGCGCGCGCAGGTCTTTGATCTCTTTCAGCGCCAGCTCCGCGCTTTTCGCCCGCAGCCGCCCGCGGCTGAAGGTCCGGTTATAGCAATACGCGCAGCGGCACGGGCAGCCGCGGCTGGACTGGTAGAAGAATATTTTCCCGCCTTTGTAGGTCTGGGCGTACTTCTCCATGTCCACAAGGTGGTACGGCACCGGCGGCAGCGCTTCCACATCCAGCAGGGAAGCCTGCGGCGGGGCTTCGGCTTTGCCTTCCTTCTTGCGCCAGACGCCCGGGATGCCGCTGGTGTCCGCGCCTGAGGCCAGCCGGCGCGTCAGCTCCGCCAGGGCGGCTTCCCCCTCGCCTTCCACGACATAATCCGCAAATTCATGCGCCACGGTCTGCGCCGGCAGAAGAGAAGCGTGTATGCCGCCCCAGATCAGCGGCGCCGGGGTATGTCTCCTGGCTTCTCCCGCGGCCTCGAGCGCGTGAAATATCATCTGCCCCGTCATGGCGGTAAGACCTACGGCCACCGTCTCCCCGTCGATAGCGGCGGCCAGCCTGGCGCGCCAGCCGGAGTCCAGGCGCTGGTCCACCACCCGCACTTCTATTTCGCGGCAGATGACGGAAGCGGCGCAAAGCAGGCCCAGCGGCGGAGTGGGCTTGTCGCGGAACATGTCCATGTCCCCGATTCCCGGCTGTACCAGGACGAGGTTCTTCATACGCCGCTTCCCCGCGCCGTGAACCCGGCCGGCGCCAGGGAGCCGGGGATTCCGGCCCCGGCGCCCGCTCCGGCTGACAGGCGCGAAGATCCGCCAAGCCCTCTTTTCTCCGGCCGGACGGCGGCCGCAGTTATTATATTCATTGAATGATCGATCTTCTCGTCCATCTTCAGCGTCCCTGGTGCCTCCGCCAGGCCGGCCCCGGGCATGGCCGCCCCGGCACGCTCCCGCGGGCCGGGAAAAACGATTTCTTCTCTTCTTCCATAAGGCACGACACAATTTTAGCAAATTGCCATTACCGGCTCCGCCCGGGATCACGCGGCATTTCCCGTATACGGCAAACCCGGGAGCGATCATCGCCAGCCGCCGCCCTGCCCTTAACGCGGCCAAAGGCCGAAGAAAATGTTAAAATAAGCGAAGCCGGCCGGGGCGGGCCCGCGGCAATATTTTCGTCGGGCGGACCCGGCGGCCAGCGAGGCAAGACGCCTCCACCTGCGCGGCCGCCGGGACACAATCAACCACTAACCAGTATCGAGAGAGAACGAACTTGAGATATGGATAAAAACAGACAGCCCGCTTTTATACGCGCTATCGTACATTTCTTTATTATCGCCGGCTCGTTCCTGTTCCTTTTGTCGATCAGCTGGATGAAATGGGGAGATGGCCTTATAGACGCCGGCGAGCAGCTGTGGCTTCCTACGCAGATACTTAAAGGCAAGATCTTATATGAGGACTTTTATAGCATAGTCGGATTCTTTCCCGCGCATTTCCTGGCTTTGATCTATAAAACATTCGGCATCCATATAATTTCATTGGCCGGCTGCGGAATAATTATTACGGTCTTAATGGTCATGCTTCTTTACAGGATCTCCTCTTTCTTTATGGAGAAGGAGCTGTCGTTGTTGGTAGCCCTGACTTTTCTTTATGTCTTTGCTTTTGGATATTATGTTAATCCCTGCGTTTTTAATTTCATATTTCCTTATAGCTTCGAGTCCGTATTCTTCATCCTGTTCATATCGCTCGCTCTATTGTTATTTCTAAAGTTCATATTCACCGGGAAGGAAAGATATTTGCTTTTCTGGAGCATGGCCATGTCCTTCGCCTTTTTTTCCCGGATATTAATGTCCAGCCCTCCATACCTGGTCTTTCTTGTGCTGGGCGGTATCTATCTCTGGAAGAATAGAGGCAAAAGGCCATGGCGCCTGGGGCTGTATTTAATTTCCCCTTTATTCATCAGCGTGTCAGGCTATATGTGTTACGTATTATTACTGTCCAAAACATATTCACTTTCAGCATTAACACACAGCCTCTCTATTGCTCTCGAATATGCGCTGAGCGAAAATGCGTTCGCCCTGCTTTTGGCGGGCCTGAATGACACCGCCAGGAACATATCCATGATGTTCGGATCTTTTGCCGCGCATCTTTTAATCATAGCTTTGCTGATCTTAAGCGTCATGAAGATCCCGTCGTTCTCGATCAGGGAAAAGAAAACATATCTCCCTTTTATTCTTGCGATCGCTGCGATCTCGATTATTTTTATCGTCACACAGGATCAGAGGGTGCTTTTTACGCAATATATGTGCTTGCCGCCGATCTTAATGATCGGGACGGCGTATTCGATAAAAGGACTTCGCTCTTCCGACTATAAAGAACCGCTGGCTTTATTGACGCTATTTCTCATCTCTTTCTCCCTGACCGCAAGGATCTTCTTCCGTACTATTCCTTTCCCGTACGGATTCTACCTGCTGCCCTTAAGCCTGGTCTGCTATTACATATTCTTTTTCAAGCTTCTGCGCGACTTTCTCCGGATACGCTTTAATGAATATCTGAAGTCCTATTCATTGATCCTGGGGATCTTCTTCGCAGCTTTAATAATTCCTTACGTAAAAAAATCCTCTTCCATGTACGCCGCTAACAACATAAAGGTGGAAACAGCAAGAGGGACGCTGTTCCTCTCGCAAGAGGATAAAGCGTCAAGGATCAAAGGGATATTGAAATATTTAAAAGAAAACACGCGGGAAAACGACACCCTGGTCGTCTTTCCCGAAGGCACCGCGCTAAACTATTTTTCGCAAAGGGATAATCCCCTGAAACTCTATATCTACACTCCGCCGCCGCTTAGAATGGCGAGAGAGGACAGGCTGATCTCCTGGCTTATTTACTGCAAGGTGGACTACATTATCATTTTACAAAGGGAGACCGATGAGTATGGTTATGCCCGTTTTGGCATAGATTATGGCAAAGAAATATCAGCATGGATCAATGATAAATACAGCGTTGTTGCGCAGTTCGGACCGGCCCCCTTCACCTCTGATGAATTTGGCGCGGTGATCCTTAAAAGGAAGAACGCCGCTGTAAAATCAAGTAAAAAGAAGCTGCTTGCGTTCAGCCGCTAGTCCCGCGGAAGCCCGTCAGAACTCCCGGTAAAGGGCTTTTTCCGCCGGTTCCCCCGGCCTTCTACGGTTCAAGCGCGCTCCGTTCGCGGCGCGGGCGCGGCGGACGGCAGAGCGCCGCGAGAAACCACCGCCGCCAATACCCCCTGTTCCAGCAGCTTATCGACCTGCGTGTACTTAAAGAACCAGCTTGCCGCCAATAACGGGAACGGGGGCCGCCCGTTGAAAGCTATCTTTATACGCGCGGGGTTCCCAAGAACGCTGTCTTTTACGAGTTTTTCCTCGCGTAATCCGGCTTTCTCCAAAAGAAGCCGGAACGTAGCTACGGTGAAAAGAAAAGCGTGATCGGGATTGGTAGGGTACCCGCCCCCGTACATTTTAAGCGCCACCCGGGCAAACCCCTTTAACCTGAAAAGAGACTCGTTCGGTACTTCAAAGTAGGCCTTACCGCCCGGTCTTAGCAGCAAGGCCATGGTCTTTGCGGCTTCCAGCGGGTCGTCCATATGCTCAAGCGTGTCCGTAGCCACTACCACGTCGAACGACCTCTCCGGGAACAAGCCGGCACGCAATTTTTCAGGGACCAGCCGCCCGGCCAGTTCAGGGAATTGCTCAAGCGCCGCCCTGCGGCACAGCTCCATGGGCTCCAGGCCGGTATAATCCGCCCCGGCCATGGTCAGCATGTGCCCCAGGGCGCCGTTGCCAGCGCCCACCTCAAGGACCTTTAACCCGCGGAAGGGGCGGCCCAGCAGCGCCTCCATCTGTAAAACCCGGGGGCGATTAAGCCGCAAGTGCTGCCGGATATGCCCTGCGTATTGCGCGTAGATCTTTTCTATCAGTTCCCTGTTATGGCGCGCAGGGCTGTCAGGGCCCTGGAACATCAGGCCGCAGCCCCGGCATTTCCGCACGATCATATCCAGGCGGGAGCAAAGGATGGGGGCGCCGGTTTTTTTGCAAAGCGGGCAAGCCGTTAACTTTTCCGTCTTTTTCATAAGAACAGTCGCGCTAACGCGGTACCGATGATAGTTTCTCCGCGTTCATTACGAAGACCTCGCCTTCCGGAAGTTTTAAGCTGAAGTCCGGGTTTGAACGGGCAGCTTCATATAAAGGATAGGGGCCTTCGGCCTTACCTGCGCTCCGGCAGCGCGCCGCGGAGCCGGAATAAAATCGTTCCTCCACCAGGAAGTGCGTCAGGCCATAGTCACGCGCTATCCGCCCCGCCGCCGCGGCCGAACCGGAACAAAAGGCGCGCAGCATGGCTTCACGCCTGTTTTTTATCTCCTCGTCGTTGAGGACTACGGTGAAGATATCCATATTATCGCTGTAAAAGACCTTCCTTTTAGCATAGAAAGGCACCCCGGCGTAGACGAGGCTTTTCGGGTCGCCCGCCAGCAGGGAGCCGGCAGGGAGCCGGCCGATATATTCGTAAAGCCCGCGGAACCGGCTGAAATCCGTTATATTGTTATAGAACGGGTGCAGCGAAACGAATAACAGCGCGGCAAGCCATGGAAGCGCCTTACTGTTCTTTTCCCCCGACAGCCCCGCCGCGGCCAAGCCGGCCGCCAGGGAAACCGAGGACGGAAGTATAAAAGACAGCTGCCTGGCGGCGAACAGCGGCTTGAACAGGTAAAGAACGGCGAAGCCGGCCAGGGAGGCGCCCAGGGCCGGCCCTACGGCCCTGGCGAGCGCCCCCAGGCCGCGGGGGCCGCTCCGCAGCAATTTCGCCAGTATTATCCCCAGCAAAAGCCCGGTAAAGATCATGTACAAAGATCCATGCTCGTTCATGTTGAGAATAAAATTAAAAATTATATCGACCGTATTTTTAGGGTCCAGCGGCGCACCGCTCCATGATAAAAATTTATATTTGTTCGGATTCCGGATGAACCCGGAAACCCCCCCGACGCCGGGCAGGATGGTCAGCGCGGCCGAGAGCCCCAAAGCGGAGAAATACGCCCAACCGCGGCCCGCCAGTTCTTTCCTCCTGAAAAAAGGCAGCGCCAGGGCCAGGATAGCGGTTGAAAAAGCCGGGTACGGGTATGTAACGTAAAAAAGCGGCACAAAAAAAGGGACCAGGATGTATTTTTCCGAGCAGAGGACGTAGATCAGCAGCGAATTCAGCAGCGCGCCCAGCGTCCTGTTCTGGCCGAAATAAAAAGAGTCCATGGAAAGGAAATATATGGTATGGAAGGCGGCCAGCAGGAAGGCCGTATCCTTACCCTGCCCCAGGCGCAGGACGGCCCGGTAGATCAGGAAAACCGAGAAAAGCACGGAAAAGATGGATATTATTTTAGCGGACCACGGCAACCCGGCCAGGGGGAGCAGCGCTTTATACAAGGAGATGAACACGATATCACCGGCCCCCGGGTCCGCCGCCATTCCCCTGAAAAGGTCAGCCGCCGGGTCTCCGGGAAAAAGAGCCGGGTCGGTTATCGTGTGCAGGCCGTAGAGGTTGAAAGTGTCTATATAAGTGGAATAGCCCGGCGTGAAAGTGAGCCTGTCGGTAAAGAACATGCCGCAAGCCGTCAAGCCCAGGAAAAACAGGCAGTATTTAATTTCTTTTTTCATGCGCAGCGGTAAAGCAATTTTACCATAACGAAGGATTCCCTGGATTTTACCGGATCGGCGCGCCGGCGGTCAGGACTGTTTCCGCCATAAGCCCTTTAGCCTTAGCGCCATAAAATAGCGGTAGCGGCGGACGAACTGCCCGGTATTGAAATCATGGGCCGGCCGTCTTAAAAGCCGGGTCATTATCCTGAGAATTATATTGCCCGGGAGGAATTTAAGCAAGGAGGACCTGTTTACGAGGCCTTTCCTCAGTCCGGCCGGGACCAGCGGGAGCAGGAGCAGCAGCGTGAAAAACCCGTTCAGTTCCGGCTGCGCCGTCCCCGGCCGGCTGATGATGCCCGACGGGCCTTCCCCCTCTTCCACGGCCGCGGCCTCCTGCGGCTTCAAAAGCCCTTCCGACGCCGCTTTCAGCGTCAATTCCGTTCCGGGATAATATTTTAAAAAGAACACTTCGTTCTGGTCGGGAGTGTGCCCGGCGTAAAATCCGGCCAGGTCCAGCAGGTCCTCCCTGGTTTCCCCCGGCAGGCCCAGGATAGAATCGCAGACCGTATACACGCCTTCGCGCCTGAGCAGGTCTATAGCCCCGGCTATTTTAGCGTTCCGAGAGGGCCGCTTGAGCGTTTCAAGGCGGCGGCCTTCGTCGTAGGTCTGGACCCCGAGCTGCACCTTAAAGCACCCGGCGCCTTTGAGAAGCGCGGCGGTCTTCGCGTCCAGCAGGTCGGGATAGATAAAGCAGGAGAAAGGCAGGCCGATCTCTTTTTTATAGCGCGGGAGAAAGTCTTCCAGCCAGGCAGTGTCCCAGTTGAAGACCTCGTCGGCGAAATGGACGAATTCCGGCTTCCATTTTTCCTTGGCGAGGGCCAGTTCCCCCAGCACGTGGGCCGGGCCCCGCTTCCTGGCGTAACCCCGCCCGCCGTAGAGCCGCGCGTAGATATTGTTGGCGCAGTAGGCGCAGGCGAAAGGACAGCCCCGGGACGCCGAGATAAGATAGCCGCCGCCGAAGAACGGGTAGCGCGAATAAAAGATATCCTTGTCGGCGAATTCCAGCGAGTCCAGGCGCAGCGGCGGGGCGATCTCGCCTTTTAGAACCGCCCCGTTCTTCTTCGACCAGATATTCGGGATGGAAACCGGCGACTTCGCGGCCAGAGCGAGCGCCAGGGCCGGCAGGGCGCGGTCGCCCTCGCCCACGCAGACGTAATCCACGCAGTCCCTGCTGATAACTTTTTCAGGGACGCTGGTGGGATGAATGCCGCCGAAGACCACCGGCACGCCCAGTTCTTTCCTGGCGGCTTCGGCCCAGGCCAGCGCCCAGCGGTAATTATCGGTAAAGACCGAAAAGCAGAGGAGGTCCGGCTTCTCGGCCTTCAGGCGGGCCAGCGCCGCTTTTTTAAGGTCGAAAAACCGCGCCGGCCATTTCAGGCGCCAGAAACCGCTTTCGTCGAACAGGCACGGGTCTATGACAAGGCTGGTTTCCACGCCCGCCTTCCTGAGGGCGGCCGACAGCGCCTCTATCCCAAGGCTTTCATAACCGTTGTGCAGGAACGTGACTTTCATTTTTTAGCGAGGACCCTGGCGGCCGCCGCCCCGGCGTTGTGGAGGCATTCCTCCATGTCGAGGTAGGCGTGGGCGCCGGTCCTGCCGCAAAGCTCCAGGTTCCGGTACCCGGCCAGCGCCGACTTAAGGTCTTCCAGCGGGCCTTCAAAGCCGGAGTAAAGCAGCGGGTAGGCGTGGGAAAGCCGCACGGCGGTGAACTCGGCGGTCTCGAAGCCGCCGAAGATCTTCATCGCCCTGAGGGAGCGCTCGGTCTCCCTGAGCAGGTCCTCGTCCTTCATGCGCCAGGTCGAGTCCCCCTCGTCGCAGAACACCTCGAAGGTGATCGGCAGGGCGCCGCCCGGACCGGCCAGGGCGGGGCTCCAGTTGGAAAGCTCGCAGGCGCGCGAGAAAAAAACCTCTTTCTCCGGGAAATACACCCAGTGGTCCCTGAGCGGCGCCTTGCGCTTCATCGAGGCGAACAGGACTATCAGCGAGCGGTACTTGATCCCCCGGGCGGAGGACGCCGGCCCGGGATCGTCTTTGAAGAGAGGGGCCAGTTCGGTCAGGGGGATGGTGGAGATCACCTGCCTGCAGGCGATCCGCCGCTTTTTTCCGTCCTGCTCGAACAGGACCGAGTCTATCTTCCCGCCCCCGGTCCCGAATTCGAGAGGGGCCGCGCCGGTGAGGAGCGCTCCGGCGGGAAGATTTTTCTGCAGGGCCGAGCAGAGCCCGCCTATGCCGCCGCGGGGGTAGAGGAAATCCAGGGTGTTCTCTTTCGAAGCGCTTTTTATGGAAAGCATTTCAAGAAAGAGATTTTTAAGGCTCAGCGGGCCGATGCGCCTTTCGGCCCAGACCGAGGAGATGCTCTCGGTAGGCAGGCCCCACACTTTGAGGGTGTAATCCTTGAAATAAGCGTCATGGATGCCGGAGCCGAAGCGGGAGTGGAGCCAGTCCTTTAAAGAACCTTCCGGCGGTTTTAAACCCGGCCCGCGCAGGCGCTTGAGCAGGGCCGGGCCCGCGTAGAGCAGGCCGTTCAAAAGCGTGGGCGGGTAACTCAGGAGGCGGCCGCCGACGTAGTTGCTGCTCCTGCGCCTGAGCCTGAGCAGCGGCTCCGGCTCAAGGAGTTTTTCTACGCGGGCGGCGAGAGCGGCGTCCTCGAAGTAAAGCCGGTGCCCGCCCAGGTCGAATTTATGCTCTTTATAGGCGACGGTGCGCGCGAGCCCGCCGGCCAGCCGCTCTTTTTCAAGCAGGATGACCCGCTCGCCCGCGGCAGAAAGGGCTTCGGCGGCCGCCAGGCCGCTCAGGCCCGCGCCAAGTATGACTATATCGGTGTCCAGGTGCATTTTTTCCGTTTTCAGAGGCAGCGACCCACTAATTATAGTATTTTAGGGAAGTATAACGCGGGGCTCCATAGGCCCGGGAATTATTATGTTATAATGAAATATTATGCGCATCACGGTGGGAATCAAATCCCTGAAGGAAGCGGATTATTTCCTGCACAACGGCGCTGACGAGATCTATTTCAGCCTGAAATCGGTGCCGGGCCACCGCTCCGCCGCTTTTTCCAACGAAAAAGAGCTCCTCGATTCCATCAAGCTCGCCCTCAAGCTCCGCAAAAGCACCATGCTGGGCATGAACGCCGTCTACCCGAGGGAAAAATACCCCGTCCTCCTGAAGCATGCGCGCCGCATGATGGACCACGGCCTCGACGGCGTCATCGTGCGCGACCCGGCGCTCCTGGAGTATTTCAACGAAAAGAACTTCCGCCCCTTCTTCGTCTCCAGCATACTGTCCGCCTGCTTCAACTCCCAGGCAATGGAATTTTACCAGGACCTGGGCATACGCCGCTTCACCTTCCACAGCCAGATCCTGCCCGAAGACCTCGCTATGATGCTGAAAGGCGCCGCCAAGACCGAAACCGTGGTCTTCGCCCCCTGCATTTTCCTCGCCGCCAACATCGTGCCCTACTGCCTCTGCCCCTACCCGGAGTCGAAGGACCCCGGCGGCGCGGCCCTCCCGGACCACGCCTGCACCCTCAGGTACAAATGCGGCGAACAGGATTTCCGCATGCTGGATTCGAACCTGTATATGCAGGCGGGGATGTTCTACGATTTTTACAAGATGGGCGTGCAATGGCTCAAAGTCCCGAGGCAGCTCAACACCCCGAAACTGATAGCCGATTTCAAGGTCACCTGCTACCTGAACGAGCTCCTCGGAAAAGGCGTGGACAGGAAAGCTTTTACCGCGGCGGTGGCGGAGCTCGTACAGCGCGTGGACATGAATAAATATGGAAAAAGCTATCATTTTAAGCCCTTCCCGGATATGCCGGCCCGGGGCGCTTAAACTCATAAACGGCGCGACGGTCTACCTGGGTGACGAGTTCTGCGCCCATAAACAGCCCTCTTTCAGGGACTTCGCCGCCGCCAGGGAACTGACAGGCAGGAACCCGGTCCTGGTGAGCTCGCTTCTGACCGAGCCGTTCCTGAAGAAATATATCGCGCTTCTCTCGGAGTGCGCTAAAAAAGCCCCGGGCACCGAAATAGTGGTAAACGACCTCGGCCTGCTGAATTTCATCGACAAGAATTACCGCGGCGTGTTCAGCATCACCCTGGGCCGCCTGATCACCTACCTGTTCGACCCGAAGAACACGCGCGTCCTGGGTTCCAGATCCGACCAGGGCCTGGCGGGGAAAAAGATGAAGGTCTGGGAAGCCACTCTCGAGGCCACCCCCACGCCCTACATCAAGAGGTTCCTCAAGCGCTACCTGGTGGAGCGGATAGAGACCGACAGCGAGCGCATCTTCCGCAAGTACGCCAAGAACACGAAGGTGAAGATCTCTTTTTATTCCCCCATGCGCCTTATGGCCATGACCCGGTTCTGCCCGTTCAGGGGCGGGATGGCGCTTGAGTGCAAGGAGCCGTGCGGAACCCGCCTTTTGAAGATAAAGACCCCCCATCTGGATTACCCCCTCTTCTCCAAAGGGAACGCTTATTTCGTCAAGAACAGGCCCGTGAAGCACCCCAGGCTGGACCGCACGGTCACCATTCCTTACATGAGCAGCACGGGCCTCAAGGTGTATATGAACGAAGGTTCCCTGCGCGGCTAAGGACCCGGGCGGCGCCCGCTGTTATGAAGATCACAATAGGCATCAAATCACTGGCAGAGGCGGATTATTTCCTGCGCCGCGGCGCCGACGAGATCTACTTCGGCCCGGCGGTGCCCAGCCACCGCGCGTCTTTTTCAAAAGAGCGCGAGCTCATCGCCACCATCGAACTGGCCGGGAAATTACGCAAGAAATCCCTCCTGGCGCTCAACGAGATCTATTCGGAAGAACACCACGCCTTCCTCCTGGACCACGCCCGCAGCCTTATCGCCAGCGGCCTGGACGGCATCGTGGTGCGCGACGTCGCGCTGCTCGAACATTTCAATAAACACAAGCTCCGCACCAATTTCACCTCCAGCATAATGTGCTCCTGTTTCAATTCCCACTCAATGGATTTTTACAGGGACCTGGGCGTGCGCCGGTTCACGCTTCACAGCCAGGTCATGCCTGAGGACGCGGCCAGGATGGTCGCCAGGGCCGAGACCATAATGTTCGTGCCCTGCCTCTTCCTCGAGGAAAACATAGTGCCCTTCTGCTTTTTCACCTACCCGGGCGGGCCGGGCGCCTCCAAGCTTAAAGTGCGCCCCTGCAAGATAGGGTTCAAATGCGGCGGCCGGGATTTCCGGATGCTGGAGTCGAACCTTTATTTCCAGGCCGGCCTGCTGTACGACTTCCACAAGCTGGGAGTTAAATGGCTGAAGATCCCGCGGCAGCTCAACACGCGCAAGCTTATAACCGAATTCGAAATAACCCGTTTCCTGAACGTCCTCCTGCAAAGAGGGCTGGACAGGAACGCTTTCATTAACGCGGTAGCGGAACTCATAACGAGGACAGACCTGAATAAATATGGATCGAGCTATCTTATTAAGCCCGACGCTGATCTCAGGGCGCGGCACGCCTGAGCTCGTAAAGAACGCGACGGTCTACCTGGGGGACGAATTCTGCATTCACAAGCAGCCCTCCTTCCGGGACTTCGCCGCCGTCAGGAAGCTGTCCGGCAGAAACCCGGTGCTTCTGGGCACGCTTTTGACCGAGCCCGCTTTTGACCGCTGGGCCCTGCTGCTGGCGGAATGCGCGAAAAAGGCGCCGGGCGCCGAGGTGGTGGTCAACGACGTCGGCCTGCTGCGCTTTATCGACGGGAACTACCGCGGCAGGTTCAAGCTCGCGCTGGGGCGCCTGATGACCTATTTCTTCGACACCAAGCACACGCGCCTTCCCGGCTGCACCAGGCCGCTCTTATGGACCGGCGAAGCTTCCGCCCCCGCGGCGCGTAAAGCGGACCTGGAGGCGGAGGAAAAAAGCCGGAAGTCCTGGGAGGACGGGCTCGACCTTACGCCCATAGCCTATATCAGGGAATTTTTAAAGCGCTACGCCATTGAGCGGGTGGAGACCGACAGCGAATATCTTTTCAAGAAATACTCCGACGGCACGGATATGAAAATATCCTACTATTATCCGCTGCGCCTGATGGCCATGACCCGGTTCTGCCCTTTCGTCGGCGGCATCGTCCAGAAGTGCAAAGCGCCGTGCGGGACCAGCCTGGTGAGGCTCGAGACCCGGCAGCTCGATTACCGGCTTTTCTCAAAAGGCAACGCCTATTTCGCGAAGAACAAACTTTTCAAGCACCCCCGGCTGGACCGCCTGGTCGTGATGCCCCTCGCTAAAAGCCCCGGCTTCAACCCGCTCCCGAACAAATACTCCAGCCCGGACAGGCCCCGCGCTTAATTATATGGCCCTCATCAAAAAACAGCAGCGGGTGGCGCTGGTCTACCCCCCGGGGGAACAGAAGATCTCTGAGCCCATCCCGCCGCCCAACATGACCATAGCCGTCCTGGCCGACGCGCTCGCCGGGAACGGCTGCGAAGTCTTCCAGATCGACGCGGAAAAAGAATGGTTCGACAGGATACAGTTCCTGTTCAGCGCCAGGCAGACCGAGCTTCTCTTCGACAAGGACGGCGTGGACGCCTTCGTAAAGGGCAAGGCCCCGGCCAGGCTCGCCGCGGAATACGAGCGCCTCTCCGCGCTCCTGCTCGGGGAGCTGGGGCTGCCTTCCGTGGACTTCGTCGGGATAACGCTCGTGGATATGCGGGCCGAGCCCCTGATCATCAATTTCTCCGCCCTGCTGGCGCTCGCCGTCAAGAAGAAGTTCAAGGCCCGCACGGCAATAGGCTACAGGGGCATGCCGAAAGAGGGCTATTTCTACCTGCTCAGGAAATACCCCTGTTTCGATTACGGCGTCTACGCCCGCTGGGGCGAGAAAGCCCTGCTCGAGATCCTGAAGGACGCCGCCGGCGAAAGTTCGGCCATGATAGGCACCGTCGCCAGGAAAGGCGCCAGGCTGCGCAACTATCCCGACGGGGCCGCGCGGAGGCCCAGGGTCCCGCACCCCAGGTACGACGACCGGATACTCGAAAAGTACAAGGCTTACGACGGCGACATCCTCTCGAAGTACAACCCGGACGCCTCCTTCGCAAAGGACCTCGTCAAAAGGGACAAGCGCTACCTGGTCACCCCCTACGCCTTCGAACTTACCTGCACCGGCGCCTGCGCCTTTTGCGACAACGACAACCGCGTGCCCACCGACATGAAGTCGGTGGACCAGGTGATAGACGAGCTTTCGGAGCTTAAAGAGAAAGGGGCGACCGGGATCTACTTCATCAATTCCTCCTTCAACAACCACTACCGGCAGGCGGAAGAGCTTTGCGAGAAGATGATAAAGCACAGGCTGGGCCTGAAATGGTTCGACTGCGCGAACCTGCGGATCATGGACGAGCCCCTGCTCGACAAAATGAAAGCCGCCGGCGCCGTGAAGCTGACCTTCGGCGTGGAGACGGGCAGCCAGCGGCTGATGAACTACGTCAACAAAGGCACCACGGTGGAAAAAGCCGCCAGGTATCTTGAATACTCGGACAAGATAGGCATCTGGAACCATATCGAGCTGATCGCCGGGTTTCCCACCGAAACGGAGAAAGACCTCCAGGACACGCTGGCCCTGATAGACAGGATAAAGGACTCCGTGGACCTGTACACGCTCAATCCTTTTTATTTTTACCCTAACTCCAGGTTTTACCGCGAGCCCCGGAAATTCGGCATCAGGATCCTGCCGGCGCCGCCCATGCAGCTCCTGAACTTCTTCTACCCTATCTACCGGATCGTGCAGCAGTACTCGCTGAAGTTCGACGAGATCGGCGGCCTGCCCTGGAAGGAAAAGAACGAGCAGATAGTCAGGTCCGTGACGGCCCTCTCGGAAAAGATCCGGAGCATCGCCACTTTCAGGGCCATCGGCAACGAGCACGTCTACCTGCTCAACTGCCTTTACGACAAGCTCGGGCACGGCCGCAAGCCCCTCATAAGGAAAATGGTGAAGGTCCTGACCACGAAGTTCAAGCCTTACAACCTCAATTTCTTCATGGACGATTTCAGGACCAGTTTCAGCAAAGATAAAGATCCGCGCATATTCCTGCCCTTAAAGGACACGCCTTTTCTCGGGGAAGAGCTCCCATGACCGGGAACGAACCCGCGGCCATACCTGACCTGCCGGCCACGCTCTCTTTCCCGGACCGGGAATCCGGCCGCAAGCCGCCCGCGCCCGTTCCTTTTCACAAGCGGGCCGCGCAATACTACAATATAGAGAGCGCGCCGGTTAAAGCCGGGGAACCGGCGGAGAATTTTGCGCGGACGCCGGTACGGGACAGCCTAAAGCAATGAAGAAACGGGACTGCTGCGAGATAATACTTAACCACGCCTGCGACCTGGGCTGCGCCTTCTGCTCTCAGGCCGACTTCGACCCTTCCGCCCTGATGAAGCCGGGCGAGGCGGTGCGGCATATCTACCGGGCCAAAAAAGAAGGCTTCAGCCGCCTTGGCTTCTCCGGCGGCGAAGCGCTGCTGCGCCGGGACCTGCCGCAGCTTGTGAAAGCCGCGCGGGAAGTCGGCTTCAAAGCGGTGCGCCTCCAGACCAACGGCCTGCGCCTCGCCTCGATGGCGGCCGCGGAAAAACTGGTTCGGGCCGGCCTCACCGTCTGCAAATTCACTTTCGCAAGCCATATCCCCAAGGTGCACGACCGCCTCGTCGGGAAGCCTGAAGCCTTCAAAAAAAGCCTGGCCGGGCTCTCGAACATGCTGAAACTTAAAGCGGCCGTCGGGGTGAACCTGCTGGTCACCAAGGCTACTTACCGGGCCCTCCCGGAAACGCTGAAGTTCTTCATGGCTAAAGGCGTTTCGAATTTCGTGCTTATCTACCCGATACATACAGGGGCCATGGCCCGCTCCCCGGCGCTGCGGATCAGCCTTCCGGCGGCAGCGCCTTATATCGCCAAAGCCCTGCGCCTCGCCGCCGCTTCCGGCCTTGGCCGCGAGGTAAAGGCGCTGAACGTCCCGCCCTGCCTGCTACCGGGCTTCGAGAACATGGCCTCGGGCCTTTACCGCTTCAATACCGTGGTGGTTGCCGCCGACGGAGAGGCTCGCGACCTCGATTCCTCGGTGGCCGCGGCCAGGCGGCAGGGGCCGCCCTGCGCGCGCTGCTTCTTTAAAAAGACCTGCCGCGGCGTCGACCATAACTACCTGGCAATTTTCGGCTGGAAGGGTATTTCGCCCGTCAAAAGAAAACCCGGCCCCGCCCGCCTGGCCTCCGGCCCGTTCTTTACGAACAGCGAGAAATGCTTCCTGGAACTCCTGCGCGGCGGAAAAGCGCGCGCAACTGCCGAACTCCTGCGGGCGGCCAAAAGCGTACCGCTCTGCTATGATTGCTCCGATGGTTCGAATGTAATGACCACGGGGACGGCGCTGATAAAAAAAGGGCTGGTGACCCGCGCTTTGCGCGGCGGAATTTATTTTTGGAGCCTTAAGCATGCTTGAAGAACTCCTCCGGGCCGCCGGTGAAAGCGGCCTTGAACTGGACGTGGACCGGCGCGCCCGGGAATTTAAAATCGCGTTTAAACCCGGCGCGGCCCCGGGCAAAGCGCGCCCCGTAGTTTATCCGCTCCTGGCCGCGCTGGAGGATAATTTCCTGGTAACGGTAAGCGGGGCGCCGGCCTGCCTGATGCCCGACGCCTTCGAGCATTTTAGCTGGCCGCTGGGGGCGAAGGGCCCTTTCAGGCGCGTTAAAGCCTGCCGCCTCTGCGCCCTCAGCGGGCGCTGCCCCGGGGTGAACCTGGCCTGGACCAAGGCAGCCGGGCTTTTAAACCCGGTGCTTCCGGCCCCGGCTGAACTCGTGATAGAACTGAACAAGAACTGCAATTTGGCCTGCAGGGCCTGCTTCGGACGCGGCGGCGAGGAACTCCCTCTGAAAACTGCGGAGAAAGCCCTGCGCGAGGCCGCCGCGCTGGGCGTGAAAAGCGCGCGCTTCACCGGCGGCGAGCCGCTGCTATACCCCGGCCTTGAAAAATTGCTGCGCCTCGCGCGAAAGCTGGGATTTTACACGCTGCTGAACACCAACGCCGTATTGTTCTCCCCGGCCGTCGCCCGCCGCCTCAAAGGGCTCGTCGACAACGCGCTGGTCTCGCTGCCCGGCGTGGATGAAGCGGGGCACGCGGCCGGCTCCGGGATGGCCGGGCAGTTCGGCCGGAAGACGGCGGCAATAAAGCGGCTGCGCTCTTCGGGAGTAAAAGTTTTAAGGGCAGGCACGGTCGTTTCAAAGCCGCTTTTAAACGATTTCAGCCGCTGGCATAAAGCCGTACGCCGGCTCGGCTTCGACATCTGGGAACTTTACAGGCCGATGATGACCGGCAAGGCCCTGGCCGCCGCCGCGGAATTCAAGATTTCCAGGAACGATCTTATAAACCTGGCGAAAAGAACAGCGGCCCTGGAACCAGGGCGGCCCAGGACCGTACTTGCCAACCCCGTACCGTACTGCGCAATTCCGGCGGCGGCCAGGCCCTTCGCCCTCGGGGCCCGCTTCGACGACGGCTGGACCAGGCTGGTGCTGGACGCTTCCGGGGTTTACAAACCCAGTTATCCCTCGGCGCAATTCCTCGGCAAAACGCTGGCCGGCGCCTGGGCGCACCCTTTCCTTAAAAAGACGCGGGCGGCGGCCTGGCTCCCGGCGAAGTGCCGCCGCTGCGGCATGCTTTCAGCCTGCCTTGGCGGCAGCCGCTTCCAGGCCGAAGCCGCCGGCGATATTTTCGGCGCCGACCCGTGGATGGCAGGATGAAAATATTTTTCCTGCGCTGCGACGACGTAACGAAACCCGATAAGGCTTTCCTGCGTATTTACGGACCGCTCAGGGCTGCCGGGCTGCCGGTTTCCTGCGCCGTTATCCCCGCCCGGGCCGGGCAGGCGCTGGCCGCCTTCTTCCGCGCCGAAACCGCCGCCGGCGCCCGCCTCGAAGCCTTGCAGCACGGCCTCAGCCACGCCGAACATTCCGGCAACAGGTACCTCAAGCAGGAATTCGGCCCTTCGCGCTCTTATAAAGAGCAGCGGGCCGATATAGCCGCTGGAAAGAAGCTGATGAAAAAGCTGTTCGGGAAAATTTCAAAGCCGGTTTTTGTGCCGCCGTTCCACATTTACAATTCGGACACGCTTAAAGCCCTGGCAGCGCTCGGATTCAAGGCGGTCTCCGCCAGCCGGCGGCTGAAGGAGCCAATGCCGCGGGGCCTGGCTTTCCTGGGCACCAGGGTTACGGTAAACGAATATGACCTGGAACTAAAGCCCCGCCCGCTTTTTTTGAGCCGGTTGAAATCACGGACCCTGGCGGCCATAAAAGAGGGCGGCGCCCCCTCCGGCATCTATTTCCACCACGACGATATCAGGGGGAAGGACTTTGAAATTTTCTCGGGGTATATCTCTTTCCTGAAAGAGCTGGAAAACCGCGGGCTGGCCCGCTTTGTCCCGGCTTCCGAACTTATTAAAAAACCCTCTCGATCTTAAAGCGCTGGCAGCAGCGGGCGCAGCCCTGCGGCGGCCCGGCCTTGACCAGCCGGCGCTTGACCTTCAGCACAGCCGCCCGGTCAAAGTCTTTGGCCCGGCCCGCCGCCGCGCCGTAGAGAACACAGGTCCGTACGCTCCCGTCGGGCTCCACGTTAACGGTTGAAAGCAGCCCGGGGCAGGAGCCGGCGGGCTTCAGCAGCCCGTTATAATAGCGCTCCAACTGCGCGGGCGTAAAATCCGGCCGCAGCTCGAAGCGGGTTTTAAAAGCCCCGCGCAGCGCTTTTATTTTCTTTATCGAGGCCGCAAACGCGCGCGCATCCAGGCGGTAGCCGTCCAGCGCCGGGGTAATTATTTCGGACGGGGAAAGCCCGGCGCGCGCGGCCTCCGCCTTTTTCACGAACTGCAGATGCTCGAAGACGGCCCTGTCGGCGCCGGCGCGGGCCGCGTCGAGGTAAACGGCCGGCAGCAAGGCCGCGTTAGCGGCGTTAACGACGCAGTTGGTTATTATCTCCGTTCCGGGCCTTTTAAAGTCCGCCGCCGTTTTAAGATTTGCCAGCAGTTTTTTATGCGCGCCCCTCACGCGCAGGAGGCGGTCGTGCGCGGCGGCGGGGCCGTGCAGCGAAAAAATAATATAGGCCGGCCCTAGGGCCAGCAGCTTTTTTATTTTAGCGGCGTCCAGCGCCAGGCCGTTGGTATTGACCCCCCAATCGAAGCCGCGCGCGGACGCGTACGCCAGTATTCCGAAAATATCCTTTCGCAGAAAAGGCTCTCCCCCGCTGAAGTAGAAATGCGTGCCTGCCGGGAAGCGGCGCATGAAGGCCTTGATCTCCGCCTCCTTCATCTCCGGCCCCCGCCTGTTAAGGCGGCCCGTCTTTCCCAGGTAGCAGAAAGCGCAGGCCGCGCCGCAGCGCCAGGTAAGTTCCATCATCACGGTTTCTTTCATAGGCCGCATATGATCCGCGCCGACTTTTGCGCGCCGCGGAACCAGGAGGGTTTTACGCGTTTCGAGATCCTGACCGGCTTCCCCAGCCGAACCCTTACCGCGGCAGCGATCTTCTCCGGGGTAAGGTCCGCCGGCAGGAGCAGAGCCGCGCCGGCCAGGTCCCTCATCAGCCAGGCGCGGGCCAGCTGGTCGGAATGCTCGCGCATTTTTGAGCCGCAGTAGGGGGCCAGCACCATTTTTTTCCGCAAAGCCAGCATTTCGTAAACGGAGCCGCCCGCCGTAGAAAGGCAAACGGCGGCCCCGGACATGAGGTCCTGCAGGCCGGCCGAGCTCCCTATTACCTCGGCCTTTCCTCCGCCGGAAGCCGCCAGCCGCCGAAAATAGGCCAGCCGCCGGGGCGGCGTGGCCGGCCCCGCGACAAGCCTGAAAGGGACGTCGGAAATGGAAGCCGCCCCGATAGCGGCCTCAAAAAAAAGGTCGGAAGTGGAACCGCCGCCGCGCGTGACCAGCACGAAATCGTTTGTTTTAACCCGCTTAACTACGGGCTTGCCGGGGTAAAGGTAGCCGGTAAAGACGATCTTGCGGCGCAGTTCCCGGAACACTGAAAGAAAGGCGGGCGCGGTTATGCGCCTCTCCAGGCTTACGGCTTTTGCCATGTATGCGAGGTCCGCGCCTTCAGGGCTGTGGACCAGGAGCTTATCGTAGCGGGCGCAGACCCCGAGCAGCTCTTCAAGGCCGCGCTCCGGGGCCGTAAAATAGGGCATAGGGACGCTTGAAATCTTCTTCGCGCCGCAGGCCGAAGCCGCCTCGAGGAGAGGGAGCGCTTCCGGAAGGCACTCGGCCCTGCCGAAAGGAAAGAACTCGGTCACCAGCGCCGAAGGCCGGAACCGCCGCAGCGTAAGGGCGAGGCGGCGGCCCGAAGCCGCGGAGGGCGCCGCCGGGAGCCGCACTACCCGCCCGTATTTGCTGAAAAGGTTATACGGATAAATATACGGGCCCCGCAGAAAGATCAAACTGCGGCTGCCGCGGGATCCTTTGATCTCCGCCAGCAGCCGCAGCAAGTGTACCGCGTGACCGATATCCCCGGAGGGACTATGGAGGTAAAAAACAAGTCTTTCCCGCGCCGCTGATTCAATAGGAACCATGGCTGCCGTGGCTGCCGTGGGAACCGTGGCTGCCGTGGGAACCGTGGCTGCCGTGAGAACCGTGGCTGCCGTGGGAGGCGTGCGAACCGTGGCTGCCGTGCGAACCGTGGCTGCCGTGGCTCTGGTGGCTTACGTGGGAGCTGCTGGTGAAGTAATTAGAGTGAACCTGCGCCGCGGCCTGCTCGACCATTACCGTACCGAGTATGCCGAGGGCCAGGCCGGTCTTCACGATATCCGAGTCCAGCATCTTGCCTTCCTCGCTGCTGAGGAACATGCGGATGTTCTTTTTAAGTTTCGAGGTTTTCTTTTTCATAAGTTTACCGTCCCGCTTTCCCGATAACAGCGCCAAGGAAGAACCGGATCGTTCCGTTCGACACGGAACGGAACCTGCCTATTCGCCCTTCTTGCCCATCAGCTTCCGCACCTTTTCATTGACCTGCTTGGTGGTGGTTTCTTCCTGCTTGCGGAGCCGCTCCTCCTCCGCTTTCTTCCTCGCCGCCTCCGCCAGTGATTCCTTCACTTCTTCAGGCGTGACCCCGAAAAAACCGCCGCTTTTTTTCATTTGCTCTTTGCGGTAGGCGCAATATTTCTGGGACATGTCGGCAAGGATGGGCGCGCAGGGCCCGGGGCTGTTCTGCAGCAGCGCGGCGCAGTTCGGCTTGTAAGCGTCCGGGCACTTGGCCGGGTTGCCCGTGAACAAGCCTGTCCACAGGTCATGGTCGGCCAGGCAGGCGGCGTCGGAGCCGCAGACGTCCGCGGTGATAGCCATCAGCCTTTCAGCCGGAGGATAAGCCTGCGGCATTTTTTTCTTGATATAGGAGAAAGCGCTGTCAAAGCCCTTGGAGACCGCCGTGCAGAATTCAGCGGGGTTGGCGAACAGGGGGGGCTGGCCCTCGCTGGGCTGCTCGCTGACAAAGTCAAGGCAGTTCCGCTGGTCTTTGGCTTTGCCGGCGGCATAGGCCTTGAAGAGGAAAAGCACGGTCTTCTTCCTGCATAGGTCCATCGGGGTCATAAAGGCGCCGATCTTGGAATCTACTTTCGGATTTTCGAACGAGGGGACGCCGAACTTGGCCACGTCCTTTACATTTTCCCCGGGAAGCTCGCTGCAGATCGAAGAGTCCTGGCGCGAAGCGGCCGTGCAGGCGTAATAATCCCAGATATGGTTATAGATATCCTGGGTCTTGATCGGCTCGATGGCCAGGTTGCGGCCGGTGAAGTAGCCCCAGGTCTTGCCGTGGTTCTCCATTATCTCCTTGGGGGACCCGCCCTCGCAGGCGCCCTTGAGGTCCAGCGCCGCCGCGGGCAGCGCCAGTTGCTCAAAGCTGCCGGTAGCCTGCGCCGAGGTAGGCATGGGGCTGGGAGGTATATAATCGGTAGAGCCGGGAGGCAGCGCCACTCCCTGCTGCTCGGCCTGGGGCTGCGTGGCCGGCTGGGGCATACCGACCTGGTTTTTAGCCGCAAAATATTTCAGCCCCACCAAGGCCGCCGCCAAGATGACAACAACGCCTATGATTATTTTTTTCATAAATTTAAACGCTACCCCGGACCCTCCCTTGAACAGCCGGACACCCTAACATATGTTTTACCACAAAAAACGACAATTTTCAAGCCCAAAAGATATTAAGGCCTGACGGGAAACACCGGGGAAACTATTGCCGACACGCTTTAACTGCGGGCTATCCACTTCTCGAATATATCGAAGACGGGTTTCTCCGACAACTTCTCAAAGATATAGTCAAAAACACCGATGAGCGTCCGGCAGCGCCCGTTCGAAGGCATGGAACCCCAGAAGCCGCCCTGAGCCGCCTGGTTATAGGCCGGGCAGGCGCCGCAGAACGGCTTGTAGGCGCAGCGCGCGCACACGGGCTGCAGGTCAAGGCTTGAGGAGATGGCGCAGGCCTTGACCGGCTCGGAGCTTATAACCCCGGCATAGGCGTCCTTCAAAACGCTTCCAAGGCGGAAGGAGCGGTCCCCGCCGCGGGCGAGCATGCGGCCTTCGTCACAGGTATATACCCCCCCGTCGCAGTCGTAGGCCAGCTGGCCCAGGCCGGCCCCGCAGGGGCAGCGCAGGTCGACATACCTGTTATCCTGGGTGCCGATGATCTTTTTTACGGCCAGGAAAGCGGTTTTTTCTTTTATGGGCACGCCGCGCCGGTTAAGCTCCAGCACGCGGTCCAGCCCCTCCCGGTAAAATCCCAGGAATTCTTCCGGGGTATAGCCTATCTCGTCCCAGCGCTTCAGCGCGTCGCCGATGGGAGAAAGCGGCTTGAGGAAAACGTAGGGCAGCTTAAGGCGGGCGTACTCGTCAACTATTTCCCGGGCCCGCCCGAGCGAGGCCCTCGTAACCGTCAGCAGCGCGCTGGGCCCGCCGGGGGGCTCGGCCCCGCGGCGCTCCTGGAAATATTTTATCCACTTCGCCGCGACGGCGTGGGAATCGCCGCCGGAGAATTTACGGTTCGCGTTGTGCAGGTCCGCGGGCCCGTCCAGGGAGGTGCAGAGCGAGATATCGTTCGCGACTATGAAATCGGCCTTCTTTTCATCCATCAGGCTGAAATTGGAAACCAGCGCCAGGGCCAGCCCCTTGCCGGTCTTTTCCGCTTTTTTGCGCGCGTAAATAGAGGCTTCCTTCAGCGCGGCCCAGTTCACCAGCGGCTCGCCGCCCTGGAACTCCAGAGTGAGCCCGCTCACGGGCGCGCTGAAAGCGAAATCCACGGCGCGGCGGGCCGTGGCCGGGCTCATGTTCCTACCGGCGCCGGAGCCGGCCTGGCAATAGACGCAGCTATGATTGCATTTCTCGGTCAGCACCATTATATGCAGGCCCGGGCCAAGGCGCAGATATTCGTTGGAATCCCTCCAGTCGGTAAAAATAGAGTCGAAATCAAGGCGCGAGCGCAGAAGCCCTGCCCTCCGCAGCGCTTCAAAAGCCGGCCCGCTCTTCAGTTTGCCCGCGGCGAAGAGCTTGAACTCGGCGGGCTTAAGCAAAGCCCAGCCGCCCAAATCGCCGGTAACCAGCACCCCCGCCTTAAGGCGGCGCCAGTTAAAATAAGCGGGCAGGTCCAGCTGTTTTTTCATTGCGCTCCTGATATCATATAAAAATAGCGCCATACGGATAAACGTGAAACCTTGGAGGTTGCCTGGCTGACCGGGTAAGCAAAAGCCCCTCGGAGGCCGAGGCTTGCGTAAGCGCCGAGGCCGAGAGCGGCAGGCGCGAGCACGGTGTGCGAGACGCCGATTTTGCGTCCCGGCCAGCCAGGCAACCGAACCCATCACTTCTTCTTGACAATACCGAGGCGAAAGACATTTAATTGTTGTAGCAACGATAGCAAACACCTGGAGATAAAAAATGCCCATCAATATCGAAAGATCTTTAGCTGAACTGGAAAAGCTCGGCGCCGGCATGCGCGGCAAGGATTTCCTGCTCACCTGGGAAAAATCCGACAAAGAACTCAAATCCGTTTTCATCATCGCCGAGCTCCTCAAAGAGCTCCACGCCAAGAACGTCCCCCTCGACATGTTCAAGACCGGCCTCGCCGTCTCCAACTTCCGCGACAACTCCACCCGCACCCGCTTCTCCTTCGCCTCCGCCTGCAACCTGCTCGGCCTCGCCGTCCAGGACCTCGACGAGGGCAAAAGCCAGATAGCCCACGGCGAGACCGTGCGCGAAACCGCCAACATGATCTCCTTTTTGACCGAGGCCGTCGGCATCCGCGACGACATGTTCATCGGCAAAGGCCACACCTATATGCAGGAAGTCGCCGAGGCCCTCGACGACGGTTTCAGGAACGGCGTGCTGAACCAGCGCCCCGCCGTGGTCAACCTCCAGTGCGACCTCGACCACCCCACCCAATCCATGTCCGACATGCTCTTCATAAAGAACCATTTCGGCGGCTTCGAAAAACTCAAGGGCAAGAAAATAGCCATGACCTGGGCCTACTCCCCCAGCTACGGCAAACCCCTCTCCGTGCCGCAGGGCGTCATCTGCCTGATGACCCGCTACGGCATGAACGTCGAGCTCGCCCACCCCGAGGGCTACGACCTGCTCCCCGAGACCATCAAGGTCGCCGGCGACAACGCCAAAAAGTCCGGCGGCTCCTTCAAAGTCTCGAACAGCATGGAGAGCGCTTTCAAGGACGCCGACATCGTCTACCCGAAGAGCTGGGCTCCCTACAAAGTGATGGAGCGCCGCACGCAGCTCCTCGAGAAGAACGACCACCCCGGCCTCAATGACCTCGAGAAAGAATGCCTGGCGCAGAACGCTAAACACACGGATTGGGAATGCGACGAGAAGAAGATGAAGCTCACCAAGGGCGGCGAAGGCCTCTACCTGCACTGCCTGCCCGCCGACATCACGGACGTGTCCTGCAAACAGGGCGAGGTAAGCGCCAAGGTCTTCGAGAAATACCGCATCGGGACCTACAAAGAAGCCGGCTACAAGCCCTTCATCATCGCGGCCATGATAGCCGCCTGCACAAAAAAGAACCCCGCGAAAGTAATACAGGCGCTTTACAAGTCCGGGCAGAAACGCGTCCTGTAGACCAGGCAGAAAGCCGCCGGGGCGGACACCGCTATCATAGGCGGGCTATTGAGCGCCGCGTCCTCGCCGCCGCATATTTTTTAACGGGCGGGCAGCCGCCCCCCCCGGCGGCATCACATCCATTATCGTCAGGCCCGCCTGTTCCGCGCGAGTGGAGTCAACGCTGACATGAGACATTTTCTTCTGATGATCCCGGCGCTTTTTTCAGCGCTCCTTTGCCCGCCCCGCGCCCTTGCGGCCGGGCCGGACGCCGGGATGCGGGATTATTACTGCGACGACGTGAAAAAGCCTTTCTTCGCCGAGGCTCCGGGAGAAAAAGGCGGGTTCGTGCTCCGGAGGACGGGCGCCCTGCCCGACGCTTTCATGATGCCCAAGCCGGCTGGAACGAAGCGCGTGTTCGTAGTAGGAGAATCGGTAGCCGCGCTGCTCGGGCCGGGTACGGCGTTGTCCTCCGGGAGGATAAAAAAAGAGGGCTTGCTCAGGAACATGCTCGGGAAAAGCGCCGCCGGAGACAACTCCGGGATAGAAATAATCAACTGCGGCATGGGCGGCTATGAAAGCTACAGGATCTACGGCGTGCTGGAAGAGGCGCTTAAATACAGCCCTGACCTGGTGGTGGTGCTCAGCGGCAACAACGACACGCAGGAAGAGTCCTGCCCCGGGCTCGAGTGCGAGCTGCGCCGGCGCAAGTTCCGCCTCTTCGAAAAATATTTCTCCCTAAGCGGCGCTCCCCGGGAGGCCGTTAAGAAAGCGTCGCTGAAAATGCATGAGGCCATGCTGCTGAAAATGGGCGCGGCCGCGAAGAAAGCCGCCGTCCCCATAGTGTTCTGCACCCTGCCCGCGGCCGTCAGGGATATGCCGCCGCGCCAGCCCGCGCCCCTCGAGAACAAGTTTTTCGCGGCCGGCTACAGGCTTTTTTACGCGAAAAAGACCGCCGGGGCGCTTGAGAAATTCAAGCTCGCGCTCGCCGCCGGCCCGCGGGAGCCTTTTTCCAGCTTTTACGCGGCCAAAGCCCTGGAGCAGCTGGGCCGTGAAAAAGAGGCCGCCGCCTATTACGCCAACGCGCTTAATTTCGACCCGGCAATGTCGCGGGCCGGCCGGGAGCGCAACGACCTGATACGCCGCGCGGCCTCCGTGAAAGGCGCCTGCGTGGCCGACCTGGAAAAGCTTTTCCAGGGGATTTCCCCGGGCGGGCTTCCCGGGTTCGAGGACTTTACCGACGGGATGCACTGGAACTTCCCCCACGACAAGGAAGTCTGGGAGGAGATCTTCCGCTCCGCCGGCCGCTGCGGGATAAAGGGCTTTGAAAAATTCACCGCCGGGCCCCCCTCCCAATGGGCAGAAACCTCCAGCGGGACCGCCCTTAAACGGCTCGGCTACGCCTTCTCCTGGCTGGACGAAAGGGACTTCAACGAAGCGAGCCTGGCGGAACTGGCGCGCATTAAAAAGGAGCAGCCGGAACTGCTGGAAAAGGCGGGCTCAGCCCCGGCGCAGCTTGAAAAGCTGCTCATCAACAACCTTTGGTCCGCCGACAGGATCAAGCGTTTAAAGGATATCTACCCCTTCTTCCTGGCGCACCTGGCCGAAACGGAAAGGCGCGCTGGCAATTACGCCAAGGCGCTTTCACTGAGCGATAAAGCCCTGGCGCTGAAGCCGGGACACCCGCTGCTGAGGCTGGGCAGGGTCCAGGTCGTAGCCGATATGGGCGGCAAAGCGGAGGACGAATTTATGGCCCTTTCCCGGGAGCGCTCGCTCAACGGCAAGGCCGCGGCGCTCGCGGCCGCCTACGGCTTCACGAACGCCGCGGCCCCGGCGCCCGGCCGCGGGGCTTCTTCCGGCCCGGAGCCGGCCTCCAAGGAGAACGTCGAGTTATCCAAAAGATTATCCGATCAGGCGGTCGACAAGATCTTCGCCAAGGACTTCAAGGCCGCCGAAGAACTTTCCGGCAAGGCCGTGGAGAAGAACCCTTTCAACTCCGAGGCCCTGATGAGCCTGTGTTATCTGCGCCGGAAGGACGGGCGTACGCTGCTGGCGCTCGAGGCCTGCAAAAGAGCCTCCGCCTCCGTTTATCAGGACCCGGCCAACCAGATCCCTTCGCTGGAAATCCTGTCCTGCGACGCCGCTTTCGAAAGCTACAAGATGCTCAATGAGCTCGGCCGCGGACCCGAGGCGGCCGCCGTGCTCGAGCAATGCGTAAAAAGGGCCCCCGCCTCCTGGCCGGGACTGGACGCGGCCAAAGCCGCTTTAAAAGCGCGCTGAAGCCCGGCCCCCGCGGTTCAATTGTTATATAATTACCCAATGGAAAGCATAGTCTTTTTCGGAAAAGGCGGCATAGGCAAGAGCACCATAGCCGCCAATATCTCCGTGCTGTTCGCCGCGAAGGGCAGGAAGGTCCTTCACGTCGGCTGCGACCCGAAGATGGATTCCACGCTTTCGCTCATGGGGCGCCGCATACGCCCTTTCAACGACCAGGGAGGCTCCGACGAGGAAGCCCTGCGCCGGTCGCTCCACCGCTCGATCAAAGGCATAGACTGCATCGAGGCCGGCGGCCCCCAGGCCGGGGTCGGCTGCGCCGGCGCCGGCATAGGCGCGATGCTCGACGCGATCAAGGACTCCGCGCTGATAGAGAAAGAAGGCTACGACACGGTGGTCTTCGACGTCCTCGGCGACGTGGTCTGCGGCGGTTTCGCCGCGCCGCTGCGCCGCGGTTTCGCGAGCAAAGCCATCCTCGTCGTCTCCGAGGAGCTCCTCTCCCTTTACGCCGCGAACAATCTTATCTCGATGGTGAACAATTACGCCAGGAACGGGGTGTTCCTGGCAGGCCTGGCCGTCAACGCCAAGGACCAGGCCGCCGTCAGGCTGGCCCACGATTTCGCGCGCGCCGCGAATACGCGGGTACTGGGCGTGATACCGAGGGACCCGGCGGTCACAAGGGCGGAAAAAGCCCGCAAGCCGGTGGTCGCGCTCGAGCCGCGCAGCGAAGCGGCCAAAAGCCTGGCGCGCCTCGCCGCGGAGATAGCCGCGGCCGGCATCCCCTCCTCGCCGCCGCGGATGCTGGGCCCGGCCGAGTTCGAGGCTTTCATGGACGACAGGCCGGTCAAGCCGGAAGGGAAGAGCGCCGGGCCCGCCGCCAGCCCCGCCGTCAAAAAAAACAAAGTCGCCTCTTCGGCCCTGCTCGAGAGGTCCGGCTTCAGCATGACCGGCGTGGCCGGGGGACAGGTGGTCTGCTCCTGGAAAGGCGGCGGCACGACTTTCAGGCTTTTCATCGCCCCGGAGTCCGACTCCAGGCCGGGCATGTCCGCCATAGGCGACTGGGCTTTCTGCTTCCTGCCGGGAGAGGAGCCCCCCTCCGACATTTCCCGCGAAGGCTTCCACGCCGCGCTGAAAGAGATCTCCACCCTGCGCTTCGACGATTTCATCTCCGCCTTCAGCGGCAAGCTGGATTTTTACGAGAACGTGGATTCCTTCGGAAAAGGCTCCTCTCACCCGCTCATGCCGGAAGGAGACAAGCCGGAGGAGCCCTACATAGGCTTCGGGCAGTGGCAGCGCTTTCTCTTTTCCGACAGTTCCGGCATCTGCGTGCCTCCGGGCTCGGTGATGGTGGAGCACGGCGATAACGAGTGCCGCTTCAGCAGCTGCTCCCAGACCCCGCTGAGCACTTTCCAGAAAATAGCGGGGCTCGCCAACGATTCCACCCCCTCCCTCGCGCCGCTCCTCCCCAAGGAGGATCACATGATAGTCAATACCGATTTCCTTTACGAGGACGCCGTCAAAGGCGACGAGAAAAAGATAGCCGGCACCCTGGCGGCGGCGGCCGCGCGTACCGGCCCGGGCGGGCTGATCGAGTTTTACAGCGGCTGCGCCCCCCTCATCCTGGCCAGCGACGTCGCCTCGTTCAGCGATAAGGTCGCCCGCGACCTGGGCGTGGAAGTTCTGCGGGAGAACTTCAACAGCTTTTACTCGCAAACCCCGGAGAAGGTGCGGGCCCGCTCCGCTTTCGTGGCGCGCAGGCTGGCCGCGCTCGGGCGCGTGAAGCCGGCGCAGGACGTGAACCTGATAAATTTCGGCAGCTCGCGCGAGCCGCTTACCGCCCTGCTGGCCGCCAAGGGCCTGGCCGTGAAGGACTGGGACACCGAGTTCTACAAAGATATCGCTTCCGCGCGGCTGCAGGTCCTGTCTTCCGCCGACCCGGTGCTGACCGGGGCTTTCGACAAGCTAGGGATAAAATGGACGGCCCCGGGCGCGCCCTACGGCTTCGCGGCCACGAAGGCCTGGCTGCGCGCGCTGTTCGCCGCCCTCGGCAGGAAAAGCCCCCCCGAAGGCTTCGGCCCCTCCAGGAAGGAGTCGGCCGCCCACGCCGCGGCGGCAAAAAAGCTTTCCCGCTTCGCCGCCGGCTTCGTGGCCTCGCCCGGGGAATTCGGCATGCTGGAAGGGACCTGGGCCGTCTCCGGAGTTCCGCTTATTTCTTTTCTTTCCGAGTCCGGCCTGGCCCTCAGGCTTTTCGTCCACGCCGCGGGTCCCGAAATAAAAGCCCTCGCCAGGACCGAAGCCGCCGCCCTCGCCGCCAAAACGGGGACGAAGCCGCGGCTGGCTTTCTTCGACAGCCCCGGCGCGCTTTTAAAGACGCTGGCCGCCGACCGCGCCCTCCGCCTGGTCTATTCGGACATCCCCCTCGACCCGCGGCTGTCCGCGGCAGGGAAAAACTCTTTTTCGGTGGCGGTCTGCGAGCCCGGCTACGAGGGCGCCCTGGAAACCCTGCGCAGGCTGGCGCAGCTTTGCGAATGGGATTTCAATGAAAGATATTACTTCACAAAAAGCGTTTGAAAAAACCTACCAGCTTCCTTACCTGCTGGGCGTCTTCCTGAGCCTCAACGCCGTCAGCGACGCCTGCCTCATGGTGGACGGCGCGAACTGCGTCATGGTCAAAGCCGACCTGATAGCCGGCAACCACGACCTCTTCTCCACTCTTTTATCCGAATCCGGCCGGCACCGCATCATCTGCACGATGTGGACGCCCGTAAATCCCCCCAAGAACCCGGAGAAAAAGCTCGGCGCGATGCTCAACAGCGTGGCAGGCTCCGGGCAGTTCGGCGCGGTGCTCCTGACCGGCCTCCCTTACTGCTGGCTGGCCGGGATGGACTATGACGGCGTAGCGCGGGCCGTCTCCTCCAAAGCGCCGGTGGCGGCCATACCGGCCAAGTCGATGGATTCGGACTGGCTGGAAGGCTATGACCTGACCCTGGAGGCGCTCGCCCGGGCCATACCGGAGAGGAAGCCCGGGAAACGCGCCAAAAATAAAGTCGCGCTGGTCGGCTATATGTTCGACAGGAACGAAAGCGACCATGCGGCTAACTTGAAAGAACTTACCCGGCTGCTGAGAATTTCCGGGCTCGACGTAGTTTCTATCTGGCCTTCCGGCGGAACCGTCGCCGAGCTGGCGCGCGTGTCCGAAGCCTCCCTTATCGTTTCCCTGCCCTACGGCAGAAAAGCCGCCAAAACCCTGGCCCGTAAATACGGCTGCGAACTCCTCGAGACCGGCCTGCCTATGGGGCTGAAAGGGACCTCCTCCTGGCTGGCCGCGGTCCGCCGCGCGGCGGGCCTGCCGGGCGCCCTGCCCCGGGAGATCCTGGTGGAAGAGCGGGAAGCCGCCAGGACCATAGCCCCGGCGCTTCGCGCCCTCCTCCACAAAAAGCTGATGTTCGCCGGGGACCCTTACCTTTATTCCGCTTTCGCTTCTTTCGCGGCCGAGCTGTGCGCGACCCTGCCGCTGGTCTTCCTGGACTCCTCCAGGCGCCCGCTTGGCGCCGGGGCGGCGGAGGGGAGCGTTCTCTTCGCGCCGTCCACCGAGGACGCCAAAGCCGCCAGGAAAGCCCTTTCACGCTATCAAGCGCCGAACCTTGCCGTCGTCAATTCTTTCGCGCTTACCGAAGGTTTCGCGGACGGGCTCCCTTTCGTGGAATTCGGCTTTCCGTCTTACGGGCACCACTGCCTTCTGGACGAGCCCTATTTCGGTTTCAGCGGCGCCCGGGCCCTGGCTTCGCGCATGCTGAACTCGCTGCAGACAAGGAGCAAGGCCAGCTCCTCGGGAGCGGACCGCTCGGCGTAAGAAGTCCTGTTTCGGGAGGGGGTTACTTTGTCGATCAAAAAAACCATATTGCTGGTTTCCGCCCTGGCGCTGGCCGCCGGAGGCTGCTCCAGGCGCGGCAGCACCGCGACTTTCACGCAAAAAGCCTATATAATGAACGTGTCCGCGCAGTTCCGGGCCTACGGCCCGCACACGCCGGGGGCGAAGGAGCTCGCCGACGAGATCTTCGCGGAATGGGAGCGGATATCCGGAGAGCTGAGCTATAGCGACGCCTACAGCCTTACTACGGTGGTGAATAAAAAAGCCGGGAAAGAATGGGCCCCCGTCACCGACGAGTTCATGCGCCTGCTCCTGCTCGCCCTGGACTACAACCGCCTGACCGACGGCGCTTTCGACATAACTTTCGCGCCGCTCTGGCCGCTCTGGAAAGAGGCGGCCTCGAGCAAGACCCTGCCGGCGAAAGCGGATATCGAGAAGGCCCTGCGGGACATAGGCTCGAAATACATCCAGGTCGACGCGGCGAAAAAACTGGTGAGGTTTTCCCGGCCCGTCGAGATAAACCTGGGCGGCCTGCTGCGCGGCTATTCTTTCGAGCGCGCCTACCAGATCCTCAAAGAGCGGAACCCGCCCTACCCGGTGCAGCTCAGGCTCGGCGGGAACACGCTGGTCTACGGGAAAAGGCCGTGGAAATACCGGGTTCCGGACCCGATGAACAAAGGAAAGAACCTGGGGATGTTCGCCTTCGAGGACGGGATGATAATTTCCTCCTCCGGGCGCGACGTTTTCGTCGAGATAGAGGGAAAGCTTTATTCCCATATCCTGGACCTGCGGACCGGGTATCCGATAAAGGATTTCTCGATGCTTACCATCTATTATCCCGGCATCGAGGACGAGAATTTCCTGGCCTCCGCGGCGCTGGCGGTGATGGGCAGGGAAAAAGCGTTCAAGCTTCTGAGCGGAGTAAAAGGCACGGCGGCCGTCTGGATAGACGGCGAAGGAAAAATGCACCGCCAGTTCAACGAAGCCAGCAAAGCGAAGTGGGAAGAGGACAAGAGTTCTTTTAACAGGATGCTGGGCAGATAACCGGGCAGTCAAATAAAAAGCCCCGCGGCGCTGCCGCGGGGCTTTTTATTTACCGGCTTTTACAGGTACTGCGGGATAGCGGCGTAGAAAGCCGCGGCTTTCACCAGGTCCTCGGCCGGCATGAACTCGTTTACGGTATGGGCGTAAACTTCATTGCCGGGGCCGAAACCGATGGTCGGGATATTCAGGCGGCCGGCCGTGGCCACGCCGTTGGTGGAGAACACCCATTTGTCCACCACGGGCGTCTTGCCCAGCGCGACCTTGCCGGCTTCCACGCCGGCTTTCACCAGCTTATGTCCGGCGGGCAGGACCCAGGTAGGGAAGTATTTTTCCTGGTCCACTTTCGCGCCGGTCCAGGCGACGGCATTGTACCAGAGCACTTCGACCCTGGCTTTGGCCTTCTTCACGGAAGGCAGGCGCTGTATCTCGGCCACCGAGCTCTTCAGGGTCTCGCCCAGGGTCAGGCGGCGGTCGAGGTAGATGGTGCATTCGTCGGGCACGGCGTTATAGGACGGGGTTTTGCACTCGATACAGGTCACGGCCACGGAGCCTTTGCCGAGGAATTTGTCGGTCTTGAGCTTCTTGTTGATGGCGGTTATCTCTTTTACGATGTCCGACATCTTCACCACGGCGTTATCGCCGCGCTCTGGGGCGGAAGCGTGGCAGGAGCGGCCCTTGGTGACGACCTTCATCTCCATCCGGCCGCGGTGGCCGCGGTAGACCTTGAGGTCGGTGGGCTCGGTTATGACGACGAAGTCGGGGCGGAGCTTCTCTTTATTGATGAGGTGGAGGAGCGGCAGCCCGTCGCAGTCCTCTTCCATCACGGAGCCTACGACCATGAGGGTGTAGTCGCCTTCGAGCTTGAGGTCCTTTATTATTTTACCGGCGTAGACCATGGAGGCCATGGAGAGCTTCTGGTCGGTGGCGCCGCGGCCGTAGATGGTGTCGTTCTTGTAGATGCCGGCGAAGGGGTCTATCTTCCAGGCTTTGGGGTCGCCGATGCCGACGGTGTCGATATGGGCGTCGAGCATGATCTTCTTTTTGCCGTGGCCGATGAAGCCGATGATATTGCCGATGGCGTCGATCCTTATTTTATCGAAGCCGACCTTGATCATCTCTTTCTTTATGAGTTCGACGAGCTTGCCTTCCTGGCAGGAAAAGCTGGGCGTGCGGATAATATTGCGCGCGAAAGCGACTATATCCTTCTTATATTTGTTTGCGGCCTGGCGAATCAATTCAGCGTTGTTCATTTTGTCCTCCGTCGTCTATCTTCTAGGTATATTCTATATCTATGGGGGCAATGTTGTAAATCTGATTAATATGAGAGAAGAACCGCGAGATGCGAAGTCGGGGTGGCAAGGGTATGGGCCCTTCGCTCACGGGCTCTCGCACACCGTGCTCGGCCCTCCTCTCTCGGCCTCCGCGCTTACGCAAGCGTCGGCCTCCGAGAGGTCGCTCAGAACCCATACCCTTGCCACCCCTCCAACATAAACGATCCAAGGACTTAATATGGTTTACCAGGCGGAGACCGTGGTGGCAGGGTTAGCAAAACCTTCCGGAGGCTGAGGCTTGCGTAAGCGCCGAAGCCGGAGGAGGAGTGAGGCCACGGTGTGGCCGAACGCGTTTTGCGTTCCTGCCGCCACGGTAGGCCGCCTGCAAACCCTATCGCAAGAGCGAGAGGTATTGTTTGAGGGCTGAGATGAAGATCGCCGTGTCTTCGGGGGTGTTGTAGGCGAAGAAGGAAATTCTGATGGTCTCGCGGTAGCCGGAGGCGAGGCAGGCGAGGTCGGCGCAGTGGCGGCCGGTGCGCACGGCTATGAAGCGGCCTTTGAGCTGGTGGTTAAGGTAGAGGTTGAAGTCGGGGACGGAGAAGCCTTTTTTCAGCGGAACTATGGAGATAAGGGAGCCTTCCAGGAGATCCGCGCGCTCGCCGAGCACGCGCACGCCTTTTATCCCGGCCAGGCTCTTAAGAGCGTCATCAACAAGACCGGAGACATGCGCCCTTATGTTTTCGAAGCCGCACTTTTCAAGACGGGCAATAGCAGCCGCGAGCCCGGCCGCCCCGGAGCAGTTCTGCACCCCGGCTTCGAAGGCCTGGTAGTTGCCCAGGTATTTAACTTTATAGCGGCCCCCCGCCAGCGTAACGTCCGCAACCGTGCCGCCGCCCACCCGCCAGGGCCTGAGCTTGCCCAGCAGCTCCCTCTTCACATAAAGGGCCCCGGTAGCGTACGGGGCTCCGAGCTTATGGCCCGAGAAAGCGCTGGCGTCCGCGCCGTAGATCGCGCCCCCCCCGCCGTGCGTAGGGGCGTACTGTGCGTCGTCCGCGAAAAGATAAGCCCCGGCCGCGTGCGCCAGGTCCGCCGCCGCGGCGATATCCGTCCGTCCGCCGAAAATATTCGAGGCGTGGGTAAAGCAGACAAGCGCGGTCTTAGGACCCAGCATTTTGCGGTAGGCTTCCAGGTCCGGCTTTAAGTTCTTAAGCGGGATTACCCGCAGCTTTATCTTCCCGGCGGAAGCCAGCCTTTCAAAAGGCAGGAACACGGCATTATGCTCCACCGGGGAAAGGATGACCTCGTTCCTTTTAGGCGAGAACGGGAAGGAATTAGCCAGCAGGTTCACCGCGTCGGTCACCCCGGCCGTGAAAATTATTTCCTCGGGCGAGCCCGCGCCCATGAAAGAGGCCACCCGGGAGCGCGCCGCGTAAAAGTTCTCTTCCATGGCCGCGGCCAGCGCATGCGAGGACCGCTTGCCGCCGCAGCCGCCCAGCTCCAGCATGTGCCGGCGCTGCTCGTCGGCGGCGCAGCGCAGTTTAAGCACCGTGCAGGCGCTGTCCAGGTAGACCAGGCGGCGGCCTTCGAAGCGCCCGCCCAGGGCGGGGAATTCTTTTTTCAGGGCGGCGATCTTTTCGTTCATAGTTTTTTATGCACCGCGATATAATCTTTCCGTGGCCCGGGACAAAGTTTTATGAACCGGCAATCCAGGCAGGGCTCGACCTGTTCTTTTTCTTCAAGATGCGGCCCTTTGACCCCGTCCCTCATTTTTACCATATCCACGTTCAGCGCGTAAAATTCACCGAGGAAGCAGGGCGGGATATGGTCGACTTCGCAGCGTATTTTATTCTCGCGGCAGATCGAAAGCGCTTTTTCCAGATAAGGCTTTACCGCCGCGTATTTCGGCAGGTATTTTTTCCCGCCGGCGCGGCCGAGGCCCTTTATATAGCTGAACTGCAGCCAGGCTATGCCCTTGAGGTTTTTTGCCGCATAAGCGGCGAAAGCGGGCAATTCTTTATAATTCAGCTCGCTGATAACATGCGTCAGCCTTACCGCGCCCCCCGCCCCGATAAGCCGCTTAACGCCGGCGAGCCTTTTTTCAAAGCCGCCGGGCGCCCTGGTCATCTTAAGGTCGAGGTCCGGAGTTGACGCCGGGAAATTCACGTTGAAGTAACCGTTCGCCGCGTTAAGAGCCCGGACAATATTCTTTATTTCACCGCCCGGCAGCTCCGCCGCGGCCAAAGCGTTAGTCTGCAGCTCGGCCCGCCTGCCGAGTTTTTTTACCGCCGCCAGAAGAAGACAGAGGTCACGGGACCCGGCCAGCAGCGGCTCGCCGCCGGAGATCTGCACCAGCCCCGGCGGCATCAGTGTTATTTCTTTCAGCCAGCCTTTAAGCGAAACCCCGGCGTCCTCCCCGTCTTCCGCCGGGTAGGAGCAGAAAACGCAGCTCTGGTTGCATTTACGGAAAAGGTGTATTAAAGCCATTTCTTCAACTCCGCATAGGGTTTAGCAAGGGACCAGCGGTAGATGCCGCTCTCGAAGCTGCTTTTTACCATGCCTTTGGAGATCAGGCTGGCGGCCGAGGTCAGCACGGCGTTCCCGTCCGAGCAGTCCCGGCACAGCACGATATTCCTGGAGAGCGCCAGGACCTCTTTGGTTGAGGCGCCGGCTTTCAGCCGCAATATCTCCACCAGGCATTTCTCATTGTCGGAAAGGTACACCCGTCCGGAAGCCGGCGCCTTTTTAACGGCGCCGGTCTTTTTAACGGGCTTGAAACCGGCCCAGCCGAAATTAGCTATATAATGCTCGTCGGCGCCGCGGCATTTTTTGTTCAGGGCGCAGGTCCGGCAGGGCTTGCCTTTCACCTTGGCCGCGTCGGCGTTCGCGTCCAGGTCCGTACGCCCGCCCAGCGGGTCCGTGACCAGCGTGTTAAAGTGGTCGAGGCCGATAGCCAGCTTCTCGCGGCCCTTAAGAAAACAGGGCGGAGCGTTCAGGAAAAGGATCTCCCTGGGCAGGCCGGCGGCTTCCATGGTCCGGACGGCTTCCTCGAAACAGGGTTCGCATTCAGGCAGGCTGACGCCCAGCTTTTTAGCATTGTCGGCCATAGCCCCGTTGTAGACCGGGTAAATTATCACGAAGTTGGTTATGCCGCGCCCGAGGTAGAATTTTATTATCTCCGGCAGGCGCTTATAGTTAAGCCGGTTCACCAGGATATTGGTTCCGAGCCGCACCTTCAGTTTCCGCAGGTTTTCCAGACCCGCGAGTGCTTTCTTTAAAGCGCCGGGAACCCCCACCAGCGCGTCGTGGTCCGCCGCTTTATCGGTAGTGAAAGAGAATTTGCAGAAAGTCAGCCCCGCCTTCACCAGGGCGCGGCAGAAAGCGGGGTCCGCCAGCTTTATCCCGTTGGTCTGAACGCGGATGAACCGGAAGCCGACCGATTTTCCCAGGGCTATCGCCTTGAGGATGTCCGGGCGGATCAGGGGTTCGCCGCCGGTAAAACCGAGGCGGCGGTAGCCGTTCTTATAAGCCGAATAGATATTGCGCGCGATAGCGTCGAAAGGGGCGTTGAGCGATTTATCGAAGTCGCCCTGCGAGCAGAAACCGCACCGCGCATTGCAGTTATAGTTCAATATCAGCTCGTAGCATTTGCCGCTGGCTTCCTGTTTCATAATTATTTGCCGGAATTATTCTGCTGAATAATTCGCCCGCATAGCTCGCGGGGTTTTACCCCTGGCTACACCCCTTCGGACATTTCGCGCATAGCGCTCAGTCCTCAACCCGCTTTGCGGGGAACCCTGCGCCTTTTTCGCGGGGTTCGGGATAACCGCCTTCAGCTCGGCGTCGCCGTAATTCTTCAGGTACTCGACCCAGATCCCCTCGCAGGCGGAGTAAAGGCGGCAGCCGCGGCAGCGGGCCGTCTTTTTGCGGGCGACCCTGGAGCGGGAACCGATGGCGTCTTTATTAAAGAAATCCGGGGCCCAGTGCTCGGTCAGGAAGAGCTCGCGCTCGTTGATCTCGCTTATCTGGCCCAGGCAGCTCTTGAAATGGCAGAGCGGCACGTAGCGGGCCTTCCACTGGTCCAGCCCGGCGGCGCGCCCGAGGGCGAGAGCGCGGCGCATATGCGGCGCGGCTTTGGAGATGCGCGGGACGAGCCCTTCGAAATCGTTCCTGGCCCCGCCGTAATTCGGGTCGACGAAGATATACTCCACGTTGCGGATCCGGTTCTTTATATAGAACTTAGCGAGCGCGGACAGGCCGGCCATGTTCTGCTTCACCACGGTGGTATTCCCGCTGATCCGCTCGAAGCCCAGCGCGCGCAAATTCTTCAGGCCTTTTTTGAGCTGCGCGAAGCTGCCGGGCGCGCGGGTGAGCGAATCGTGGGTGCGGGCGTCCGGGCCGTGCACCGAAAAAATTAGTGAGTCTATGCCGGAGCGGATCATCTTTCGCGCCGCGGCGGGATCGGCGAAGACGCGGCCATTAGTGGCGCAGCTGACCTGGGGTATGCCGAGCTTCTTAGCGGCGGCCACGACGCGGTTGAAATCGGGGCGGATGGTGGCCTCGCCGCCTATTATCTCAAGTATGTGGGCGCCCCTGGTTTTCGCGCGCAGAACTTCGCGCAGCAGTTCGGCCGTAGTCTTCTGCGGATAAGCCCGCTTATCCGCGTCGATACAGAAAGCGCAGTTATTATTGCAGGCGTACCCCGTAAAGAGGACGATCTTAAGTTTCTTTTCTTCTTTCATGCGATGCTACCTGAAAAAGCCGACGATATTCCTGTCCAGCACGAGCAGGAGGGCCGCGCCGGCGAAGATCCAGAGGGCGAAGGGGCGGCCTTTGATCACTTCCACTTTCGGGTCCGGCACCGTCAGTTTCTTCATCCACTCTTTGACCGCCGCCACCTGCTCTTCCGTCAGGCCGTCCTTGAAGCAATCCTCGAACAGCTCCGTATAATCCGGGTTGGCCTTGATAGAGCGGCAGGCCTTGGTGGAAAGAAGCAGGCCCGGCTCCAGCTCGGCGGCGGTCAGGTACTGCGTGTCCTTTCTTTCCATCAGGAATTCAAGCATGAACCGGCCGAAGAAAAGAAGCAGGCCGAGCTTCAGCAGATTGGTCCCGGCCGTGACGGACATATGCCAGAGCCGGTCCGGGAACATGAAATAGCCGGCGAAAAAATAGGCCAGGTAGCAGGCCGAGCTGATATAGGTCCAGTTGCGGCTGCGGAACATTTCCCCCACTTTATCCCAGAGTATGAAGAGGAAGAAAAAAAGAAGGTCGGCCCGCGAAAAGAAATGACTGATAAAACCCCGGGCTTCCATCGAAAGCACCTGCTGGAGCAGGAACAGGAAGCCGATGTTAAGCGCCGCGGCCGCTATCGCGAACATATTCTTGCCGCCGGCCATGTCCGCAAGGCGCTTTTTCACGTCCGTCCACATCTCCGAGAAAAAGTCGGACGGGGAAGCCGAGGCGAAACCAGAGGCGATATGGCTGCCCACCGCCCAGAGCGCGGCCGAGACGAAAATATTTATGAGCAGGCTGAGGAAAAGGAAGGCCGGGAAATTTTTCAGGGAGGGGTTGGCCAGCGGCAGGGCCGCCGAGACCAGGATAAAGAACTTCGCGTCCCCGGCGGGCCAGACCTCGGCGTACCAGAGTATTATCCCGGCCAGCGCCGACCAGAAGAAGTGCTGGCAGAAAAGCCAGTAGAAGTTCGCGACCAGGAAGCTCTGCGCGCGGCCGGCGTAGCCCATCCAGGTATAAAGCCCGAATACGGCCAGCCCCGCCGCAAGCAGCCTGAAACCGTCCATTATGCTTGCATTGGTGATCTTGCGCGTGGCCATATCCCTGCTTACCACCGAGACGGCCCAGGCGGTGAACCCGGCGAGGAAGAGCATCGAGATATACTTCATTTTTTCACCGGCTTCAGCTCGGCGTCCCCGAACATTTTTTCATATTCAAGCATCAGCCCCAGGCATTTTTTCTTAAGGACGCAGCGCCCGCATTTTTTCGCGGGATAAACCCTGTCTTCCGGGGGCAGCGTGATCCAGCAGAGCGGCCGCAGCTCCTTCCTGACCAGGCAGAGCGGGAAATGGTAGAGGCGGAAATCCTTGAACCGCCGGATAAGCGGCAGGCAGCCGCCGAGTATCGCGGCGGATTCCGACAGTTTAAGGGCCAGTTTCCGGTGGTTCGCCAGCGACATTCCCTCTATCTCGTAATGTATCGCGGTCACGCCGTAGGCCGAAGTATCCGGAAAAGTCTTAAGCAGGAATTCCAGGGTTTCAGGAAGGGCCGCCGCGCTTTTTTTGTGGATGACGAGCCGTATCTCCACCCGGGGGCCTCCTGGCGCGGAAAGCAGGTTCCTCAGCCCTTTGACGGTCTGGGAGAAGCTGTTTTTTACGCCAGCGACAGCCTCGTGGATCCTGGCCGAAGGACCGTGCAGGGCTATCGCCACGGAAAAAGGCGGCTTGGCCACGGCGCGGAATTTTTCCGCGAACTCGGCATTGGCGAAGCGGCGGCCGTTGGAAAGAAGCGTTATCGGCACGCCGGGCAGGCGCGTCCTGAAGTAGGAAAGCAATTTAAAAAAATCCGGGTGCAGGGTCGGCTCGCCGCCGGTCAGGCTGACGAAGTCGGCGCTGCCGTCGTTCTTCAGGTAGACCGGCCCCAGCCCCTTGAGGTAGCGCTCCAGCTTCCCGATCTGGCCTTTAAGCGCGTAATGAGCCGCGGGCTGCCGCGCGAAAGCGGGCAGATTGGTGCACATCACGCATTTATTATTGCACTTGTTCCAGAAAGGGATATCGGGCATCAGCGTTTAGCGGCGGGCGCCTTTCCTTTTACCGGCTTGAATTCGTCCCAGCCGTAGAGCCCGGGGTATTCGCGCCAGGGGCCTTCGCAAAGCTTGAACCAGCGGCAGGGGCGGCATTCTTTGCGCTTCGCCTTCCCCTCGTCGCGGCGGTAATCGCCGTAGCTCTCGATATAGAAATCGGCGTCGGAAACCGGGCCTTCGGGAATGACCCGCTCGGCCACGCAGTCCTCGTAACCATTCATCAGGCAGAAAGGGATAGCTTCCGTATAACCGGCCACGCCGCCTTCGCGGCCGGCGTCCAGCGCTTTTTTCAAATAAGGCATCACCGCGGTTTTTTTCGGCGCGAGCGTCTTCCGGTTTTCCCAGGCCGAGCCGACCAGGTGGACGTAGGCGAACTGGAACTGGTTGACCTTGAGCCGCACCAGCAGCCTCGCCAGCTCGGGGAGGTCTTTGTAGTTCACCGAGGTGATCACGGAATTGGTCAGGACGTACATCCCGAGTTTCTTGCAGTTGAGGATGCCGCTCACGACCTCTTTGAAGCTGCCCTCGGCCCGCGTCAGCTTCTCATGGATCTCCGGCGTGGAGCCGTGCAGGGAGGGCCCCATCTCGGTCACGCCGGCGTTTTTGAGCTCGAGGCAATAATCGTAATAGGCGAAGCGGCGCCCGTTGGTCTGCACCTGCACGCTTTCGTAGCCCATGGCCCTGGCGGCGCGCACCGCGGCCGGGAGGTCCGGGTGCAGCGTGGGCTCGCCGCCGGTGAAGACGGCGGCGCTTACGCCCTGTTTTTTGGCGCGGGCCAGGTCGTCTTTGATCTGCTTCAGGCTTTTCCGGCCGACGCGGCTGCGCTTGCCGCCCTGCGCGCAGAAATCGCACAGGTTGTTGCAGTTGAAGCCTATTTTTATGTCGATGCGTTTCACGTGGAGTTTATTTGGGCGCGCCCGTCTTCCCCATCAGCTTGCGGACCCGCTGGTTTATCTCTTCCGTTATCTTTTCGTTCTCCAGCCGGCGCCGCTCGGCCTCGGCTTTATCGTCTTCCTTTTTTTTAAGGGCCGCTTTCACTTCCTCCGGGGAGAAACCGGCGTAGCCGCCGGCCCTTTTCTGCGCTTTGGCCAGGAAGCCGCAGTACGAAGATTCCAGTTTCGTCAGCAGCGCGGAACAGGAGGCCTCGGACCTGGAGAGGTAGGCGGAGCAAAGGGCGTTCCGGTCCGCCGGGCAGCCGCCCGCGCTGACCGCTTTGCTGGACGCGTCCAGAAAATATTGCGAGCATTTATAATTGGGGCTTTTCAGCAGCGGCACGTCGGTCCTTCCGCCGCGGCTTTCCCCCGGCAGGTAATTGCAGAAGGACGGGTCGCGGCGCGCCAGCGCCGCGCAGGAAAGGTATCTGGCGAGCAGGTCGTAGGTCTCCTCGTTGTCGGCGCCGGTGAAAGACCCGTAAGGCGCCAGGTAGCCCCAGATGCGCCCGTGCGCGGAGAAGATCTCGTTCAGCGACCCGCCCTTGCACGGGCCGCCGTCATAGAGCTTGTTCTTTATGGTGAGAAGCGCGCCGTAAGTGGAAGGGGCGGCGGACTTGGAAGGGACGGAGGCGAGGTCCCCGGGGATAGAATAAAAAGTGGCGCCGCCGGGAAGGGTCGCGGGGCCGGGAGGCTGGGCGATAGCGGGCAGGGGAGCGCCGCCCGTCTCCGGCAGCGCGGAAGGGAACCCGGGGTTCCCGAAGAAAGCTTTACGCTGCTGGTACTTGATTCCGGCGGCGAAAGCGAGGAGCAGCGCGGCGGCGAGGATCAACCATTTTTTCATTGCTTTGCACGCGCCGGCCGGGAACTGCGCCCGCCAGGCGGCCTTTTTTATCCGCGCCCGGCCGCTTTCTTTTTAGCCTTGGCGGCGCCGCTTTGGTCCACCCCCGCGGCTGAAAGCAGGGCTTTGGTGGCTATGATGGAAGCGATCTTGAAATTCCTGCGGCTGAGGTCTATCCGGCACTGCTGGTTCAGGACTTCATTGCAGAATTCTCCGGCGGCGCCTTCCCCGCCGTCGGCTTCGACGCAGAACCCGCCGGCAGCTTTAGCGACGCGCACCCCGCGCCCCTCGAAGACCGAGGCCGCGAGGTTCACGGCTTCGGCGCAGTAGATCTCGCCGCTTAAAAAGATACCACCGGCTTTTTTCGCAGGCTTCATTTTTGCACCCACCCTTTCAGGATTTTGGCGCTGGCCGGCTTCTTGAGCAGGGCGAAAAGCGCGTCGAACATCCCCATGGAAAGAGCGCAGCGCCCGCTGGAGGGCATATCGCCCCACAGCGAACCCTGCGTCTCGTAGTTGTAGACGGGGCAGACCCCGCAGTAAGGTTTGTAAACGCAGCGGGAGCATTGCGGCTGCGACTCGAGGTTGGAGGCCGCGGCGCAGGCCCTCGAGGCGGGCGCAAGCATCACTTTGCGGTAGGAATCTTTCAGCACGTTCCCTATCTTGAAGAGGTCGTCCCCCTCCCAGCCCACCATGCGGCCCTCGTCGCAGGAATAGAGGTCGCCGTTATAGTTGTAAGCCACCTGGCCTATGGCCGCGCCGCAGGGGCAGCGCATGTCCAGGTAGCCGGGGTCGCCGCCGTTGACGATCTTCTCGAGCATGATCACGGCGTGGCGCTCGCGGATCTTCTTTCCGGCGGCGTTCAGCTTCAGGATGTAATTCAGGGTGTTGCGGTAAAAGCCGGCGAACTCCCCGGCGGAATAGCCGATCTTCGGCCAGAGGTTCTTGGCGTAGCCGATTGGGGCGAGCGGCCGCGCGAAAATATCGGTGAGGCCGTTGCGCACGTATTCGTCCACTATCTCTTTTTCCCGGCCGAGCGAATACTTCGACACGGTGAGCAGCGCGCTCGGGTTGAAAGTCTTGTACTCCGGGACCTGCTTCGCGGCGCGGCCGATGAAGTACTTGAGCCAGCGCACGGTATCGGCGTGGGAATTGCCGCCGGTGAAGATCCTGTTCTTATTGTGCAGGTCGGCCGGGCCGTCCAGGGAAGTGCAGACGGAAACCTCGTTCTCCACCAGGAAGCGGGCTTTCTCTTCCGTCATCAGGCTGAAATTCGAGACCAGGGCCAGGCGGACTTCGCGGCCGAGCTCCTTGGCGCGGCGGCGGGCGTAAAGCACGGAGTCCTTCAGCGTGTCCCAGTTGAGAAGCGGCTCGCCGCCCTGGAATTCTATAGTGATGCCGGGATTGGTGCTCTTGAGGGCGAAATCAACGCTCTTGCGGGCCACCGCGCGGCTCATATCGGTGCGCCCGCCCGCGGCGCCCAGCGCCCCGGATTGGCAATAAAGGCATTTGTGGTTGCAGCGCAGCGTCATGACCAGGATGTGCAGGCCGGGGCCCGAGCCGAGGAAAGCGTTCTTTTTCGAGCAGGCGGCGGCGTAGCCCTCGAAGTCCGTCATCTCGCGCACGAAGCCCTTGGCCGCAAGCTCGCCGTAAAGCTTCTCGCCCGAGCCGAGGCGCCCCGCCGAGAAGCGCGCGAAATCGGCTTTGGAAACGGCGGCGGTGAAGCCGGCGTCGTTGGAAAGCAGGACGGAGCCGTCCGCCATCCGCCGGAAGGTGAAATAAGGGAGGCCGGCTATGCGCGGCTTACCGGTTTTTTTTGCGGCCGTTTTTGGAGTCATACTTTTCTTCCCATGTGCTGGTGATCCCCAGGGGGTCGGCCGAAGCGCCCTTGGCGGTCTCCGCCTTTATCTCGCCCTCTATCTGGTTTATCAGGTCGTTAAGCTCTTTTTCCTGCTGGGGCGTAAGGCCGGAATCGTCCTTTTCGGGAGGCTTGGGCTGGTAGTTCATGGCCTTGAGCAGGAGGAATTCCCGCAGCTCCCTGTTCTCCGAGGAAACGCGCTCGCGGAGCTTCTCGTCCTCGAGCTCCCCGCTGAAAAGCCGCGCCAGGCCCGCCGCTTTGGCCGCTGAGATTCCGGGTTTCGGGGACAGGTCCACCTGCACCTTGCCGCCGGGCAGCGGTTTAATAAAAGCGTAGGCCAGGCCGCCCAGGGAATGGGCGGCGTAGCGGATAGAATCGAGACCGTATTTTTTCAGGCTGACCTGGATTGAAATATTTTTAGACAAACGGAACTCCTTGGACTTAGAACGGCCGCCGGCCACGGGGCGCGGGAGCCTGAAATTTAAGGTTAGAACTTGCAGCAGACCATGGTTCCGCCCCAATCTTCGCCCATCACTACAAACGTGCCCCAAGCGCTGGTGGTGCTGCCGCCGGGAAGGAAACCGGTGACCCTGGCCACCCCGTCGCCCATGAACCCCACCACGCTTTTCCCGGCGGGGCAGTTTACGATGCCGCCGACGCTGTAGCCGATGCGGCTGCAGACGTTTATTATGGTCCCGGTCACGTTGAGGTCGCCGTTCACGTCCAGGCGGTCCCAGATGCTGACGGAACGACCGCCGCCTATGCCGCCGGAGCGCCCGAGTATCATCAGGGTATTGTAATTAGAGGCGTTCTCGATAGCCGCATTGCCCCAGGCATTGCCGATGCCGGTGTGGCCGTGCCCGGTATTATTGAAGTAAATGTCGGAATTTGTAAGATAGGTCTGCCCCTGGGTGGAGGTTCCGGCGACGGTAGCATTACCGGTAACGTTCGAATTGCCGAACACGTGGAGCTTGCTGGTCGCGGCCCCGTTGCCCACGGAGAGATTGCCGCCGTCGCGGGCCAGAATAGTGTTCTGGGTCGTAAGCAGGCTGACATAGCCGCCGTAGGGGGCCGGGTAATAAGTAGTAAGCGTGAGGCTTTCAGAGCCGATGAAGCCCGGGTGCCAGCAAATGAAGAACAGGACAAGCAGGGGAAGCGCGTTTTTCCTGCTGAATTTGACCTTTGTTCTGAGTTCTTCCATAGTTTCCATAGAGCCCCCATCCGGACCTTCGGAACGGCCTGTCTCTCCCCGCCTGCATTCTAATAGATATCTACTATATAGCATAGCAGAAAAGTCCGGGTATTTCAATGCCGGGAGGAAAGCAGGCGAATTAGAGGAGGATCACCACAAAAACGGCCTTAAACTTGTCTTTCAGGAAAGACCTGGCCTCGCCGGCTATCTCGGCAAAGTCCTCGAGGTCTTTCGGGGAGGAGGAAAGGAAAGCCCCGGAGCCGCGCACGGCCAGGACATAGCCCTGGGCGGGGATCTCTCCCGGGAGGGAGCGGAGGCAGTCGAGCAGGGCGTCCCAGTTCCCCCCGAAATAGGCCGGGAACCGGAAGGCCGCGGCCAGGGCTTCCATCAGCCCGGCTTTGTCCGCGATCTTCGCGCCGTCAACGTAAGCGGTGAAAAAAGACGGCGGAGGGAATAGTTTTCCTATTTCCTCCGCCGCCTTTCCGCTGGCCCTGAAGTCCAGGAAAAGTCCCTCCTCTCCGGGCAGGGCCATCGGTTCTAGTAAACCACCGTCAGCAATATGAAGTGCGCGTAATGGTCGGGCGTGTAATAGATCTTCTCGCCGCCGCCGATTATGATGCGCTCCGAGCCGCGGGCGCTCAGGTCGGGCGCGACCTGGTAAGTGGTCCCGCCTATAACGACCACGTGCGGCGCGCTGCCGGTAAGCAGCGTGTACTCGTGGTAGAAGCCCTTGGGCTGTACCGGCAGGCGGCCTTCCTTGTTGCTGAAGATAGCGCCGTCCTGCGCGTAGGGCAGGTGGGCGCCGTTGTAGATGTCAGTAATCAGCTTCATCATCGATCTGATGCGGGAAGCGTCTTCTATCTTCGGCGTAAAGTCGCGGCCGGGGGCCGGAGAGGCGGCGGCTGCTTTGGGAAGAACGGCCTCGGGAGCGGAAGCGGGTACGGCGGGAAGCTCCACCAAATTCCTGAATTCGGCGCCGGAAACGAGTTCGGCGAGCGCGGCCGGTTTTACGTCGGCGGCGGCATAAGAGGACAAACCGGAAAGAGAGAGGACCAGAACAGCCGCAAGCTTCATCCAAAGGTTCTTGTTTTTAAGCATGCTGATTTTCCTTTTGACCGAATATTTACCCGCAGCGATACAGCTATATTCTAATAGATGTCAACTTTCTGCCGAGGGTCCAAGTGCCTAGCCGCGTCTGGGCCAAAGGACCCATTCAATAAGGCCGATACTTTAATGATAAAATACAAGCGTGGCCGTCTGACGGGCATTGCCCTTGATACGGCACCTGCATAGCAATGAGAAAGAACACACCTAAACCCGGCTGGATAAGCGAGCAGCTCTGCGTGCAGACGGCGCGCACCTGCAACCTCTTCTGCGTTTATTGCCAGAACCCGCCGACCGGCGTCTCCGCGCCGAAAGAAAAGACCGCCGCGCTGATCAGGAAAAAAGGGATCAAAGCGGTCAGCCTCGAAGGCGGCGGGGAGCCGACGGCCGGCGCGGATTTCTTCGACTGGCTCAAGACCCTCAAAGCGGCCGGGGTGAGCAACTTCATGCTTTCCACCAACGCCGTGGCGCTCTCGGACCCGGACTTCTGCCGCAAAGCGGAAAAAGCCGTGGACTATTTCACGGTCAACTTCCCCTCCTCCGATCCCGGGACCTACCGGAAAGCCACCCGCAGCGTGAAATTCGACATGGCCGTGAAGGGCCTCGAGAACCTTAAAGCCCTGGGCGCCGAGGACAAGATCCGCCTCTTCCATATAATCTTCAAAGACAATTACCGCCTGCTCCCGGCCTTCGCCGACTGGGTCATAAAGACCTTGCCCGGGCTCGCTTTCGTCAACTTCACCTTCGTGCGCAATGCCGGGCGCGTAGGGGACAGCGCGGAGATAGTCCCCCGTTACTCCGAGGTAGAGCCTTTCCTGAAAGTGGCGCTCGCCAAGCTGAAGCTTAAAAAGATAAAAGCCGTGGTCCAGAACGTGCCGCTCTGCCGGCTTAAGAATTTCGAGGGCTTCTCGTTCGAATTCCAGCGCTGGCGCCGGGGCGACCGCATCCTGGAAGCCGGCATCGCGGGGAAAGCGAAGAACCCGGCCTGCGGGCGCTGCACCCTGGAACCCGCCTGCTGCGGAGCCAGGGCGGATTACCTGAAGATACACGGGAACAAAGAACTGGTCCCCTCGGCGAAAGACCCGGGAACCCTGGCCGCCGAGGCCTTTTAAATGAAGATCGTTTCCTGCTTTTCAAGCCTCAAAGAACTTGCGCCGCTGGCCGAAGCCGGCGCCGACGAGTTCTATACCGCCGTCGAGGGACTGCCGGCCTTCAGCGTCGGGTTCCTGCCGGACCGCGACCTGGCCCCGGCCATAAAGAAAGCCCACGCGCTCGGGAAGAAGATAGCGCTGGCGGTCAACGCCATCCACGCCCCCGCCACGGATAAAAGGCTCGCCGCCATCGAGAAGCGGATAAGGGCCCTGGACAAGCTCGGCATGGACGCTTTTATCATTTCCAACCCCTACCTGCTCGCCCTGTTCTCGGGCCGCGGGAAGCGCCTGCGGGCTGAGCTCCACCTGAGCTCGGTGCAGCCGGTCTTCAACAGCCTCGGCGCCGCTTTTTTTACCCGCTTCGGCGTCTCCCGCCTCATCCTCCCGAACCAGCTTTCCCCGCATGAAGCGCGGAAGATACTCGCGCTCTGCGGCGCGAAGGGCATAGAGACGGAGATCTTCGATTACCGCTTCTTCGGCTGCGCCTACATCAACGGCCGCTGCCACATGCACAAGCCCGACCATTACACGCTGAAGTCCGCGATCCTGGAAGGGAATCTCTGCCGCATAAACGCGAAGCCGGGCGGGCTGGTAAAGCTCGGGACCCTCGACCTGCCGGGCCGCGCAAAAGAACTCCCGGCGCTGGTGAACCGCCTGGAGAACAGGTTTACCTGCGGAGGCTCGCCCAGGCTGTCCAATGCCGCGGCCTTTTTTGATTTTTTCATCTCCGGCGCGCACTACCTGAAGTACGGCACGCGCCACGACCGCCCGGAAGTGAAAGTTAAAAAGGTCGGCGAGCTGCGCGCCATGCTCAGCCTGGCGGAAAAACTTTCCGGTTCTATGCCGAAAGCGGAAGCACGGCGGGCCTTCGTAAAAGAGCTGTCGCGCTGGAACGGGGGCGGCTTTTAAATGGCTTTGGAAAAAGGACTGCGGCTCGGGACGATGACGCTGGAGGCCCTGAAAAGCTCCGGCGGGCTCGACGCCGCGCTGAAAGGCTTCGAACGGTTTTACCTGGGCCCGGAATTCTGCGAGAACCTCATCGACGCCTCGGTCTGCGGGGAGGCCGCCTGGCTGCAGGGCCGGGGCAAAAAGATCTGCCTCCTTACCCCGCTTATAAGCGAGAAAGGCGCCGGGCTCCTCGACAAGGTCTTTAAGAAGCTTTTAAAGTCCGTAGAGAGCGGGAAAATAGACCCCGCCGGGCTCGAGGTGACGGTGAACGACTTCGGGGCCATCGAACTGGCGAAGCGCAACCGGCTGCCGTTCAGGCTGAACGCGGGCCGGCTGCTCCGCGATAATGTTTTCGACGATACCGGGCGGGCCGTCACGGTCCATAACGGGCTGGCCCTGAAATTTTTCCGCGAACTCGGAATAACCCGCTTCGAGCTCTCCACCCTCGGCATCCGCCCCGACGTTAATTTCGCCAAAGGCGCGGCTTTCGGGTTCGACCGGAGGGACTTCAGCCTGACCCTTTACTACCCGTACCTGAACCTGACCACCACGCGCACCTGCCTGGTCGGGATGCGCGACGTGCCGCCCGAAGAATCCGTGCGCGGCGTGGACTGCGCGCGGGAATGCGTCATCAGCTCCTTCGAGCTGGCCCACCCGTCCATAAAAGAAAAGCTGCTTATCCGCGGGAACACCGTCTTCCTTAAGTTCCCCGACAAATTCTACGCCTCTGAAAAAGGCCTGGCGAGAATGAACGTGGACCGCCTGGTCTACGCCCCCTTCCCTTAAAAAAAAGCCCCCGGGGGTTCCCGGGGGCCTTTTATTTCCTTAACCTTCCGCGGCTACAGCAGTTCCGCCACGAGCGCGGCCAGCGGGCTGCGCTCGGTCTTGGTGAAGGTCAGGTGGCCGTAGATCTTCTGGCCGCGCATGCGGTCGACGATATAAGTGAGGCCGTTGGAGGCTATGTCCAGGTAAGGGTTGTCTATCTGGTACGGGTCCCCGGTCACCACGACTTTCGTTCCCTCGCCGGCGCGCGAAAGGATGGTCTTTATCTCGTGCGGCGTCAGGTTCTGCGCGTCGTCCACGATCATGTACTGCTTCGGCAGCGAGCGGCCGCGGATATGGGTCACCGAGGCGATCTCGATCTTCTCGTTCTGCAGCAGGTACTCGAACTTCTCGACGGCGCTTTCCTGGTGGCGCTTGTCCATCACGAACTCTAAATTATCGTAGATCGCGCCCATCCAGGTGGAGAGCTTCTCTTCCTTCGTGCCCGGGATGAAGCCGATATCCTTGCCGACCGGCACTATCGGGCGGCAGATGATGAGCTTGCGGTAGACGCTTTCCTCGACGGACTTCTGCAGGCCGCAGACCAGCGTCACCAGCGTCTTGCCGGTGCCGGCGGCGCCGAGCAGCGTTACCAGCTTCACGGAATCGTCCAGCAGCAGCTCCATCGCGCAGCGCTGCTCCTTGTTCAGGGGGCGGATGCCCCAGGGGGAGGGCTCGGGGTTGAGCGCCCTTATCTTCGACGTATCGTTAGGGTCGACGCGGCCGAGGGCGGATTTCTTGGGATCGCCCTTCGTGCGCAGCACCACGAATTCGTTGGGCGACAGCTCTTTGTCCGGGCTGTTCATGACGTGGTCTTTGTAAAATTTGTCAACGTCGGACGCGGAAACGTCCAGGGTGATCAGGCCGGGATAGAGCTCGTCCACGTTCACTTTGCCGGCTTCGTAATCCTCGGTGGTGAGGCCGACGGCCTCCCCCTTCAGGCGCAGGTTTATATCCTTGGTGACCAGGACGGTGTTGTTCTTTTTCTGCTGGTACCAGTAGGCCGTGTTGAGGATGCGGTTATCCATCTCCAGCAGCTTGAATTCCTTGGGCAGGACCTGCACGTGGTCCAGGTCGACTATCAGCGTGCCGCCGGCCTCGGTCTTCACGCCGGCGTTCAGTTTCCCCTTGGCCCTGAACTCGTCCAGCTTGCGGGACACGATGCGCGCGCTTTTGCCGCGTTCGTCGCCGGCGCGCTTGAAATTATCCAGCTCCTCTATGACGGAGATCGGGATCACTACGGTATTGTCTTCGAATTTGGTGAAGGAAAGAGGGTCGTGTATAAGGACGTTAGTGTCGAGTATATAGACTTTTTTCATTTTTTCTCCCTTAAACCGGCCGTCGGCGCGCGGCGCGCGAACCCCGCGGCCCCGCCCGCCCGATGCAACCGTTTCCGGCCCCGGCCCGTAACACTATTGTCGGCAATTTCCGGGCTCCGCTAATTTTAGCATAAAAAGCGGAAACGCCGGATTTATACCGGCCGGTTAAAAAATAGTAAGATATCTATATTGTGGCCCGCTCCGGACAACAGCGGGGCCTGTATTCCCGATTTGAAGGATATGATGAAAACAACTTTACTCCTCCTGCTTTTGATGCAAGTCGCGACGCTCCCCGTTTCCTCGCAGCCGGCCCCCCAGTCCCAGCCCGCCGCTTCCGTAGGCGAAGCCCCCTCCCCCGAGCAATTGAAAGAATGGCTGGCAAGCCACGGGCTCGCCCAGCCCGGGCCTGACGCCAAAGCCCTGCCCGGGATGTCGGCGGCCGAAAGTCTCCTGCCCGCGGCGGACGGCCAGGGCGGCGGCCCCTGGGAAGTTGCCGAAACGGCGGCAAAAGGCCAGGTAAATCTCAAGGAAAAAGCCATCCTGAAGACCGGGAAGGCTAAAAAAGGCCGCCTCTACCACAAAGATTTCGTCAACCAGGATATAGAGGCGATACTTGCGCTGGGCAGCGTGGACAAGATCTCGGTGGATATCGAGGAGCTCCCCGGCCGCCCGCTGTCCCCGAAGCTGGCCGAGGCCGCCGGCTCCTCCGTCCCGGTGCGCATCACCTACATCATCTCCGAAAAGCCCATGGTCAAGACCATAACGGTGACCGGGGCCAAGGGGCTGTCCAAATCCGCCGTCAAGGACGAGATGACGCTGAAGGAAAAAGACTTCTTCGACGAGCTGAAGATCCGCGAGGACCTGATAAAGATTACCGACAAATACCACGAGAAAGGCTACATCGACGCCAGGGCCGACTACGAGGTGCGCTACGACACCGCCGCCTCGCTGGCCTTCCTGACCGTTTCCGTGGTGGAAGGCAAAAAAGCGCGGGTGGCCGCGGTGGAATTCACGGGCGCGGCCGCCTTCAAGCAGAAAAAGCTGCTGAAGAAGATGAAGAACAGGCCGAAGAGGATCTATTCCCCGCAGGACCTCGACGAGGATTACAAGGCGCTGACGGAGTTTTACAAGAACAACGGCTACGCCGATTTCAAAATAACGGACACCTCCACCACCTTCAACGAAGAGCGCTCCAGCGCGACCATAAAGATCACGGTCTCCGAGGGGAACAAGCAGAAATTCGGCGCCACTTTCTTCGCCGGCAACACCGTTTATATGCCCAGCGAACTGCTGCCGGCCGTGGAATACCGCCGCGGGAAGGTCTTCAACCAGGACCGCTTCAACGACACGATCCGCGGCATTCAGGACAAGTACGCGGACAAAGGCTACCTGAAAGCCGTGCTGGTCCCCGACCGGGTTTACAACGAGAAGACCGGCGAGACCGACGTTACGTTCAGCATCACCGAGAACAACCAGATCTTCGTCGACCACGTGGACGTGGAAGGCAACAAGGCGACCAAGTCCTACGTCCTGACGCGCGAGGTCACGCAGAAAGAAGGGACGGTGTTCAGCTCCTCCAAGATCCGCCGCAGCCAGGAAAGGATCTTCAACCTGGGCTTCATCGACGACGTCAGCCCCGTGATCAACCCCACCGCCGACCCGGACAAAGTGGACCTGGTGTTCGACATCGTGGAAGGCAAGCCCGGCATGCTCACGGCCGGCGCGGGCATCTCCTCCAACGACGGCCTGGTCGGCACGCTCTCGCTCTCCCACCTGAACCTTTTCGGCAGGGCCTATAAGACCTCGCTGTCCTGGAACTTCGGCAAGCGGGTACAGGACTACTACCTCAGCTGGTCCACGCCCTGGGTAGGGAACCACCCCACCTCGCTGGGCGTCGACGTCTTCAATACGCGCCATTACAAGCCCTACCAGAACACGATCTCGGCCTATACCGAGCGCCGCACCGGCGGCAAGATAACGCTGGGGCCGCGCTTCGAGGAAGACAAATACCACCTGACCACCGCCTACACTTTCGAGAAAGTGCGCATCTCGGAGGTGGATTCCCTTTACCCCGAGCTGCAGGCGGGCACCAGCGTCACCTCCTCCATCTACGTGGAGTTCGCGCGGGACACGCGCGACAATGTCTGGGACCCGACGCGCGGGACCAAGATCTCCCTCGGCATGGATTACGCCGGCGGCCCGCTGCAGGGCGACGTCAACTATTACAAGCCGACCCTCTCCTCCAGCTATAACCTCAAGCTGTTCTCCATAGACGACTATCCTTTCGTCATGGCCATCGGGAACAGGTTCGGCTTCGTGGGCCGCTTCGGCGACACGAAAAAAGTCCCGGTCTACGAGCGCTATTTCATCGGCGGGGCCGAGACGGTGCGCGGCTACTCCAACAACGGCCAGATAGGCCCCCCCAACGGCGGCAGGGTCTACGACGTCGCCAACGTGGAATTCAAATTCCCGCTGGCCCGCGAGCGGCGCCGCACCATCGTGCAGTTCGCTTTCTTCTTCGACGTGGGCAACTCCTGGGACACTTTCGACCGCATCAGCGGCCGCTTCGGCACCGGGACGACCAATCTCAAGGCGGGCGCCGGGTTCGGGATACGCTTCACCACCCCCGCCTTCCCGATAAGGCTGGACTGGGGCTACGGCTTCAACCACAAGCCCGGGGAGCAGCGCTCGGACATTTACTTCACGCTGGGCAACCTCTTTTAGAGGACAGGGAAACTGGAGGATCGGCCGGGAGTCATTGGCCTTTTATTTATGAAAAAACTTTTTTTCATCGTTCTTTTGGCTTTGCCCGCGCTTAACGCCGGCGCGCTGGAGCTGCTGCTGGAGGAGAACCGCGGCGAGTCCGGAACCGTAGGCTACGTCGACATCGACCGCGTCTTCAAGGAATACTCCGGGACCACCGGCGCCCGCGAGGAGTTCCTCGCCGAGATCAAGAAGAAAGAAGACGCCCTGAACGCCAAAAAGATCCCTATCTTCACGCTGAAGGCCGAAATAGCCAAACTGCGCCAGGAGCGGGAGTTCGCCCTGACGCTGCCCTCGCTCCTGGAAACGCAGCGCAGCGTAGCGGACGCCGCGGCCGCGACGGCCGCGCAAGCCGCCGCCCAGGCCGCGCAGGCGGCCGCCCTGGCGGTACAGGCCTCCACCGAAGCGGTACAGGTTTCCACGGGAAGCGTACAGACTTCCAGCGCCGCTGCCCAGTCCCCGGAAGCGGCGCCCCAGCCCGCGCCGCAGCCGGCTCCGCAGGCCGCGCCCCAGCCCGCCGCGGCCCTGCTGCCCGGCATGGACGGCCTTGTTCAGGGGCCCGCTTCTTCGGGCATAGACATGCCCGGGATAGCCAAGGTCCCGGTTTCGCATTTCAAATTCTCGGTTTCCACCTCGGTGGCGGACATAGACGCGGTGCTGGCCAAAAAGCAGGCGGACTTGTCCTCCAAAGAAGAGGAACTGCGCCTTTTCCAGCGCCAGACGGAGAAAGAGCTGCTGGAACAGGAAAGCCGCAGGAGCGAAATACTGCTGGGCCGCATCTACGTGGCGCTGAAAGAGCTGGCTGTAAAAGAAGAGGTCAGCGTGATCATCGACAAGCGCAATATCCTGTTCGGCCAGAAAGCCGTGGACCTCACCGCCAAGCTGCTGAAGAAGCTCGAGGAGAACGGGCTATGAAGCTTACCGCCGCGGACATAACGAAGCTGGCCGAGGGCGACCTGGTCGGCGACGGCGCGCGGCCCGTTTCCGGAGCGGCCCCGCTCGACAAGGCCGGCCCTTCCGACCTGTCCTTCCTCGCCGACCCCGCCCATGCGGCCGCCGCAACGCTGTCAAAAGCCGGCTGCCTGCTGGTCCCGCGCGGTTCGGAAGAAGCTTTCAAAGGATTTCCCGGAACCCTGGTCTTCACGAAAAACCCGAAATACGCTTTCATGCTGGCGCTGCGCCTGATAGAGAAGGAAGTCCGCCCGCTGCCCGCTCCCGGAGTGCACCCTTCGGCTTTCGTCTCCCCTTCGGCCAGCCTCGGCAAGGACGTCCACGTCGGACCCATGGCGGTTATCGAGGACGGGGCGGCCGTCGCCGACGGGGCGGTCATAAGCGCCCAGTGCTACCTGGGCCGGAACGCGAAAGTCGGGCGCGGGACGAGGCTCTACCCCGGAGTTAAGATCATGGACGCCTGCGAGATAGGGGCGGAAGTCATAATCCACGCCGGCGCTGTCATAGGCTCCGACGGCTACGGCTATATTTCGCCGCGCGGGACCCATGAAAAGATCCCCCAGATCGGCAAGGTCATCGTAGAAGGCCGCGTGGAAATAGGCGCCAACACCACGATAGACCGCGCCGCCCTCGAGACCACCGTGATAGGCGGCGGGACCAAGATAGATAATTTAGTCCATATCGCGCACAACGTCAAAGTGGGCAAGCACTGCCTGATAATGGCCGAGGCCGGGATAGCGGGCTCCGCCGTTCTCGGCGACAATGTCATTATCGGCGGCCAAAGCGCGATCTCCGACCACGTGACCATCGGCGACAATTCCGTAGTGATGGGCAAGACCGGCGTCATGACCAATTTACCCCCTAACCAGATAGTCTTCGGCCACCTCGCGCGCCCCCGCCTCCTGGCCATGAAAATAGAAGCCCTCCTCGGCAAGCTCCCCGAGATGCACAAGGCTATACACAAGATACAGAAGAAGTTGAGCATTTAAACGGGTCTTTTTAAATTAAGCATAGAGCGGCTGGGCGGCCTACCGTGCCGACCGGAACGCAAAAACGTTGTCACTGCAGTGACCGATGCGGTCACCCGCACACCGTGCTCGCAACTCCCGCTCTCGCCCTCCGCGCTTACGCAAGCGTCGGGCTCCGAGAGGGTTTTGCTTATCCGATCGTCACGGTCTCCGCCCAGATAGCTCTATTGAAAAGAAAAACGAGCTGACGCATAAACTGAACGGAGGGGTGGCAAGGGTATGGGTTCGACGGGCCTTCTCGGAGGCCGGAGCTTACGTAAGAGCGGAGGCCGAGAGAGGAGGGCCGAGCACGGTGTGCGTGTGGAGCGAAGCGACAATGCTCCGAGCCCGTGCCCGGCGATGCCCATACCCTTGCCAGGCCCCCGACTTAACATCTCGCGGTTCTTAATTTAAAGATGCGAATAACGATAAAAACTCCTGCGACTATTGAAGGCATCGGCCTGCATAAGGGGAAGGCTGCGCGCGTTACTTTTTTGCCGGCGGACGGGGCCACGGGGTTCCGGTTTATCAGCCCGGCTTTTAAAGAGCCGCTGCCGGCGCGGCTGGACAGGGTCGCGGGGACGGCGCGCGGGACCAATATCAGCGACGGGAAAAGCACGATTTACACCGTCGAGCATCTGCTTTCGGCCGCGGCCGGGCTCGGGATCGACGACCTCGATATCGAGATAAACGGCGAAGAGCCGCCAGCCGCCGACGGGTCGGCGCTGCCCTTCGCCGCCGCGCTCCTTAAAGCCGGCCTGCTCGAAAAGCCCGGACAGGAACGCAGAGAGCTCAAGCTCTCCGCCAGGGTCGAAATGACCAAAGGCGACATCAGCTATTCGGCCCGCCCCTCCCAGGGCGTATCTTTCAAGCTGATCTACGATTACCCGCACGCCCTGGTGGGCAGGCAGGAAGTGGAATTCACCCTGACCCCTGAAAACTACCTGGCCCTGGTGGCGCCCGCCAGGACCTTCGGCTTCACCCACGAGATCGAGGCCCTGAAGGCCGCCGGCCTCGCCCTGGGCGGCTCGCTCGAGAACGCGGTAGTCATAGGCGAAAAAGAAATAATGGCAAAAGACGGCCTCCGCTTCCCCGACGAATTCGCCCGCCACAAGCTGCTCGACCTCCTCGGCGACCTGGCCCTGGCCGGACTGCCGCTGAAAGATATACATATAGAAGCCGAGCGGCCCGGGCACGCCGCCAATGTCAATTTTGCTAAACTATTATCAGAAAAGGCGCTTTAACCATGACCGAAACTAAACCCCGCCATTACAAGCCTGTCCGCGTCATCCCCTGCGAAGAAATACTCCGCATCATCCCCCACCGCTACCCTTTCATGATGGTCGACCGCGTAGAAGTCGTGGAGGAGGGCAAGTACTGCGTCGGCGTAAAATGCGTCAGCGCCAACGAGCTCTATTTCCACGGCCATTTCCCCGAAAAACCCATAATGCCGGGCGTGCTGATGCTTGAAGGTATGGCCCAGACCGCGGCGGCCATGATGATGGACCTCCCGGAGACCAAGGGCCGCCTCGGCTTCTTCGCCGGGATCAGCAAGGCCCGGTTCCGCCGCCAGGTAGTGCCCGGCGACGTGCTCAAGATGCACGTAGAGATACTCCGCATCAAGAGCCACATAGGCAAGGTCAGGGCCGAAGCCTGGGTAGGCGACGAGTCCGCGGCAGAAGCCGAACTGACCTTCGCGATAGGATAAATTTGAGACAACTTCCTGGAGGAGACCATGCCCACTAAGATACACCCTACAGCGGTAATCCACCCCAAGGCCCAGATAGACTCCGACGTGGAGATAGGCCCGCTCACCGTGATAGGCGAGGACGTCCAGATAGGGGCCGGGACCAAGATAGGCCCCCATTGCATCTTCGAATTCTGCACCGTCGGGAAGAATAATTTATTCACAGGCGCCGCCTATGTCGGCATGCCGCCGCAGGACTGGTCTTATAAAGGCGAGCATACCCGCTTCACCATGGGCGACAGCAATGTCATCCGCGAAGGCGTCTCGCTCCACCGCGGCTCCCACGCCACCAACCTCACCTCCATGGGCTCCAACTGCATGCTGATGGCCAACTCCCACCTCGGCCACGACTGCCGCGTGGGCGATAATGTTATCATGGTCAATTCCTCCGCCGCGGCCGGCCACGTGCATATCGGCGACCGCGCCACCATCTCCGGCCTCGTAGGCATCCACCAGTTCACCCGCATCGGCAAGTTCGCGATGATCTCCGGCGGCGGCATGGCCAACCAGGACATCATCCCCTACGTGATCGCCCAGGGCGACCGGGCCAAGCCCGTCGGCCTGAACCTGGTGGGCCTGAAGCGCAACGGCTTCTCCCGCGAGACCATAAAGCTCATAAAGCATACTTTCAAGACCCTGTTCTTCCACGGCCTGCCGCTCAAGGGCGCCATCGCGCAGCTGCGCGGCGAGAACCTGCCGCCCGAGGCGACCCTGATCCTCGACTTCTGCGAAGGGACCAAGCGCGGGATAGCCCGCCCCCGCAGGAACGCCGTCGCGCTGGAGACGGCGGTCAACGACTGATGGGCGAAAAAATAGGACTTGTAGCCGGCGGAGGGAGCTTCCCGCTGCTGTTCGCGGCCGAGGCTAAGAAAGCCGGCCGCGAGGTCTATATAGTCGGCCTGGAAGGCATCACCCCCAAAGAGATAGAGAACTACGCCGTGGAGACGCAGTATTTTAAACTCGGGAACATCGGCGGCCCGCTGACCTACCTGCGCGAGCGCGGCGTAAAAAAAGCGATGATGGTGGGCAATATCCCCCATGTGAATATTTTCGGCGGGATCATGCCCGATATGCGCGCCGCAAAGCTCCTTTTCAAGCTGCGCGACAAAAAAGCAAATTCGATCTTCAGCGCCGTCTCGGAAGAGTTCGCAAAGGACGGCATCGAGATAGTCAGCTCCGCCACCCTCCTCGAACACTTGCTTATCAAGCCCGGCCTCATAACCGGGAAAAAGCCCGACGCCGACACTTTGAAGACGGCGGCTTTCGGCTGGAAAGCCGCTAAAGCCCTCTCCTCTTTCGACATAGGCCTCACCGTTGTGCTCCGCGACCAGACCGTCCTGGCCGTAGAGGGCATGGAAGGCACCGACGAATGCATCAAGCGCGCCGGCGCCATTTTAAAAAAACTCGGCAAGGGCCCGACGATGACGGTGGTAAAAGTGGCCCGCCCGAACCAGGATATGCGCTTCGACCTGCCCGTGGCCGGGGCCAGCACCCTGCGCACCATGGCCGAAGCCGGCGCCACCACGCTGTTCATCGAGGCCGGCAAAACTCTTATCCTGGGCATGGAAGAATTCCTGGCCGCCGCCAAAGAGACCCGCGTCACCGTCTTCGGCGCGGAAAACGAGGATTCCTTCAAATAGTTCCCATGAACGAACTGCTTTATAAGAATTCCCTGCCCCACACGCTGCTTTCCGGCGTCGCCTCGCTCTACGTCCACCTGCTGGCCCTGACCTCGAAGATCTCGGTGAAAGGCGACGGCAGCCAGAAAGGCATCTACACTATCTGGCACCGGCAGGAAGTGATCATGATCTACGCCCAGCGGGGCCGCGGGCTGGTAGGCCTGGTCAGCAAGAGCAAGGACGGCGAGTACATGGCCCGCATCCTCAAGCGCTTCGGCTTTAATTTTGTGCGCGGTTCAACCTCCTCCGGCGGTTTTCTTTCCCTGCGCTCGCTTATCAAAGCGGCGCGCGACGGTTTTTCCCTGGCCATCACTCCCGACGGACCGAAGGGCCCGGTCTTCAAGGTGCAGCCCGGCGCTATCTACCTGGCCCAGAAGGCCGGCATCCCCGTGATCCCCTGCGGCAGCGCCTATTCGAAGAAGAAAGTACTGCGCAACTGGGATAAGTACCAGTTCCCCCTCCCCTTCGGCCGCATCCAGGTGGTATACGGCGCGCCTTTCAGCGTGGCCGAGACCGACGACGTTCCCGCTAAAGCCGTAGAGCTCGAGAACGTGCTGAACGCCCTCACCGCCGAGGCGGAACAGCTGGTGGCCGGCGCCTGACCCGGAGACCGCCAGATGCCCACCCTTCAAAGAACTTCCGCCGCCGTCCCCGCCTTACTTTTCAGCTTCGCCGCTTTCCTCGGCTCTTTCCTTCTCTTCCAGCTGGAGCTGCTGGCCGGCCAGACCGTGCTGCCGCACTATGGCGGGAGCTATTATGTCTGGACCGTCTGCCTGCTCTTCTACCAGCTCGTCCTCGTGGCCGGCTACGCCTACGCGCTGCTCCTGTCGGAGCGCCTGCCCCCGAAAACGCTCCTCCTCGTCCATCTCGCTTTGCTCGCGGCCGCGCTGGCCCTCATGCCGGCCTCTTTCCCGGCCCAGGCTTTCGCCAGCCCGGTCCCGGACCTGCTCTGGCGGCTCGCCCGGTTCATAGCGTTCCCGTTCCTCCTGCTCTCGGCCTCCACTACTCTTTGCCACAAGCTCCTTTCCGACGCCTCCGGCCGCAGTTCTTTCAGCGTCTTCGCCTGGTCCAATGCCGGCTCGCTGGCCGGGATGCTTTCTTATTCCCTGCTCGTAGAGCCAGCCCTGCCCCTGTCTTCCGCCGCTTTGCTCTGGCGCGCTCTTTTTATTTTTTACGCCCTGCTCTTCGCGGCCGCCCTGCGCTTCGGGTTTAAAAGCGCCCACGCTCCGGAGCGAACGGAAGCGGCCGGCGAGAAGCCGCGGTATTTCCTCTGGTTCATCCTGCCCGCCGGGACCGCGGCTCTGCTTACGGCCGTGACCAGTTATCAAAGCTCGGCCACCGCCTCCATGCCGCTGACCTGGATGATACCGCTCTGCGTCTACCTGCTTTCCTACGCCGTGCTTTTCGCCGGCGGGGACATCAAGGTCAACACGCTGAGGGCCAGCCTGTTCTCTCTTCTAATAATACTGGCCGGCCTGCTGTGGCGCCTCCAGAGCCCGCTGACCACGGTGCTGCTTGCTTTGCTTAACTGGGCGCTGTTCTTCGCCTGTATCGTGGCCCACCGGGAGCTCTACCTCGCCCGGCCGCGCTCGGCGGCGCTCGCGCCGCGCTATTACCTTATGATGGGGCTGGGCGGGGTGGCCGGCACGGCCCTTGTTACGCCCGTCGGGGCGCTGCGCCTCTCTTTCGGTTTCGCCGACCTGTATATCGCTCTTATCGTTTTTGTCGGGGCCCTGGTCTACGCTATCAACCGCGAGAGAGGTTTAGGCCTGCGCGCGATGGGGCTGGCGACGGCGCTGCTCGCCGGCCTGATCTTCACCGGGATGAAGCTCTCAGGGGAGACGCAGGTTTACGGGCTGCGGAATTTTTACGGGATCTACCGCGTGGAGGACGACAAAGCGCAGGGCCTGCGCCGCTTTATCCACGGCTCGACGGTGCACGGGATACAGCATCTGGCGGCGGGCGAGGAATTCAAGACTACGGTCTATTATTCGGCGGGCTCGCCTATCAGCGAAATTCTTGCTTCCTTCCCCGCCGACCATGTGGGGGCCGTGGGGCTCGGCATAGGGGTTTCCTGCGCGGACGCGCGCAAGGGGACGGAGTGGACTTTTTACGAGCTGGACCCGGACGTGGTGAGCATAGCGCGCAAATATTTCACTTTCCTGGGGAAGTGCAAGGCGGAGGTGCGGGTGGTTACGGGCGACGCGCGGATCAATCTGCGGAAGGAGCCGCCGGGGCGCTTCGACCTGCTTTACCTGGACGCTTTTACCGGGGGCTCGGTGCCCTTCCACCTCGTTACGCAGGAGGCGCTGGAGCTTTACCGGTCCCGGCTGAAGCCGGGGGGCCTGATGGTCTTCCACGTCTCGGCCAACTTCCTGGACGTTATTCCGGTCATCCGTCTTTCGGCGGCGGCGGCGGGGCTGCAGAGTCTCGAGAAGTCGATCTCTTTCGATCCGGACGATCCCGCGCGGCTTAGTTCGGAGTGGCTGGCGGTTACGGACAATCCCGCCCATCTGCGCAAGCTGGCGAAGAGCGGCTGGACGGCGCCCGAGGCTCCCGCCGGCTGGCGCGTCTGGACCGACGATTACAGGAACGTCCTTAAAGCGATAAAGTGGTGAGCCGGGAATACGGCTCATTCAGCGCTGGCGGCCGCAGCCTTCCCCGGCGCTATTTTATTTCTTAAGAGCCGCGCGTTAGCGCGGAGCGCCGGCGGCAGGCCGGGCAGCTTGATAGCCCTGTCAAAATTTTCGGCCGCTTTTTCCTTCTCATCCGACAGGTAATTTATCCAGGCCATGTTATACAGGACGTCCGCGGACCCTGGATAAGCCGCCAAGGTCCTGTTCAGCTCCGCAAGAGCCTCCCTCCCGCGCCCCATCCTGAATAAGGCCTCGGCGCGGCTGTCCGCCGCCATCTTATTTCCCCGGTCCAGGCCCAAAGCCAGGTCGGAATACCGAAGGGCCTCCGGATACAACCCCTTCTCATTAGCCAGATAACCGAGCCGGACCAGGGCCTCCTTGCCAAGCCGCCCGCCGGGAGCGGCGTTCAAGAGCGAAGCCGCCTCCGGAGAAGATGAAAGCGCCCGGGCTCTATAAGCTTTAGCCAACCCGTACAAAAACCAGCACCAGCAGCATAAGGCGGCCATAAGGACCGGAACCGCCCATTTGGTGGACATCCAGGCCGGGGCTCCGGGCCCGCTTCCTTTTACAGGGAAAGTCTCTTTACCCCCGCTTAACCGCGACAGGACTGAAAATACGGCATTGGCGGCCAAAAGCCCCATAAAAGGTTCGGCCACAACGCGGTAGCGGATACTTACTGGGCTCAAAAAAGAGTATACGAGCAGCAGGCAGGCGGGCACCGCGGCCAGCAGCAGCCCGGCCCGGGAGCGGCGCTGGAAAACCGCCAGGCCGCAGCCGGCGAGGAAAAGAGGAACCAGGAAAAAGGATTCAAGAAAGCCGTCCACGGCGCCGGCAAGGCGCAGGAAACCGGCAGACTGCCCCGCCGCGTTTACCGGTGAAAAGAGGTCCGGGACGGTTTCGGTAATATCGCGGGGCGGCCAGGTAAAGCCCGGCTGCAGGAGGTCATAAAGCTGCCGGAAGGAGGCGCGGAAGTAGGCGCCGGGAGCGGAAACCACGGACCTGGCGGCGAGCGCCCCGGCCCGCATGGCCGTCCATTGATAAAATATTCCCCGCCCGGTCAGGGCCGTTACGGCCCGGTTCCCAAGCCCGTCGGAAAACCGGTACTTCATCAGCTCCGAGCTCACGATATCCGGCTCCACTTCCCCGGCCTTCAGGCATCTGCCGGCGGGACCGGAAAAAAAAGTTATTTGGGAGTTGGGGGTAAGCCCCCAGTAATCATAGAGCAGCCCGTTCCTCAGCGTCCAGGCCCCGAGCAGCATAGCCGCCGGCAGCACATAGGCGGCAAGCTTGAGCGGGCGCCCGAAAGCCGGAACCCCGGCGCCGGCCAGGAGAAACACGGCGCACGCCCCGAGCAGGACCAGCAGCTCCGGCCGGCAGAGCGCGGCGCAGGCCGCGACCAGCCCGCCCAAAGCGAAAGCGGCAGGCCCGGCATTTTTATTCCCGCCTAGGCTCAAGGCGCAATAAAGGGCGGCGCAGGCCAGGAAGACCGACAGCGTTTCGCTCAGCAGGTACGACTCGAAATACGGGAAATGAAAATGCAGCCCGACGAACAAGGCGCCGGCGGCCGCCACGGAACGGCGGCCCCAGGCGAGCAGCGCTATCTTATAGATCAGGAAAGCGCTCAGGAGGCCAAGGAGGTGCTGCGCCGCGGCCGCGGTCCGCTCCACGGCCCCAGGCAGGAAGGAAAGCAGCGCCAGGAACAGCGGGTAACCGGGGGTCCGGTAAAGCAGGGTGAAAGTATCGGGGTCGGCGGAAAAAAAATATTCCCCGGAGAGCAGCTTCTTCGCGATCAGCAGGTACATCCCGCCGTCCCCGGCCGCGGGGGGCAGGAAGAAATAGGCGGCCCGGAAACCCGCGATGCAAATAAAAACCGCGCCCATAAAAAGCGGCCATCTGCGGTTCGCAGGGATCATTTACCCCTCTTCCCGCGGTCCTGTCCCCCGGAGGGCGGAACTCCCGGGACCAGGATGGTCGAGACCAGGTCGGCTTTGGAAAAGACGGTCTTGAATTTTGAGACGCTGGTTTTTACCAGGCGGCCCAGGTCGTTCTCGATTGTGGGGCAATTAATGATGGTCACGGGGTGTTTAGCCGGGTAGTTTTCTTCGAGGCCTTTGAGGAAAGCGGCGCGGTATTTTTCATTGCCCTTGAGGTTCAGGTCGCCGACTACGAAGAACAGGGTGTCCATGGCGGGGGTGAATTTCATCTGCTCCATGGCGGCGGCTGTATCCACCAGCCTCAGGCCGTTCAGGGAAAATTTATTCAGGTCCAGCAGGTTCACGATGGAGTCGAAGGAGGAGATGGCCGGCAGGACGGCGACGGCGATGCCGGCGGCGGCCATTTCTTTGTTTATCAGGGCGGTGGTGGCGTTCAGGAAGAAAGGGTTTCCGTAGGTAATGAAGCCGACGGTATCGTAAGAGGAAAAGGCTTTTTTCACTCTGCCGGCGGTTTCGGCGAGGGAGAGGCCGCGCAGGGGTTCGAACCTGGCGCAGGAGCGCGCGAGCAGGTCCTTGCCGCCCCGGTCGAGGCAGTGGGAGAAGACTATGCCGCATTTTTTGAGGACGGCCAGGGTCTCCAGGGTAACGTGCTTGGGCTGCAGCCCGTAGGAAGCTATGATGAGCGTCTTTGTTTTTTTCACTTTTTCCGCCTTGCCCGACATATTCGAACCGTTCCCTTAACGCTATAATACAAAAAGCCGGGCCCTTTAAGGACCCGGCTCTTCGTTTTTACCGCGCTTCGGCTTCAGCTCTCAGCGGCACTCGCTCTTGTAGGTATAGATAGTCTGCGTGTCGGAAGCGTGCCCGGTATAGCCGGCGAGGCTCTTCCCGCCCTGCACGAACTTGGCGTCTATGTCCCTCAGGGTAGTTTCAAGGTAGTAGCGCACATACATATAACCGGGGCGGTTAACCCATTCGGTATGGCAATTCGGGGGGGTAGGACCATTGTACTGGCCGGGGTACTGACCCGGATACTGGCCGGGGTACGGGTACTGGCCGGGATAAGGGTTGGGAACCTGGGGGAAGGAGCCCGGATACGGATAGCCGGGATCGAAAGGCCCTAACTTGTTTACCTCTTCTTTAGCGGTTTCGGTCGCGGCCTCTTCGCCGGCGCTCTTGGCCGCGGCGCGGCAGACGGTCTGGGGATACTGGTAGGTGCAGGACTCGTTCCCGGACTGTTCGGGGGATTTCTCCACCTTCGTAAGCAGGGTCCCGGTCAAGTCGAAGTTCTGCTTGAGCTGGGCGGCTGTAAGGGTGAAATTCTCGCCGATATTTATGTTCTTGTCGAAGTTAAGTTCGATGACCGTCGCGGGCTTGGCATTGTTCACTTCCAGCCTTATCTGCTTCTGGTTCCCGGACATGCCCATGACGGCTTTGGCCGAGAACTGGCCCGGGTTGACAACGACATTGCCGGCCGGCTTGCAGTTCCACCAGTCGGTATCCTGGTTGCAATCCTTGGCTTCCTGCGCAAAAGTTATAGGCTCGGTGACTCCCAGGGAGCCTCCGAACTTTATCTCGTCGCAGCCGGCCAGGACGGCCAGCATCGCGGCTATTCCCGCAAACGCAAATATTCTTCGTTTCATTTAGTAATTCCCCCTGTCGATCCTGAAGTAGTATTTTACGGTACAAGGATATTAGACAAAAATACCGGATTCCCGGAGAAGTGTCCTAGGACCTATTACAGGCCTGGGCCCTTTGTCCCTTGAACGGCCGCCCCCCCTTTGACCGCCAAACGTACATATTTAGTAGAATAATAAGATTAGCGGCTCCTTAAAAGGCTGTTATTATCGCTTTTTCGTTTTAGAGGACTATATGCCTGAAAAAGAAAAAAAACTGCGTTTCGGCGTGATAGGGGCCGGCAAATTAGGCGGCTTCCATACCAATACTCTTTCCAAGATGCCCGAGGTGGAGCTGGTAGGCGTCTCCGACCCCGACCTGATGCGGGCCCAGGTCCTGGCCTGGCGCCACAACTGCGTGGCCTACAAGACCGAGGAAGAGCTCCTTAGCCAGGTGGACGCTATCGTAGTGGCCGCCCCCACCGAATACCACGCCGAAATAGGCGTAAAAGCGCTGAAGGCAGGGGTGCACGTCCTGATGGAGAAGCCCATCGCCAATTCCGAAGAAGGCGCCCGCAAGCTGCTCGAGCTTTCCGAAAAGAACAAGGTCGTCCTCCAGGTGGGACATTCGGAGCGCTTCAACTCCGCCGTGGTAGAGACGATGAAGCACGTGAAGAATCCCCGCTATATCACCATCGAGCGGCTGGGCCCCTATGACCCGCGCGTGGCCGCCACCGGCGTCACGCTGGACCTGATGATCCACGACCTGGACATCCTCCTGACGATGATAGACTCCGAGATCGTGAGCTTCGAGGCGATAGGCGCCAGCCTCCTGTCCAACCACGAGGATATCTGCAATGTGCGGATAAAGTTCAAGAACGGCTGCCTGGCCGACGTCACCGCCAGCCGCGCCACCATGGAGGCCTCCCGCCGGATGCGCATCTACCAGCAGGATTCCTACCTCTCGGTGGATTATGTGAGCGCCCGCCTTAAGATCTACACGAAGAAGAACCCGGTGGTCAAATCCCTCAAGGACATCGAGATCACCTACCCGAAACTGGAGCCGAAGCAGCCGATAAGGGAAGAGCTTTACCACTTCATAGACTGCATCAAGACCGCCAAGACGCCCACGCCCAGCGGCGAGAAAGGCCTGAAGGCCCTGCGCCTGGCCCTCGAGATCACCGAGCGGATGCGGCGTTTCGAGGTTTCCGGCTCCAAGGCGGAGGAAGCGCAGGAATCGCTGTCCCGCTCCCTGTCCGACATCGGCAAAGCGACCAAGATACTCGTGGAAGAAGGGCTCAAGAACGCCGGGATAGATAAACATTAAGAAAAGTCGGGAGTCGGGGGTCGGGAGTCAAGGGTCTGAAGAAAAGAGTTTATTTCCCGCTCCATCCCCTCCCCGGACTCTCGACTCCAAACTCCTGACCCTCGACCCTTATTTTTTATGGCTACAATAGCACCGACAAATAAAAATATTTTAGTGGTGGCGGGCGACCCCTCCGGCGATCTGCACGCCGCCAACCTGATAAAAGCGCTGCGCGCCAAGGACCCCGAGATCTCCATCACGGCCATGGGCGGGGTGCGGATGCAGGAAGTCTCCTCGCATTTCATCTATAACCTGGTCTCGGTGGGCGCCGTCGGCTTCGCCGAGCCCTTCAAGAATTTCTTCCTCTGGCTCAAGCTGATCAAGCTGGTGCGCCGCTACCTCGAGGACAAGCGCCCGGCCTGCGTGATAGCCGTGGATTTCTACGGCTTCAACAACCAGGTCCTCGGCCTGGCCGCGCACCGGAAGATCCCGGCTTTCTACTATATCAGCCCGCAGGTCTGGGCCTCCCGCCCGGGCCGCGCCGCGCGCATAGCCAAACTCACCAAAGAGATCTTCGTGATCTTCCCTTTCGAGGAAGCGCTGTACAAGAAAGTCCACGGCAACGCCACTTTCATCGGCCACCCGCTGCTCGACCTGCTGCCGGAGCCGGTCGCCAAGGAGTTCCCCCCCGCCGGCGGCGAGTGGAAGATAGGCATCCTGCCCGGCTCCCGGAAAGCGGAGATCTCCCGCCACCTGCCGCTCTTCCTGAAAGCTTTTTACCGCATAAAAGAACAGCACCCGAAGGCCAAGGCTTATTTGTTCGCGGTGCCCGAATTCCCCGACGACCGGATAGTTCCGGCGCTGGAGGAAGTGGAGAAATACTGGTCCAAGGACGTGGAGATCGTGCGCGAGAAGGACTACAAGGTCCGCGCCAGGCTCGATTTCGCCTTTACCTGCTCCGGCACCGCCACGCTCGAGAACGCCCTCCTGGGCGTCCCCATGGCCGTGGCCTACAAGATGGCCTGGTTCACCTACGAGGTGGCCAAGCGCGTGGCCAAGACGCCTTATATCTCCCTGGTCAACATACTCCTGAAGAGGCCCGCCGTAAAAGAGCTGATACAGGAGAAGGCCACGGTGGACAATCTGGCGCAGGAAGCCTTCTCCCTCATAAACAACCCGCCCCGCATGCAGGCCGCCCGCAAAGAGCTGATCGGCCTGCGCGACATGCTGGGTTCCCACGGCGCGGCCGAGCGCGCCGCCGAAAAGATACTCCCGCACCTGAGCTGATATGACAGACCCCGCCGCGCACTCGGTAGCCGACAAGGCCAGGTTCAGGGTCCTGGTCAGGGCGCTGATCGAATACCTTAAGCCGCACAAGGCCCGCCTGGCCCAGGCGGCCGTTTCGATGATCATCCTCGCCGCGATCAAGAACGCGGTGATCTACATCTCCGGCCCGGTCGTAAAGGGCGTGTTCATGGACAAGAACATGGAGATGCTGCGGCTGATCGTCATCGCCCTGCCTTTCCTGTTCGTGCTGCGCATGGCGGTGGAATACGCCAACGGCTACCTGATGAGCTGGCTGGGCCAGCGCGTGGTGCAGAAGATCCGCGAGGACCTGTTCGAGCATATCCACCGGCTCTCGCTCGAATTCTACTGGCGCAAGCGCTCCTCGGACGTGATGAGCCGCGTCATCAACGACCTGAGCAACGTGCAGAGCACGGTGCAGTTCATCCCCCTTTACGGCATCCGCGACGTGCTGACCGTCGTAACCTGCGTCGGCCTGCTCTTCTACATCAACTGGCGCCTTGCGCTGATGGCCGTAGTGGTCCTGCCGCTGATAGCCGCGCTCCTGGGCGTGCTGGGCAAGAAGATGCGCAAGGCCTCGGCGGAAAGCAACGTGATCGTGGGCGAGATCTCCCATAAATTCCAGGAAAGCCTGCAGGGGATCACCGTGGTGAAAGCCTTCAATTACGAGGACCAGGCGATAGCCAACTTCAAGGTCTCCAACGACGCCTATTTTTCCAAGATGATGCGCTACCTGCGGGCCACCGCGATGAGCGGCCCGGTGATGGAGTTCATCAGCGGCATGGTGATGGTAGCCATCATACAGATGAGCGGCCAGGCCATTTTCCACGGCACCATGACCGTAGAGCATTTCGTCTCTTTCGCGATAGCCTACGTGACCGCCTACGTCCCGCTCAAGAACATCGGCAACATGAACTCCAAGCTGCAGCAGGGCATGGCGGCCTGGGAGCGCATCTACCAGATCCTCGAGGAGAAGCCCACCGTAGTCATCAAGGCCAGCACCAAGAACATAGAAAAGCTGGACGGGAAAATAGAATTCAAGGGCGTGAGCTATAAATATCCCTCGCGCGACACCCAGGTGCTGCAGAACCTCTCTTTCAGGATAAACCCCGGAGAAGTGGCCGCTTTCGTCGGCCCGTCCGGCTCCGGCAAGACCACGATCGTCCACCTGCTGCTCCGTTTCTTCGACCCGGTCTCGGGCCGCGTGGAAGTGGACGGGCACGATATGCTGGACCTGGACACCACCGACCTGCGCGCGCATATGGGCCTGGTGACGCAGGACACCATACTTTTCGACGACACGGTCTATAAGAACATCACCATCGGCATGCCGGGCGCTTCCATGGACGAAGTTATAGGCGCCGCCAAGGCCGCGGACGCGCACGCTTTCATCGCCGCGATGCCCCAGGGCTACGACACGGTGCTGGGCGAGCGCGGCGTGAAGCTTTCCGGCGGCCAGCGCCAGCGCCTGGCCATAGCCCGCGCCATCATCAAGAAGCCCAAGATCCTGCTCCTGGACGAAGCCACCTCCAACCTGGACACCGCCAGCGAACAGGCCGTGCAGGGCGCCATCGAGCGCATCCTCGGCGGCCGCACCGTCATCATGGTAGCGCACAGGCTTTCTACGGTGCGCAACGCGGACAAAATTTTCGTGCTCAAGAAAGGCGAGCTGGCCGAGACCGGCACCCACGAAGAACTCCTGAAGCTCGGCGGCGTTTACAAGGGACTGTACGAGGCCCAGACTTAACAGTTAGCGAGCAGCCCCGCCGGCCGTGCGCTGACCGGGTTAGCAAAACCGTCGTTGAGCCCGACGCTTGCGTAAGCGCGGAGGGCGAATACCGAGTGAGGCCACGGTGTGGCCGAACGCGTTTTGCGTTCCGGTCAGCGTGCGGCCGGCGTCGCAATAATTTTTTTATGGTAATACTTTTCAGCATTCTCGCGGTTATCTTCACCCTGGCCGGGGCCGGGACCGTGCTTAAATTCGGCGGGTTCAGCAAGAAAGTCCTGGCCCGCGCCCTGGCCTATGCCGCCGGCGTGCTTATCTCCGCCGCGCTGCTGGATATCATCCCGGCCGGCTTCAGCCTTAATCCGGCGGCGCTTTCCTACGGCGCCCTTACCGCGCTTCTGGCCCTTTTTACCATCGAGAACTTCGCCGCTTACAGCTCCTGCAGCGAATACATGGAGGACTGCGAGGTCCACTCCCTCGGGGCCGTCGCGCTGGTGGCCATGGGCCTGCATTCGCTCCTGGACGGTTTCAATATCGCCGTCGGCTTCGCCCCCGGGACCATCGCCGGGATCAACGTCGCCCTCGGCGTGATCCTGCATAAGTTCGCCGACGGCGTCACGCTGGTCTCCCTTCTTCTCCACGCCGGCAAAACGCCGCGCCAGACCGTCAAATTCAGCCTGTGGCTGGCCGCGGCCACCCCGGCCGGCGCGCTCCTGGCGGCCCCCCTGCTTAAGAACCTCCCCCCCGGCGCGGAGGCCTTCATGCTGGGGCTCAGCGGCGGCTCCTTCCTCTACATCGCCATGGCCGACATCCTGCCGCGCCTGCATAAAGCTTACGACCGCCTGACCCCCGTGATCTTCCCCCTCGGTTTCGCCACGGTGCTTCTGATACGCGCTCTCGGAGACTAAACAACTATGGAACTGGACGAACTGCTTAAAAAATTCCGCGAATATTCCCAGCAGGATACCACCGTGCTGGAATACGCCTGGAACTATTCCTGCGAAGCCCACCACGAGCAGAAACGCGCCTCCGGCGAGATGTACTTCGTGCACTGCTCGGCGGTGGCCGAGATCCTGGTGGATTACAAGATGGACCTGGAGACCGTGGCGGCGGGCCTGATGCACGACGTCCTCGAGGACACCAAGATCCCCCACGAGACTTTCAAGAAAGAATTCGGCGAGGAGATCTACGCCCTGGTGGCGGGCGTCACCAAGATAGAGACGCTTAAATTCTCGTCGCGCGACGAGGCCCAGGCCGAGAACTGGCGCAAAATGATCCTGGCCACGGCCAAGGACATCCGCGTCATCATGATCAAGCTGGCCGACCGCCTGCACAATATGCGCACGCTGAACTTCCTCTCGCGCGAGAAGCAGCTGGAGATCAGCCACGAAACCCTTTCACTTTACGCCCCGCTGGCCCAGCGCCTGGGTATCTTCCAGCTGAAGTCCCAGCTCGAGGACCTTTCCTTCAAATACCTCCACCCCGACGAGTACCAGAGCCTGCTGGCCAAGGTCCAGCTGCGCTATGTCACCAGGGACAAGCTGCTGGAGGATTTCAGGGTAAATTTGGAGAAGCACCTTACAGGAACGCAGATCCCCTGCCGGGTGCTCTCGCGCGCGAAGAACATCTATTCCATCTACAGGAAGATGCTGCGCCAGGAGAAGCCCTTCGAGGAGATCCAGGACGCGCTCGGCGTCCGGATCATCACCGACAGCATCATCAACTGCTACGCCCTGCTCGGCACGGTGCATTCCGTTTTCAAGCCGGTGGCCGGCTCCTTCACCGACTATATCGCCGTCCCCAAGATGAACCTTTACCAGAGCCTGCACACCAGCGTCATGGCCGGCACCGGCGAGATCATAGAGATCCAGATCCGCACCGAGGAGATGCACCGCACCTCGGAGTACGGCATCGCCGCGCACTGGCGCTACAAGCTGGGCGAAAGCGGCGCCGACCGGCACCTGGACGAGAAAATGAACTGGCTCCGCCAGTGGATCGAGTGGCTGCAGGACCTCTCCAGCCCGCGCGAATTCATAGAGAGCTTCAAGACCGACCTCGAGCTGGACCAGATCTTCATCTTCACGCCCAAGGGCGAGGTGAAGCCGCTGCCCGTGGACGCGACGCCGCTCGATTTCGCCTATACCATCCACACCGATATCGGCAATACCTGCATCGGCGCCAAGGTCAATAACAAGATGGTCCGCCTGGACCAGCCGCTGAAGAGCGGCGACGTTGTTGAAATAATAACTCGGAGGAACTCGGTCCCAAAGAAGGACTGGCTCACCTCGGTAAAGACGGCCGGCGCCCGCTCCCATATCCGCAAATTCCTGCGCGAGCACGGGCAGGCGGAAGAGTAAAGAGTCGAGAATCGAGAATCGGGAGTCGGGGAAAAAGAACTGAGCGGATTTATTTCGTTTATTTTTGATCCCGGATCCCCGATCCTCGATCTTTATTTATGAATTTCCACGAATTTTCAGAGATCTCCCCCGCCAAGGTAGAAGCGCTCAAGGCGCGGATAGCGCGCCTGGCCATCGACCTTCGCCTGATAGAGGAGCAGTTCATCCGCGGCTCCGGGAACGGCGGGCAGAAGATAAACAAGACTTCCAACGCGGTCCTCCTGAAATACCCCGCGCTTGGGCTTATCGTGCGCTGCCAGCGCGAGCGCAAGCGCTCCCTTAACCGGTTCATAGCCCTGCGGGAAATGGTGGACGAGATAGAGCTCAAGATCTCGCCCGGGACCTCCGAACGCCTTAAAGAAATAGAAAAGATACGCCGCCGGAAAGCCAGGAAGCGCCATAAGAGCGCCGGCACGCAAAAAGAAAACGGCCCGGTTTAAACCGGGCCGTTCGCTTTGCGCGGGCGCTTATCTTCCGCCTGAAATATAATCCCGACTTTGACAGTTCGTTTTTGAGAAATCCTTAATTTTTAAGCACTTTTTGCATTTTAGGCAAAATCTTGTGTACCTACACCCTCCCCGGTGGGTATTTTCTCGATCTTGAGCACTCGGTCTGGC
>JAJZPF010000035.1 GCA_021811315.1 bacterium
TCCGACCTGATCCAGGAAGGCGGCCTGGGCCTGATGAAGGCCGTCGAGAAGTTCGAGTACAAGCGCGGCTTCAAGTTCTCCACCTACGCCACCTGGTGGATCCGCCAGAGCATCAACCGCGCCATCGCCGACCAGGCCCGCACCATCCGCATCCCGGTGCACATGAAGGAGCTGGTCTCGAAGCTGATGAAGGTGACGCGCAAGTACCGCCAGGAATTCGGCCGCGACCCCCAGATCGAAGAGTATTCGAAGCACATGCATATCTCCATGGACAAAGTGAAGAACGCCATGAAGATCATGCAGGACCCGATCTCGCTGTCCACGCCCATCGGCGAGGACGAGGACTCCCACCTAGAGGACTTCATCGAGGACAAGACCGGGCTCCCGCCGTCGCATTCGGCGCTGGACCTGCTGCGCCGCCGCGAGGTCACGAAGATACTGGACACGCTGACCGACCGCGAGGCCAAGATCATAAAGCTGCGCTTCGGCATCGAGACCGGCTATCCCCGGACCCTGGAAGAAGTAGGCAAGATCTTCCGCGTGACGCGCGAACGCGTCCGCCAGATCGAGGCGAAGGCCATCCGCAAGCTCCGCCACCCCTCCCGCAGCAAAATGCTGAGGGACTACCTCGATTGAAGAGATCGGAAGACGGGAGTCAAGAGTCAGAAGAAAAGAAAAACCCCGGGGAAGCCCGGGGTTTTCTTTTTAGGCAAAGAGCGGGAGATTATTTTTCTTCTTTGTTCTCGGTGAAGAGGCTCTTCAGGATGTCGTGGGCCATATCCTTGGCGCCCAGGCCCACCGCGATGGCGAAGGCCAGGCCCAGCGAGGCCAGCATGATGTTTATCCCGCCGATGATCATCTTCATCTTTATGCCAAGCTGCTCGATGGCCGCGATCAGCGTGAAGACCACGATCACGAAATGCACGATCTTCGAGAGGGAGCGGCCGCCGCGCAGGTTATTTGAGACCGCCGAATTCATCACGATGTCGGCCATGAAGCGCGCGAACAGCAGCCCGCCGAAGCCGATGAAGATGGCCGCCATCAGATTGGGCAGGAAGTCCACGAACCGCTTGAGGATCTCGGAGATCACGGTCAGGTTGAGGATATTGGCCGCCGTGACGAGGAACACCAGCAGCAGGGCCCAGTAAACGACGAAGGAAACGACCTGCGTGGTGGATTTGCCCAGGCCGAACCGGATGAGGATCTCGTTAATGCCGACCCGGCTGGTATAGGAATCGAGCTTTATCTTCCTGAGGAACTGCTCGAGGAGGGAGCTGACGACGCGGGCGATGAAGAGCCCGAAAAGGACGAAGGTAAAAGCCGCCACGAGCTTGGGAACATACTCGGAGAACTTGGCCCAGACTTCCAGCACCGGCTGAAAAAAAGGTTCTATCATCTCATTGATCATCAGTTTCCTCCGTTAACAGCGCAAAGTTATTCTATTATTTATATTCCCCCTAAAGCAAAAAACCCGCGGCGGGCGCGGGTTTTCGCGAAAGCCGGGCGGCCGCCGCTAAAAAGTATTCTTGGCCTTCACCGGGTCGGCGTGGAGCGGCTTGCCGGTCTTGGCCTTATTGATCAGCGAGCGGGCCTTTACCGGCCTGGCAGCGCCCGGGCGGACACCTTTGGAGATAGGCGCGTCGCGCATGGTTTTCCCCTTAGCCGCTTCTTTTTTCGCGTCGTCCTTCACGGCCTGCTTCAGAAGCTCTTTCGCCCCCTCGCGGTAAAGCGGGTCGTTCACGGAAGTTACGGCGTCGAAATCAGTGTACTCGGGCGAGCCGATAGTGAGCTGCGCGGTGGCGGGTTTTTCAAGACCCCGGGGCGCCGAGTCCAGGGCGCTCACGGCCGCCGGTTTTCCGGAGACCCTCGCGGGGTCATTGAGAGCAAGGAGAGTGTTGTTTTCGGCGCGCGCGCCGGCTGAAAAAAGAATTACGGCCGAAGCCGCCAGGAGAAAACCGCATATCTTAGCCATCGAAGCCTCCGGTTTGGACATATGGTGCATGACTATATTATGGAATATAAAAGACCGGCGCGTAAGTAGCCAAAGGCCCAATTTAGCGTGGGCCCTAAGACCCCGCGGCGCCCCCCCGTGGCCGGAAAAACGCTTAATTGCCGAATATGATAAAATAGTCCTTAAGGCCCGTCCCAAACTCGCGGCGGCACGGGCCGTCTACCATGGCGCAAATAATCCTTTTCAGGCCCAATGCCAGCCACAAGCTGCTCAAGCGCAGCCCCCTCGGGCTGGTCTATTTAGCCACGCCGCTGCTGCTGAAGGGCTACACGGTGGAGATCATCGACCAGGGCATCACCGCCGACTGGCGGGCCCAGCTCGCCAAATGCCTGGGCCCCGACACTATCTGCGCCGGGGTCAGCGCTATGACCGGGAGCTCCATCACGGCCGGCCTGGAATTTTCCGGATTTTTCAAGAAGAACAGCAAGGTCCCGGTGGTCTGGGGCGGCATCCACGCCAGCCTCCTGCCGGAGCAGACCCTGATGAACCCTTTCGTGGACGCGGTCGTGATAGGCGAGGGCGAGAAAAAATTCTCCGACCTCGTGGAATGCCTGAAAGAGGGCCGCTCCCTGGAGCAGGTCAGGGGCATAGGGTTCAAAAAAGACGGCGTCCCCGTCTTTACGCCGCCGGCGGACAACGTGGCCATGGACGACCTGCCCCTGCCGGACTTCAGCCTGATAGACGCGGAACATTATATCCGGGAATCGAAAAGCTCCTACGACGGGCGGCGCTGCCTCGACCTGAACGTGGACCGGGGCTGCCCCTACCGCTGCGCTTTCTGCTACAACATAAAATTCAACGAGAGGAAATGGCGCGCGATGTCCGCCGGCAGGCTGCTGGACGTGCTGCAGGAGCTCAAGGAAAAGTACCGGCTGGGCGCCATCAATTTCGTTTCCGATAATTTTTTCGTGGACAAAAAGCGCGCCGAAGCCGTCTGCCGGGGCATGGTGGAGCGCGGCCTGGACCTCAAGTGGCATTCCGATATAAGGATAGACACTTTCCTGCAGTACGACGCCGCCGGGCTGGAACTGATCAAAAAGAGCGGCTGCGACAATCTCACTTTCGGCGTGGAGAGCGGGTCCGACCGCGTGCTGAAGCAGATAGACAAGGACATAACCGTCGCGCAGGTCCTGGAGGCCCACCGGAAAGTCGTCGCGGCCGGCTTCAAAGCGAGTTATCATTTCATGCTGGGTTTCCCGGAGGAGACCAGGGAGGATATCCTCGAGACAGTCAGGATCGCCGCCCTCCTCACGGAAGACAGGAACACAAACGTGTACGGGCCCTCGATGTATATTCCTTACCCCGGGGCGCCGCTTTTCGACAAATGCGTCAAGATGGGCTTCGTCCCCCCTTCGAAGCTGGAGGAGTGGGGCGCTTTCGACTGGGAGGAGACCTCCAAGCTGCCCTGGCTCACCGCGGAAGACAAGACTTTCATGAACGAGGTGCAGACGCTCGCGCGGGGAGCTTTCCACAATAATCTGCGCGGCGGCCTCGCGACTTCCCTGGTCTATTTCTACTGCAGGCTCAGGCTGTTCGGCCTGCGCCGCGGCCTCACGCTGCGCGACCTGGACACCGGGCTTATGCGGCGCGTCCGCGACCGGAGAAAGCCTTCCTGACGGCAGGTTATTTGCCTGCGCCCGTTTTTTTTGGTATCATATACATACTATGTACGCAATAATCGAAACAGGCGGCAAGCAGTACTGGGTAGTCCCCGGCGAGATCGTGCAGGTTGAAAAACTAACAGAGGCAGAAGGCGCGGAAGTAACCTTCAAGGCCCTGTGGTCAGCCTCGCTCGACGAAAAAAGCGCTACGGCTGCAAAGTCTCCCTCCGCCAAAGTAACAGCCCGGATCGTCCGGCATTTCAAAGGCCCGAAAATAATAGTTTTCAGGAAAAAATCCAAGAAAGCTTATGAAAAAGGTTCGGGTCACCGCCAGGAACTGACTGAGATAGAAGTTAAAGATATCCAGTTGGCATAGTTCCTGGTCCCAGTTGGAAAGCGCCTCAAGGCTTCTCACCAACGATTTAACATAGAGGTTCAATATGGCCAGTACAAAATCACAAGGTTCAAGCACTAACGGGCGTGACAGCAAAGGCCAGCGCCTTGGCGTGAAGCGTTACGGCTGCCAGAAAGTCAACGCCGGAGAGATCCTGGTCCGCCAGCGCGGCACCAAGTTCCTCCCGGGCGAGAACGTAAGGCGCGCCTCGGACGACACCCTCTTCTCCATAGTAACCGGCGAAGTGAAGTTCGAATGGGCGAAACGCGGCAAGAAACAGATCAGCGTTTACCCCTCCGCGAAATAACCTTTCGCTAGGTAAAGCCTCCTGGGTGCTGAAAGCGTTCAGGAGGTTTTTTATTATATTCCCTCCAGGCAAGCATTATGGCTAAAATACAAGACCACCGCGTAGCTTCGGGCTTCGTAGACACCGCCCGCGTTTATCTCAAAGCGGGCAAGGGCGGCGACGGCTGCTCCTCCTTCCGCCGGGAAAAGTACATCCCCTACGGCGGCCCCGACGGCGGGCACGGCGGCAAGGGCGGGAGCATCTGGTTCCAGGCCTCCGCGAATATCACCACCCTCGCCGAGATAGCCTGCCACCCCCATATCACCGCCCAGGACGCCTCCCCCGGCAAGGGCAACCGCAAGGACGGCGCCTACGGCGAGGACCTTACTCTTTACGTCCCGTGCGGCACCGTGGTAAAGCGCGCCGGGACCGTCCTGGCCGACCTTAAGAAGGACGGCGAGCGCTTCATGGCCGCCAAAGGCGGGCGCGGCGGCCGCGGCAATACCGCTTTCAAGACCAGGTTCAACACCGCCCCGAAGATCTCGGAGCTGGGCGAGCCCGGAGAAGAATACGAAGCGCGCCTCGAGCTGAGCGTGCTGGCCGACGTCGGCTTCGTGGGCATGCCCAACGCCGGAAAATCCACGCTCCTCGCGGCCATCTCGGCGGCGCGGCCGAAAATAGCGGACTACCCTTTCACCACGCTGAACCCGAATATCGGCATAGTCAGCCATAAGGGAAAAAGTTTCGCGGCCGCGGACATCCCCGGCATCATCGAAGGAGCGCACGACGGGAAAGGCCTGGGCGTCCTCTTCCTCAAGCACATCCTGCGGACCAAGATACTGATCCACCTCGTGGACCCCATGGGCTTCGGCAAAATGAAGCCGGAAAAAGCCGTGCGCGTGATAGAGAAAGAGCTGAAGGATTACCATCCCCTGCTGGCCAAAAAGATCACCATACTGGCCGTGAATAAATCAGACCTCCCGGAAGCGGCCGAGGTCCAGAAAGCCCTGGCCAAGAAATTCAAAAAGCGGGAGGTCTTCCTTATCTCCGCCGCCACCAGGAAGGGGCTAAGCCCCCTCCTGGACCACATCCTGAAGCTGCTGCCCACGATAAAGGAAGGAGATCTTTACCAGGCCGCCGCGCTGTCCGTCCCCGCCCCGAAACAGGCGAAAGGCGGCTTCACCGTTTCGGTGGACGCCGACGGGCTTTATTCCGTAAAGGGCACGAGGGTCGAAAAGCTCATCTCCATGACCAACTTCGGCCAGCCGGACTCCTGGGACAGGCTGCACAGGATCTTCAAGACCATAGGCATGGACAAGGCCCTCAAAAAAGCCGGCTGCGTCTCCGGGGACATGGTGCGCGTGGGCAATAAGGAATTCCAATGGAGCGACGAGGCGATGGCGGCCGGCAGGCCGGGCAAGTTCGCCTACAAGTACAAGAGGTTCGACCAGGAATACGGCGACCAAAGGTAAGCGGAGCCGCCCATAAAAAAAGAACCCGGAGACAGCTCCGGGTTCTTTTCTTTTATTCTCCCCTGATTCCCGATCCTCGATCCCCGATCCTCAGTATACCGTTCCCCAATCGCGCGTGGTGATGCGGAACTCCACCCGGCGGTTGAGGGCGCGGGCCTGCTCGGTGGTCTCTTTCACTACCGGCTGCGTCTCCCCGTACCCGTAGACGCGCACGGAGTCGGGGTGCACGCCTTTAGTGGCCAGGTACATCTTTACCGCGCCAGCCCGTCTCTCGGAAAGGTCCTGGTTGTATTCGTCGGTCCCCACGTCGTCGGTATGGCCGGAGACTATCAGCTTGAGCTGGTTGTGGTTAAGCAGCACGGAGGCTACGCGGTCAAGCAGCGGCTGCGAGGATGCCAGCAGGCGGGCCGAGCCGGATTCGAATTCCACCGGCGAGATCTGCCGCGAAGAAGCCATATCCATCACGGAGTTCAGTTCCAGCGAAGCCCTGCGGGCCTCTTCCGCCTCGGCCGGGTTGAGCTGCCGCGCGCAGCCGCAGACGGCGAACACCCCCGCCAGCAGGATAATTATTTTTTTCATATCGCCCTCCCCTCGAAATTTCCGCCCGTAATTGACCCTATCAGCGTCTCCCTGCGGAACCGGTAGCCGCGCGCGAAGGCAGTATTGCTCAGCAGCAGCGGGGGCGTGGAGGCGATGGTGGCGTAGATGCGGCTGCGCCCTACGGCGGGCCTGTCGCCCGGGTCCAGCAAATTGGAATGCGCCGCTTTTTCCAGCGTGTCCATAGCCCAGTAAACCGGCCAGATCACCGCGGCCCGAAGCGAAAGCTCGGTTTTTGGCACGGCCGAGACGAAAGCCTCGCACTGGTCCAGCCTGTCCAGGGCCCAATACATCCACTTCGAAGTGATGTCGCGAACCCTCTCCATATTGGAGGGAAGCAAAAGGTCAGCGGGCTTCATGTTCCTGGAGTCGAGGTCTTCCTGCGGAATATAGCAGCGCCCCAGCCTGAGGTCGGCGGCCATGCCTTTAAGGATATTGGTCATCTGCAGCGCCGAACCTATCATTTCGGCGTCCTTTCCCGACGGGAAAGACGAGACGGTGCGGCTGGCGCGCCTCATAGCTTCGCGGTAAAGGCTGGCCCAGAAGACGCCCGGGGCGCCGCCCGTGCAGGCGCAGTAACGCTCGAGGTCCTGCGCCGTTTTAAAGGCCGCGGGCCCGCCGCCCGGAAAAGAAAGCACGTCCATCTCCAGGCCGGAGGCGACGCCGTGGAGCAGCCCGGAGAACAAGACCCGCTCTTCCTCCGGGACAGACGAATAGACGGAAAGTATCTTGCCGAGCTTAAGCAGCAGCTCCCGCTCGCCCTGCTGCCGGGGCAGGGAAGAAAGCGGGCGGATACGCTCAAGGAGCGCCGCGGAATTTTCAGGTTTGTCCAGGCCCCGCATCAGGGCCAGTATGTTAAGCTTTTCCGGCGCGGGAACTCCGGGGAGGTCCACCACGGCGTCCATGACCCGGCACAGCAGGTAACCCAGCCCCATGGAAGTCCTCACCGGCTCCGGCAGGATATTCAGGCTCAGGTAAAGAGAGCGTGAGACCTTCTTCAATATGGTCCTGATCTCTCCGGAAAGGTGGAGTTTCTCGCGTTTATCCATAACAATTGAATTTTACAAAACTTTGTTTGTGCCGTATCAGGGGCTATGCCCTTCAGACGGCCAAAACTTTGTTTGTGCCGTACTGAACATTGAATTGTGTCCATGAGCGACGCAGGTTAGCGTAGTCCACCCAGGGGCTATGCCCTTCAGACGGCCAAACTTTGTTCGCGCCTTACTGAAAGGCGTCAATCCTCGGGCGGCGCCGTCAGTTCGGAAGCCGACTCGAGCCCGGAAGCAAGGGCCGGCACAATGCCGAGCCTGGCGTATACCGGGTGCACTTTCTCGCGTATCTCGCCCAGCCTGCCAAAAAATACGGCCGCGCCGGCTATCGACAGGACTCCGCTGAGCATGATCGTATGCGGCGCCCCTATGTGGTGGGCCAGCCAGCCGGCCATGATGCTGCCGAACGGGGCCATACCCATGAAAGCCATCGCGTAGATAGCCATCACCCGGCCGCGCTTGTCGTCCTCCACCACCGTCTGAATGATAGTGTTCGAAGCCGCCATCTGGGTTATCATGCCGAAGCTGGCCAGGGCGATGCAGGCCGCTGAAACAGGAAAACTGCGCGACAGGGAAAGGGCTATAAGGCCGGCCCCGAAAGTGAGGCCGGCCAGCGGGATGCGCCTTTCAAGGCCGGCGGCGCTGCGCCTGGAGGCCAGCGAGATGGAGGCGCCGAGCGCCCCCACCCCTGAGAATGCCATAAGGAAGCCCAGGGTCCGCGGCCCGCCGTGCAGGATCTGCTTCACAAAAACAGGCATCAGCACGGTGTACGGCATGCCGGTCAGGCTGGTAAGCGCCAGCAGCATTATTATGTACCTGATAGGATGGAAATTGAACACATAGCTGAACCCCTCTTTCAGGCGCTTGAAAACATCCTCCCCGGCCGGCTGTTTTTTAGCCGCCGGGACGCGCATGGCCAGCAGCGCGGCGAGAACGGCCAGATAGCTTATCCCGTTGAGAAGGAAGCAGGCTCCTTCGCCGACCGCGCTTATCAGGATGCCGGCCATCGAGGGCCCCAGCAGGCGGGCGCCGTTGAACATAGAGGAATTCAGCGCGATAGCGTTCCCCAGGTCCTCTTTTTTCTCCACCAGCTCTATCACGAAAGACTGGCGCGCGGGGATATCGAAGGAATTAACAAGCCCCAGGAAAATACTGAGGATAATTATATGCCAGACCTGGACTTTGCCGGACAGGACCAGGTAAGCCAGGACGAAAGCCTGCAGCATCGCCAGCGTCTGCGTCACCAGAAGTATTTTGTAGCGGTTCATCCGGTCGGCAAGCACGCCGGCGAACGGGGACAGGATAAAAACCGGGATCTGCGAGCAGAAGCCGACTACCCCCAGCAGCAGGGCGGAGCCGGTCAGGCTGTAGACAAGCCAGCCCATCGCGATGTTCTGCATCCAGGTGCCTATCAGCGAAACGCCCTGGCCGCCGAAGAAAAGGCGGTAGTTCCTGTACTTGAAAGCCCTCAATATCAGCGACAGCATCGAGGGGCGGGGTTTGGGTTCAGCGCGGGATGTCATTATTGCGTTGTTTGATAACTTTACCCAGCACGCGCGGGCCGCGCGCGCCGGTGGCCGAGGGGCAATGGTTAACGCGGCCCTCGAGGGCCAGCCAGGCCAGCAGCGCGAAGCAGGCCGGCTCCTTGGCCAGCGGGTGGAGGCCGAGCTCGGCGCAGGAGCGGACCCTGACCCCGGAAGGGAGCAGCAGGGCCGCGAGATTATCCATGAGCGCGGGGTTCAGGGCCCCGCCGCCGCTCACTATAAGCTCCCGCGTTCCGCGCGGGGAGAATTTTTTAAAGGCCAGGGCGATGGAAGCCGCGGTGAAAAGGTTGAGCGTGGCCAGCAGGTCCCGCGAGCGGCGCGCGTTGAGCAGGGCCTTGAAATGCTTCCGCAGAAAAGCCGCGGAGAATTCGCTGCGGTCGAGGGACTTCGGCGGGCGGCGCTTGAAGAACGGCAGCGTCATAAGGTCCCGCACTTTCGCCTGGTCGGGGGTCCCGGCGTAGGCCCAGGCCCCGCCCTTATCGTAAGAAAGCCTGCCGCCGGAAAGCCCGTTGACCGCGGTATCCATCAGGGAGTTGCCGGGGCCGGTGTCGAACCCGAAAGTTTTAACGCCCCTGCCCGCGAAAGCTATATTTCCGACCCCGCCTATGTTCTGCAGGGCCACCGGCTTCCCCCCGCCGTAAAGATATTCGTCGAGGAAGGGGATAAGCGGGGCGCCTTCCCCTCCCGCCGCCATGTCGGCCGGGCGGAAATCGCAGACGACGGGGCGGCGCGTTTCCTCCGCGATGAAGGAGGCTTCGCCCAGCTGCAGGGTGTGGCCGGTCCGGCCGGGGGCGTGCCAGACGGTCTGGCCGTGCGAACCAATGACCGCTATGTCCTTATAGGCTATTTTACGGGCGCGGCAGAAGCGCCTGACCATGCCCGCCCAGAGGCGGCCCAGCTCGAAATTCAGCGCCGAGAGCTCCGGCGCTTTCAGGTCCTTCGCCGAAATTATCCGCGCCTGCAGGGCCGCCGGGTACGGGTAATTCCCGAAGGCCTTGACTTTAAGCCCGCGCCCGCCGGCTTCGCATAACGCTATCGAGAGCCCGTCGGCGGAAGTTCCGCTCATAAGCCCCAGGATCCCGGCTTTTTTCATATCAGTATTTTTCCACGCTGTATTCGGCGAGGCGGCCGTTCCTGTAGCGGAACTTGCCGGAGAAATGCCCGCGCCGCTTTAGGAGCGGCAGGAAAACCTTGTCGCCTTCCCAAAGGTTCAGCTTCAGCAGGTCCCCGTCCTTTATCCAGGCCAGGTCGCCCTCGTCCGAATCTATGAGCCGCCCGGTGAATTCGGAGGCGGTGAAAACGAAAACATACCAGTCTTCTTTCCTGGCGAAGTCGGGGAAGGTCAGCACGCCTTTCAGGAGCGGGTTCTTTATCTTCAGCCCGGCCTCTTCCAGGATCTCGCGCTTGACGCAATCCTCGGGGGATTCTCCCTGTTCGAACTTTCCGCCCAGGCCGTTCCATTTCCCCTCGTGGACATCGTCCTTTTTCTTCACGCGGTGCAGCATAAGGGTTTTCCCGCCCTTCCTGACATAGCACAAGGTCGCCAGTTTCATAGGTTAAATATACGAATTGCCGACCGGGGGAATGCCCTCGAACAGCCAGGTGCTCAGGTAGCGCTCCCCGGTGTCCGGAAGAACGACCACTATGGTTTTTCCGGCCGAAGAAGGCTCTTTTGAAAGTTCGACGGCGGCGTGCATGGCGGCGCCGGAGGAGATCCCGCAGAAGATCCCCTCCTCGCGCATAAGCCGCCTTGCCATAGTGCCCGCCTGCTCGTCTCCGACCGGGACCACGGAATCGATAAGGTCCCGCCGCAATATTTCAGGCACGAAATTCGCGCCGATGCCTTGTATCCGGTGAGGCCCGGGCTTGCCTCCGCCGAGGAGCGGGGAGGCCGCCGGCTCTACGCCAACGATCTTGAGCCCAGGGCGGCGCTTCTTGAGCGCGCGGGCTATGCCGGTTATGGTCCCGCCTGTCCCTATCCCGGCCACCAGGATATCTATTTTTCCGTCGGTATCGCTCCAGATCTCTTCCGCGGTGGTGGTTTCATGGATGGCAGGATTGGCGGGGTTGGAGAATTGCCGGGGCATGAAGGCGCCGGGCACGGAAGCGTATATTTCTTCGGCCTTCGCTACGGCCCCGGCCATGCCCGCCGGGCCCGGGGTCAGCACTATCTGCGCCCCGAAAGCGTCCATGATCTTGCGCCTCTCTATGCTCATGGTTTCCGGCATGGTAAGGACAAGGCGGTAGCCCTTGATGCAGCAGATCCAGGCCAGCCCTATCCCGGTATTGCCGCTGGTGGGCTCGACCACCAGCGCTCCCGGCTTCAGGAGGCCCTTTTCCTCGGCGTCCTTCAGCATGCCCCAGGCCGCCCGGTCCTTCACGCTGGAGGTCGGGTTGAAGAATTCAAGCTTGGCCAGCAGCAGCGCGGAAGTGCAGCATATGCGGTTAATTTTTACCAGCGGCGTGCGGCCGATGAGGCCGATCATGTTCCCGGCGTATTTCATTTTTTTACGATGTCCTTTTTCAGGGCGTCAAGCTGCTGCTGCATCCGGCGCATTTCCTCGCTGCAATAGTCCGGCAGCTTATTGTGGTCGAGCTGGGCCTTGGCCTGGGCCCCGCCCCGGGCGCTGTGCGCGGGGATGCCGAACACCGTGGTGTCCGGCGGAACTTCCTGCAGGACCACCGAGCCCGCGCCTATGCGCGAGCGGTCGCCTATCTTGATGGCGCCGAGTATCGTGGCGCCGGAGCCGACCACTACGCCGTTGCCGAGCGTAGGATGGCGTTTTTTATGCTCCAGCGAGGTTCCGCCGAGGACCACGCCCTGGTACATCAGGACGTCGTCGCCTATCTCGGCCGTCTCGCCGATGACGACCCCCATGCCGTGGTCGATAAAGAAGCGCCGCCCGATAGTGGCGCCGGGGTGGATCTCGATCCCGGTAAGCAGGCGGGCCAGGTGCGAGATCAGGCGGGCCGGGAAATAGAGCCCCAGCTCCCACAGCCGGTGGGCGGGCCGGTAGAGCCAGACCGCATGGAGCCCGGGGTAGCACAACAGAACTTCGGGGAGGCTGCGGGCGGCCGGATCTTTTTCAAAAACCGTCTTTATATCCTCGGCTATGTTCATTTTATCCTTATGGAGAGGCGGCTGCTTTTCCGCCTGCCTCGAAAGTATTATATAATTTTTGTATAAAGCCGCCTGTTTATCAGGGGCCTCTCCCCCGCGGTATATATGCCGCGCGGGAAGCAGGGGGCGGGCGGAATTCCGCCCGGTTACCGGAGCAAGAATGCCAACAATACTTATGATAGACGATGACGAGGACTTCGGCGACCTCGTCTCCCTCCACTTTACCGGCCAGGGCCATACCGTGGCCCTGGCCCACAACGGCAAGGACGGCCTGGCTAAGGCCGCCGCCCTCAAGCCGGATATCATTTTCCTGGACGTGACGATGCCCGGGATGAACGGGATAGAAGTGCTGCGGGAACTGCAGGCCGGGGACGAGACCTCGGACATCCCTGTTATCATCATGACCGGCAATTTTTACGACAAGGGCATGAGCCAGCTTTTCACCCAGGAGAGGAACTGCCGGGATTTCATCAGCAAGCCTGTCTCCCTCGCCAACCTCCAGCAGAAAGTCGAGACTCTGCTTAAAAAAAGATAGGCGCCCGCCCGCTTATATTTTAGAGATTTCCAGGACGCCGCCCTGCAGCCTGAAGCTGTAACCTCTCTCGAAAGCCGGGAAAGCCGCCCCGGCAGGCTTTATATCGGAGACGTTGAAGATGTAATAGGAAGAATCCTCCTGCACGGGGAAAGGCATCATGAGAAGCAGCATCTTCGAGGTGAACTTCGCGCCCTGCGGCCCCTGCACTATCTCGTTGCCGTAGGCCATCTTATATTTCCTGCCGAGCTTAACGTCCACCCCTTTCTCCGCCACGGCGTCTCCCACCTGCTTGATCGTGGTCTTCACCGCCACTCCGCGGGGGCCTTTAACTTCCAGGACGCTGTTCTCGTTCGCGCCGGCGTCGGCGTAGATCCTGACCACGTAATTCTCCCCGTCTATAACCAGGGTCTTTGAGCCGCTGTAGAAGATCCCCCAGTTGATGATCTCCGTTCCCCGCACGAAATAGCTCTCGTTCCTGGAAGTGGTCAGCACCAGGAAGAACTTTTCCTTCTCTTCGCAGGAGTTCCCGCCGTCCGGGCAGTTGGCGGCCTTGGTCCCGCTTATGTACACCCTGGTCCCGGCGCCGGTGGCGAAAGTAATGCCCGGCTTGAGGTAAGCGTTCTTTATGGATTCGAGCTTGATGGAGAAGAGGGGCGCTTTGTCGATACCGCCGACGCTCTTCTCCGTGGACAAATCGGAAGCCGCGGGAGTTTCGGCGCGGCCGAAATAGCGGAAAAGGTCCAGTTCTTTGGGTCCGGGCCGGCCCGCGGTTTCAGCCGCGGGAGCCGGGACTTCCGGCATCGCTACGGTCTCCGCGGCAAGCCCGGCGGAACGGAGAACCTCGCTCCCGCCCGCGAAAGAGAAAGGAATAAAATTAAGGGACAAAAGTCCCGCGGCCAGCATCTTCTTTATATTTTCCATATCGCGTCTCTCCCGCCGCGTTTTAACCTTCACTGTATTTATACCACAGGAACCTGCCGGGCGCAATCCCCGGAGGCCTTGACTTGTCAAGACAATGGACCTGGCTGTAAATAGGACTTAAGACCCAGAGGCTGGCCGGCCCGCGGCGGCTTATCTGACCAGCGGCTTGAAGCCCGAGACGAAAAGAAGCAGTTCCACCGGGCCCACGGCCTTTACGGCGCGCACCTCGCGGACCATCAGGAAAAGCGGGATGACGGCCAGCGCCCGGAGGAAAGCGGAAATAAGAAGAAGGAAAATAAAAGAACTCCCCCATAAGGCGGGCAGGCGCTCATAAAGCCAGCCGCCGGCGAGCGCCCCGCCGAACTGGGCCAGGCCGTTAGTGAAGCTGAAAAAAGCGGTATACCCCGCCCGGGAGTGGGCCGGGATGGTCTCGTAAATAAAATTATTCATGCCGATAAGGTAAGAGCCCCAGATAACGCCGGAATACATCTCCACCGCGGCCAGGTAATAGAAATTCCGGCTTAGCGCCCAGAGCACCGGAACCGTGGGGATAAGAAGGAAAGCGGCCTTCAGGATCTTCACGCTGCCGTAAGCGTCGGCCGCCTGCCCCCAGCGCTTCATGAACAAATAGGTCATCAGCGGGCCTATGCTCATCAGGACCATGTACCGGAAGTAATCGCACTTAAGCTCCCTGAGGGAATATACGCTGAAATAAGGCGCGGCCAGGTAAGTGGACCCCAGCAGCACCAGCACGGAGAAAAAAAGGGCCGGGACCCTGCCCCTGCGGAAATCGAGGGAAGTTAAAAAGTTCACATCCGTGCCGCGCGGCATATGAAAGCGGGTTCGCGGCTCGTACATGGAGGTGATGAAATAATAGGACAGGCACCTGAAAACGCCGGCGGCGCCGAACACGGCGCAGAAACCCCGGAGCGTCCCCCCGCCGGCCAGCCCGAGCACCTTCGAAGCCAGGAAGCTGGCCGCGAAAAAAGTAAGCCCGACCGCCTGGAAGCGGAAGCCGAAGAAATTGCCGCGCCTCGAGGCCGGGATATATTCGCCCATCAGCACGGCCCAGGGCGGGCCGGACATGTTCCCGGCTACAGTATACACGACCACCGCCGCGAGCAGCGCCGGGAAAGCCGCGCGGAGCGGCAGGAAGACCGCCCCGGCGGCGGCGAAGAGCGAGAGCGCCTGGAGGCCCACGGTCAGGAGCAGCGCTTTTTTGCAGCTGCCCAGGCCAAGCACCATCTTTTCATTGAAGAACTGGAAGAAGGAGGAGGCCAGCGAGGGGACGGAGCGCAGGACGCCGATCCCCATGGTCGAAGCGCCGAGGGCCATCGCGAAAGGCACGGCGTAGGGGTCGGCGAAACCGCTCATCGCCGCCCAGGCCAGCCCGTCTTTTATCGAAGCTGTCACGCTGGTTTTTACCCGCCGTTTTTGCATGTTGTCCGTAAATTATATAAATTATGAACTGCAGCCAAGGGGGACCTATGAACGAAACAGTTCTGCTTAAAACTCTGACCGGCCATAACGACGGCGTTCTGACCCTGGCTTTTTCCCCCTGCGGAAAATTCCTGGCCACGGCCGGGGAGGACAATACCATACGGCTCTGGGACAATCCCGACGGCATACAGATCCAGTCCATACAGGCCCATAAAGGCGACGTGCGCTGCGTGGCCTTCGACCCCGACGGCGACGTGTTCGCCTCGGCTTCCTGGGACAAGACGGTCAAGATCTGGCAGACCTCAGACTGCTCCACTTTGGCCGAGGCCGCGGACCACGCAGGCCCGGTGAACTGCCTGGCCTTCTCTCCGGACGGGAAGCTGCTTTTTTCCGGCTCCGACGACGCCACCATAAAAGTCTTTACCTCCCCCGGGGGCGCGCTGAAGAACACCATAAACCCGGAGATAGGCGATATCAAGGCGATAGCCGTCTCCTCGAAAGGCCTGCTGGCCGCCGGCGGCTCGGAGCTGCAGTTCCTCGACGCCTCGGGCAAGATGCTGAAAGACAATGACAGCTACCTCTACGGGATAAAGGCCCTGGCCTTCTCCCCCGACGGGAAAATGCTCGCGGCCGCCACCGGCATGGAAAAGCGCCTCGAGATCTGGAACGCGGAAACGCTTGAAGAAGCCGGCTCCGTAAAGGATTCCGACTGGATAAACTGCGTTGCTTTCACCCCGGACGGGAAGAAGATAGTGACGGGCGGCACGGCGGTGAAGCTCTGGGACCCGGTCTCCGGCGCCTGCCTTAAGACTTTCGAAGGGCATACCGACGAGATCTACGCCGTCGGAGTCTCCCCCGACGGCAAATTTATAGCCTCGGCCTCGAACGATAAAACAGTTAAACTCTGGGCCCTGTAACTGAAGCCGCGCGGGCCCGGCGAATTCGGGGCCGAACAACTATTTTACAGGGATTTTACAGAACGCTTTTGCGCAAATTCATATAATTTAAAGGTACCGCTAAACAAATCAACAGGAGCCTGATAAATGTCCGAAGCCCCCTCCCACGCGCCCGAATACCGCCGCCGCCGTTTCATGAACTGGTTCCCCCTAGGCCTCACCTACGCCACCTTCTACATGGGCCGCTACAACCTTAACGTAGCGTCCAAGACCATGATGGACCTGTTCCACCTGAGCAAGGCGGAATTCGGCATTATCGCCACCGCCGGCTTCTGGACCTACGCGCTCTCGGTCATGTTCAACGGCCCGCTGGCCGACCGTATAGGAGGCAAAAAAGCGATACTCTTCGGAGCGCTTGGAGCTTCGCTCCTCAATCTTGTGATCGGGCTCCTGTTCCTCAACGGCTGGAACACGAAGCTTATCGTGGGAATGTCGCTGCTCTACGCCGTGAACCAGTACTTCCAGTCCTTCGGCGCCCTCTCGGTCGTAAAAGTCAACGCCCCGTGGTTCCATGTAAAAGAGCGCGGCGTGTTCGGCGGCATCTTCGGCATCATGATCTCCGGCGGCTACTTCCTCGCGATGACGGTAGGCGGCTGGATCCTCTCGTCCATGGCCTGGTACATGGTGTTCCTGATCCCCTCGGCCGCGATCTTCGCGATGTACCTCGTGGACCTGTTCCTGGTAAAGGACACCCCCAAAGAGGCCGGCTTCGAGAACTTCAATACCGGCGACGCCTCCTCCCACGAGAAAGACAACGCGGTCCCGCTCAAGTTCGGCGAACTGATGACCCGCGTCTTCACCAACCGGGTGATAGTCACGCTGGCCGTCTCCGAATTCTGCACCGGTTTCGTCAGGCAGGGCCTGCTGCTCTGGTTCGTGCCCTTCCTCAGCGAGGTGCACAAGATAGAGCACGGGGGCACGCTGTTCACGATAGCGACCTCCGGCATCACCGTCGGCGGCATCGTCGGCGGCATCCTGTGCGGCTACATGTCCGACAAGCTGTTCCAGTCGCGCCGCCCGCCCGTGGCGTTCATCTTCTACCTGCTCCAGATAGTCTCGCTGTTCATCCTCGGCCGGACCGCCAGCCCCGTGGTGGCGTCGTTCATGATAGGCGTCTCCTGCATGTGGATCTTCGGCGTGCACGGCATGCTGACCGGGACGGCGTCCATGGACTTCGGCGGAACCCGCGCGGCTTCCACGGTGGCGGGCCTGCTGGACGGCGTGCAGTACCTGGCCTCCGGCCTCACCGGCTTCCTGATGGGGCACTACCTGGACAAATGGGGCTGGGGCTCCTGGACCTATATGATAATGCCCTTCTCCCTGATGGGCGCCCTGCTCATGACGCGGCTCTGGAACGAGACGCCGCTCAGGAAGCCGGCTCCCGCGGAAGGAACTCTCGAAGAGCACCGCCCGCTGGTGGAAGACGAAGCGTAAAGGCTTTAACCCGGCAAATAAAAGAACCGCGGCCGGCCCGCGGTTCTTTTATTTTTACCGGAATTTCAGTCCGGGTAATACGGCTGGTTCAGCCTGTAGATCTGCCAGCCTTCGGGAATAAGGTCGTAAACGGACTGCCCCTCCGCGAGAAGAAGGTCATGCATCGGCCGGTAAGCCGCCTCGTCGGCGGGCCGGAAGCCGGTGATATCCGCGACCGCTCCCAGCGCCTTCCGACCCTCGCCCGTGCCCGCCAGCGTTAAAAAAGCCTCCGACAGCGCCTTGCGCTTCTCCGGGCTGAGGCTGTTCCTCACTATTACAGGCTCATTCGGAACCTTACCGGTATACACAAGGATCTTGAGCCCGGGGTAGCGCGAAGCCTGCCCTGCGTAAGTGGCCGCGGCGTAGATCTCCCCTTTCACAAGTTTCTTAAGGTTGGACTCGTGGGTCGGGGCGAAATACGCGGCTACCGTTATTCCCGCGTGTTTAAGAAAAATAGCGGGCAAAGTAAATCCGCTGACGGAATAGGGCCCCACAAAGCCGAATTCTTTGCCTTTAAGGTCCTCCACTCTTTTGGCGCCGCCGGAGGACTTGGTCAATATAGCCGCTTCGTATTCGGCGAGCCTGTCCCCGCGCAGGGCCTGCAGCTCCGGGCGCACGCCGTATTCCTCCCTGGCCACGAGGTATTCTTCAAGCGTCACAAGGCCGGCGTCCGCCAGGCCGGCGCTGAACTGTTTTATTGCCGCAGCCGGAGTTTCCGCGACTTTAAGGTCCACGGACAGCCCCGTGGCGGTCTGCAGATGCTTCCTGATGAAAGCCAGCGCGCCCGAAGAAGGAGAGTGAGCCGGGGAAAAGACGACTACCAGCGGATTTTCCGGCGTCCCGACGGTCCTCTCGTCCCTGCGCGAACAGCCGCCCAGAGCCAGCGCCGCCGCGACGCAGAGCGCCGCGTATTTATAGCCGGCCGCACCCATGGCCGATTTATTTGAATTGGACATTGTCCCCCCTTTTTCCGCTCCCCCGCTGAACGGCTCCCAGCCCGGGATCCCGCCGGCTAACCAGGCCGGCATACCCACTTTCTAGCATAAACGGGCCGCGATTTCAACCGCGGCAGCGGCGGCCTCTCAAGCCCGGGCGGGAACGGCGGCGTACCAGCGCCGGCCTATCCAGAGGGATACGTTGACCAGACCTATCAGGACCGGGACTTCCACCAGGGGCCCTATCACGGCCGCGAAGGCCGCGCCGTGCCCGATACCGAAGGTGGCGATAGCGACCGCTATGGCCAGCTCGAAATTATTGGAGGCCGCGGTGAAGGACAGCGTGGCGGATTGCTCATACGAAGCGCCGGCCTTTTTGCTCATAAAGAAAGAAGCGAAGAACATCAGGGTGAAATAGACCAGCAGGGGGATGGCCACGCGCACCACGTCCAGCGGGACTTTCACTATATTTTCCCCTTTAATGGAGAACATCACGATTATCGTAAAGAGCAGCGCTACCAGCGTAATCGGACTTATGACCGGGATGAACTTTTCCGCGTACCATTCCCGGCCTTTGGCCGCTATGAGCGAGAACCGCGTGACTATTCCGCCGATGAACGGGATGCCCAGGTAGATGAAAACGCTTTTTGCTATCTCCCCCATCGTTATATTGACCACGGCCCCTTCTAGCCCGAGCCAGCGGGGAACCAGCGTGATGAAGAACCAGGCGTAAACGGGGAAGAGCAGCACCTGGAAAACAGAGTTGAAAGCCACCAGCCCGGCGCAGTATTCCCGGTCGCCCTTCGCCAGGTCGTTCCAGACTATCACCATGGCTATGCAGCGCGCGAGGCCTATCATGATAAGGCCCACCATGTACTCCGGCTTGTCCCGCAGAAAAATTATCGCGAGCGCCGTCATCAGCACGGGACCTACCAGCCAGTTCTGGGCGAGGGAAAGGAGCAGGACCTTCTTATTCTCGAAAACCCTGTGCATCTCCTCGTATTTCACCTTGGCAAGCGGAGGATACATCATCAGTATCAGGCCGATGGCTATCGGGATGGAAGTTGTCCCCATGCTCGAGGCGGCGTTGAGGTCGGCCACGGCCCGGGGCCAGAGCCAGCCTGCGGCCACGCCCGCGCCCATGGCCAGGAAGATCCACATGGTAAGATAACGGTCCAGGAAGGAGAGTTTCTTGATTATGCCGTCCATTCATTATCCCCCTTAAGCAAACCCGACACAAAATCCCGCAGCTCGTCGCGCACGCGGCGGTAATGCTCAAGCGCTTCCTGCTCGCTCTTCGCGCCTTTAGCGAGGAAAGGCGGGTCCTCGAAGCTTTTGTGAAGTTTCTTAACTTTACCGAACCATACCGGGCAGGTTTCACGGGCATTGTCGCAGACCGTGACCACCAGGTCGAAGGCTATGCCTTTAAGTTCGTCGGCGTGTTTGGAGCGGTGGCCGGAGATATCCACTCCGGCCTCGGCCATAACTTTTATGGCCCGCGGGTCCACCGTTCCCGGTTTAGTGCCGGCTGAAAAGACCTCGGCCTTCCCGGAGAGCAGGGTTTTACCCCAGCCCTCGGCCATCTGGCTGCGGCAGGAATTGCCGGTACACAAAAAAAGGACCTTCATGCGCCCTCCGGCTTGCTCAGTGTCCGCAGCCGCAGCCGCCTTCAGGATCCGGCAGGCCGGTCACCACTATCTCGCCGTCCTCGCCGCAGTCGATGACGGCTTTGGCCAAATGCAGCTGGGCGTCCTTGTGCACGTAAAGCTTGAGGTCCTTTTTCAGTACTTCCAGGTCGTCCTTCTCCGGCTTCTCCACCAGGTCCATGGCGACGCTCGGGCCGCAGCAGCCTTCCGTCATGAAAACGCGCAGGCAGGCGCCTTTTTTATGTTCCTTGATGATAGCCTTAAGTTTCTCGATCGCGGCGTCTTTTATTTCCATTGTAGTCTTCCTCCTGTGTATTTGAGAACGGTTCGTCAGCAATTGCAGCCGACCACGCAGACGCCTTTGCGGCGCAGAGACATCCTCTTTTCAAGGCGGGCGATATCCCCCCCCACGGTTCCGCAGCAGGGCGCCGGACTCACCAGGCTCCTGACGAATTTACCCAGCGGGCCGGGAGCCGCGCTCAGCGTATACATAGCCCAGCGGCCTTTCTTTTCCTTGCTTATCAGCCCGGCGGCGCACAAGGCCACCAGGCAGCGCGAAACATTGTACTGGCTCTCCCCCATTGCGTCCACCAGTTCGCAGACGCAAAGCGGCCCGCCGGCATAGGCCAGCAGCGCCGCCGCCCGCAGGCGCTTGGGTTCCGCCAGGGCCTTGAGGGCCCTCACTGAGTCTTTAATGTCTCGACCGGTTCGGCTCATATATGCTATTATATGCATATATCAGCGCGCTGTCAACCATCGCGGCGCGGTTCCGGAACTTTAAAACAGCGGAGACCCTATGCAGCAGCGCGCGCAGAAAATATTAATGCCTTTCAGGACGGCGGCGGCCCCGGCCGCCGCCTTCGAGCCGGTCTCGTCCGAGTATCTCCCCGCCGACAGGCTCGCCGCCTGGAAAGCCCGCTGGGGCATTAACAGGATGGCTTACAAGGTAAAGCCCGGTCTCTACGCCCTCGGCGAACCGACCGCGGCTTCCCCCGTTTTCGCCAGTGCCAATTACAAGCTGAGCTTCGACGCCCTCAGAACTAGCCTGAAAGGGTTCAGCTCCTGGCTGCTGGTACTTGATACCAAGGGTATAAATGTCTGGTGCGCGGCTGGCAAGGGGACTTTCGGCACGCTGGAGCTTGCGCGCTCAATCCGGGAAGCCGGCCTTGAAAAACTGGTAAGCCACCGCTCCATCACCCTGCCGCAGCTCGGCGCGCCCGGCGTCAGCGCCCACAGGGTAAAAGCTTATACCGGCTTCTCTGTGAACTATGGCCCGGTAAGGGCGGAAGACCTGCCGGAATTCCTGCGGCAGGGCGGCAAGGCTACCGCTGAAATGCGCAGGGTCAGGTTTAATTTTCCGGACAGGATAGTTCTCGCCCCCGTGCAGTTCGTATATTTCGGGAAGTATTTCGTGCCGGCCGCCGCGCTGCTCTACCTGGCCGGCCTTAAGGCCGACGCCGCCCTGACCGCGGCGGCGCTGCTGGCCGGGTCGGTCCTGGTCCCGGCCCTGCTGCCCTGGCTGCCGGGCCGCGCCTTCGCCATAAAGAGCGCCGCGGCGGGGCTGGCGGCGATAGCCGTACTTGCCCCTTTCCTGCCCTTCGACCCTTACCAGCTGGGCGCGCGGCTGTTCATCTACGCCGCCGCCGCCTCTTTCGTCGGCCTTGATTTCACCGGGGCGTCCACCTATACCTCTTTATCCGGGGTCAGAAAAGAAATGCGGCTAGCCATGCCGGCCCAGGCCCTGTCCGTCCTGGCGGGCCTGGCCGCCCTGGCCGCGAGGAGGTTCCTATGACCATGAAATACCTCCCCGGGGTTTCTACCCTTAAGCTGGAAGCGGCCAAGTGCATAGGCTGCGGGATGTGCGCGAAAGTCTGCCCGCACGCCGTTTTCTGGATAGAGGCCCGCAAGGCCGTGATCACGGACGTAGACCTCTGCATGGAATGCGGCGCCTGCGCCGGGAACTGCCCGACGGAGGCCCTCTCCGTGAAAAAAGGCGTAGGCTGCGCCCAGGCGGTCCGGATGGGCTTCCTGCGCGGCACCGAGCCAGACTGCGGCTGCGGCGACGGTTCTTCCTGCTGCTGACGGGTCCGCCCGGCGGCTAGATTATTCCAAAGATGTATTTAAGCCCGAGGTAGACGCCGCAGGCTATGAAGGTCCACCCGGTGGCGGGCTTGGCGTATTTCAAGAATCCCGCGCCCAAGCCGGTGATGCAGGATATTTTCTTCAGGCCGAGGTCCAGGGCCACCGCAAGGCCGACGACCGGCAGGGCGGTACCGACGCCATAAAGCAGCGGCAGCGAGAACGGCGCGCGGCTTTTCGCGGCCAGCGGGATTATTACTCCGAAGTAGAGAGCGGCGGAGATCGGGCAGAAGGCAAGGGCAAACACAAAGCCCATCAGCGAAGAAGAGACCGCCCCCGCTTTGGCTTTGAATTTAGAGACGTCGAAAATATTCAAACCCTCGAAACCGCGCGCCAGGAGCCTGTCCGACATAAGGCTTTCATGACGAAATTGTCGATTTTGGAGCCGAGCCGAAGCACCGCGAGACGAGCACCCTCGACGGAGGTTGTGAGTCGAGCGGCGCGAAGGCGCTGGACAAAAGCGTCAATTGCAGGCGAAATTGCTTATGTCGGACAGGCTCCTAGGCCCGTATCATTATCAGTTCCATCTTGAACTTCTTTACGGCTTTAAGCGAGTGCGGCTTGTTGGCGGGCATGATTATGAATTCCCCCGCTTTAACCTTGTGCGGCTTGCCGGCGATGAAGATCTCGGCCTCGCCGTCCAGGACCTCCACCATCGCGTCGAACGGGGCCGTGTGCTCGCTCAGGCCCTGGCCCTTGTCGAAAGAGAAGATAGTGACCGTGCCGGTCTTCTTCTGCAGTATCGTGCGGCTGACCACCGCGCCTTTATCGTATTTCACAAGGTCCTTGGCCTTCAGCGCCTTTCCGATGAGTTCTTCCTCGTTTTCTTTTTTCATATATTCTCCTCAAGTCCTAATTTAAAGTCTGCCTGAATCTTCTATAAGCCATACCGCCCGTAACCAGGGCCATCAGGGCCAGCGCGCCCAGGTTGGTCCAGAACACGTGGCTGTCCCCTCCTTTCAGCATGATATTGCGGAAAAGGCGGACGAAATACATCAGGGGGTCCAGGTAGGCGGCGGCTATGACGGCGCGGGGCATATTCTCTATCGGGTACATCACCCCGCTCATCAGTATGGACGGGAAAAGGAACATGAAGCCGCCCAGCATGGCCTGCTGCTGGTTCTTTGAGACCGTCGAGATGAAAGTCCCGACGCTTACCGTCGTCACTACGAAAGCGAGCGCCGCCAGCCCGAGCTGCCAGAGCGGCCCGCGCACGGGCACCCCGAAGATCAAATAGCCCGCGGCGACCACCAGCGCCGCGTCGGCGAGGCCCAGGATCACATAGGGCACGGTCTTGCCGAGCAGTACTTCTTTATTGGAAAGCGGGGCGGAGACTATCGTTTCAAAGGTCCCCATCTCGCGCTCGCGCGTCAGCGACATGGCCGTGAGGATTATGGTTATCAGGCAGACCAGCATGCCCATCACTCCCGGGACCAGGAACATGGAAGACTCCATGGCCGGGTTATAGAGCACCCGCACGTCGAACTTGAGCGCCGGTTCCGCCCGCGCACCGTATTCGCGGGCCGCTGCCGCCGCGATGATGTTCTTCGCGTACGCTTCCACCGCCCTGGCCTTGCTTGCATTGGAGGCGTCCACAAGGAGCTGCATTTTCCCGCCGCCCCGCCCGGCGGAGCGCGCCAGGCCTTCGTCCGGGGCTATCAGCACGGCGTCGGCCCGCCCGGAGGCGATCAGTTCGAAAGGATCTTCACCGGGCGAATAGCCGGCGCGGGCGAACCAGCCGGAGGCGTAAAAGCTTTCCGTGACGCGTTCGAACATTGCGTCGCCGGGACGGGAAAAGGCCGCGAGCTTGATATTCTTTATCTCGGTCGAGAGCGCCAGGCCGAAAACCGTCATCTGCAGCACGGGCGCGCCGAACAGGAGAGCGCGCATCCGGACGTCGCGCAGCGTCTGGACCAGTTCCTTCTTAATAAAAGCCCTCAAAGTCACATTCATAAATAAATTTTGATTCCAGACTCCCGACTCTCGACTCTTGACTCCCCCTTCCCCATCCCCGATTCTCGATTCTCGATTCCCCCCTATTCTAAGTCCGTCTTGAATTTCTTTATCGCCAGCGCAAGCATACCGAAGCTCAAAAGCCCCAAAGCAAGGAAAGGCACGGCGAGCTCCTGCAGGTTCGCCCCTTTCAGGGTGATGCCGCGCGCCGCGGCCATGAACCACCTCGGCGGCAGGAGCATGGTCAGGTACTGGAAGAATTTCGGCATGCTCTCGACGGGGAAAATAAAGCCGGACAGGAGCATGGAGGGCAGCAGCCCGCTCATCATCGAGAATTGCATCGCCACCTGCTGCTGGCGGGTCAGCACCGAGATCAAAAGCCCCTGCGAGAGCGCCGCCGTCACGAAAAGGAGGCAGGCCGCCAGGTAAAGGAAATGGCTGCCCTCGAAAGGAACGCCAAAAACGACCCGCGATACGAGGTAGACGAAGAAGACTCCGGCCAGGACCAGCGCCCCGTACGGGGCCAGTTTGCCGATTATTATCTCCATCGGCCGCACCGGAGTGGAAAGCAGGAGCTCCATGGAGCCGTTCTCCCATTCCCGCGCTACAGTGAGCGCCGTCAGTAAAATAGCGAGCAGCCCTATGATTATCGCGGCGAGGCCGGGCACGGTGAACCAGCGGCTGTTCAGCTCCGGGTTATACAGGAAACGCGTCTCGGCGGAAATAGACTCGCGCGCCGGGGCGCCGGTCAGTTTGACCTGCGCGGCCCGCTGTACGCCGGGGAGGTACCCCATTACGGCTGCCGCTTTTGAATTATCGCTGCCGTCCATCACGAACTGCGCCTCCACCTGGCTCCCTCCCTGGACCTTCTTTGAAAAATCGGGCTCAATAAAAAGCGCCGCCGCCGCGCGCCCCGAATCCAGCATGGCCACTGGCCCCAGGCCGGGAACCGGGTCTACGAGATGGAAATAACCGGAAGACAGGAAGATCTCTTTCAGCCTGCGCGCGGAGGGGCCGTTATCCCTGTCCGAGACTGCCAGGTTTATTTCCCTGACCTCGAAGTCTATGGCATAGCCGAAAAATGTGACCAGGAGCACCGGCAGGCCGAGGGCGATAGCCAGGGTGAAAGGATCGCGCAGAATATGCATGACCTCTTTGCGGGCTATCGAATAAGCCCGGTGTATATTAAAGCCGCTCATCTTTCGGCCCCCTCTACCAGCCTTATGAAAACGTCTTCCAGCGAGGGCCTGATAAGATGATGGGAAGCCGAGGGCGGCAGGGCGGAGAAAGCGGCGTCCATGGCCGGCTCGTCGCTGAAAGCCGCGTGCCAGCGCATGCCCTGCGGCGAAAGCTCGAGCAGGCCGCGCGCCTTTTCCAGGGCGGAGATAAAGGAGGAAGCGTCCTCGCCTTTAAAATCCAGCTCGGCCATAGGGCCGGGGAAAGCGGACTTTTTTAATTCTTCGGGAGAGCCCAGGGCTATCAGCTTGCCGGTGCGCATCAGGGCTATCCGGCCGCACTGTTCCGCCTCGTCCATATAATGCGTGGTCACTATCACCGTCTTGCCCAGGCCTGTTATCCGGCGTATCAGCGCCCAGAACCGCGCGCGGGAGGCCGGCGCCACCCCGGAAGTGGGCTCGTCCAGGAAAACGATCTCCGGGTCATGCAGCATAGCGGCGGCCAGGGCCAGCTCCTGCTTTATCCCCCCGGGAAGCGAGGCTACCATCGAAGTGAGCGGCTTGTCGAAAGCGATAAGTTCGAAAAGCTCCTTCCTGCGCTTTTTAGCGTAAGCCGGTTCCAGTTTGCGCAGCCCCGCGGCGAAATCCAGGTTCTCGCCTACGGTCAGGTCATTGTAAAGCGTGAACTTCTGGGACATATAGCCCACTATTTTTTTTATGCCCTGCCCGCCGTCCCCGAAGCCCAGGCCGCCGACCAGGGCGGAGCCGGAAGTGGGCACCAGCAGGCCGCAAAGCATGCGGATGGTGGTGGTCTTCCCGGCGCCGTTCGCGCCGAGGAAACCGAAGATCTCCCCCCTGTTCACCGAGAAAGAGACATTATCCACGGCGGTAAAGTCGCCGAACTTTATGGAGAGGCCTTTCACTTCCAGGGCGGAGGAGGCGTTCATTTATGCGCCCCCTTTTTTATGAAGAGCTCCTCGAAATTAGCGGCGCCGGTCTCTTTAAGCACGGCCCGCGGTTCGCCGGAGGCAAGCAGCCGCCCCGAATCGAGAAGGTGTACCCTGGAGCAGCGCTCGGCCTCGTCCATGTAGGCCGTGGAGACTATGATCAGTATTTTATCAGCGGCAAGGCTGTAGAGCAGCTCCCAGAATTCCCTGCGGCTGATCGGGTCCACGCCATTGGTGGGCTCGTCGAGCAGCAGCACGGAGGGTGATTGAAGCAGCGCGCACATCAGGCCCAGTTTCTTATACATCCCGCCCGAAAGCTGCCCGGCGCGGCGGTCGCGGAATTTGGCGAGCCTGGTTATTTCAAGCAGCTCCGCCGAGCGGCGGGCGTAGACCGCCGGGTCCAGCCGGTAAAGCTCGCGAAAGAACTCCAGATGCTCGTCGATGGAAAGGTCCGGATAGAGGCTGGCCTGCTGCGGCATATAAGCGAGGCTCGGCCGCAGCCCGCTGAAAGCGGCGGGCTTACCGTCGCTGAAATAATGGATGCCGCCGGCGGTCGGCTTAAGCAGCCCGGCCAGCAGGCGCATGGTCGTGGTCTTGCCCGCCCCGTCGGAGCCGATCAGCCCGTGGAGCAGCCCGGCGGAAAGATCGAAAGAAACGTCGGCCAGGGCCTGCGTCCTGCCGAACGATTTCTTCAAATTTTCAGTCCGTATCGAAAAATTTCCCATAGTCTCTTGTTCCAGATTCCCGACTCCCGACCCTCGACTCCCGGCTCTTTATTTCCGATTATTCCGGCAGTTTCACTTCTATCGTCATCCCCGGCTTTAAGATCTCTTCGGAATTAGGGAAACTGACCTTAACGGCGAAGACGAGCCTGGTTCTTTCTTTACGCGTCTGCACGTTCTTGGGCGTGAATTCTGCCTCCGAATAGATCACGGAGATCCTCCCGGTAAATTCTTTATCCCCCGCTTCGGGCAGGAAGCCCTTCACTTCCATCCCCTGCCTGATCTTCGCCAGCATATCGTGCGGGACGTAAATATAGGCCCAGACCTCGGAGAGGTCGGCCACCGTGGCCAGCTTGGTTCCAGGGCCCACCAGCTCGCCTCTTTCCCTGTAGGAATAGAGCAGGCGGCCGTTGACCGGTGACTTTACCGAGCACCAGTCCACCTTAAGCGCCGAATCGTCCCGCTTGTATTTAAGCCGGTCATAGTTCTCCTTCGAGAGCGAGCCGCCTTTATAAAGCTCTTCGGCGCGTTTGAAGTCCTCCGACGCTATACCGGCGGCCAGCCGCAGGTCGCCGCAGTCTATGGAGGTCAGGACCGCGCCCAGTTTGACCGGGTCGCCTTCCCGAGCGCCGTAGGACTCTATCACGCCTGAAATACGCGCGGAGAGGTCGGTCTCGGTGGCCTCTATCGTTCCGCTGTAGCGGAAATCGCGGCCGTTCTTAACTTTGAAGAAAACGACCGAGCCGATGACAATTAACAGCAGCAGAGGGATGATCTTTTTTTTCATATTATTTAACGCTCCCGTTCAGGCTGTCCAGCACGGCCAGCCTTAATAGTATCTCCGCATTGGCCGAGGCGGCCAGGGTTTTCGCCTGCAGCTGCTTGAGGTTGGCGCTTTCCACGTCCAGCCAGGTCCCGCCGCCGGCCTTGTAGACTTCATAAGCCAGCCTCGCGGCCTCGTCGGCGTCGTCCACCGCGTCGATATTTATCGACTGCTCGGCCAGAAGCGCATTGTAGGCGTCGAGGGACTTTTTATAATCTTTGTCGGAGAGAAGGACGGCTTCGGACTTTTTCTCGGCGGCGGCCTCGGCATTAAGCTCGCTTTCGCGCTGCTTCTCCGCGGAGCGCCCGCTTTCGAAGAGCGGCAGGTTCAGCGACAGCGAAGCCGAATTCTGGACGAAAGAATAGAGGTTGGGCCCATTTGGATAGTCCAGGGAACTGCGCGCCCCCAGGATCAGGCGCGGCAGCCTCTCGGCCTTGTAGCCGGCCGCGAAGGCCTTCTGCGCCTGGGCGGAATTCTCCGCGGCCCTTACCGAAGGCAGGCCCTTCTCAAGGCCGCCCGCGGCCGCCGGAAGCAGGCGGCTAAGGATCTCCGTATAGGGCTCGGCCTTTATGAACAGCTGCGCTTCCTGCCCGTCGCCGTAATCGCGCCCGGCCAGACGCGCGTCAAGCGGCAGGGAGGCCCCCTCCGGCAGGTCCAGCCCGGTGATAAAACCGAACTCCCGCAGCTCCGCCGACAGTTCCGCCCTTGCGCGAAGGAAATCACGGCGGCGGGACAGGGTTTCCTGCCTTGCGCGGATCTCGTCCAGGCGGCTGCGGGCGCCGGCTTTCGCGCCGAGGGAAATATCTTTAAGCTGGCTCAGCGACAGCTGCAGATTCTCGCCGATCAGGTAAACACGTTCCAGGGCCAGCTGCAGCTGGAAATAAGCCACCCGCGCCCTGAGCACGGCCTGCCTGCGTATGTTCTCGGCCTCGGCTGAGCGCGCCGCGGCCGTTTTCAGGACGGCGTCCCTGTTGTTCTTCAGCACTCCCCCGTCGAACAAAGTCCAGTAGGCCGACGGGCCCAGGGTATAATTCCAGTTATCCCCCAGCGGCCTGCTTCCGCCGAGGGCCTTCGGCATGGCTATAGCGGGAACCGTCTCGTTATAGCGCAGGCTGCCCTCCAGGCTGAAGCGAGGATAGAGAGGCGATCCCGCAGCCCGGGCCGCCGCCGCGGCAGCCTCGGCCGAAAGCCTCGCGCCGCGGTACTGGTTAGAGACCGCCAAAGCGCTCTCCTCGGCCGCGCGCAGGGTGAGGGACAGCTCGGCCCCCCTCGCCGGCGCGGCTAATATAAGGAAAAGAAAAAAATATCTCATAGCCCTATCCCCCTCACGGCTATCTCCGCCCTTTCGGAGATACCTTCATCCGAGAACAGTTCCTCGCGCAATTTCTCGAGGCTCCCGCCTGCAAGCGTACTTACTCCGTTCCGCTCCAATATGCCGCTTATGACCACGGGAAAGATCATTACCGGGATCAGCGCTCCAACTATATAAGGAACAGAGTGCTCCCTAACCTCGCTTTGAGAACGGCATTCCCGCGCTAAAGAGGCTATATGGCTTATATGTTCGGTAAAATTGCCGCTAAAAAATCCGAAAGCCTCTTTATTCCCGTATGCCAGGTCGGCAAAGATCATCGGCACCGCGCTGCGCATGCTCCTGGCGAACTTACCCACCTCCACCAGCGCGGTCTTAAGCCGCGCGCGCGGAGTCCCGGCCACAGCCACCCCCGCTTTGAAACTTAGCATAAATTCCGCGTACATTTCTTTAAGCACGGCCTTAAGGAACTCTTCCTTCGACCCGAAATAATAATGGAACATCCCGGTATTAACCCCCGCCACCCGGCAAGCCTCCCGCACGGTCAATCCCGTAATCCCCTTCTCCTGCAAAAGCTTGCGGCCGGCGGCCTTAAGCTTCAAATCAGTTCCCGATGGTGGTCTGGCCATACTTTCCTCCATTGTTACACTTCCGTATAATTATACATCCGTATAACCTAAAAGTCAAGTACTAACAAAAGATAGAAATCTGGCCTGCGCGGGGTGGCCGGGTTAGCAAAACCTTCTTGAGTGCGAGGCTTGCATAGCGCCGAGCGCGGTCATGTCAATTTTCTGGGTGTAAATTCGGAAGCATGGGCGTAGTCTTAAACTAGCGCCAAATCCTTTTCCCGAACATTTCTTTCCTTCCAAAGATGTTTCGCCCAGCGCGCTTCCTGCGGCAAA
>JAJZPF010000006.1 GCA_021811315.1 bacterium
CCGGCTTCCTTCAGATTCCGCCTCGCGGCGGACACCCTTGCCTTTGGCTAACGGTAGGTTCTATCAACCCCCGTAGGGGACTTTCACCCCCAAGCGTGCGCGCATGCCGCGCGCACTATAAAAAAAGAGCCTGGACTTGAGTCCAGGCTCTTTTTTTACTCCGGGGCCCTGTAGTTTTCAACAGTTCAAAGCCTGTACCGCCGCCAGAGCGCGGCTCTTTATCTCGAGGGCCAGGCCCCGGAAGATCACCACGTGGACCGGGTAAAGGGAATACCAGTAAAGATTGCCGAACAGCCCCCGCGGCTCGAAATAAGCGGTAAGGCGGAGCGTGCAGGAGCCGCAGCCCGGCCGGGAGCCGGGCGGGAAAATCGCCGACGGAACCGCCTCGAACTGGAGCCAGCCCTTGCCGGGCAGCCGCATCTCGGCGCGGAGCAGCATCATCCGCCCTTCTATCACCCGCTCTACCCGCCAGAAATCCAGGATCTCCCCCTGCCGTATGACGTCAGGGTGGCGGCGGCCGAGGCGCATCCCTATCCCGCCGACGAGGCGGTCCTGCAGCGCTTTCAGCTCCCACAGCCACTTCCAGTAGAACCAGCCGCGCCCGCCGCCGATGCCGGTGAAGACCTTGAACACGGCCTCCGCGGGGGCCGCCACTTCCAGCACATGCGCGTGGCGGATAAGGCCTTCCCTGTCCTCGAAAGTATAAGGCTTGGCGTAGGAGGGCGTATAAGCCGCCGTCCAGGAGGTTTCCACGGCGTTCTCGCTCAGGCGCACCAGGGCGCGCTTCACCGCCGTGGCATAGTCCATCGGCTTGATCTCGGGAAAAAGTTCCGCGGCCGCGGAGGTGCTGCAGGTAACGTCGCAGCTGAGGCTCTCGAGGAGCGGCCGCGCGAGCCTCCTCGGCACGGGGGTTATCAGGCCGACTATCGTGCCGCCGAAACCCACGCTCCCGTGGCGCAGGTTGAGGAACCGGCGCTTCAGGCCCCTTATATCCGCGTAAATGCGCAGCAGGTCCTCATAACTATGGACTGTCGACCCGCCTATCTCTATTATCCGCCCTGCGGTCGCCGGCTTCTCCAGGCAGTCGACAAGGTAAGATTGGGCGTCCCTCACCGACAGCGGCTGACAGCGGGACTGCAGCAGGCTGCTGGTGAGGATGACCGGCATGCGCTCCACCAGGTAGCGTATCATCTCGAATGAGACGCTGCCCGAGCCGACTATTATGGCGGCCCTGAACTCCGTGACGGGCGGTCCGAAGGTGCGCAGAACTTCCCCCACGCGGTGGCGCGAGAGAAGGTGCCTGGAGAGCTGCGCGCCCTCCTTGCCGAGCCCTCCCAGATAGACCACCCTGCCGCAGCCGGCCGCGGAAGCGGCTTTGGCAAAATTAGAAGCTGAAGCTTCCTCCATCTTTTCAAAGCCCGGCACGTCGGCCATGGAGTGCACCAGGTAATAGGCGGCGTCGGCCCCGGCCAGCGCCGCCCCCAGCCCCTCGTTCTTATAAACGTCGCCCTTATAAATCTCTACGCTTCCGGCCCAGGGCAGCCCCGACAGGTGGTCGGGATTCCGCGTCAGGCAGCGCACCTTGTAGCCCTTGGCCAGCAGCCGGCCTACAAGCCGCCCGCCGATATAGCCGTCAGGCCCGGTGACTAGAATGGTTTTCATGAAATTTTAATGGAACCCCGTTTACGATTGCCTGGGGGGCCGGATTAGCAAAACCTTCCGGAGGCTGAGGCTTGCGTAAGCGCCGAAGCCGGAGGAGGAGTGAGGCCACGGTGTGGCCGAACGCGTTTTGCGTTCCGGCCACCCGGGCAACCGCCCCTATCGCTAAACGAGCTGCTTAATCTTCGCGACCAGGTCCGTTATCGATTCGCTCAATTTGGCGCAATCTATATATGTATCTAAACTCAGGCGTTTTTTCCCGTCGGGAGAGGACCAGAACACCCTGAACAGCAGGCCCTCGTCGGTGATCTCGGCATGGGCGCCGAGCGGGGTGGCGCAGCCGCCGCCCATCTCGGCCAGGAACAGGCGCTCGGCTTCCGCGCAGATGCGCGTGCGCGCGTGGTCCAGCCTGCGCGCCAGCCGCATCACCGGCTGGTCGGAGGCGACGGCCTCGACGACTATCACGCCCTGCCCGGGAGCGGGCACCACTTCGTCGGCGGTGAAGACCTGGCTTATCCGCTTTTCCAGGCCCAGGCGCTTGAAAGCGGCGCAGGCCACCACGATAGCGTCGCAGTCCCCGCGGTCCAGCTTCGCCAGCCTGGTATCCATATTCCCCCGCAGCGGGGCGAAGACGGCGTCCGGCCGCAGCTTCGCTATCTGGTAGCGCCGCCTGAGCGAGCCGGTGGCTATCCTGGGGTTGGGCGGGAGGTCCGCCAATTTTGCGCCGCCGCGGGTAACCAGCGCGTCGCGCGGGTCCTCGCGCTTCAAAAAGGAAGCTACCATCAGGCCTTCGGCGAGCTCACCCGGGAGGTCTTTGAGGGAATGCATCGCCAGCCTGCTGCCGCCGTCGATCAGGTCGCGCTCTATCTCTTTCACGAAAAGCCCTTTGCCGTCCTTGGCGATGAGCTTTTCCACGGAATCGTCCAGGAAGATATCACCGCTGGTCTTGATGATCTTCTGGTCTATCGCCACGCCTTCTTTCCTGACCAGGCCGCAGATAATATCTGTCTGCACTAGAGCCAGCCGGGAGCCGCGCGTGCCTATGACCAGGGGCACTTTGAAATCGGCGGGGTCGACCGAGGAGTCGTGATTGAATTTGTCCCACATCTCGGCGCCTTTGGTTTCTATTATCCCGCGCGCCTTATTTATCTCGTCGGAGAGCTGCGCCAGGTTCTCGGCGACTATCCGCTCCAGGTCGTCGATATTGTAAAGGTAGACGTTGGAAAGCTGGCCGGCTTCGGGCTGGATATTGCGCGGGACGGAAATATCTACGAGGAAAACCGGGTTCCCGTGCCGCAGGCTCATTACCTTGCTCATCATGTCTTTTGTGAGCACCGGTTCCTTGGCGGAGGTGGAAACAAGGACCACGTCGGCGCCCGTAAGCGCTTCATCGAGCTTCTCCCAGGGGAGGCACTGCGCGGAGAACTTTGCGGCCAGCTCCTGCCCGTTGGCGAGGGTGCGGTTGATAACGGTAATTGCGGCCTTCTTTTCCGAGAAAGCCAGCGCGGCGGCTTCGGCCATCTCGCCGGCGCCCAGCAGAAGAACTTTGGCCTTGTCCAGGTCGCCGAAGATCCTGCCGGCGTACTGCACGGCGACAAAAGCTACCGAGCGGCCGCCCTGGCTGATCTTGGTATTGGCGCGCACATGCTTGCCCACGCCGATCGCGCGCTGAAAAAGCATATTGGTCAGGCGGCCGGTGACACCGGCGGTTTTAGCGCCGTAGTAGGAATCCTTGAGCTGGCCGAGGATCTCGTTCTCCCCCACCACCATCGAGTCCAGCCCGCAGGCCACGTTCAAAAGATGGTCCAGCGCCTCTTTGCCGGTCTTGCTGTACAGATGGCCGCCTCCCTGCTTATTCGCATCGTACTGCGACGGGTCGCTCAGGAAACCTATCAGGGAGGCCTCGCAATCCTTCTTTTTCCCGACGGCGTAAAGGTCCACGCGGTTGCAGGTGGAGACCCACACCAGCTCCTCCGCGGCAAGGCCTCCGGAAAGCATGGCTTTGAGCAGCAGGCGCTTGCGCTCCGGGCTTATGCTGAAAGCCTCGCGCGTTTCCACCGAGCAGGTTTTATGAGAGAGGCCGACGAGGACTAGTTCCATTTTTTATAAGAGTAAGCTCAGAAAAATTTATGATAGGCGATCAAACGGCTCGAGAGCATCATGGTGGCCGCGATCAGGACGAAGCCCGCGACATTGGCCCAGGCGGCCTTGGTCCCGCGCCAGTCGCCGTATTTCCTCAGGACCAGGTAAAGGCCGTAAACGAGCAGGGTGGCGATGGCCCCGAGCTCTTTCACGTCGGAGCCCGGCAGGCGGCCGTACTTAGTATAGAGCTGGAAGCTGGCGAGGAGGAAGCCGCCGACGAAAAGAGGGAAACCCACTTCCACGAGGCGCCAGATAAGCTTGTCCATATCGCCTATGGACGGGAGCGCGAAAGCCGCCTCGTGCGGCTTCCTAGCCCTGAGCTCCATGTCGGAAAGCAGCAGGGAGGAACTCGCGCCGAAAGCATTTATGAACAGGCCGTAGGAAACAATGAACAGGAAATTATGCAGCGCGGACAGGCCGCTCCTCGCCTGGAGGGTAAAAGCGTCGAGGCCTGGCGCCGCGGAAAAAAGCGGAACGGCCAGCAGGAGCAGGCTCCAGGGCAGCACGAAAACGAAAGTGACGCCCGTGCCCCTGCGCATTTCGAGCGCCAGCAGGAGCGCGTTCACGCAGAAGCCGAGCGCCAGCACCATCCCGCGCGGGGTGTTAAGCGGGGTGAGATACCTGTTCTCGGGTACATACCAGAAGAAAAGAGTAAGAGCGATGAAAGCGGCCGCCTGGAAAAGCACGGCGCCGCCCAGGAGGATAAGCGAGGCCTTGAAGACCTTCTCTTTCCGGTTAAAGACGAAATAAACCCCGTGGGCCATCGCGAGAAGGGTGAAAGCGAAAGCAAGCCTTACGCACCAGGCCGACGCCGCCGCAAAGTCAGGAAAAATATCCATGGTTGCTCGCAGTTCCTCAGCTCCTGCCGTAACTGTGCAGGCCGGACATCAGATAGTTTACCCCGAAGTAAGTGAACATGACCAGCAGGAAGCCCCACAGCATGAGGCTCGCGAACTTTTTATCCTTCCAGCCTTTGGTCCTTCTAAGGTGTATCGCCACCGCGTAATAGAGCCAGGTGATAAGGGACCAGGTTTCCTTAGGGTCCCAGGACCAGTAGGAGCCCCAGGCCGAGTTCGCCCAGACCGCCCCGGTGATTATCCCCATGGTAAGCAGCCAGAATCCCACCAGGCAGGCCCTGTAGACCAGCGATTCAAGGCTTTTCTTCTTGTCCGCATGCTCGGCTTTGCCCATGAAGGAAAAAACCGCGGCTCCGAGGAAAGAGAGAAGCAGCGCGCCGTAGCCGGTCATGACGGTGCTCACGTGGATAAGCAGCCAGTTGGACTGCAGCGCCGGGACCAGCGGCGAAATGCTCGATTCCAGGAAGGAAGCCCCCCCCATGCTCAGCAGGGCCACCACGGCCGTCCAGGGCGCCAGCCATTCCAGCTCGCGGCCGGAAAAATGCTTGAACAGGAGGTAAGCGCCGACGAAAGCCCAGATGAGGAAGATCAGGGATTCGTATTGGTTGGAAAGAGGGGCCCTTCCCGCCAGGTACCAGCGCGCGCCGATATGGTAGGTAGTGGAAAGCCAGGCGGCCAGGAGCGCGAGGACGGAGTACTTGAATTTCCAGGGCTTGTTCAAAAGAAAGCCGAGCAGGGTAGCCGCCATGGCGGCGCCGTAAAAGACAAAAGCAGCTTTAAGCGATATTTCCATTATTTCATCTCCTTCCAGAACGCCATAGAGAGGCCGATCATCAGCGCGGCGAAGCCGGCGTAGATGAAGAAAACGCTTGGGTCCTTGGAAACCTGTATGCTCGAATAATTAGGATTTTTAGGGTCGTAGCCGGACTGGTAGAACCGGTAGCCCTTGTAGGCGGCCGGGGAATTGACGTTGATAAGTTTCTCCAGTTTTTCAACGCCATTCTCGAGGAAGGCGATGCGGCTCTCGAACTGCTTTACCCTGCCGGGGTTATACTCGTAAACATACCGCAGCCCGTCGGCGGTCTGCACGCCGTGGAAGTCGGGGTGGTTGGCGAAGAGGTAGCTGGCCTTCGCGGCCTTCGGGGCTTTTGCCCCGGCCGGCTTTATAGCGAGGGCCGGGTTTTCCCTGGCTTCATTGACGGTCATCGGGCCTTCATTGCCGATGGAGAAATTAGGATAAAAGTTCAGGACGGACAGGTCCGCGCCGGTGGAAGCGAAATGCGCGTCCTTGCCCGGGACCACTTCAACGGACTCTACCAGGTCTTCGCCTTCATGCCCCGGGTCTTCGCACTTTTTAAGCACGTGGATGATGTGCTTCTCCTGGTCCCAGTAATGTATCTGGAAGCTTTTAAGCGTGACCTCGAAAGGCAAGGCCTCGGAAACCCCGGAGTCGCCGTCGAACTCGCTCCTGACCTGCCCGGTCTCGAGCGCCATGATGCCGCGCACCGCGAAAAGGCCGTGCACCGCGCCGCCGAAGAACATCAGCGTAACGCCCACGTGGCTCAGGAAAACGCCGGGGCGCAGCTTAAGGACTTTCCACTGCTTTACCGTGCAGGCGACCATGTTAAGGGCGCCGCCGGCCATCAGGGCCATGAACCAGAAGCTGGAGAACACGTTATTGAAACGCAGCGCGACTACCAGGTTCCCGCCGAGGCGGCCGAACATCTGCTGGTAAGCCTCCAGAGCTTCGCCCTGGGGTATCACCCCGCCGAGCAGGAAAGCGATCAGCATCAGCGCTGATAGAGTGAAAAAGAACTTTATAGAGGCGAGTTTGTTTATGAGTTTCATCGCAGGGTCCTTAGTAAGAAAGCCGCTGGTGCAGACGCTGGAACCGGTAGGCAAGGGTATGCAGAGTCCCTATTATTGTAAATTATAACAAAACAAGAGCCTTAAAATCACAAGTACCTTGAAAGCGAGAGGCTCCAGTTCGCGAAACCGTTGACGTAATAACTGTCCTGTTTCTGGAACTTAAGATTGAGAAGGGTTTTGCCTACCGTGTAACTGCCGTTAAGGATCACATTGCTCCCCCGCGCCCCGCGCGTCATTTCTCCGGAAAAGTCGAAACCCTCGCCCGGAGAATAATTCGCCGAGAGGCTAAGCATCTTGCCGCGGCTCAAGCCGTTCACCTCGTCCCGGCTCCAGATCAGGCTATAGGCCCCCGTAAGTTTAAGAGTCTCAAGCGGCGAAGACTGGACCTGCGCCGTAAGGCTGCGGTTAAGAGTGACGGCCCCGTCGGCTAAATTCCGACTGCGTGTGAAAACATAATTGCCTGACAGGTCCGTGGCCGGCGCCGGGTGCAGGCCAAGCCCTCCGCCCGCCGAATACTGCCTGTTGCCGCCGGGAACGTTGCGGAGCGGGCGCGCGCCCCAGGTGGCCGCCTCGCCGTAGATATCGTAAAGGGGACGGGGAGTGAGGGTAAGGCGCTGCCGCAGCCCGTCGGAAAGGGTGGCGCCGCCCAGTGGGTCGTAGGCCCAGGAGCCGTCCGCGCTCATCCGGAGCGCCGCCTTGCCGGAACGCGTGCGCCACTCCCCGGTAGCCGAATCGGAAACGCTTTGCCGCTCCTCGAAACCGCTTTTGCGCAGATAGGAAAGCTGGTTATCCACGCGGCCGCGGCGCAGCATGGCGAAGGAGGTCAGCGTGAGCGAGTTCTGCGAGGAATCCGCGCGCCTGACGCTGCTCCTGGAGTATTCGCCGCTATATCCCAGAAAGGATTCCAGATACCTGGTCCTGAAACGCCGGGTGGCCATATAGGCGCTGGCCGTTTTGGAATTTTGCTTTACGGCCCCGGCGGACGATTCGGTCCCTTCGCCCTGGTAAGAAGCGCGCAGAGAGGCCCTTTCAAGACGGCCTTTCATATCCGTAAAATTCAGTTCCGCGTCGGCACGGGTAGATTCCGTACGCGTGTTGGACAATTGAGACAGCTTGTCCTCGGTGCGGCTCCGTTCCCGGCGGTACTGCAGGCGCAGCGGCCCCCTGGCATAAGCGCCCTGCTCGGTACGTATATAAGTATCCTGCAGCACGGAGGAATCCGGGGAAGGGTCCCTGCGCTGCAGACGGGAGTTCGACACGCTGAAACTGGGCAGCCTGGGCAGCGCCAGTCCCCAGGTGAGCCCCTGGTTGGTATCCACAAGATTACGGGCTGCCGGCGGCGACCCCCAGACCTGCTCCGTCCTGACCCTGGAGAGGCTGGGCGCCAGGGTTACATAACGCCTGAGACCCGGGGGAAGCAGCATCCCATGGAAGGAGTAGCCCAGTATTTTCTGGTTCGCGTCGGAGGTGGTTACGGTCTGGGAAAGGCTCTTTCCCTGAATGAAGTTCAGAGAGGCCCCGCCTTCCCCTACCATGGGACTGCCCAGCGGCCCCTCCATGGAATAGGCATAAGACTGCGAGAACCCCGACGTCTCGCGGGTCCCCTCGGTGGTCTTCACTTTAAAATTGTCGTAGTTCCAATTTAGCAGGCCGGAGCGCATATACTGCGCGCGCGCGGAAGCGCAAAAAAAAATAATAAGTAAGGAACAAAGGCCGCAGAACAGAGGAGATATCTTCCGAGTTTCCCCACCCCCATCTTTCATTCTTCAGCCTTGAGCAGCGCCTTGCGCACGGATTCGGGCATGCCCTTGCCGTCGCCAAGGCCTTTCATCTGGTCTTTAAGATAGGAGTGGCTGGCCAGCAGCCGGGTCACCGCCATCATATATTTCCGCTTTTCGCCCGACATTTTATCGAGGCCCTGCAGGCGCTTCATGTAAAATTCGCGGAAAGCCCCGGTCAGTTCTTTTTCCACCTCGGCGCGGGTCATGGCGAGCGGCTTTACCACTGCCTTCACCAGGTTATAGTCCGCATAATCACGCGTCTCGATATATGGTTCCACATCTTTGTACAGGTCCGAATAAGGCCAGGGCGCTATTGCCATGAAAAAAGCCATGTCGGGATTATAGTCGAGCGCCGCTTTCACCGTGTTGCGGATAGATTCGGGGGTCTCGTCGGGCATGCCGAGGACGAAGGCCGTCTCGCTGATGATCCCCGCCTCGTTGATCAGGCGTATGGCCTCGCGGGAAGTCTCCACCTTCTGGTCTTTCTTGAAGAGGTCGAGGGTTTTCTGCGACTGGGACTCCACGCCGATATAGATATGCACGATACCGGCGCGGCGCATATCGGCCATCCACGCCTTGTCGCGCACGATATCGTCGGCGCGGGTCTCCAGCATCAGTTCCACGCCGGGCTTGCGCGTTATGAGCAGGTCCAGGATGCGGCGCCAGCGGTCCCGGTCCACCGTCGGGGTTTCGTCGGAGAGCATGGCGATGGAAACGCCGAAGTCGCGGTTAAGGCGCTCGAGCTCGTTCACGAAAGACTCGGGGGAGCGGGCGCGCCAATGCTTGCCCCAGAACTTCTGCTGGCTGCAGAAAGAGCAGGCCTGCTCGCAGCCGCGCGAAGAAGAAAGAATGGCCGATATGGAGCCCGGGCGGGGCCGGAAAGTATAAGTCTTCCAGTCGAGCAACTCCCAGGCGGCGGGCAGGAGGTCAAGAACCGGCGCGTCGGGACGCAGGGGCCCGGCCGCCGCGGCCCCTTCGCTGTCGCGCCCGGCGACACCGGGAACATCCAGCGCTGTTTTGCCGGCGATAAGCCGGTCGAGAAGTTCGGGCCCGGTGGTCTCTCCCTCGCCGCGGACAACGAAATCCACCGGGGAGCCTGGCGCTTCAAGGATCTCCTTCCACATGAAAGTCGGGTGGACGCCGCCCAGGAAAGTTCCAATGCGGGAACTGACGCGCTTGGCCGAGGCCAGCACCAGGATGGCGTCATTGACCGTAGCCGTAATGGCGGTGCAGCCCACAAAATCCGGGCGCGAGGCGCGTATTTTTTCTTCTATGTCAGCGTGCGTAGTGAACAGCGACATAGCGTCGTAAATTTCCACTTCGTAGCCGGCTTTCACCAGGCCGCCGGCGGCGCAGACCAGGGAAAGCGGAACCCAGGTCCCGGCGGATTCCACTACGCCGCAATGGTAGGGCGGGGTTAGAAGCAGGACTTTTGCTTTCATTTAAAATACTCCGTATGAAGCGAGCCGGTCACGAAAGGCACGGCGAAGAGAGTGAAAAGCGAGACGGCAAAACAGGCGGTCGTCAGCCAGGCCGCGCCGCGGCCGCGCAGACCGTGAAAGCGGCGCGCGTGCAGGGAAACGCCGAAAAGCAGCCAGGTAATTAAAGACCAGGTCTCCACCGGGTCCCAGGCCCAGTAGCGGCCCCAGGACTGGTCGGCCCAGATCGCGCCCGCGGCGATCATAATGCTCCAGAAGATAAAGCCGAAGCTGGTAAAGCGGTGGGCGTTCGCGTCCATAACCTCAAGAGACGGCAGGCGGGCGGACAGGCTCCAGCCGGGGCGGCTCTCTTTGACCAGGTAGAGCGCGGCGGCCCCGAAAGCTATGGTGAGCGAGCCCGCCGCTATTTTAGCGAACAGGATATGAAAGACCAGCCAGACGCCGCGCAAAGATGGCGGCAGATAGCTGACGGAAGGATCGGTAAGAAGCCCGGCCGCCATAAGCAGGAAAGAGAGCGGCAGCACTAGCAGTCCGACAGGTTTCAGCCCGCCGCGCAAGCGGGAAATTACAAGGTAAAGAGCGACGGCCGCCAGAGCGTCGGAAGAAAGCACTTCGTAGCGGGTCATATAGGGGCCGTGCCCGACGACCCACCAGCGCAGAGCCAGCGCCGCTAAGTGAGGTACCAGGCCGAAGGCGGCCAGGCGTTCTCCGCGGAGCTGCCCTTTAGCGCTGCCGAAACAGGCCCCGGCGGCAAAGAACCAGGTGGCAAGGATATAAAAGAGCACAGCCGCCCAATGAAGTACGGCCTGCAGGGGAAGCCAGGCCTCAGCCGCCATAGTCGGCCTCCGTGGAGAAAGCGGCGCCGCGCGGCCGCGCGTAGATAAGCGCGGCCCCGAGAACACAGAGAAAAAATCCCAGATAGGCGGTCCAGGCGGCGCGCCCGCGTGAAAGAGAGATGCCGCTCCAGTACCGGAGGTCGGCCAGGCGCAGTTCGCCGCCGCCGAAACGCACGCTTTTCCCGGCCGGCAGCGGACCCTTATATACCACGGCCCCGCGCTCGCTCACCGCAGCTTCCACTGCCGGGTCCTTAAGAAAAAAACTCCCTCCGCCAAGGTCCGGCTTCAGGCTTAACTTCACCTGGTAGGCCGTAGTAGGAAAATCCGACCCGCCCACGGCCGGCCGGCCCTGCCTCTGCGGCCGGTCAAGCAGGAAATGGGTAAAGACTTCTTCACCGGCCGGGCGCTTAAGGCCCACCGTTACGCTGTAGCCGTAATGCGGCGACTGGAAAACCGAAACACCGGACAGGGTCAGCGGCGAGTTGAGAGCAAGCCGCTCCTCCCTGGCCCCGTCGCCATCCTCCACCAGGAGCAGGCTGGCAAAATCGCGCGGAGAGCCGTTCTCCCAGTAGTCGTGCGCCAGGCTGTTAAGGGTCAGGCGGAAAGGCGCGTTGAAAGACCCGGCCAGGCGGCCTTTTTCCACCAACAGTAATTCAGACTCGCCGCCGGAGAAGATTTCCCCCTCCATAAGCTGGAGGAAACCTCGCACTTCAAAAGCGTAGGCCCACAGCCCCGCAGAGATGATTAGTAAAAGGCCGGTATGAAGAGTAAGCGCTCCACAGCGCTGAAGGATAAGGGAAGAGGAATGCCGGTTTAGGTACAGTGAGCGAAGACTCCTCACCTGGAGACAAAGCGAGTAAACAAGGACAAGGGCAGCCGCCACAGCGGCAATCAGGAATACCGGAGAACCAAAAAACGCGGAAGACTCCCCGTTCGCCCGGCCACCCAGGAAACCCGCGATACACAATACGGTAAAAGCCGCCATCAGTGACAGGACTGTACGCGGCGAGGCCGTGGCGCGCTTTAGCGCCGCTAATAGACGCCTCACGGGTCCATCCCACTGTTCATGTTATGGGTGGTGCAGCCCGAGGCCGTGCTGTAGCAGTTAGACTTGGAATACCCGGTGGGAGTGGTTGCTTTCTTGAAGCCTGACAGAATTAACTTGTCACGGGCCCCCGCGCCGTTGTAATTATACGGCGCCGGATCGGAAGCATAACCGATCAGGCGCGAACGCCGGCTGCCGTGCGGGACGACGACGTGGCAGGATACACAGGGGACGGTCAGCCCCTGGTTCTTCTGGTTGTGCTCCTTATGAACGTTGTTCATAAAACTGGTTCCCGAATACATCGGGTGGCAGTTGAGGCAGAAGAGGCCCGCCGAGGTATTGGCGCCGCTGTTGCTACCGCCGGGGAAGTCATCAAGCGTGTAAAGGGCGCCGCCCGACTTGGCGGGCCAGTATTTATTGGTCCCTTTCTTCATGCGCGCTATACTGGAGCCGTGCGGGCCCTTGGGCTCTCCCGCGGTATCCTCGCCGTGGCAGTCGGAGCAGTACATGGTCTGTGTACCGCGGCCTGCGGACCAGGGCGCCGACAGTTGCGCGGCAGCCAGGAGTTTGGGCGTTGTGCTTGCGGTCTGGCTGTTAAGATTGCGCAGCACCGGATGGGCGGAGCGGTTATTAGGGTTCATCTCCGTGGTCTGGTCCGTTATGCCCGCCGGGGGCGTAGTACCGAAAGCGTAAGAGGAGTGGCACTTGAGGCAAAGCTGGTACTCCTTATAGCCTGTGGTATTCGTGAACACCTGACGCGCATACGAAGCGGCCGGTATCCAGGCGGTAGTCCCGTAAGCAGGCTCTACGCCCCACTGCCCCAGCAGCACATTGGAGATCAGGTTGGTCGGAGCCGTGTGCGTCCCTGTTTTGGCCTGGTGCGGGTTATGGCAATCCTGGCACTCGGCGTGGCGGTTATTGGCCGGAGAGTAAGTAAAGTTAGTCCCGTTCTGTTCAGGATCCTTGTGTTTAGCGGAAACGGTTCCGGTAGGATGCTTATAAGTCTTGGCGAAAAGAGCCTGAATATTTTTTGCGCCCGTCAGCGGCGGGTTGCCGTGGCAGGTGTAGCAGGTAGCTTCCTCGGCCCCGGTCAACAGGTAGGCCTGGGTCGCGGAAGCCCCGTGGCTGCGGTGGCAGTTGCGGCAGGACCATTCTCCGACCGTGGTGGCCGTATGACCGGCCGGAGTATAGGAAACGGCGGAAACCTGGTGAGCGCTGCCGGTGAAACCGCTTTTCACGTGGCAGGTGGTGCAGAGCGCGGCGCCCGTATTGGATTTTACAAGGAACTTTGTGAACTGGTCGTCATGCGGATCATGGCAGGAGGTGCACTCCACGCGGTTGGTAGCGCCGTATACCTTGACCTTGTCTCCGGCGGCGGGAAGCTGTATCTCCGGGTTAGTTCCGGGGGCGGTGGGAGGGCCCGCGCCGGGTTTGACGTCATAAAGCACCGGGTGGTCGTTGGAAAGATCCAGCCCCAAATTGGCCCCGGCGGAAAGCGAACCCGTTACCGCTATTGTGGCGGGAGAATTTCCCAGGTTGTAAACGCCGCCCAGAGCCGTCACCCCGTCGTGACAGGAGAGGCATAATTTAGTGCGGGTGCCGGCCATTGCGCTCATCGCCGGTGCGGTCATTCCAAGGTAGTTGTTAATATAGTTGGAAGAATAGAAAGTAAAAGTCTGCACTGTCTGTGTCTTATTCCAGAGCGGGATATTCTCCCCCGTCTTGTGCGGGGTATGGCAGAAGACGCAGACCTGGTTCTCGGCGGAGGATTTGGGCCCCGTGGTGGCGCTGCCTACGGAGAGGTTGTGTTTTGAATTTATGATAGAGGCTGCGCGCGCCGGGTCCTGCAGCCAGAGCACGAACCCCGCGGCCGCCAGCAGGCAGGCGGGCTTTAAAACTTTTTTAATGCCATCGTGAAAGGTCATGGCTGTTTCTCCTTTAGGTACTGGAACACCTGCACGCGGGCGTTAAAAGTGTCTGCCACCAGCACGCGGTCTTTTTCATCTACGAAGACGCCGCCCGGCAGAGAGAACTCTCCGGGACGCGAGCCCTCACGGCCTACAAAAAGAAGCAGCCGGCCCGTCTGGTCGAAGATCTGTACAGCCTCCAGCGCCCCGTCTATGGAGTAGACATTCCCGTCTGAATCAAGCGCCACCCCCCTGGGCCGCGCCATACGGCCCGGCCTGTCCCCGTTCTCGCCGAAAGCGGACAGAGGCTTGCCTTCCGGGGTCAATATCTGTATGCGGAAATTGCCGGAGTCGCAGACAAAAAGCCGCTTGGCCGCGGCGTCGAACCACATATAGGTAGGAAAATTAAATTCCCCCGCCTTCAGCCCGCGGCGGCCGAAGGAATAAAGAAACACCCCGTCGAGGCCATAGACCGCCACCCTGTGCTCGCGGGAGTCGGAAACGAAGAGCCTGCCGTCCCCGAGAGCGAGGGAAGCCGGCTGGCCCATCCCCTCCGGGTCCCCGCGCAGTTCCCAGAGATACCGGCCCTCGGCGTCCAGCGCGAAAACCTTACCCAGGGCGGAATCTGCCACAAAGATCTTACCATCCGGGGCGACCGTAACCGCGACCGGGCTGACGAATTTCGGCTTGCGGCCCTTAGGCAGCCATTCCGCCTTTTTTTTGACCTCATCGTAGCGCAGCACCCCGTGCGCGCCGGGATCGGCCACATAGATCATCCCGCCGCCGGCGAAGATACCGGTCGGAGCCATAAGGCGCCGCGGGCTGGAATTAACCCCGGTGATCCCGAGAAGGAATTTCCAAACTTTCCCTATCCCGTGCCCTGCGGCGTTTCCAGGCATGCCGGAGTGGGCCTCCAGAAAGCGCAGGCGCGCCGGGGCGGGCGGCTCTGGCCATTCAAGAACGGCAGCGTCCGCAGCGGCCACTGTTAAAGGCGCGGGCCGGAGAAGAAAAAACGAAAAAATGGAAACAGAGATAAGCAGCGTGAGCGCTATCTTTTTCATTTCGCCCCCAGGCTGCGTAAAATTCTGGAGACTTCTTCATCGTCGGGATAAGCGCGCGCCAGCGGGACAAGCAGGCTCAAAGCTTCAGCTTTACGGCCGGCCCCGGCGGCGATCAGGCCCAGTTCCCGCTCCACGGCCGGGTTTCCGGGCATAGCTTCCAGAGAGTGGCGCAGCCAGCCCTCGGCTTCCGTATCCTGCCCCTGGCGACGGCTGATAAAGCCAAGAGTGGCAAAGGCCTCCGGGAATACGGGTTTAAGCTGGATAGCGGCGGCACACCAGCGCCTGGCGGAGACAAGATCGTCCTGTTCGAGGTAGGCAAGAGCCAGGTCGTAAGGGATATTCGGGTCCGAGCTCCGGCGCAGGGCCTCCGTCAGAGGCGCCACGGCCTCTCCCGGCCGTCCCTGCATCAAAAGCACATTCCCTTTAAAAAAGTGCGCTCTAGCGTGCATAGGCGCGGCGGCCGTAGCTTTCTCAAGGGCGGCTTCGGCCCTGGCCGGTTCATTGGACTGCACCGCGGCCAGCGCCCGGCCTACGAGGATATCGGATGCCTGAAGCCGCGCGACCGGGATGGCCGCGGCCAGGAGCAGGGCCGCCAGGGACCAGCGCAGGAAAGAGGCCTGGGGCGTCAGGTTCGGAACAGAGATCTGGCCGGATTCCGCCGCCGGGGCGGCGTTCAGCGCCAGGGCGAGCAGGAAAGCGCTGGCCGGAAGCTGCAGCGTAAGCCCCAGAAAGCCGTCGACAAGGAGGGCCAGCGCCGAGAGCGCCCAGGCGTCGCGCAGGAGAAACTCGCCCGGCGGCGAATTGCTGCGTGACTTCAGCCAGCCTTTAACAGACAGCACTATCAAAACAAAAAAAGCAGCCAGGCCTGACAAACCTGTATCGGCGGCGAGCTGCAGATAGGCATTATGCGCGGAATGAGTGTAGGTCCAATACCTGCCCAGCGCAGCAGCGCCGGGCTTGCTCAATTCTACGGCCTGGAACTCAAGATACCTGTAATGATAACCACCCGGCCCCTGGCCCAGCAGCGGCCGGTCTTTGACCATCTCGAGCGCGGCCTTCCACATAAGTTTCCTGCCGCTGAAAGCTTTGGTGTCGGTGCGCAGGGCGGAAGCGGCTCTCTCACGGACGAATATAAAGGTCCTGGAGCCAAAAGCCAGGTTGGAAACAAGAAAAAGCGCGCAAAAAACCGCCATCGTATTCAGCGCCGCGCGGCCTGAACCGGCGGTCTTTCTCCAGGCAAGCGCGAAAGCAGGCAGCCAGACGAGGGCGGCGGCAAGCCAGGCCGCGCGGCTGCCGGAAGACAGCAGGGCCGCGAAACAAAGAGCGCCGGCGGCGGCCCAGGCCCAGGCGCGCCAGCCTTTGGAGCGCGAAGACAAAGCGCAGAGCAGCGGCCCGCAGCCGGTAAGATAAGACGCCAGGAAATCGGGATTGCCTATAGTGGAAGGAGCGCCGGGGCCCTGCCAGAGCGCCCACGCGGAAACCGCGACCGCAGCCAGGGAGGCGGCCTGCGCCGCCGTTTCCGCGCCGTCAGGGCGCAGGATAAGGCTGGCGCCCAGGCCGGCCAAAGCAAAGCCGGCGAGCAAAGCGCAGGCCTCAAATCCGGCCGCGCGCCAGGGGCTGGCCGCATAAGAAAAGATCACAATAGCTAAGATGCCGGCCCAGGCCCAGGAACGAGCCCCCCAGCGCTGCCCGCCATCCGGCAGGGAAATACGGAGGGCAAGAGCGGCTAAAGCGCCTATGGTCAGAAGAACTGTTTTAGGAAGGAGAAACGCCTCAAAAGAGGCAGGCAGGAACCACACTGGAAGAACCAGCGCAAGGATCCAGAGTACAATTACTGCAGGTTGCTTTTTCACTGTATATATTTTATAAATTATAAAGAACTTTGCGACAAATATTATGTGCGGAATTTAAAGCGATGTTTTTTACAACTTCCCGTACTGTCTGATGTAAAAAAGCCCCCGAGGGATACCCCGGGGGCTTTCTTTATTGATCCATCAACTTATTTATTGTGGCAGGTGATGCAGAGGGCGCTGTTGGTATTCGCCTTCACGAGCATCTTGGTGCCGGTGACCTTATTATGGGCATTGTGGCAGGAAGTGCACTGCACTTTGCTGGAACCGTCGAGCTTCACGGCGGCGTCAGCGGTGATGTCATTGTACTCGGAAGCCTGGTTCGCGCGCACCGTCGCGTAGTTGACCGCGATGGGGTGGCTGCCGCGCAGCCCGTTGCTCGGGTTAGCGCCGCCGGCCGCCGCGCCGTTGTTCCACATTATATTACCGGTGCCCACGTAAGTGGTGCCCGCGACCGCCACCGTGCCGTCATGGCAGGACAGGCAGAGCGCCGATTTGCTGCCGGCCAGGCTGGCCGGGGAGGCGTCGTAAGCCGCGCCGTTGGGACCGGTGTAGCCGGCATTGGTATTGTACAGATTGTAGCTGTAGCTGCTCAGGGCATGCGCCCAGAGGGGCGTATTCATGAGGGGTTTATGGGGAACGTGACAGGCTTTACAGGATTCAGTGACGCCCGCTATCGGCGTGCCGCCGGTAGCCGAGAAGTCGTGCTTGGAACCGGCGAAACCGGCAAGCGCCTGACCGACCGCGAAAACACCGATGAGACCCGCGACCGCCGCTATATTGATCTTCTTCATTTTTATCTCCTTAATATTTTTACTTAGCCTTACCGATCCGCTGCGCTGCCGATGTCTTTTCTATACTCATATTCTAACACCTGCCGCGCCGCCGCATAAGGGTCCTTGGGCCTATAAATAAAAAAAATAATGGCCTATAATCGAATACAAGACGCTAATTGACTTTTATCACCGGCCGGAATTTTAACGACGAGCGGATGCAAAAAAAACCCCCGGGATCTCCGGGGGCTTTCTTTGTTAGCCTGCTTGCTTATTTATTATGACAGGTGATGCAGAGGGCGCTGTTGGTATTCGCCTTCACAAGCATCTTCGTGCCGGTCACCTTGTTATGGGCGTTGTGGCAGGTGGTGCACTGCAGTTTGCTGGAGCCGTCGAGCTTCACGGCGGCGTCCGCGGTGATATCATTGTACTCGGAAGCCTGGTTCGTGCGCACCGTAGCGTAGTTGACCGCTATGGGGTGGCTGCCGCGCAGGCCGTTGCTCGGGTTCGCTCCGCCGGCCGCCGCGCCGTTGTTCCACATTATGTTGCCGGTGCCCACGTAAGTGGTGCCCGCGACCGCCACCGTGCCGTCATGGCAGGACAGGCAGAGCGCCGATTTGCTGCCGGCCAGGCTGGCCGGGGAGGCGTCGTAAGCCGCGCCGTTGGGGCCGGTGTAGCCGGCATTGGTATTGTACAGGTTGTAGCTGTAGCTGCTCAGGGCATGCGCCCACAGTGGCGTATTCATGAGGGGTTTATGGGGAACATGACAAGCTTTACAGGATTCAGTGACGCCCGCTATCGGCGTACCGCCCGAGGCCGTGAAGTCATGCTTGGAACCGGCGAAACCGGCCAGCGCCTGACCGACAGCGAGCGTACCGATGATGCCCGCGACTAACGCTATATTAATTTTCTTCATTAATTATAATCTCCTTGATTTATGTTCTGGCTGTTTCCGTACCGCCAAAGTTGTATTCCTCACCTTTGAGGGAACTCAACGAGCACCCAAACTTCCATACATAGATGGTATTAAATACCGGTGGAAGGCAGAACAATCGCAAGACAAGGCCGAAATTGATTTACAGCATTGACTTCCCTCAATATAAAAGCGCCGCGCGGCCGCGCGCGCCCGTCGGGCGGAAAGCAGCGGGAGGCAGCATTGTCCTTGATCAAGTACGGGGATTACAGCTTATGACAGGTAAGACAGAGAGAGGTCTGGGAGCCGGAGACTTTAAAATTACCGGCGCTGTCCCTGTCGTGGCAGGAAAGACAGGTAACTTTATTGTCGGAAAGGCGGATCCCGGGATTCATCGCCGGGTCATTGTAATCGTCCGGGTGGTCCCGCATGACACGCGCGTAGTCGATGCCGACGGGATGGCTCGCCGAGCCCTCGCCGTGCGAGGGGCCGTCGTAGCCGGCGTTCCCGGCATATGAACTGTCTACCGGGGCTATAGTTCCGTCGTGGCAGGAAAGGCAGGAGAACACGCCCTGGGACATGGGAGAACTTGCCGCGTAAAAATCCGAATCCCCGGGAGTCGCTGCGGCGCGGCTGCAAGGGCGCCTCTCCCGGACCGAGTCCCGGAGATTAGCCGGAAACCTGGTCTTTTTGCCGCTATAGAAGACAAACAGAAAGATAGGCAGCAAAAGAAGTGTCAGTCTTAGCAGGTTCTTCAGTTTCATACGCGGGTTCCGAAAGTATATATTTCTACGGAATGTTATAACAGACGCTTTCAGGTTTGTCAATGGCCGAAGCCCGGCCGAAGCCCGTGGCCGAAGCCCGTCCCCGCTATTCGTACCTGCGTCTCCTTGATTCTTTACACTTCAGGTCAACTGCCGGTTTTTGCGGGACACGGCATGTCTCTGCGTCTCTTTGTCCGGCGCCCGGCATGGTTTTTTAGTTTACTGTTGTATCGCGTCGATAAACTCATACAGTTCTTTATCCGTTCCGGAGAAAGGCGGCATGGCCGGGGAGGGAGGGTTTAGCAGTTTTTTCTTCACCCAGTCTCTGTTATGCCGCTTTAATTTCGCGTCAAGCGCGGGTCCGAACGTGCCGCCTTCGCCTTTATAGCGATGGCAGGCGAGACAGCCGTATTTTTGAAGCGCCGATTTCGCATCCGGTTTTCCGGTTTCAACTTTCGCGGGTTCCGCCGCTTCAGGGGCCGGAATACGGGAATATGCGGGAGTCGCGGCCGCGGACAATTTGAGCTCTCCTATCGCACCGCCCCCGGCGTATGTCGCTCCGGAAAGGACCGCAGTTAAAATTACGGTTAAAAATATTCTTTTCGTCATAGTTTACTAGGCCTCCAATATCCGCATGGCTTACGATATAACTTTAGAAACTTCCCACTTACCGGCAGAGCCAGTCTTTGTTGTTTTCGAAGTCATCTATCCAGGACCGCATTTCACGGAAAGGTCTGGCATACGTGCTTTTATAACCGTATTTCTTAAACCCGGCTTCAACTGTTTTCCAGGTGTTTTCCTTAAGCCGGAGGTCTTTCTGTTTTTCAGGATCGCACATACTGTTCCTTATCGTTAAAGCGGCCGCCAGAATCCCGGTCCTTTCCCTGCCGAAGTGGCAATGAATGTAAATCTTCCTGCCGGCTTTAAGTTCGCTCACCGAAAACCCGAAAGTCTTTTTAAGGGCTTTCATATCAAAATACCAATCAACCAGCGGAACGATTATCACTGGATCATAAGAACAATTTAAACCATATTTTTCACAAAGCCTGGCATCGTTTTTAAGAGGCCACTGCAGGTTGACGAGGGTGTTTATCCCCATATCTTTAAGGAACTTGAAATGCTCATCTGTAGTGATCCTTGCGCCTCTATATACGCCTTCCACAACCAGGCCGAAATTGGGTATCGGGCTGTTGAAATCAGGAGCTTTACCGTCATTGGTTGCCGGATAATACGGGCCCTCGCCTCCCTTTTCAATATACGCCGGTTCCCCCGGGTTGGGGATATCGGACAGGCTTTCTCCGGATATAAACTCCTGATTGGCGAAAGCCAGCCGGCTGTCCGCCGCCAGGCTTTCAAGATCGGAAGCGGATGCCGTTGAAACAAAAAAAAGCATGGCAAGCGCGCTGACTGTTTCTGATACTGTAACTCTCCTCATATTTCCTCCGAATCGTCCCGTTGTTTGGTAACCCATGCGCTGACTTCTCTATGCCGCGCATTTTTTAAACCCAGGTCCTTTTGTCCGGTCACTTACAGAGCCAATCCTTATTCCCCTCAAAATTATCAGCCCAGCCGGTTATTTCCGCATGCCATTTTGGATAGTTGCGGAGCCAGAAATGATGCGTCTTAAGCGACTCCTCTATGGTGTCGCGCAGCCGGGTTTTGTCGAAATCTCCGCCGCAGGCCTGCTCCCTTATGATCAAAGCCGCCGCGAGGGCCCCGGTCCGGTCTTTGCCTTTCATGCAGTGGATATAAACCTTTTTGCCGGCTTTTCTTTCATCAAGGACAAAGCGGAAAGCTTCCTGAAAAGCCGGGCTTTTGGTCAGACTGATGAAATCGAAAGGAAGTATCCCTGATTCCAGACACTTCAGGCCGTACTTGGCGCAGAGAGCCGGGTCGCCGCGGTGCAGACTTTGAAGGTTTACAACGGCGCTGACGCCTATATCGCGCAAAAACGCGTATGAGGCCTCATTATCCAGCGAGCCGCCCCTGAAAACGACGCCATCCCGGATGTTTCTGCGGGCATCGATACCTTGCGTGAGGACAACGCCGAAGTTGCCCAGAGGTATGCTCAAAGGTTCGGCGGCGGGTGTGTCCACTTTTGGGACATCCATGATTATGGCAGAAACAGGAAACTCTTTTCCCTCAAAACCCGCTGAGGTAAAATAGGAATATGGGTTTGATAGCTGGTTTTCCTGGGCTTTAATTTCCGTTACTGAAAGACCGGAACGCGTTCTGCCGTCGAACGAGATGTCAGCGGCTTTTGCACCCGCGTGGGAGAAAAGCGAAAGGATTACCGCCGCCGCGCCGATCTTGGATATATTTTTCAGGTTCGCCATACCAATAGTATACGGCCCGGAACGGTTTTTATTAAGTGGCCTAGTGCCTATATCGGACTTGTTTTTATACCCAGGTGCACATGGGCCTATATAGGTCCTGGCAGTAGGCCTAATGACATCCTGAAACTGGGTCTTTAGCCACCTTAAATTTGTTTACAGCGCACACAGGGTAGACTATAGGTGACGCAGCTGGTGCAGCTGCGTTTAAGAGCGGGCCCCGGTTTGTTTGCCGGGGACCTGTGCGGGCGGGTGGAACTTGTGCTTTCGCGCAGGACTCCGGGCCCGTTGTCAGCGACAGGTGGCCTTTGGGCCTATGCCGACGGAGCTTTGTCCTGGAAATGCGGGGAATGGCAGGCCGCGCAGGGCCTGGAGGGATAAGCGGCGGCGCCTTTTTTGGCGTGAAAATCCGCATGGCACTGCGCGCAAAGCTTTTCAAGCGGGTAAACCGTAAGCAACTTGGGGTTCGGCGATTCATGCGGGGCGTGGCAGGCCAGGCACACTCCCGCCTGGAACGGACCATGCACCCATTTGCCTTTATTTTCAAGGGCTTCAGGATTCAGCACGCCGTGGCACTGGAAACAAAGTTTATCCACGCGGTAGCGCAATTGAGCGTACGAATTATCTTCTGGGCCCGGGGCCAATCCGTATTCGCCGCGGGCGGACAGTTCCGCCACTTCCCCGGAAAAAGAAGATTCGGAGATCCCGCGCGCCGGCGCCCCCGCCATATCATGGCAGGCTTCGCACCGGTGCTCACCGTAAGGCTGGTGCACGGAGGGCCGCGGGGCCGTAGCCAGGCAGCCGGCCAGGAACAATATTACGCTACCTGCGGAATACGCCTTCAAGCGCCAGGCGGTATTCGGCGAGAGCCAGGTCCTTGCGCCCGGTCTTTTCATAAAGATCTCCAAGGTAATAATGGGCTTTCCCGGGATAAGGATTCGAAAGCAGCGTTTTCTTAAGCAGCTCCTCGGCCGGTTCATAGCGGCCGAGCAGGGTGAGGGTCCTTCCAAGGAGCAGCATGGCCGGGCGTGAGGCAGGGCTTTCTTTAAGACAATCTTCCACCCGGACCCGGGCTTCTTCAAGCCTGTTCAGCTCAAACAGGGCCTGCCCGGATAATAATTTTAATTCAAAGCCGGGAGATTTTTTCAGTCCCTCTTCCAGCAGCGGGAGCGCTTCCTCGGGCCTGCCGTCCTCAAGCAGTTTGCGGGCGAAGTTAAGCTCAGGATCTTCCGAGCCCTCGGCTTTGCCGTAGCGGGGCGGGGCTTTGGGCGCTTCCTTAATACCCAGCACTTTTGAAAGAGCATCCTCTATCTCCGAATCTACCCCATCCTGGTAGCTGGCAAAATAAGCCGCCAGGCGGTGTTCTTTGTTCAGGATAAAAGTAGTGGGAAGGATGAACAGGCCGTAGGAGCCGTAAACTTCCCTCTTATCGTCAAGCAGCATGGGAAAAGGGATTTCCGGATTTTTGTAAGATCCGGCCTCTTCCTCGTCCTTGCCGGCTATGGCCAGGAATTCAACGCCTTTCGCGGCGAACCTGGAATGTTCCTTCGCGAGCACCGAGAGCATTTTCTCGGAATAAGGCTGGCCTCGGCGCCAGTAACAGATCACTACCGGTTTCCCCTTATATTTATCGAGCGTTACGGCATTCCCTTTCATATCGGAAAGCGAAAAAGGGAAGCCGGCCGCGCCTATCTCCAGGTTCCGGAGCGGATTTGCCTCGGCGCAAAACGCGGTCATGCAGGAGAATGAAACGAAAGAGAGAATGAAAAGCAGCCGGCGGGGGATCATTGGGCCCCCACCGCTTTGACGCGATCATAAGCCCTGGGGTTATGGCAGCCCACCGCGCAGGACCCGCCGGTAGCGGTCTTCTTGAAAGTTATAGGCAGCATCCAGGTTCCGAACGGGACCTGCGTCCGGATATGCTTCTGCTGGCTGGCGGCATGCACCGCGTGGCAGGCCTTGCAGCTCCTGCCTTTCTCGGAATGGACATGCGAGTAATGCAGATTCACGTCGCCGTTGCGGAAGTTGGTCAGGGTCGTCGTTTTGGCCTCGCGCGCGATGTTCTTCTCGTGGCAGTTGAAGCACAGGGCATAAAGCCCATCCTGATAAGGGTTATAGAACCCTTCAGGGAAGAAGGTCTTCAGTATCTCCGGGTCGTTAGATCCGTGCGGGTCGTGGCAGGCCTGGCACTGGCCGAGGGCGACCGGCCCGTGCAGGAAGGGGCTCTTCAGCTCGGCGGCCTTCTCCTTGTGGCAGGAGGTGCAGAGTTTCGCGAGCGGCTCCTTAATAAGGCTCGGCTGCTCCGAGGCGTGGGGCACATGGCAGCCGGTACAGCCGGCCGCCGCCACCGCCGGATGCGGCCGCTTCACCGCTTTAAGCTTTTTAGCGATGTCATCATGGCAGTTCAGGCAAAGCTCTTTTTTTGAATCCGCCTGAAGCAGCAGCGGCTTGGGCGCGCTGTGCGGGTTGTGGCAGGTGGTGCAGCCGGTCTGCACCGGGCCGTGCATATACTTGCCGGCCAGGACGGAACGCAGTTTCTGGTGGCAGGACAGGCACAGCTCGGGCTGGCTGTCTTTAAGAAGCTTGTCGGTATCCGAGCCGTGCGGATCGTGGCAGAGGGCGCAGGAGATCTTGGCGGGTTTATGCTGAACGACCCCTTTCATCTTGTTCTCGTGACAGGAGGAACAGAGGGAGCCCATATTTTTCCCCCTCAGGAAAAATCTCTGCCCGGAGCCGTGCGGGTCGTGGCAGACCGTACAGGTCCTGGCCGCCTGGTGCTTAAACTTACTGGACCGGACTTTTCCGCGCAGCCCTTCATGGCAGGCCAGGCAGAGTTCCGGCTGGGCGCCGGCGAAAGAGAACACATGGCGCTTGGCGGGGTCGGCGGCGGGCTTCTCGTCCACATGGCAGACGGCGCACATATTGACCCCGACGGGGCCGTGCGTGAACTTATAGGCTCCCACCGCTTTGTGGCAGGTCATGCAGTCGGCCGGCGCGGTGCTTAATTCCACTGCTGCGGGCGCGGCCGGAACAGCCGCGGAAACCGGCATTACCGCCGGCAAAAGCAGAGCGAATAAAATATTGCCGTAGAAAGTCACATTCCCCCCTATTTCTTCTTAAGGTACTGAAAGATCTGAACGCGGCGGTTGTACGAATCTGAAACATAGACCCGGTCCGAAGGGTCTATAAAGATGCCGGCGGGCAGCTGGAAAGAAGCCGGGCCCGCGCCGTTGCCCCCGAAAAACAGCAACAGTTTACCTTCACGGTTGAAGATCTGCACCATATTAAAAAGCGCGTCCACCACATAGATATTGCCTTCCGAATCCGAAGCGACGCCGCGGGGACGGGCCATATAACCGGCCATATTCCCGCATTCGCCAAAATTGAACAGCGGCTTTCCCTCCGGGGAAAAGGCCTGCACGCGGCAGAGGATGCTGTCTGAAACCAGCACTGTGCCGTCCGGCTCCACCCAGAGATTGGCCGGCACCGACAGTTCGCCGGGGCCGGCGCCGTTCTTGCCGAATTCCATTAGAAAAGAGCCGGTGTCAGAGGAGAGTGCGACAATGCGGGAATTTCCAGTGTCCGCGACCAGAACTTCGCCGCCGTGGCCAATGGAAATACCGGTAGGCTTCTTGATCTCCCCTCCCGCGGTTCCCAGTGAGCCGGTCTGCCAGAGTATTTTACCGTCAGGAGAATAGGCTTTCACAAGATTTACAGAGGAATCCGTGACGAAAACGCGGCTTGACTGGTCCACCGCGACGGAGATCGGACTGGTCAGCCTTTCCTGCGCGCCGGCGCCGATGCGCCCCACCACTTTTTTATCCAGGTCGAGTATGACCACCGAGGCGCCCTCTGTATCGGCCACGAAGATCCGCCCGCCCTGCACCCAGAGACCGTAAGGCCGCATGAGCGCCAGCCCCTCCTGCTCGGCGCCGGTGACTGTTTTCCAGATCTTCCCCCACGCGGTGCCGCTCTTGCCAGCAAGGTCGTTCTTGCCGGCAATGGCGCGGATAAAGCGGAGGCGGGGCTCGTCGGGAGCGGGCGGGAATACGATGTCAGGCGGCGCGGCCGCGAAAAGCGGCTGCGCGGCAAAGAACAGGACCATAAAGAAACAGGATGATATTTTCATTGTTGGTGACACCCCTCACACATCGTCATCGGGTCTTCCCTGGTCAGTTTAGCAAGGAGGCCCGAATGCGGCAAATGGCAGGAAACACAGTCAAAAGGCTGATCCTTGCGCCGCGGGTCCTTAACGCCCTTCCTGGAGGTAGGATGCCCCGCGACAGGATGGTTGTTCTTTAAAGCGGCGTCATGGCAGGCCAGGCAGAGCTCCTGAGGCGGCTTCTTGAGCTGGCCGGGCAGGCGCATCACGTGCGGGTCATGGCAGGCCATGCATTCCCCGCCGGCGAAGGGCGGGTGGACCACGGGTTTTTCGGAGAGCTTCTTGAAATCAGAATGACAGACGAAGCAGGTTTTCTCCGGGGTTTCCTTAAGGGCCGACTTCCCGTCCTTTCCCGCGGCTTCGTGGCACATATCGCAGGAGCGGGACTGAAAAGGAACATGCTGCTTCACTTCCGTGATCAGTTTAGGGTTGGCGGAGGCGTGCGGCGAATGGCAGGCGACGCATTCGGTTTCGATCACGGTGATGCCGTTATGGGATTTTTTCACAGCCTCGTCGCCGAGAGTATGGCAGGTGGAACAAAGCTGGTTCACGGGAGCGCTTAACAGCGCGCGGTTCACGGAGCCGTGCGGCTGGTGGCAGGTCGAGCATTCCATCTCCTTGTAGGGAGCGTGCACCGAAGCCTTGGCAAGGTCGCCCGCGCGCTCCTTGTGACAGGAGAGGCAAAGCTCCCTGCCCGGCAGGACCATCTTCGCCGGGTCTTTCGGGGAAGCGTGGCACTTCGAGCAGGCTTCCTCGGCCACCGGCGCATGCGCTCCCGGCGCCGCTTTAAGCTTCAGCGTCTCGGCGGCATGGGATTCCGCGAAGGGGTCCTTTTTGACCTCTTCTTTTTTCTTGTCGAACAAACCGGCCTGGAGAACAGCGGCTGAAAAAATCAGCGCGAACAAAGCCGACGCCGCCGGAATTATAATTTTGCTCATACTCCTCCAGACACACAGTATAACAAAACAGCGGCTTAGCCGGCAAAAAAGAAAGGGACAGGCTTCAGCCCTGTCCCCTTCTCCGCGGACACCCATTTTATTTATGGCACTCTTTGCAGGTTTCGGCGTAATTTTTCCGGAGCGGCACGCTCTTGTGGCCGCCGATGTCGTGGCATTTCACGCAGCCCATCATCTCGGTATGGTTCTTATGCGGCATCATCTTGCCGGCGATAGCCGCGATAGGGTTGGAGGCCGGGACTTTTACCGTTTCCGGCGGGACTTTAACCCCCACCTCCTGGTGGCACTGCGTGGCGCAGTAGGAACCGGAGATCAGCGGTTCCGCGGAAATGTCCGCGAGCTCCACCGCGAGGGCGCGGCCGGCTTCGCCCAGCGCGCGGTCGGCTTCGCGCATGATCATGGAAGTCAGGTAGATGTTGTGCTCTCCGTGGGCGGCGCCCAGGAACTGCTCCAGCCTCTCGGCGTGGGCCAGCGCCAGGCGCGCTTTCTTAAGTTCGGCCGCGGGGCGCGAGGACTTGGCCAGCTCGCTTTTCCCCGCCTCTATCTTGGCGGCCAGCTGCTTCAGGGCGGTCCCGACGTCGCCTTTGACATGGGCCCAGGTCCCCTTGAATTTCTCGCCGTGGCATTTCGAGCAGGCCTGCTCGGAGGCCTTCTGCGTATGGCCGCTGAACCCGCCGTTCTCGGTCTTGTCCTGGTAATGGCAGCCGATGCAGTTGACGCCCGCTTTGAACATCGGGCTGGGCAGCTCCGGCAGGGAAGCGCCCTTTATCTCTTCGGGCAGTCTCCCGGAGTAGAGCTCGAGCTGGGTAGAATGCTTGTCCTGGTGGCAATAGGAACAGTCGAAGCTTACGCCGACAGGATGGCTGCCGGGCATTCCTTTTACGCCGGAGCCGGAGGTGGAATCCTCCTGGGCCATTTTAAGCGGGGAGCTGTGCTTTATCTCCTGGTGGCAGTGGAAGCAGGCCACGTGGTGCTTGGTCACGTGGTTCTCGTGGATGAACGGTATATCCCCGTAGCGGTCCAGCTTTTCGGGCTGGTTATGGCAGGTGAAGCACCTGTCCTTTAAAGCGGCCCCTTCGCCGCTTACTACGCCGAGGTGGCAGTTAAGACAGGTAACGCCCTGCTTGGTCACATAGTCCTTATGGTTATAGGACATATTGCCGACCTTGAAATCTTTTACCGGCAGGTTATGGCAGGACAGGCAGCCGCCCAGCGGCTTAAGTTCCTTGCCGGAACCCATTCCCTTGAAATGGCAGGTATAGCAGGTGTCATAAGTGACTTCCATATGCTTGCCGACCATGATCTGCGAATGGCAGGAGGTGCAGCGCAGCTGCCTGCCGCGGCGCTTCTCGGTCAGATGCGGCCTGTGGTCGAAGCGCACGCCTTTGTCGCCGACCTTGACCCAGCCCTCGAGCAGCCTGGTGGCATGGCAGCCGTTTGCGAGACAAGCGGCGTCCTCAACCTCGGCGTAAGGCTTGGAGGAATAGGTGCGGGTGACGTACTTCACCACCTGCGACAGGGCCTGGAACTTGTGCCAGAGATGCGTCTTGACCGTGGACGGCGGGTAATGGCATTTCACGCAGGCGACCTTATTGTGCTTGGAGCCGTTCCAGGCGTCGTAATAAGGCTTCATGATATGGCAGGAATTGCAGAAATTAGGCGACTCGGAATAGTGCATGAGCGACAGCAGCGTTACCAGCGCGCCGACCGCGATAACGGTGACGGCGACCTTGAACCGGGGGGCGAGGTTTAAATGCCAGCCTTTATCCTTGGTAATATCGATGCCGAGAAAATGTAAAAAACCGGAAAGCTTTTCCATTGTTGAACCGTTCCTTGTATTAAGCCGGCTTTGCCCGCCGCTTTAGCAGATTGAGAACTTATGCGCGGGCGCCGTATATGGGTTACCTTGTATATTCTATGTTTTTGCCCCCCTTTCCCGCAAATTCACGGCGGAAAACACAAAAATCAACCGGCGCGTTGACTTAAGCCAATAAAACCAAGACCCCCGCGGCTTTGCGGAGGTCTTGTCCTGCCGGGGCTTCGGCCCTTTCAGTTACTCTTTCTCTTCGGCCTCTTCTTTCGCCTCCGCGACGCGCGGCAGAGCGACTTTCCCGGTCAGCCAGGCCCAGTTCATGGGATAGACCGCGGGATCGAAGACCGTCCAGTAGGAATGCCAGACCAGGATCGCCAGGCAGGCGAGGATGGCTTCCATGAAATGTATAAGCAAGGCCAGGTCGATCACCCACTTGGGCAGGACCTGCAGCGACCAGTCCCTGAACCATACTACGCAGCCGGTGACCACCATCACGAAGCTTCCCCAGATCAGCGCCCAGTACTCTACTTTTTCCATGTAGCTGAAATGCCTGAATTTCGGGGGCTGGCCCTTGTGGAAGATATTGAATTTCTGCAGCTGGAAGAAATCCCTGACATCGTTCAGCCCTGGCAGCAGCTCCATAAAGCACTTGCGGCCCTCCCGGAACGCCGCCAGCCAGAGAGCGTGGTAAACGGCCAGGAGAATGAACATCCCGCCGAAGACCCTGTGCAGTATGGTTCGCAGTGCCCCCCCGCTGGTCCCGGCGAAGAACACGGTATTGAAAAGGGAATCAGGATACCTGTGGCCGAAGCCCGTATAAGCGAGCCCGATGAAAGAGAGCGCAAGCAGGATATGCTGCACACGTTCGTTCACGGACATCCTCTCTTCGGGCGGGTGCGAATGCCAGCCGCTGACCGCTTTCCTGTACAGGTCGGCCAAATTGTGAAGCATCATCCCGCCCAGGGTCAGGACGATAAGCAGGACATACGTATGCTTTACCATGTCCAGCAGCCACTCGTAGCTGCCGGCGGTCTGCGCGACGGTCAGGTCCGAGTGGATCTTCCCCTTCGACACAAGTTCCCCGGCCTTCTTGTGGCAGGAGCCGCAGGTTTTCTGCAAATTAGCCGGGTTGACCGAGGAATTGGGATCGGAGGGCGCGAGCACGTCGTGATATTTATGGCAGGACGCGCAGTTGGCCACCGTCAGGCTGCCCGCCCGGAAGGCCACGCCGTGGTAGCTGTCCATGTAACTCTTTACGGGGTTGATAGGCAGGCCGAACTGGGCCATGATCTTCTCGGAAGAGTGGCAGCTGCTGCAGGTCTTCACCACCGAACCGGAGAAGACGCTGGAGCCGGACTCGCCGTGCGCCTGGATGGTATGCTCGCCGTGGCAGGAAGTGCAGACCGGCGCCTCTTTATGGCCGCGCGCGACCTGCTTGCCGTGCACCGAGCTGGAATAGAGGGCGAACTGCTTGGTGTGGCAGCGGCCGCAGGTCTGGGGGACCCTGGCCCTGTTGATGCGGCTGGCCGAATTGGCCGGGAAATTAATATCGTGGTCGCCGTGGCAGTCGATGCAGATGGCCACTTTCGCATTTTTATCCTTCATGAAGGCCCTGCCGTGCACGGTCTTGTCGTAGGTGTTCTTCGGCTCGAAGAGGAACTTGCCGGCTGCGAAAAGGTCCTTGTGGCAGGTGTCGCAGGTATTGGGAATATTGGAGCGGTGCAGCGGGGAAGCCGGGTCCGTCGGCCTGCGCACATTGTGCGGGCTGCCGTGGCAGGAGAGGCAGATGGCCGGGCCGGACCTGGTCTTCGCGATAGCCTTGCCGTGGTCCGAGCCCATCAGCCGGTCGGCCACGTCGGTGTGGCAGCCGCCGCAGAAAACGGGCGGGGTCTTTTTTTCCGGGTGCGGATAGCCGTCTTTGTCCATGTGGCAGGAATTGCAGGCCAGGTCATGGTGCGTGGAAGCGGCCATGTTGGCGGGGTCCACGAAAGGCGCCCCGGAGCCTTTTTCCCCGTGGCACATCAGGCAGGGGTTGTCTTCGGCCGCGCGCGCCGCGGCGCCGCCGCACAGGAGGAAAGCGATGGAGAGGTAAAGAATATTTTTTTTCATGTCGTTAGAAGAGCGGGGCGAAGACGGCCACTATTATCAGCAGCACGGTCACCACGCCGATGGTCAGCGCGGTAAAGCCTATTATCCTGGCGAAATTCCAGAGCCACTCGGGCGTCGGCTCGGTCTTGAGCGACTCCAGCTCGCCGGAAGCCAGCAGCCTTTCGTATTCCTCGGGCCGTTCCTCTTTCATTTCCTCCAGCGAGATCCTGCCGGTGAATATGACGTCGTCCATGGGGAATTTCCCCGGCCTGAGGTGGGTGTGGAAGAAGTGGATAGTGAAGATGAACCCGGAAGCCAGCAGGGCCTCGTCGCTATGCACCACGGTGGCCACGTTAAAGACCCAGCCCGGCAGCACGGCGGCGAAGAACTCGGGGAACCACAGCACCAGGCCGGAGGTCCCGATTATGCTGATACCCCAGAAGACGGCCCAGTAGTCGAACTTCTCCCAGTAGGTCCACCGGTCGAAGCGCGGGCGCGGGCCCTTGCCCAGGAACCATTTTATCTGGCCGATGAAGTCCTGCAGGTCCTTCAGCCGCGGGATCATTGAATCCGGGCCGAAGACGCGGAACTCCCGGTGCGAGACTATATAGCGCGCCGCGTAGGAAAGATGCAGGCCGAAGTACGTGAAAGTAAGAATAGCGAAGAACCGGTGAAGGAAGCCCATGGCCTCGAAGCCGCCGAAGAGATGGGCGAGTAACGTGGCCCACCAGGTATGGGAGAACTTCATCGGCATGCCCGTAAGCACAAGGCCCAGGAAACTGGTGATGATTATACCGTGCAGGATGCGGTGATAGAGCTTGAAGCGGAAATAATACTGGCCGGACTTGGCGGCCTCTTCCTCTGCTTCATGCCGTTTTTTCTTTATATCCCCCACCAGGCGCGCGAGCCACATCAGCGTGTGCACGCCGAAGAAGGCGAAAGTTCCTATCAGCAGCGCGGACATAAGCAGGATGGTCCAGAACATGACCCTGAACTGCACCTGCTTGCCGCTGGTCGAATGGGCGATATACTTTATGAAATTCTCATTGGCCTTCGGATGGCACTTCCGGCAAGTGTCTATTTTATTGGCCGGGGAAAGGGTGGAGCGGGGGTCGCTTACCTTCTGTATATTATGGGCGCTGTGGCAGTCCGAGCAGCGGGCCACCTTGGTATAGCCCAGGCGGGTGATCTTCCCGTGGTAGGTGTCGCGGTAGGTGGCCAGGTATTCGCCGTGGCAGTCGCCGCACTCTTTGACCACCTGCAGCTGGTAGCCCTGAGCGTCCGTGCGGACTATCCGGTGGGCGCTGTGGCAGGTAGTGCAGACGGGCGCGAGGGCGCTGCCCTCGGCGAGCTTTTTGCCGTGGATGCTCTCCTTGAAAACGGCGGCTATGCCGGCATGGCACTTGCCGCAGGTTTCCACGACGTGGTTGCGGCCTATGGTGGAGTTGGGATCCGAATGCTTCTGGATATTATGGTCGCTGCCGTGGCAGTTGGTGCAGACCGCGGTGACCAGCAGGCCGCTGCGCACCAGCGCCCGGCCGTGGATGGTGCCGTAATATTCCTTGAGCACGTCCTGCGGGAAATTATATTTCTGCGCGAGCACCGGGTCCGCATGGCAGCGGGCGCAGGTCTCCGGCAGGCGGAAAGGGTAGATCGATGATTCAGGATTAGATTTGCTGACGATCTTATGGCCCGGGGCGTGGCAATCCTGGCAGGTAGCCGCCTCGGATTCGCCGCCGGCCCTGGCCTTCCCGTGTATGCTGTGGTCGTATTTGGAGGCGACCTTGGCGTGGCAGTCGCGGCAGTTGATCTTAGCGGGCTTGACCTGGTGAGGGCCGGGCGTGGCGTCCGTATGACAGGCGACGCATTTTTCCCCGGCATGGCGGGAAGCGGCGAGATCTGAAGCTTTTACGGCGGGCGCGTTCTCGAAGCCGGCCTTTTTGCGGCCATGGCAATCCATGCAGGCCTGGTTATCAGCTGCCAGGACAGGAGCGGCAAATAACAGGGCCGGCGCGCAGCAAAGCGCCGCCAGAACAGCTATTTTATAAGGTAGGATTTTCTTCATCGGTAAAGCGCCGTCCATTTCCAACACCAATGGAAAGGGCGGTCGGCTTAAAGAACTGGCCAACCGCCCGATATCCACAGCTTCTTTAGAACTTAGCGGAAGCCGTCAGGTTTATAACATTAGCCCAGCCGGAATTAGCCGAGGTAACTTTGTCTATCCACTGGTCGCGGCGATAGCCCACACTGGCCGTAAGGTCCCTGGACCCGCCGCGCATATATTTCAGCGTGACGCCGCCGCTGGCTATGCGAATATCGCTGGGGGCGAGGTTATTAACCACCAACGGAGCATCTTTAAGCGCGGTGAGGTTTACCGGAATGCCGCCGCGGGACATGGTATAAGAACCGCGCCCGGTCAGGCTGAAGCCCTTGGCGAGCTTCACCATAGCGTGGTAGCCGTAAACATTGTTTTCGTAGTAGTAAAGCATCCCGGGAACGCGCAGAAGGTTAACAACCCATTTACCGTTATAAGTCGTATTATCCGCGCCGATATAACCGGTACCGCGGTAAGAGGATTGATCATAAGAATAATCAACACCTGTCGAAACCTCGGAGGAACCCGACCATTCAAGCCCGGCACGGTAGCTGTTCTGGTACATCGTGGTGTCCGTATGGTCTGATTTTTTGTTCTCTTCAGCCACATATTCGGCCGACGTCATAAGGGTCAGCTTTAAGGGCAGAGGCACAACCAGGGAAGCCGATATCTGATCGCTGTCGGTTGGCATGCTTTCAAAAACGGCATGGTTAGCCAGCAGTTTAGTATACCCCACGCTCAGGTCGGAGTCATAGGGAAGAGCTGCGTCAAGACCGGCGGTCAATATGTGCCTGGTATCCTGCACCGCAACAGCGTTGGTCTGGGCAATATGGGCGGTGCCGTCAGACCACGGCTGGGTGCTCGCCGCGAATTCCTCTACGGGCGCGTTCCTGCGGTAATTATTCTCGTATTTATAGCCGGCATTAAAGCTCAGTTTATCGGAGTAATTATACCGCCCTTTCAGGTCTGCGGCAAGGTTTGAACGATTTATCTCCGCCTCCGGACCTCCGGATGCTCCCCAAGCCTTGCCAAAACCGTCCACAAAGGACTGATTCTCGTAAACTCCCGCAACGCGAGCGTAAGCCTTGGCGGTGATATAAGTTTTCTTGTTGGGCTTATAGGCGGCGCCTACGATTGCCGAGTGAGCGCTGCCGGTATATTGGTTATGGCTGTTGGTCCTATTGCGCGCGGAAAGCGCTAAGGTCACAGGCACTTTAGCGCCGGCGGCGTTGCGGTACCGAAGGTCTTGAAGATTCATCTTCTGCCTGGGAGCCGTGGGCATGTCTTTGTAAGCCGTAGCCCAGTTCTGCACAGAAGCATCCTCAAAGAGCCGCTGCGTATAGTCCACGGAAATGGCGCCTTCGCCGAGGCCGGAGTTAACGCCCAGGGACAAGTCAGTGGTCTGACGGTCTACGCTTCCGCGGTTAATCTTATTGTTGTAGCGGATGGCCTTATCACCGGATTCATTTTCCTGCCAAAAACCGGCCGTTACTTTCCGGTCGGAATTACCGGGCAGGGAGAAGTTCGCGTTGATCTCGCTTTCAACCCGTTTAAAGAGCGCCGGTTTATCTCCCTCATTGAGCGTATTGGCCGCGCTATAGACCTTGGGAGTATTAACGCCGCTGACAGTAATTATATTCGGCACGAAGCCAAGCCTGTGCGTGAGGATAGAGAACTTTCCCTTCACCGATACATAGGAGCCGAGGTTCAGGTCGAAATAACCGTCCTCGTCGCCGCTGTTCAGGCCGTTTAGGACTATGTCCAGGTATTTGCTATTACCCACAGTGTTAAACTGTAGGTCAACCTCGCCGCCGTCGTACTGCCTGCCGTCGTATTCCTGCACAAGGCCCCTGTTGCCTGAGTAGTCCAGGTCGAGAAGCCGCACAGTGGGTTGCAGCGAATAGCTGGCCGTCTGTGCGTAAACGGGCATCGCTGCCGCTAAGAATAGAACTGCTGTTAGAAAATGCATTTTATACCTCCTGAAAGTATCCGCTTGTTATCGGAAGTCCGGCTGATTAGTTCTTAAACGTACTCTTGTAATCTGAACCGTGTATTTCGCTGTGACAGTCGGTGCAGCGGGCGCGGTCAATTATTTTTGTCGAACTTTCGGCATTGGCGTTGTTGGTGGTCTCTGTATGAGGCCACTTGTGACAGCGCAGACACAGGTAAGGCTCGGGTTGCTTAAGCAGGGACGCGTTAGCGGAGCCGTGGGGTTTATGACAAGTGGTGCAGCCTTCGGTCACGGGCGCATGCTCGTGGGCAAAAGGCCCGGCCTTCTCGGCATGGCACTTGAAGCAGGTCTCATTAACGCTCTCGCCTTTAAGGTTGCCCATAGGGCCGCCGTGCGGGTTATGGCAGCTTACGCAACCCATCTTATCCTCGTCAACGGGGTGGTGGGAAGGAAGCTTGCCTTCGGCTTTCTGCTTGCTGTGGCACTGGTAGCAGGTTTCGTTGGCGCTCTTCTTCAGGTTCTTGGGTCCCTGGCCGTTGTGCACACTGTGGCACTTGGTGCAGGTAAGACCGTTCTGCGCGTGGGTGCTGGTGTTCCAAAGCATGGTCGCTTTTTCCTGATGACAGGTAAAACACACTTTTGCGGTTTCTTTAGAATCCGTCTTAGTGGGATTCTTTATGGTGGCGAAGCCCGCATTGGTCTTGTCACCGGCGGCGGCCGCGTGAAGCGAACCGGCGCCGTGGCAGGACTCGCAGGTCTTGTCCGCGGCAACTTTCTTGGTTACGGAGATTTTCTTCCCGTGGTTCGAGCTGTTGAAGCTCGCGGCCTGCTCCGAGTGGCAGGCTATACAGGTGTCAGACCCGACCAGGGTCGCGGTCTCCGCCGAAGCCGTCTTGAAAGGAACGACGAGGGCGAGGGCCGCTATCCAGCTTAATTTTTTAAGTTTCATTTAACCTCCGTAATTTCCAAACTCAGCTCCGGCGTGATTCACTGCGCTGAAATCTTTCACTAACCTCGGCTGAAGCTATTTTTCACCGCTTTAAACCGACATTACTAGATAAGAGTACAAAAAAAACATGCGAATCAGTATACAACCAAAGACAACAACATTATTGATTTATAGCAACCGTTGCGTTGATATTATGCAATAGCCTTATTTTTTTGAGATAGTATTTATGCCGATACTTAACGACGGGAAACCTGCTCCAGCCGGGGTTTGTCCTTGACCGCTACGTCCCGCCCGGTGACGGTTATCCAGCCTTTCTTGCGGAACTCGGCGAGCAAGCGGCAGAGAACTTCGGGAGAAGTTCCCAGGATCTTCGCAAGGTCCCCCCTGCTCTCGGGGAACTGGATATTATTGGAGCCCTTGGCGACGGTCTTTTCGAAGATGTACTTCGCCAGGCGGCCCCTGACCGTCTTGAAGCCGAAGTCGAGCAGCTGCTCCTCGGCGTGGCCCAGTTCCTGGGCAAGGCGCCTCACGATGGAGCGGCAGACCTGCGGGATCTCGAGGAAAAGCTTCTCGAAATAGGCCCCGTCGATAAAGCAGATCCGGCAGTCTTCCAGCGCCTCGCCGGTGCCGAGATAGGCTTCGCCGGCCAGGAAAGCGCGGTCCCCGAGGAGATTGGGAGCCTCTACGACGCGCGGGATGCTGGAGTGGAGCCCGGCGTCGGTCCTGATTATCTTGACCCGGCCGCTGCAGAGGAAATACACGCCGAAGGGCTTATTGCCTTCGTAAAAAATAATATTTCCTTTGTGATAATCATTGGTGATGCGTTTCTTACAGAAGCCTTCCCATACCGAGTCCGGCACGCCGGCGAAAACGGGCATTTTCAGCATCGGGCACTTGCACTTCGCCGAGTCAAAAGTCTCGCATTTGCATTTCGGGGTCATGATTTTCATAAGAATTCTCCTGTTGTGCGTTAAACTACGGCTTCGCAGAAATTTCCTCGTCGGTAAGGTAGCAGGCCGGATCGGCCTCCCACATATCGCCGGTGGCCCGCAGGGCGCGCACGCGGAAACCGCCGCCGCAGACGTCTTTCCAGGCGCAGGTCCCGCAGCGGCCCTTCAATAAAGGAAGGCGGTTCCTGAGGCCGGCCAGCACGGGGTGCTTCCCCTCCCCCCAGACTTTGCTGAAAGGCGTCTGGCGGATATTGGCTATGGTCAGGTCCTGCCAGAACTGGTCCGGGTGTATATTCCCCTTCCAGTCTATATTGGAAAGAGTGACGCCGGAGCCGTTGGCCCCGCCGCCGTTCCACTTCAGGATCTCGAGCACGGCCGCGGCGCGCTTCGGGTCTTTCTTAAGCAGCTTGAGGTAAAGATAGACGGCGTCGCAGGGATTGTCCACGGTAAGGATCTCGGTGGGCTTGGGCTTTTTCGCCAGGATCTCCGCGCGGCGGATGATGGTGTCCATCGCCTTGCGGGACTCGGCATGGGTAAGATCGTCGCCGCTTATCTCCCCGCCGCGGCCGGAATAGACCAGGTGGTAGAAGCAGGCCCTGGGGATCTCTTCTTTTTCGATAAAGTTGAAGATCTCGTCCAGGTTCTCGGTATTGTGTTTCGTAAGGGTGAAGCGCAGACCGGTCTTCTGGCCGACCTCTTTAAGGTTGCGCAGGCCTTTAAGCGCGCCTTCGAAAGCCCCGTCCACGCCGCGGAACTTGTCGTTTATCGGGCCGATCCCGTCGAAAGAGATCCCGACATAGGTGATGCCCAGAGATTTTATCTTCCTGGCCATATCCATATTTATCAGGGTACCGTTAGTGGAGATAGTTACCCTTATGCCTTTAGAAGTGGCGTAAGTCGCGAGCTCGAAGAAATCCGGGCGGGTAAGCGGTTCGCCGCCGGAGAACAGCAGGGCGGAAACGCCCATCTGACCCACGTCGTCTATCATCACTTTGGCTTCGGCGGTGGTAAGCTCGTCGGTGTCCAGTTCGCCGGTGGAATTCGCGTAGCAGTGCACGCATTTCAGATTGCAGCGCTTGGTGCTGCTCCAGACCACGATGGGCCTGCGCGCGCCCGCGCCTTCTTTACTGCCGCCGTAGCGCAATTTAACGGAGGGGGTATCGATGCTGCACCACATTTTTGTTATATCGAGCATATATTTATTTTCCTATTTGTAAAACGCTGTAGTCTTTTATTTTTTGGCCTTCGCCTTCGGCTCATAGAGGCAGTACGGCTCCTGGCCCATATAGTCGCCGGTGGTTCCGAAAGCCCTCGCCCGGCAGCCGGCGCAGATGACCCTGTATTCGCAGACTCCGCATTTCCCTTTTAGCGCGTCCGGGTCGCTGATAGTCTTGAAGACCTCCGAGTTTTCCCAGACGTCCCAGAAATCCTGCTTGCGCAGGTCCCCGGCCGGAACCGGCAGGTAACCGCAGGGAAAAACTTCGCCCTTATGGGAAATGAAAGCGATGGCGCTCCCGGCCAGGCAGCCGCGCATCTGCGCCGTCCGGCCCGCGAACTCGGGGCTGGAAGCCGCGACCTTCTGGCGGACTATCCGGGTCTGATGGGGCGCGCAGGTAGCCCTTATCTCCATGCCCCCGGGGGCGGGATGACCGTGGCCATGAGCGGGATGGCCGGCGGCGCCCTGCTGTACCATCAGCCAGTTGAGGAATTCTTCGTAATTTTCCGCGCCGAGGCGCATCGCGTCGGGCAGCTCGGCCCCGCAGCCCACCGGGACCAGGAGGAAGAAATGGAGCGCGTCCACGCCGAGCTCCCGGGCCAGCGCCACTACCTCGTCGCGCTCGGCGACGTTCTTGGTGCTTACCGAGCAGTTGATCTGGGTGGAGATCCCGGCCGCCCTGAAAAGCTTGAGCGCGTTGACGGCTTTATCGAAAGAGCCTTTCTGGCCGCGGAAATCGTCGTGCGTGGCGGCCTTGGAACCGTCTATGCTTACCGAGATCCTGTGCGGACCGTAGGAAGCAAGCATCTTGGTCATCGCTTCGTCCACGAGCGCGCCGTTGGTGGCGATGGCGAAAGGTATGCCTTTTTCTTTGGCGAAAGCGAGCAGCTCGGGCAGGTCCTTGCGCATCAGCGGCTCGCCGCCGGAGAAAACCACCATCGGCGGGCGGCCTTCGCCCTTAAGTGAACCCAGGATGGCCTTGAATTCGGCGGTAGGGAGCTCATAGAGTTCGTCCCCCCTCTCCGGAACATTGGTCCTGCGGCAATGCACGCATTGCAGATTGCACCTGGAAGTGGTCTCCCAGAATACCAGCCTTGGCGGATTTCTTTTCATAGTCATGTCCTTTAGAAGCAGATCAGGCCAGAGCCTGTTCCGCGGCTTTCAGCGTAGCTTTAATATCCGCGGCGGTGTGCGCCGTGGAAATAAAGCAGGTTTCGAACTGGCTGGGCGGCAGGTAAACTCCCCTTTCCGCCATAGCCCAGAAAAACTTCGCGTAAAGCTTCGTGTCGCAGGCGGCGGCGCCGGTCCAGTCTTTCAGCGGGCCTTTGCTGAAGAAGAGGGTGAACAGCGAGCCCACCCGGTTAAGAGTGACCGGCAGGTTCCCTTTCCTTATAATAAGGCGCAGGCCTTCTTCCATAGCCTGGCCGGAGGCCTCCAGTTTTTTATAAACTCCGGGCCTGGAAAGCTTTTTGATAGCGGCGCAGCCGGCGGCCATCGCCAGCGGGTTGCCTGAAAGCGTGCCCGCCTGGTATACCTTGCCGGCCGGGGAAAGGTTCTTCATTATTTTCCCGCTGCCGCCGTAGGCGCCCACCGGGAGGCCGCCGCCTATTATTTTGCCCAAAGTGGTAAGGTCGGGCTTTATGCCGTACAGGCCCTGAGCCCCGCCGAAGTTTACGCGGAAGCCGGTGATGACTTCGTCGAAGATAAGAAGGGAGCCGGTCGCGGTGCAGGTCTTCCGCAGCGCCGCCAGGAAGCCGGGCTCGGGAAGCACCAGGCCCATATTGGCGGCTACAGGTTCGACTATAACGCAGGCCACTTCTTTACCGCTGCGCTTCATATAAGCCCGGAAACCTTCGATATCGTTATATTCGAGCGAGACGGTATTGCGCGCGAAAGCGGCGGGAACGCCGGGGCTGGAGGGCGCGCCGAAAGTGGCGGCGCCTGAACCCGCTTTCACAAGAAGGGAATCGGCGTGGCCGTGGTAGCAGCCGGTAAACTTGACTATCTTTTCCCTGCCGGTATAACCGCGGGCTAACCTGATAGCGCTCATCACGGCTTCGGTGCCGGAAGATACGAACCGCAGTTTTTCTATAGAGGGCAGCGCTTTCTTTATCATCTCGGCCAGCACGGCCTCGGCCTCGGTAGGCGCCCCGTAGGAGGTTCCTTTGGTAACGGCGGCGGAAAGCGCGGACTGGATGTCCTTATCGGCGTGCCCGAGGATCATGACGCCCCAGGAAGTGACATAGTCCACGTAAGAGTTCCCGTCCACATCATTGAGGCGGGAACCTTTAGCGGACTTAATGAAAAGCGGCGTGCCGCCCACGGCGTTAAAAGCCCTGACGGGGCTGTTCACCCCGCCGGCCAGGTGCTTAAGGGAATAATTCCAGAGTTTCTTGGATTTAGCGGTTTTAAGTTTCATGTTTTTCCTGTAAGAAGTTTTTTACTCCGGCTTCAGCCGGTTCACGAACTCGTCCAGCTCGGCGTCGGTCCCGTCGAATGGCGGCATGGTCTCGGCCGGTTTTCTCAGTATTCTTTTCAGGTCGGCCTTCGTGTGGTGAGGCAGATGCGCGTCCAGCGCGGGCCCGAAAGTCCCGCCATCGCCGTAATAGCTGTGGCAGGCGAGGCACCCATGCGCTTCCAGCGCCTCTTCCGTGATATGCCTGGCCGCCGCCGGGGTTAAGGCGGCCGGCTTGGCGGCCGGTTTAGCCGGCGCGGTCTTTGCGGGCGCGGCTGCCGGCGCCGGAGGCGTCTCAACCGCGGGTTTAGGCGCGGCGACCAAAGCCCCGGTCATATACATGCTCCCGTAGATCACGAAGGGCTTCCTGGCCCGCTCGCGGGTGTAAGCGCCGAAAGAAAAAGCGGTAAGCGCGGCGATCCCGCCGGCCAGCAGTACCTTCCTCTTTTTCTTATGAGAAAGCAGATAGACCGCGGAGCAGGAGACAGCCACGGTTGCAAGGCTGACCATAGTCCAGAAAAACTTGACTATCACGCCTTTTACTATGGTGTCAAAGATCAGGACATTTACGGCTTTCAGGGTGAACAGGTAGGAGAGACCGCTTAGCGGCTGCAGCAGGATGCCGACGGCGAAGATCGTTCCGCAATAATCAAGCATCCAGGAATAGTAAGCGGCGTCGTCGGCGGCGGCCTTGCGCTGTTTGAAGAAAGCGTAAATATAGCCGAACATCGCGGAGTTGATGAAGCAAGGGAGGAGCACGTGGGTGCTGGACGCTATAAAGCTGGGGTTAAAAACCGCGTTCAAAAGGCGCGGGTCCTGGAAATAAGTGCCCGGGGTCAGCATAAAGGACCAGGCGGCGTTTATGACCAGGGTCGCGGCTACGGCGGCGAAAGCGGCGACCGCGCCGATGAAGATATGCCCGGCTTTATTCGAGGTGCTCTCCCAGGTATTGCCGTAGGCGGCGGTGGCGGCCATCATCAGCATGAAGAGGGCGGCCTCCAGGATGAGCGGCCAGAAGAAAATATTGTACAGCCGGGTGGCGAACTCCGGGAAAAGGCCTATCAGCAGGACCACGAAAGTGACGCCCAGGACGCCGTTCATCTTCATCATGTCGGAGAGGAACTTGATGTAGCCCTTCGCGAAGCGGTCGTGGAAGGCGCTGTTCTTACTATAGCCGATCCACTCGCTGGCGAAAGCCAGGCAGGTCCCGCCTACCGCTACGAAAGCGAAAAAAACGTGGACAACGATAACGAGGGCCATTACAAGCGAATTGCCGAGGAAAGGGAAGTTTATATGCGGCATCTTAACCTCTTTTCAGCTTCCTAAAAATACACCATGCTGGTTTTCTTGAATTCCCTGAGGCTTTCAAGGACCAGGTATTCTTTCATCCCCGTTTTTTTAACGAGGCCGTCCACCACTTTCAGAACTTCCGCGCGGCTGCGGCCGTGGACCATTGTGTAAAGGTTATAGGACCAGCCCGGGCGGATAAGGCGCTCGTAGCAGTGGCTGATGGCCGGCGAAGCGGCGGCTGTTTTCCCGAATGAAACGGCGCGGCCGGCCGGGATTTTCCAGGCGACCATGGCATTATAGGAATAGCCGGCTTTATGATGCCTTACGATAGCCCGCATGCAGCGCAGGGCGCCGCTGCTCTTAAGCTCGCCGACCGCGGCGAGTAATTTTTCTTCCGTCAGGCCGAGCCCGGCGGCGATCTTCCTGAAAGGAGCGGGCTCGAGCGGGATATCCCCCTGGAGGGCGCGGACGATAGCCGGGTTTATTTTCATAGCGGGAACATCGTCTTTATCTTGAACATTTTCTTCACCGGGAAGGAATAGCACTTCTCCACCCCGGGCAGGCGCCTGAACGAGGCTATTTTTTTATCTACGCCCGCCATCGTGCCGCGCACGCCGACCGTGAACCAGAGGTTCATCTCGCCCTCTCTTTCATAGCAGTGCGTGACGCCGGGGAATTTGGAGATCTCTTCCGCTACCGCGGCCAAACGCGCGGGCTTTACGCGCGCGCCGGCGAGCGTGGAGGAAAAGCCGAGCTTGCGGGTCTCGAAGCTGCCGCCTATCCTGCGCACCACGCCTTTTTTCTTATAGGCTTTCAGGACCTTCAGGACCTCGGTCTCGGAAACGCCGATTTTCGCGCCAAGGTCGGCGAAAGGCCGGCTGCTGACGGGAATATCCGCCTGCGCCGCGTCCAGGACCAATTTATCTATTCTTTTAACCATTTTGCCGCTTCCTTGGCGTGGTAAGTGATTATCATGTCGGCGCCTGCCCTCTTAATGGAGGTAAGTATCTCGAGGACCATCGCTTTCTCGTTTATGAGCCCTTTCTGCGCCGCGACCTTCACCATCGAATACTCGCCGCTCACATTGTAAGCGGCCGTGGGGAACTGGAATTTTTCTTTTATCGCGCGCAGGATGTCCAGGTAGGCGAGCGCTGGCTTCACCATGACGATGTCCGCGCCCTGCATCACGTCCAGCTCCACCTCGCGCAAAGCTTCCAGGTAGTTCGCCGGGTCCATCTGGTAGGTCTTCCTGTCCCCGAACTGCGGGGCGGATTGGGCCGCTTCGCGGAAAGGGCCGTAGAAAGCGGAAGAATACTTCGCGGCGTAGGAAAGTATGCCTACGTCCTGGAAGCCTTTGCCATCGAGGGCTTTCCTTATCGCCCCCACGCGGTTGTCCATCATGTCGGAGGGCGCGACCAGGTCGGCGCCGGCTTCCGCGTGCACCAGCGCCTCTTTCACCAGGAGCTCGAGCGTGCAGTCATTGTCCACCAGCATTTCTCCGCCGCGGCTTTTTTTGACCACGCCGCAATGCCCGTGGCTGGTATATTCGCAAAGACAGACGTCGGTCATTACCGCCATATCGGTAACCGACTTTTTTATCAGCCTGACGGCTTCGGGCACGGGGCCCTTTGGGTCATAGGCTTCTTTCCCGAGCGGGTCTTTTTTAGAAGGCAGCCCGAAAAGAATAAGAGAGTTTATGCCGAGGTCGCGGCATTTCCCGGCTTCGACGGCCGCTTCGTCCACGGACAGGTGGAAGCAGCCGGGCATGGAGGAAATTTCTTTCTTGTATTTTTTCCCCGGCACTACGAACAGCGGGTAGACGAAATTATCCGTGACTACGCGGGTTTCCCTGAACATGTCGCGGGCCCATTTCAGGTTCCTGAGTCTGCGAGGCCTGGCTGAATCGGAAATCATGCGGTCTTCTCCTTGAAGTACGCTGGCGGCTTTAGCGGTTTTTCTTGAAATATCCCTGCGCCGCTTCCACGAGGCCGGGGATAGTATAGTCCTTCGCTTCGAAATCGGGTTTAAAACCTTCGGACTTCATGGTGCCGGAGGTGATGGGACCTATGCTGCCCATGGCCACGCCTTTAAGCAGTTTCTTGTCGGCGCCCTTGAAGCTTTCAAGGAAGCCGGTAACGGTGGAGGAACTGGTGAAAGTTATAAGGCTTACGGTCCCTTCCTCAAGATGGCGGCGAAGCTCGGGGAGGTTTCCCCTGTCAGGCAGCGTATTGTAGGTCGGGATCTCGGTGACAAGCGCGCCGGCTTTTTTAAGCCCGGCATTGAGCATGTCCCTGGCCATGGCGGCCCTTGGCAGAAGTATTTTCTGCCCTTTCACTTTGCCCAGCGCTTTCAGTATAGACTCGGAGATGTATTTCTCCGGGACGAGGTCCGCCTCTACGCCCCTGGCCCGCAGCGCTTCCGACGTGGCGGGGCCGATGGCCACGACTTTCGCGCCGCCGAAGCGGCGCGCGTCCAGGCCGAGCTTTTTCATCCGGCTGAAGAAGACTTCGACGCCGTTCGTGCTGGTGAAGATCACCCAGTTATAGCCGCCGAGGCCCTTTATCTCTTTGTCCAGGGCCGAGAAAGATCTGAGCGGCTCTATTTTGATCGAAGGGAAAATTATCACTTCGGCCCCGAGGTCGGAAAGTTTCTGCGCCAGGGCGCTGGCCTGCTCCCTCGAGCGGGTGACTACTATCTTCTTGCCGAAAAGCGGCCTTTTCTCGAACCAGGCCAGCTGCTCGCGCAGCCCTGCCACGCCGCCCACGATAGTGACCGCCGGGGCCTTGATATTAGCCTTGCGGGCGAGTTCGGCTATATTGGAGAGCTTGCCTGAAAGCGATCTCTGGCGCGGCGTAGTTCCATTGGAAACTATAGCGGCCGGAGTGGAGCCTTTCAGGCCCGCGGCCATCAGTTTCGCTGAAATGACATTAAGGCTTGAAACGCCCATCAGGAACACCAGGGTTCCGCCGCCGGAAGCAAGGCTCTCCCACGGGAGCTTAAGCTCGCCGTCCTTCTGCATATGCCCGGTGAGAAAAGTCACCATGGGCGCGAAAGAGCGGTCCGTAACGGGGATGCCCGCGTAAGCCGGAGCGGCGACGGCCGAGCTGACCCCGGGAACTATTTCGAAAGGTATTTTGGCGGCCGCGAGGTCGCGGGCTTCTTCTCCGCCGCGCCCGAAGATGAAAGGGTCGCCGCCTTTAAGGCGCACCACGGTTCCGCCTTTCTTCCCGAGGCGGACCAGGAGGGCGTTTATATCTTCCTGCTCCATGGCGTGTACCGCGCCGCGCTTGCCTACATAAATTTTTTTGGATCTAGCCGGAGCCAGGTTCACGAAGTCCGGATTGGACAGGGCGTCATAAACGACATAATCCGCCTTGCGCAGGCAGTCGGCGCCTTTTATCGTCAGCAGGCCGGGATCGCCGGGACCGCCGCCCACCAGGTATACTTTGCCTTTATTCATATTTGCCTCAGAAGCCTGAAGTAGGCCCGCTTGGCCGCCAGTTTGCCCGGGGCCGTTTTTTCCGCCAGCATCTTCACGCGCAGTTTCCGTAAAGCTTCGACTTTCTTCGCGAAAGCGCCGCCGTAGGTCTTCTGCAGCCGGACGCGGATCTTTTTCGCCAGGGCCGGGCTTGCGCCGCCCGTAGAGACCGCTATGGTCAGGGGCCCGTTCCTGAGGACCGCCGGAACTATAAAATTGCAGAGGGCCGGCCTGTCCACCACGTTCACCAGCGCGCCGCTCTTAACAGCCGCCTCGCCCACCAGGGCGTTCACTTCTTCGGAATCCGTGGAGCAGACCACTATCGCCGCGCCTTTCAGGTCCGAAAGCCTGAATTTCCGCCTGAAAAACTTTATCTTCCCTTTTTCGCCCAGCTTGGCGAAACCCGGGTGTAAAAGGGGAGCCACGACCTTAACTTGCGTGGCGCCGGACTTAAGAAGCGTTTCCGTTTTGCGGAACGCCACCTCGCCGCCGCCCACCACGAGGCATGGCTTCCCCTCTATGTCCAGGAACACCGGGTACAGAAAGGCTTTTATTTCGCCGCCTCTTTCTTCTCTTCGGTCTTCGCCCTGTTCACGTCGACGTGGGGGCTGTGGCAGTCGCGGCAGTCGCGGCCTTTGCCGTTGATGGTCTTTTTCTTGTCGGCCATGGGGGCTTTCATGTGAAGGCTGCCGGCGCCGTGGCAGGCTTCGCACTGCACGTTCGCCAGGTTCGGGGTCTTTTCCATGGAGACGAAGCCGCTGGCTTCGCCGTAGCCGGTGACGTGGCACTTCACGCATTCGGGATTCTTCTGTTCCTCGGCGGTAAGGGATTCTATCGCCTTGAAATGCTTCATCTTGGTCCAGGTCGCATGCTGCTTAGAATGGCACATCTTGCACTTATCCGCGCCGAGATACGTAGCCGTAGCGGGAGCGGCGGCGTCCTGAGCCATAACCAGCCCGGCTACGCCCATGAACACCATACAACCCAGCAGTGATATCATTTTCATTAAGTATTCCTCCTGATAGTATTGTAATCCGGAAAACAACTTTAATACATATTTTATTATACAACTTTTTTATTATCCGCCAAAAGTTGATTAAAGTTAGCGCTATAATGTAACATTTATCTACCGCAGACATAGCATTGGGAGGAATTCAACAATGGATTTTACGTTCAATGAAGAGCAGAAGATGGTCATTGACGGGGCCCGCCGCTTCGCCAGGGAAAAGCTGGCGCCTTTCGCCGCCGAACTGGACGAGAAAGCGGAGGTCAACATAAAAGCTTTGAAGGAACTCGGCAGGCTGGGCTATCTGGGCATGACGCTGCCCGAGGAATTTGACGGTTCCAACGCCGGAGTGATCGCTTACGCCGCCTCCATGATCGAGTTCAGCAAGGCGGACGCGGGAACCTCCGTCGCCGTCTCGGTGCAGAACTCCCTGGTCAACGACGCCATCCTCACTTTCGGCACGGACGAGCAGAAAAAGAAATTCCTGCCCAAGCTGGCCTCCGGCGAGTGGATCGGCTGCTTCACCCTGACCGAGGCCAACTCCGGCAGCGATCCAGGTTCCCTGAGGACTTCGGCCACCAGGGACGGCGACCATTTCGTCATCTCGGGGACCAAGAATTTCACCACCAACGGCGGCATCGCCGACGTGATGATAGTTTTCGCCCAGACCTGCAAGGAAAAGGGCGCCAAAGGCATTTCCGCTTTCCTGCTTACGAAGGACGTCCCCGGTTTCAAGGTAGGCAAGCACGAGAACAAGATGGGGATAAGGTCGTCGAGCACCACCGAGATGGTCTACGATAACTGCCGCGTCCCTTCCTCTTCCCTGCTGGGAGAAGAGAACAAGGGCCTGAAAATAGCCCTCACCACCCTCGACGGCGGGCGCATCGGCATAGCCGCGCAGGCCGTGGGCATCGCCGAAGCGGCGCTGGAGGAAGCCGTCCGCTATTCCAAGGAGCGCGTCCAGTTCGGGCGGCCCATCTCGGAGCTGGAAGGCGTCCAGTTCATGATCGCCGACATGGCCACCGAAGTGGAAGTGGCCAAGACCATGCTTTACCGCGTGGCCTGGATGAAAGAATCCCACTCCGGGAAATACACCAAGGAAGCGGCCATGATAAAGCTTTACGCCTCCGAAATGGCCCACCGCGTCTGCCACAAGGCGCTGCAGGTCCACGGCGGCTACGGCTTCATGAAGGAATATAAAATAGAGCGCCTCTACAGGGACCAGCGGATCACCGAGATCTACGAAGGCACTTCCGAAATACAGAAGTGCGTCATAGCGCGCAGCGTCTTAGGAGAATAACATGAACGTAGCTGTAATTTTGCAGCAGGTCCCCGACACCGAGGCGGTCGTAAAGCCGAACCCCGCCGTTCCGGGCGGCATCGTCGAAGAAGGCGTGAAGTTCATCCTTAACCCTTACGACGAGTTCGCCGTGGAGGAAGCCCTGAAGATCACCGAAAAAGACGGCGGAGAAGTGGTCGGGGTCTGCATAGGCCCGGACCGCGCCGAGAACGCTATCCGCATGGCGATGGCCATGGGCATGGAGCGCGCCATCCTGATCTCCGAACCGGCCGCCTTGGAAGCTGATATCGTTACGCAGGGCGCTATCCTCGCCGCCGCTTTAAAAACCCTCTCCCCCCGCCTGATCCTCAGCGGCCGCGAGATGATAGACAATCAGAACGACGCCGCCGCCGCGGTGGTGGCCCGCAAGCTTGGCCTGCCCCACGTGCTGGCCGCGAGCAAGATCGAGGTGACCGGGGACAAAGCCGTGGTCGTCCGCGACATCGAAGGCGGCTCGCTCGAGATAGAAACCTCCCTCCCCGCCGCGATCTCCTGCCAGAAAGGGCTCAACGAGCCCCGCTACCCCACTCTTATCGCCATCAAACGCGCCAAGAACAAAGAAATAAAGAAGATGACGCTGGCGGAGCTCGGCCTTACGGCCGCCGCGCCCAAAAGCCGCGTCACCGCGCTGCGCCTGCCCCAGGCCAGGGCCGCCGGCGTCAAGATAACCGGGACCCCCGAAGAAGTCACGGGCAAATGCCTGGCCTGGCTTTCAGGCACGGCGAAAGTAATTTAAACCTTTTAAGGAGCGAACTATGGCTGGTGTCCTCGTCTGGATAGAAACTTCGGAAGGCAAGATCAGGAAGGTGACGCGCGAAGCCGCGAGCGCCGGCGCGAAGCTGGCCGCGGCGCAGAACGCCCCGCTCTGCGCCGTGCTTTTCAACGGCAAAGACCTGCTCCCCGAGCTGGGGAATATGGGCTTTTCGAAGGTCTACACCGCCGACGGGGCCGCTTTCGAGAAATATTCCGGCGAAGCCTACGCCGACGCGCTCGCCGCGGCCGGAGAACAGTGCGGCGCCGACGTTTTCCTCACCGGCGCGACGGCCCTGGGCCGGGACCTCTCGGCCTGCCTCGCCGCGAAGCTGGACGCCGCGCTGGCCATAGACGTGACCGAAATAAAATACGACGCTAAACCTCTCAGCGTGGTCCGCCCGGTCTATTCCGGCAAGCTCCTGGCCGACGTCGAACTGACCGCCGGCAAGAAAGTCATCTCCCTGCGCCCCAATGTCTTCCCCGTAACGGAGAAGCCCGCCGCCGCGCCTGAAATTATCCCCCTTTCCACGGAAACCGCGGCCATCCGCGCCCAAGTCCTCAAGGCTATCAAAGCCGCCGAAGGCGTGATGGACGTAGCGGAAGCCACGATAATAGTCTCCGGCGGCCGCGGCACCGGCGGGGCGGCCGGCTTCAAGGTCATAGAGGACCTGGCCAGGACCCTGGGCGGCGCCGTCGGCGCTTCCCGCGTGGCCGTCGACGAAGGCTGGATAGAATATTCCCACCAGGTCGGCCAGACCGGCAAAGTCGTCTCGCCCGTCCTTTATATCGCCTGCGGCATCTCCGGCTCCACCCAGCATTTCGCCGGCATGGGCACCTCCAAGTTCATCATCGCCGTAAACACCGACCCCGACGCCCCCATAATGGAAAAAGCCGATTTCGCGATAGTAGGGGACCTCTTCAAGGTAGTGCCCGTACTTAAAGAGGAACTCTTAAAAGTAGTTAAGTAGTCTTGCTCTTTTCTCAAGTCCCCTGTTAGCGCGCCTTCCGGACGGCGCAGGGACCGGGTAAGCAAAACCGTCGTTGAGCCCGACGCTTGCATAAGCGCGGAGGGCGAATACCGAGTGAGGGCACGGTGTGCCCGAACGTGTTTTGCGTTCCGGTCCCCGCGACGCCCGGAAGCCGAACTCAGGCAACCCATTCTAACTCGTACTTATCCAGGAGGCCCCCTGATGGATTATCAGATCTTGAAGACCGCGGAAGCCGACGGCATACTTACCGTCACCCTCAGCAGACCCAAAGCCCTCAACGCCCTCAACTCCCTTTTCTTCAAAGAAATGGACGACCTTATCGCCTCCGTGGCCCGCAGGCCGGAGCTGAAAGCTTTGGTCATCACCGGCGAAGGGAAAGCTTTCGTGGCCGGCGCCGACATAGCCGAGATGGTCGGGATGAATTCCGCCGAAGGCTCGGCTTTCTCCAAGGCCGGGCAGGCCACCTTCAACAGCTTTGAAAACCTCGGCATCCCCGTGATCGCCGCCGTGAACGGCTTCGCGCTGGGCGGCGGCTGCGAGCTGGCGATGGCCTGCGATATCAGGATAGCCAGCTCCGCCGCCAAATTCGGCCAGCCCGAGGTGAACCTCGGCCTCGTGCCCGGCTACGCCGGAACCCAAAGGCTCCCCCGCCAGGCCGGGCTGGGCAACGCGCTTTATATGCTGCTCACCGGCGACCTTATCTCCGCCGAAGAAGCGCTGCGCATGGGGCTGGTGCAGAAAGTCGTGGAGCCCGACCAGCTTATGCCGGAAGTCATGAAACTCGCCCAGAAAATAGCGTCGAAAGGCCCCAAGGCCGTCCGCAAAGCGAAGAAGCTCGCGCGCGCCGGCCTGCTGAACGGTTTCGAAAAGGGCTGCGCCCTGGAAGCCGAAGAATTCGGAACCCTTTTCGGCAATGAGGGAACCGAGGGGATGAAAGCTTTCCTTGAAAAACGCAAACCGAACTGGACCATGGAGAAAGCGATATGAACTACGCTGAAAGACTTGAGAACGTTACCGTGCTGGGAGCCTCCGGCAAAATGGGCAGCGGGATTTTGCTCCTGACCGCCATGGAAATGGCCGACCTCAGCCTGAAGCCGGAGAACAAGGACAGGCAGTTCGTGCTCAACGCCGTAGACGTCTCCAACAAGGCCCTGGACGGACTGATGAAGTACCTGAAGGTCCAGGTCCAGAAGGCCGCGGAAAAGAAAATAGTGCAGCTGCGCAAAGTCTATGAAGAATGCTGCGACCTCGTAGACAACAAAGAAATAGTGGACCGCTACGTCTCCGACGTCTGCGCCATCGTCCGCCCCACGGTCGTGCTTGAATCGGCTTACGCTTCCGGCCTGGTCTTCGAAGCCGTGATAGAGAACCCGGCCCTGAAGATAAAGCTTCTTTCCCAGATAAACAAGAACAGCGCCCTAAATAAGGATAGCGCGAATGCGCCCTGGTTCTTCACCAATACCTCCTCCATCCCGGTGCACGAACTCGACGAGAAAGCCGCCCTGGGCGGCCGCCTGCTCGGAGTTCATTTTTACAATCCCCCCGCTATCCAGAAACTGGTGGAGCTCATCCGGGCCGCCTCGACCAAGGACGAGCTCGTGGAGTTCGCGCTGGCCTATGCCAAGAACCTGAAGAAGATCGTAGTTCCTTCGAACGATTACGCGGGCTTCATCGGCAACGGCCATTTCATGCGCGACGCGCTGCACGGCATCTCGGAGGCGGAACGCCTTTCAAAAGAAATGCCTTTCGCGGAAGCCGTCTACACGGTGAACAGGGCCGCCCAGGATTTCCTGATCCGCCCCATGGGCATCTTCCAACTTATAGATTATGTCGGGCTCGACGTCTGCCAGTATATCATGAGCGTGATGGCCGAGCGCTTCCCCGGCGAGACCATCCACAGCCCGCTGCTGGACAAGCTGATAGCCGCCGGAGTTAAGGGCGGCCAGTTCTCCGACGGCTCGCAGAAAGACGGCTTCTTCAAATACGAGAAGAACCGCCCCGCCGCTATCTATGATCCAGAAACGAAGCAGTATGTTCCGGTCGCTTCTTTCCAGGCCGCCTGCGACGCGAAGATGGGCCCGCTCCCCCAGCCGGCCCTCAGCTGGAAGTCGGCGGTAAAACATCCGAAGAAAGAAGCCGCGCTTGAAGACTTCTTCGCCAAGCTGGCCGCGATGAGCTCCCCGGGGGCCGTCCTGGCGATGCGCTACGGCGAGCGCTCCCGCGAGATCGGCCTGAAACTTGTTTCGGACAAAGTGGCCCAGAAAGAGGAAGACGTGAACACGGTGCTCCTTTCCGGCTTCTATCACGTCTATGGCCCGATCAACAATTACTTTAAAAGAGAGATGGTAAAATGAAAAAACTTAGAAGACGGATATTCATGGCGGCCGGCTACAACACCATATCTTTGGGCAGCGGGCGGAAAGAATTCAACCCCAAAAAACCCCGGCCCGGTTTAGAGGAATACATCAAAGAAGCCGGGCAGGCCACTCTTAAGATGGTGGGCGGCGCCGTCAACGTGGATGAGGGCGTCATCGGGAATTTCATGGCCTCGAAGTTCAATAACCAGGGCAATCTGGCCGGCCTGATCCCGTTCATCGACGAAGGTCTGAAATGGAAGCCCAGCTGCCGCGTCGAAGGCGCCTGCTGCTCCGGCGGCCTGGCGCTGGTCACCGCTATCAAATCAGTGCTGGCCGAAACGGCGGAAACCGTACTGGCCCTGGGCGTGGAAGTCCAGAACACGGTCAAGGCGGTCTATGGAGCCGACATACTTGCCGGGGCCGGCTGGTATAAAGAGCGCAAGACCGGGCACGCTTATTTCTTCCCCGGCAAATTCAGCGACAGGGCGGGCGAATATTTCAAGAGATACGGCCTGGAGAAGACCCGCAAGGCAATGGCGCGCTGGTACAGGAACGCCGTAGAGAACGCCAGATTGGTGCCCACCGCGCAGGAACATCAGAACAAGCAGGAGGACCTGGAAGCGGCGGCGATGTGCAAGCCCAACCCAAAGTCTTTCGTCGAGAACCTCACTATCTACGACTGCTCCAAAGTCTCGGACGGCGCGGCCTCCATAGCCGTGCTCTCGGAAGAAGGCCTGAAGAAGGCCGGCATAGCTAAAAAAGACGCGGTCGAAATAGTCGGTTTCGGCCAGGTGGAAGCGGACCTGACGGCGGCTCCCGCTGACCTGGCGCGGCTCGACACCACGGCCGAGGCCGTAAGAAGGGCCCTGGAATCGGCCGGGATAACCGCCGCCGACCTCGGCACCGTCGAGTGCCATGACTGCTTCACCATCACCGGCATCCTCTCGGTAGAGGCAATAGGCCTGGCCAAGCAGGGCGAGGGCGCGGACTTCGTAAGCGCCGGCAACACCTCGAGGAACGGGAAGATACCTTTTAACACCACCGGCGGCCTTGTAGGCTGGGGCCACCCGACGGGAGCTACCGGCGTGCGCCAGGCTGTGACCATCTGGGAGCAGCTTACCGGCAAGGCCGGCGCCTGGCAGATCGAGGTTCCCGAAAACCGCCCCTACGCTTTATCGATAAGCATGGGCGGAAACGACAGGACCGTAGTGGCTATAGTCTACCGCCGCCCCGCCGACGCGAAGTAAGGGGCGGAGGCCGGCGCGCGGGGAGCAGGGGAAGAGTTCAGGGGAGCTCTTCCACGGTTCCTTATAAATTTATGAACTGGAATATAATCCACGGTTATGTGATCGGGGCCGCGATACCTGCGGCCTTGTTCTTCTTCTTCCGGGCGGTTTACATGCGGTACCGCCTCCTGCAGGCCTGCGCCCCGGTGCCCGACCCCGTTGCCGAGCATGGAACCCGCCTGAAAGAAGTCCTTACTTTCTTCCTGGAGCAGAAAAAACTTTTCCAGGACCTCAAGCCCGGCATAATGCACGCTTTTATTTTCTGGGGCTTCTGTATCCTGTCGCTCCGCACTATCACCATGTTCGGCATGGCTTTCTACGGCTTCGATTTTCACCTGCCCGGATTCGGCCCGGATACGTTCGCCGGTGAAGGTTTCGCGGTACTTAAGGACTATACCGTAGTCATAGTGACCGTGATGGTCCTTTACGCCATGGTCCGGCGATATATCCTTAAAGTCCCCCGCCTGCTTAACACGCCCTCCGCTTTATTCGTGCTCCTGATGATACTCGGCCTTATGGTTACCGATATGATCTTCGAAGCGGGGCTCCGCGGCGCCTCTTCGCCTCTTGCCGGCCACACGGCCTTCCTGCTCCACTGCCTCGGCATTCTGGCTTTCCTGGTCTATATCCCGACGGGCAAGCACATGCACATCCTCACTTCTGTTTTCAACGTCTATCTCAGGCCGCTGCACCGCAGCGGGCGGCTGACGAAGCTGCCGCTCGAGGACGAGTCGGTGGAAACCTACGGAACCCCCAATATAGAGAATTTGACCTGGAAAGAGGCGCTGGACCTCTACACCTGCACCGAATGCGGGCGCTGCACCGAGGCCTGCCCCGCCGCGAGCACGAACAAAAAGCTTTCTCCCCGCGACGTGATAAACAAACAGAAGCACTTCCTGGTCGACGACGAGGCCGCCCGGCTGCTTTCAGGCGACAAGACGAAAGAGCCGTCCAAAGACATGGTTCCGGACGTGGTAGAAGCCCAGGAAGCCTGGGACTGCACCACCTGCCAGGCCTGCGAGCAGGCCTGCCCGCTGAACATTTCGCACGTGCAGCGCCTTAATTCGATGCGCCGCAGCGAAGTCCTGATGAAGGGCAAGTTCCCCGCCGAACTGAAGCGCGTTTTCAAAGGGATGCAGACCAACGGCAACCCCTGGGGCATGGGCGCCGAAAAGCGGATGGACTGGGCGAAAGGGCTGGAGATCCCCCTCCTCGAGAACAAACCCGGCGCGGAATACCTGCTTTATCTCGGCTGCAATTCAGCTTTCGACGACCGCGCGCAGAAAGTGAGCCGCAGCCTGGCCGCTCTTCTCAAGGAGCAGGGCGTTTCTTTCGCCGTGCTGGGCGAGAGCGAGACCTGCTGCGGCGAGACCGCCCGCCGGCTGGGCGAAGAAGCCGTCGGCCAGGCGCTCATCGAAGCCAACGTCGAGCTTTTCAAAGAGCTGAAAGTTAAAAAGATCATCACGCCCTGCCCGCACTGCTACAACACTTTCAAGAACGAATACCCGGATTTCGGCGGCAACTACGAAGTTCTGCACCATTCCGAACTCATCGCGAAGCTGATGGAAAGCGGCAAGCTGAAGCCCGCGGATAATCCGCAGGGCCGCGCCGTCATCCACGACTCCTGCTACCTCGGTCGCGTAAACTCCGTCTACCAGCCCAGCCGCGACATCCTGGCAGGCGTTCCCGGCCTTGAAGTCTCCGAGCATGAAAGGTCAAAAACCAAAGGCTTCTGCTGCGGCGCCGGCGGCGGCCGTTTCTGGCTCGAAGAAGGCGAACCCAGAATAAACCACGCCCGGGTGAAACAATTGCTTGAAACGAAGCCCTCCATAATAGCCACTTCCTGCCCTTACTGCATGAAGATGCTCTCTGACGGGATCAAAGACCTCGGCGCCACAGGCGTGGAAGTCCGCGACCTCTCGGAAATAGTAAGCGGGCCCGCCGCGGCGGTGCCTAAATGAACAGGGTAACAGAACTCTTCGGCATTAAATATCCCATAATACAGGGCGGGATGGTCTGGTGCAGCGGCTGGGAGCTGGCCTCGGCCGTCAGCAATGCCGGCGGGCTGGGCCTTATCGGGGCCGGGTCAATGTCGCCGGAGATGCTGCGCGCCCATATCCTCAAATGCAAAGAGGCCACCGACAAACCTTTCGGGGTCAATGTACCGCTCCTGTTCTCCCACCTTCAGGAGACCATGAAGGTCATTGTCGACGAGGACGTTAAAATAGTTTTCACTTCCGGCGGGAAGCCGGACCTGTGGACTTCCTTTTTGAAAGATAAAGGCATAAAAGTAGCGCACGTAGTGCCGGGGGCGAAATACGCCGCGAAGTGCGAAGCGGCCGGCGTAGACGCGGTAGTGGCCGAGGGCTTCGAGGCCGGCGGGCACAATGGCCGCGAGGAAACTACCACCTTTTGCCTTATCCCCAAGGTGCGCGAAACCATAAAGATCCCTTTGATAGCCGCCGGCGGCATAACCGGCGGCAGGGCCATGCTTGCGGCCATGGTTTTAGGCGCGGAAGGCGTCCAGATCGGGACCCGCTTCGTGGCCAGCTGGGAATGCTCGGCTAATGCCGGCTTCAAGCAGAAAGTAGTGGAATGCGAGGAAGGCGGGACCGTCCTCGCGCTGAAGAAACTCGCGCCGGTAAGGTTGCTGCGGAATAAATTTTGCGCCGAGGTCCTGGAGCTCGAGAGCCGCGGCGCGACCGCCGAAGAGCTGACGCAGCTTCTCGGGAAAGGCCGGGCGGGCAAGGGGATGTTCGAAGGCGATATTGAAAACGGCGAGCTCGAGATCGGCCAGGGCGCGTCCCTGTTGAAAGGGATCCTGCCCGCCGGAGAAATAGTGGACAGCATCTGGAACGAGTTCCTCCAGGCGCGGAAAGAGATCAGCGAAGCAGGCGCACAGCTGGGCAGCTAGCCGACAAAACGGATTCCCGGCCTCCGGCGGTTCAGCCGCCCTGCTTCAGAAAATAAAACTATGACCACCGATAAAATTTATAAACCTAAAAACCATATCAGGATAGCCACCGCCACCTCATTATTCGACGGGCATGACGCTTCGATAAACGTGATGCGCCGGATCTTCCAGGCCAGCGGCGCCGAAGTTATACACCTCGGGCATAACAGGTCCGTAGCGGAGATAGTGGCCTGCGCCATACAGGAAGACGTCCAGGCCGTGGCCATCACCTCCTACCAGGGCGGGCACCTCGAGTCCTTCAAATACATGTACGACCTGCTCAAGCAGCAGGGCTGCGGGCATATAAAAATTATCGCCGGCGGCGGCGGGGTTATCCTTCCCGAGGAAATAAAAGAACTGCACGCCTACGGCATAGCCCGGATCTACTCGCCCGACGACGGCCGCAGGATGGGGCTGCAGGGGATGATCAACGACACCCTTAAGCTCGCCGATTTCCCCACCGGCAACGACGCCAAGCTCGGCGCGGAGAAGGTCAGCTCAAAGGATTTCAGGTCGGTGGCCGCGATGATCTCGGCGGCGGAAAATTACCCGGAGCGCTCGGGCGCGCTCCTGAAAAAGCTCGCTAAAAAAGCCGCGGGCAACAGGATCCCGGTCATAGGCTTCACCGGCACCGGCGGCGCGGGCAAATCCTCGTTGGTGGACGAAATCATCAGGCGCTACCTGTCCGATTTCCCGGACAAAAATATCGCTGTGCTTTCCGTAGACCCGTCGAAGCGCAAATCCGGCGGCGCGCTCCTGGGCGACAGGATAAGGATGAACGCGGTCAGCAGCCCGCGCGTCTATATGCGCTCCATGGCCACCAGGCAGTCCAATATGGCTCTGTCGAAGTACGTCAAAGACGCGCTCTGCGTCTGCAAAGCGGCCGGCTTCGACGCGATAATCCTCGAGAGCTCCGGCATCGGCCAGTCCGACACCGAGATCGTGGACCACAGCGACGTTTCCATCTACGTGATGACGCCCGAATACGGCGCCGCCACACAGCTTGAAAAGATAGACATGCTTGATTACGCCGACATGGTGGCTATCAATAAATTCGAGAAGAAAGGCGCGCTGGACGCTCTGCGCGACGTAAGGAAGCAGTACGCCCGCAGCCGCCGCTCCGAGCACGCTAAGCTGGAAGACCTGCCTGTCTTCGGAACTATCGCCTCGCAGTTCAACGACGAAGGCGTGGACAAGTTTTACGGCGCGCTCATAAGCAGGGTAGCGAAAAAGACCGGCGCGGCCTTTAAGAGCAGGCCGGTCGAGAGCGGCAAACAATACCAGAAGATCCAGATCATCCCCCCCAACAGGGTGCGGTATCTCTCCGAGATAGCCGAGACCATCCACGACTACAATAAGCGCGCGCTCGAGCAGGCCGATATCGCCCAGAAACTCTATTCTATCCGCGAAACTATAAAAACGCTCGGCGGGGATCCCGCCGACGCGCCGGTGATAAAGCGCCTCGAAAGCACCTACAAGGAAACCGAGCATAAACTCGAAGAGCATAATAAAAAAGTGCTCGAGCACTGGGATAAAAGGCTGGAGTGCTACAAAAGCGATTTCTTCACCTACAAGGTCAGGGATAAAGAAATTAAAGTGAAGACTCACGTTGAATCTCTCTCCCACCTCCAGATACCCAAAATTTCGATGCCCGGCTATAAGGCCTGGGGCGATATCCTTAAATGGAACCTGAAAGAAAATGTGCCCGGAGAATTCCCTTACGCCGCGGGCGTCTTCCCTTTCAAGCGCGAAGGCGAGGATCCCACCAGGATGTTCGCCGGCGAGGGTGGGCCTGAAAGGACGAATAAGCGCTTCCATTATGTTTCAAAAGGGCAGCCCGCAAAACGGCTTTCTACGGCTTTCGATTCCGTGACGCTCTACGGAGCCGATCCGGATATCCGCCCCGACATTTACGGCAAAATAGGCAATTCCGGCGTTTCCATCGCCTGCCTCGACGACGCGAAGAAGCTCTACTCCGGCTTCGACCTGGCCGCCCCGATGACTTCCGTTTCGATGACGATAAACGGCCCGGCCCCTATCATGACGGCCTATTTCATGAACGCGGCCATCGACCAGCAATGCGAACTTTATATCCGCGCTAACGGCCTGGAGAAAAAGACGCTTAAAACTATCGAACAGCTATACAAGGCGAAAGGGACGGTCCGCCCCTCTTACCACGGCAAACTCCCCGAAGGGAATGACGGGCTGGGACTGCTGCTCCTGGGCGTCACCGGCGACCAGGTCCTGCCGCACGACGTTTACGAGAAGATCAAAGCCGAGACCATGGCCAAGGTGCGCGGGACGGTGCAGTCCGATATCCTGAAGGAAGACCAGGCGCAGAACACCTGCATCTATTCCATAGATTTCTCCCTGAAGCTGATGGGCGACGTGCAGGCTTACTTCATCGACCACGGGATCAGGAATTTCTATTCGGTTTCCATCTCCGGCTACCATATCGCCGAGGCCGGCGCCAACGCTGTCTCCCAGCTTGCTTTCACCCTGGCCAACGGCTTCACTTACGTCGAGTATTACGCTTCGCGCGGGATGGACATAGACAAATTCGCCCCCAACCTTTCCTTCTTCTTCTCCAACGGGATGGACCCCGAGTTCTCGGTGATAGGCCGGGTCGCCAGGATCATCTGGGCGAAAGCGATGAAGCATAAGTACAAAGCCAATTCGCTTTCCCAGAAGCTGAAATACCATATCCAGACCTCGGGGCGCTCGCTGCACGCCCAGGAGATCGACTTCAACGATATCAGGACCACGCTGCAGGCCCTTTACGCCATCTACGACAACTGCAATTCGCTGCACACCAACGCTTACGACGAGGCGATAACCACGCCCACCGAGGAATCCGTGCGCCGCGCTATGGCCATACAGCTGATCATCAACCGCGAGCTGGGCCTCGCCTTCAACCAGAATCCTTCGCAGGGCTCCTTCATCATCGAGGAGCTCACCGACCTGGTGGAAGAAGCCGTCATGGCGGAATTCAACAGGCTGAGCGAGCGCGGCGGCGTGCTCGGCGCTATGGAGACCATGTACCAGCGGAGCAAGATCCAGGAAGAATCCCTCCACTACGAAACGCTTAAGCACGACGGCGCGATGCCGATAGTGGGCGTGAACACTTTCCTTTCCTCCAAGGGCTCCCCCACCGTGACGCCCGGGGAGGTTATCCGCTCCACCGAGCAGGAAAAGACCGGCCAGATCGCTTCGCTGAAGGCCCTGCATAAAACTTACGACAAGCAGGCCGCGGCTTCGCTGGCCGAGCTTAAGAAGAACGCCCTGGGCGGCGTGAATCTTTTCGAGAGCCTGATGGAAGCGGCCAAGTACTGCTCCCTCGGGCAGATCACCGGCGCTTTGTTCGAAATAGGCGGGCAATACAGGCGGAGCATGTGATAAAAGACGAAGACAAGATCCTCTACCTCCCCTGGGCCGAGCAGAAGCGGCTGCAGAACGAGAAGCTGCACCGCTTCATCACCAGGCACCTCTACCCGTTCAGCCCTTATTACCGCAAGCTTTTCGACGATAACAAGATAAACCCCGACGATATCAGGACGGTCGAGGACCTCAGCCGCATCCCTTTCACCTCCAAGCAGGACTTCCGCGACGCTATCCAGAAAGACCCGGCCAAGGGAACTCTGGCCTTCTGCCTCCAGCCGGACAAAGAAACTATAAGGAAATTCCTCCCGAAGAAGGAACTCGCGAAATTCATGCTTCGGCGCGCTCTGAAGGGCGAAGCCGGCTTCAAAGCCGCGCTTGAAAAAGAATACAAGCCGATCTTCCTCACTTCCACCGCCGGGACAACGAGTACCCCGATGCCCTTCCTGTATTCCGATTACGACATACAGAACCTGAAGGTCTACGGCGGCAGGATGATAGCCACGATCGGGATACAGAACGAACGCCTGGTGAACCTGTTCCCTTACGCCCCGCACCTGGCCTTCTGGCTGGCCGTCCTCGGCGGGCTCTCGGCCAATGTTTTCGTGCTCAGCACCGGCGGCGGCAAGACCATGGGGACGGAAGGGAATATCCGCACCATCCTGAAGATGAAACCCCAGTTCCTGCTGGGCGTGCCGAGCTACGTTTACCATGTGCTTAAAACGGCCAGGGCTGAAAAGCAGGATTTCAGTTTCCTGAACAGGATAATCCTGGGCGCGAGCCCCGTCCCCAACGGCTTTAAGAACAAAATAGCGTCTATCCTTAAAGAGATGGGCGCTACCGACGTGAAAGTGTTCGGGACCTACGGCTTCACCGAGGCCCGGGGCGCCTGGGCGGAATGCCCCACCGAGATCAGCGTCTCGAGCGGCTACCATACCTCCCCTGACATGGAAGTTTTCGAAATAATCGACCCGGCCACAGGCGAAGTGAAAGGCGAAGGCGAGGACGGCGAGCTGGTCTACACCGGGATAGACGCCCGCGGGACCTGCGTCCTGCGCTACCGCACCGGCGACCTGGTAAAAGGCGGGATAAGCTACGCCCCCTGCCCGCATTGCGGCAAGACCGTACCCAGGATCTCCAGCCACCTGACCCGCGCCTCGAATATCAAGAACGTACAGCTTTCCAAGATCAAGGGCTCGCTCGTGAACCTTAACGACCTCGAGCGCTTCCTCGACGACAGGCATGAGATCAATGAGTGGCAGATAGAGATACGCAAAAAGAACGACGACCCTTTCGAAGTGGACGAGCTGATCCTTAATGTCTGCCTTGCGGAGAACGTGAATAAAGACACCTTCTCCCACCTTCTTAACGAAGAGGTCATCAGCAATGCCGAAGTTTCCTTTAACGCCATCCACTATGTTACGCACCAGGAGATCTCAGAGAAGATCGAAGTGGAATCCGCGGTAAAAGCGAAAAAAATAGTGGATAAACGGCCCTCGAATTAGGTAGTTTGTTTTAAAAGGGGTTCATCATGAAACAGATACGGAAAGTTGGCGTATTGGGCGCCGGGACCATGGGCTCGCAGATAGCCGCCCACCTGGCGAACGCCGGGTTCGGAGTGCTCCTTCTGGATGTAGTTCCGGACTGGATGTTCGACGCCGAACAGTTGAAAGACGTCAAGAACCGGAATCATTTCGCCATAAAAGGCCTGGAAGCGGCTAAAAAGCTGAAACCCGCGCCTTTCGCCGTGCCTGAATTCGCCGAAGCTATAGAGCTCGGCAACTTCACCGACGACCTTGGAAAACTTAAGGACGCGGACTGGATCATAGAAGTCGTAAAAGAAGACCTCAAGATAAAAGTCGATCTGATGGAAAAAGTGGCCGCCGTCAGGCAGCCCGGAACGATAGTAAGCTCCAATACTTCGGGCATCTCCCTGAACACGATGGTGAAAGGCCTGCCGGAAGAATTCAAGCAGCATTTCCTCGGGACCCATTTTTTCAATCCCCCCCGCTACCTCCCGCTGCTCGAAATAACGCCTATCGCCGAGACCCTGCCCGAAGTCGCGGCTTATATGAAAGATTTCTGCGACAGGAAACTCGGGAAGACAGTAGTTCCCGCCAAGGACACACCCGACTTCATAGCCAACCGGATAGCGGTCCCCGGCGTGATGAAGATCATCCATGTAATGCTCGCCGACGGCTATACTATCGAGGAAGTCGATAAAATAACCGGCAAAGCTATCGGCTGGCCGAAAAGCGCCACTTTCCGCACTTTGGATATCGTCGGGCTCGACGTTATCAGCAATGTGGTGAAGTACCTTTACGAGCATATCCCGGCCGACCCGCGCAGGGACGTCCTTAAAATGCCGCTTTTCGTCGAGAAAATGATAGAGAAAGGCCTGCTCGGCCAGAAAGCCAAAAAAGGCTTCTACCAGAACGTAAAGAAAGCGGACGGCAAAAGGGACCTACAGGTCATAGACCCGGAGACCCTGGAGTACCGCCCCGGGAAAAAAGTTGTTTTCCCGAGCATCGACGCCGCCAAAAGCATGGAGAGCGCCGGCGAAAGGATCAAGTTCCTCTTCAACGGCAAAGACAGGGTAGGCGAATTCCTGCAGAAGACCCTGCTCTCGACTTTGGTTTACGCCGCCGAGCGCCTGCCGGAGGTCTCCGACGATATTATGGCCGTGGATGCCGCCCTTAAGAACGGCTTCATGTGGGAGCTCGGGCCCTTCGAGACCTGGGACGCTATCGGCGTGGAGAGCATAGTCGAGAAGCTGAAAGCCGCGAAAGAACCTGTCCCTCCCGTGGCGGAAGCGCTGCTCAAGTCGGGAAACAAGTCTTTCTACCAGAGAAAGAACGGAAAGACCCTGTTCTTCGACTTCAAAACCAACGCCTATAAAGAAGCCGCTACGCCCGAAGGCGTGATCGTCCTAAGGGACCTGAAAGAGCAGGGAAAGATAATAGAGGAAAGCAAAGAGGCTTCCCTCATCGACCTCGGCGACGGCGTGGCCTGCCTAGAATTCCATACCAAGATGAACGCGATCGGGCCGGGCATGATCACGATGATGAAAAAAGCGGCCAAAAAAGTGGCCGGGGACAGCAACTTCAAAGGCCTGGTGATCGGCAGCCAGGGAGACAATTTCTCGGCCGGGGCCAACCTCGACCTGGTGAAAGAATCCATCCTGAACGACGAGTTCGAAGACATCGAAGAGATGGCGAAGAACTTCCAGGACGCCCTGATGGGCTTTAAATACCTGTCCAAGCCGGTCGTAGCCGCGCCTTACGGCTACACTTTCGGCGGCGCCTGCGAGGTCTGCCTGCACTCGGCCAGGATCTGCGCGGCCCACGAGACCTATATCGGCCTGATGGAATTCGCCGTCGGTGTTATACCTGCCGGCGGCGGAACCAAGGAAGCGCTCCTCCGTAACCTGGACATGATACCGAAGGACCTGCCGCCGGGAAGCGAAGTGGACCCGCTGCCTTATCTCGGCAGGGCTCTGATGACCGTCCTCAGGCCTGATATCAAAGTAAGCGCTTCCGGCCCGGCCGCCAGGCAGATAGGCCATTTGCGCGACTCCGACATCATCGTGATGAACAAGAGCAGGCTTATCTCCGAGGCGAAGGCCCAGGTGCTGGCCCTGGCGCCGAACTACCAGCCGCCCCGCCCGAGGAAGATCACGCTTCACGGCGCGCGCGCTTATTCAGCGCTCAAAGCCCAGCTCTACCTCTTCCGGAAGGGCGGCTTTATGAGCGACTACGACGTCCTTATCGCGACGAAGGTTGCGGAGATCCTGACCGGCGGGAACCTTTCCCAGCCGATCGAGGTTTCCGAGCAGTACGTCCTCGACCAGGAGCGGAAGGTCTTCATGTTCCTCTGTCATCAGAAAAAGACGCAGGAGCGGATAGCCCATATGCTCAAGACCGGCAAAGCCCTGAGGAATTAGCCTGAAAACTTCAGTAGAAGTTTTCCGCCCGCATAGCGGGCGCCCTACGGGAGGCATACACCTCTCCGGGCCTGGCGCGCATAGCGCTGGGCCCTCCGCCCGCTTCGCGGGCAATCCTGCAGGATTGAGGTTAATATGACGAATGAACAAAAAGAATTACTGAAGAACGTGGTTATCGTCGACGCAGGCGGGAGCGCCGGCGTCCGCACCGCTATCTCAAGAGCGAAAAAGGGCGGCTTCAAGACCGTCAGGTCCGACGACCTGGCCGCGCACGTGATAAAAGGCATCCTGGAAAGGACCAAGCTGGATCCCCTCAAGCTGAGCGAAGTGAGGCTGGGCTGCGCTTTCCCCGAAGGCGAGCAGGGCATGCAGCCGGCCAGGATGGCGGTCTTCGCCGCCGGCCTGCCGGTTAACGTCACAGCGCTGACCATCAACCGCTACTGTTCCTCCGGGCTCCAGTCTATCGTCGACGAAATAGCTTATATCGCCTCAGGAATGAAAACTATTTCCATCGCCGGCGGCATGGAGAGCATGACGATGATACCGATGGGCGGGGTTAAGTTCGCCCCCAACCCGCGCCTGGTGGAAGAATGGCCGGAAACCTACATGTCGATGGGCCTTACCGCCGAGCTTTTGGCCGAACAGGACGGGAATACAAGGGAAGAGCAGGACGCTTTCGCCCTCGACTCCCACAAGAAAGCCGTAAAAGCTTTGGACACGGGCAAATGGAAGAACGAGATCCTGCCTTATCCCGTCAAAGAAACGGGGCTGGGCGGGAAAGTTAAGGAATTTATCGTGGACACCGACGAATGCCCTCGACGCGACGCCAATATGGAAGACCTGGCCAAATTAAAACCCGTCTTCCAGGAAAAAGGAACCGTGACCGCCGGGAATTCCTCGCAGATGAGCGACGGCGCGGCCGTCGTGATGATAACGACGATGGAAGAGGCGAAGAAGAACGGACTGAAGCCCGCCGCCAGGCTGGTAAGCTATGAAGTGGCCGGCGTCGCCCCTGAAATAATGGGCATCGGCCCCGTAGAAGCTATCCCCCGGGCGCTGGCCTCGGCCGGGTTAAAGATAGAAGACATGGATATCATAGAGATGAACGAGGCTTTCGCTTCGCAGTCCATCTCCGTCATCAAGCGGCTTAAGAAAGATAAAGGGATAGTGATGCCCCTGGACAAGCTCAACGTGGACGGCGGCGCGCTCGCCCTCGGCCACCCGCTGGGCTGCACCGGCGCCTACCTCACGATCAAAGGCATCAATGAATGCCGCCGCCGCAAAGGCAAATACGTAATGGTGACAATGTGCATAGGCGGAGGTATGGGCGCCGCCGGCATCTTCGAAGTGCTTTACTAGGACCACACAGGGACGTATCAGGGGACGCTGCACAATATCTCAGTTATTTTAAGTTATCGAGTTATCGAGCAGCGTCCCTATCTCCGTACAAGGGCAAATACGTGATGGTAACGATGTGCATAGGCGGAGGCATGGGCGCCGCCGGCATCTTCGAAGTACTTTATTGAGTAAATTATTCTCCCCGGGAAAGACGCCGCCATTTCAGGGCAACTGGCCGCCTAGACCAGAACCCGCATGGATTTCTCCAAGAAATATAAAGACAAAAGGATAAGGGTGAGGCCGAGCGAAATATTTATAGCCGATTCCGTCTTTTTGGAGATGAATTTTCCGACCCGTTTCAGGACGAAAGAGAGCAGCGTCAAGTAGGACGCTATCCCCAGCCCGAAAGAAAGCACAAAAATCACGATAGTATCCGCGTGAAAGACGGATACTATCCCCATATGCCTGATAAGCTCAGCGCATATCAGCCACCACATTATTATGGGCGGATTGGTCGACGCGAGTGAAAAACCCACGAACAGGGCAAGGCGGTTGTTGCCCAGGGCGGATTCCTCCTGCCCTGGATTTTTGAGCTTAGTGTGCTGCCGGAGCGTGAAGAAGGCAAGGACGATCAGCACCGCCGCGCTTAAAAACCAGAAGACCGCCATGACCTTTTGATCTTTCAGGAACGGGGCTATGCCGAACATGGCGATAAAGCCGTACATAATGTCGGACAAGGCCGACCCGATAGCGACCAGCACGGCCGGGAGCAAGTAGCCGCGCAGGGAGCGCTTGGCGATTTCTATCTGGGTAGCCCCCAGCGGAATGGCGGTAAAAAACCCCATCAGGCAGGAAACCGGGATCAGCAGGAGTATTTCCATCCTTGGGGAACCTTAGTTTCCCGAACCCTTCACAGGCACATCGGCAGTATTACCCGCCTTGAAATTATCCTTAAGCCACTTTAGTCTTTCACCTTCCGCGTCGTCGGTCACCGACCCGAATTCCCATACTTTTATGCCACCTGCCGCCAATGCGGCGGTAAGAAGCGTGGTACTATTTTTACTTTTTATCGCCGTATTCAAAAAGAGGCCTGACCCTATGCCCAAGGCCAGGTACAAATAGAATTTGCCCTTATATTTTGGATTTATACGGGAAAGATAATAATGCCCGCCGCCCGGGAATGCGATCGAGTAAACCAGGGCTTTTGTCGGGCTTGTCTGGATAAAACTAACATCCAGTTTCCCGGCACAGGCCGCCTGCGCCAGGTAAAATACCGCTGCCAGCCCCAAAACTCCCGATTTCACAATTTTTGAATTCATATTATCAGAACCTTGCGCGCCCGGGACCACGGTGACAGGCAACACCCCGGGAACTTAATCCGGACAGACAGCTTCTCTTGGCTGCAGTTTCTGGGCATTATCGTGGACTTTTGAAAGCTTCTTAAAACTGTCAAAGACTTCATCCGCGGATATTTTCTGCATGCCCGATATTTTATGCAGATAGAAAAGGCTTTTGCAGATGCAGTCGAATTTGTCTATTACGATGTCTTCGCCGTTAACAGGCATGAAGTTCTTCGGCGCGGGTCCCAGCATGCTTATGCTTCTCAGATCGGCGAGGTGGGCCATGTTCCTGGGACCGCTGTCTATTCCTATAAAATAGTCGCACAGCCTCATCGCCAGCATGGTTTCCCGGAGGTCCGTTCTGTTTATCAGCGAATATACATTGAAGTCCAGGTTTTCCTGGATGTGCTTGAACGATTTCGCTTCAAAATCTCCGCCGCCGATGAAGATAAAACGGAAGTCGCCGGTTTTATTTATTTTCTTCAGCAGCTCGATCCATTTCCCATTTTCCCACAATTTTATTTTCCAGCCCGAACCCGCATGGAGCAGGATCTTTTTAGCGCTCCCCCGAAGTTCCGTCAGTTGCGAGACCCCGGCATAATCTTCGTCACGGAACTCAAAGATATCGTCAAAGCCCCGTCTGTTGCCGGGCTCTTTCATACCGATCATCTCGTAATTTATCTCCCGCCATTGTTTCACGTCTTTTTTAAGCAGGGTGTTCTTTATAAGGTGCCCGAAGTATTTAAAGAACGGGATATCATAAGTCCTTATGCTTGAGTATTTTATGCCGTCCAGCAGGCGGTAAGCATCCGGGCTTATCCTCAGGACCAGGACGTGGCCGTATTCTTTCGACAGGGGCTGGGCGTCCTCATTCTGTTCTATACGCCTGGTATAAACTGATTTCGCGGTAAAAACCCTGTCTACGCCCCTGATAGACTCCGCAAGGGATTTAAGAGGCGGGGAAACCAACAGATCCACCTTACAGCCGGTGGTTTCTATAAACATCCTCAGCGCGGGCAGGGTCGCCAGGAAATCGCCTATGATACAGGTGTCGATTACCAGTATTTTCCCCTTTGCCGGCACCGCGCTTTTAAACAGGTTCCTCAGACGCAATTTGATCAGAAGAGGTATTTCATTGCCTATCTTTAACTCATCATGGTTTATACTTAGGGCAAAGTTTTTCATTTATGATCCCCCGTCAGGAATAACTCTATCCATTTTCATCTGAAGTTAACAGGGCTTGGAACCGCTTTGTGTTGACTTGTTTCCCGGCTTTAGAACCACTGTAGCGCTTCGACGGGGAGGAAACAATTAGGAATTCTGCCTGGTTAACCGCGTATTATTACGGACAATTGTCGCCTTTATATTTTTGGTATTATAGCGGCAGAGGCGCTTTCAAGTATAATTATATGAAAAAATCATTCCTCCCCGCCGCATTGGTCTTCATTCTGGCTGCCGCTGTCTTTGCCGGTACGCCTAAGTACGAGCCCCTGCCGGAAGAACTGCGCCTGCTCTCGAAGAAAGGCCTGGACGCTATCTATGCGGTGGACATTGAAGAGGCTGAAAAAGAGTTCAACCTGGCCCTGCAAAAATATCCGGACCACCCGTTCCCGCATTTCGGCATAGCTATGGCGAAGTGGGCCAATTTGGAGTACCTTGAGGAAGAGTCCGACCCCAAACTGGACAAGGAATATGCCGACCTTACGGACAAGGCCATAGCCACAGGCAAGAGCTGGATAGAGAAACATCCCGGCGACGCCAACGCTTACCTGTGCCTGGGCGGCATCTACGGCCTGCGCGCGCACCTGGCCGTGCTGCAGCACCGCTGGGTCAAAGCTTATTTCGACGGGAAGAAAGCCATTTCCATAACGCGCAAAGCGGTCAAGATAGACCCTGAACTTTACGACGCGTACCTGGGGCTGGGCCTGTACGAATATTACGCGGGCACGCTGCCCGGCGTAATAAAGCTGTTCGCCGGGCTTCTGATGCGCGGTGACGCGCAGAAGGGGCTTGAGTATCTGGCTATCTGCAAGGACAAGGGCTATTTCAACGCCCTGGCGGCGAAACTTTTCCTTATAGAGATCTACACGCAGCCCGGCAGCCCCTACGCCAACCCGGACCTGGCCGTAAAATGGGCGCGCGAACTCCGCGCCGCGTACCCGCTGCAGCCGCAGATGCAGTTCATCGAGGTGGTTTCGCTTTACGAGGCTAAAAAGTACGAGGAATCCCGCGCCGAAACCATGGATTATCTGAAGTCGGTCAACGACGGAAAACCGGGCTACCGCAAAAGCTTTCTCCCGCGCGTTTTCACCGCCATCGGCGACACTTGGCTGGCGCAGAAGAAATACGACGAGGCGGCGGATTATTTCGCCAAAGGGGCGGCCGCTCTTAAAGAGAACCCGGACCTGCCCCCGGCGCGCTGGGGCGTATGGGCGCTGGTGAGGCTCGGCAATGTCTACGACCTCAAAGGAATGCGGCCCAAAGCTCTTGACTGCTACCGGGACGCGCGTTCCTACAAGGATAACTGGGGCTTTTCGGAATCAATAGAGCGCTACCTTAAAAAACCTTTTTCCGAGGCTGAACTTCCCGGCCCCCTGCCGCCGCCGTAGCGGTTTCCCGGCCCGGCGGGCGCAAACGTTCAGTTGTCCGACTGGCGGGGGACCTTCCCGCCTTACTGGATGAGCTGCACCGTGCCGTACCCTTTCTTTTCAGCGGCCTTGCCGCCGGCCTGCACGGATCCCTCCAGCAGGAACACCAATTTGTAGCCCTCTCCGGAAAAAGAAGTTCTCTTCCCGAGCGTGAGCTTCTCCTCGTTCTGCAGTTGGAAAGCCCTGGCCGCCGGAGAACTGTTCTTCTCGAGCTGGTACTGGAGCCGGAAGCCGTTCCCGCCTGCCGGGGTGAGCAGGCTGTTGAGGATGAAGCCGAATTTGCGCGATCCCTGCCGCAAGCCGTCCACCACGTTGGACTGGGTCCCGGACTTAGAAACTATTTTGCACACCTGCCTCGAGCCTCCCGCCGATACGTCCGCGGTCAGGCGGTAGTTCGGCAGGCCCGCGGGGTCCCAGGCCTTGCCGGCTTTGCCTGGCGCGGCCTTTACCGGGTCGAGAGTCAGCGTGACGGACCACGGCCCGCAGTCCAGCGCCGCCAGCGGCACGCCCGGGCGGAGGACCGCTTCGCTCTGCAGCTGTATGGACCGGCCGTCGCGCTCGGGGCCGTCGGTAAGCTCGAGCTGGTACTGCAGCGTGAGCCCGTCAGCGCCGCCGACCAGCAGGCCGTTTACGATCACCTGCTTGCCGTTCAGCGGCCCTACATGGTTGGCCTGGCGGCCTTCGGTCAGGCGGAGGACCTGCTTGTAGACCGAAGACCCGTAAGAAATGCGCGCCTCCAGGGAGTGCGGCGAGGCCGCCGTGGCCGGGCCCGCCGCCGCCAGCAGCAGCGCCGCAAACAAGAATTTCTGAGCGTGAAAAATTACCATAAAGACCTCCGGTATATATCGGCGCGACGCCGCCTGCGAGCTATTATATGTTTTAAAGCCGGCCAAAATCAGGTGACGCACAACTTAATTCCCGGTAATTAAGTCGGGGGCAAATAGGGTACGCTGCACAATATCTCGATTGTTTTAAGTTATCGAGTTATCGAGCAACGTCCCCTATCTCCTATCTCTTTAGAGGAAATATTTTTTGGTCTCTATCAGTTTATCCGCTATCTTACGTTGGAGCGAGACCGGGTCTACAAGGTTGTTAGCGAGCGGGCGGGCCAGCCTTTTCAGGCGGCCGAGGTAGGATTTGAGCATGTCGCCTTCTTCGAGATAAGCGAGGACTTCTTTAGCGAGTTTCTCGGTTTCCATCGCGGCGTTCTGGACGTAAAGCTTTACAATGGCTTCCTGGATCTCGCCGCCGTGCTCTTTGGCGCGCAGCAGGCCGCTTTCGGCCAGGTACATCAGGATGAGCATATCGCTCAGCCGGCGCAGGATCTCCTGCTGGGCGACTATCTTTTCCCTGACCGGGAATTTCTCCAGGACCCGGCCGCCGGCCACGAAGAACATCTTCTTCATGCCGTTCACCAGCTCGGCCTGCGCGGCCAGCTTCTCGTCGGGTAGCTCCTCGGCGGAACCTTCCTCGAGCTGCGCGGCAAGCGCGGCGCCGGCCTTGGCCAGGGGCAGCTTGCCTTTCCCCGCCCTCTCCAGCATATTCAGGATCGCCGTCAGGCGGTTTATCTCGTTCGTGCCTTCGAAGATCCTGTTGATGCGGGCGTCGCGCAGGTAGCGCTCGGCCAGGTAGTCCTTGGTGTAGCCGTAGCCGCCGTGCACCTGCACGTTCTCGTCGGCGACGTACCAGAACATCTCGCTGCCGGCGACTTTGAGGATGGCGCATTCTATCTCGTATTCCCGAAGCGCGTCCAGGGTCTGGGCGAAATCCTTGAAGTCGGTGGCTTTGAACTTTTCCTCGACCATGCCGGCGGTCCGGTAAACGGCGCTTTCCGTCATCCACGCCCCTACGACCATGTTCGCGAGCTTCTCTTTTATCATCCCGAACTGGGCGACAGGGATCCCGAACTGCTTTCTCTCGACCGCGTATTTAACGGCGTCGTTGATCACGTGCTTGCCGGACCCGGTGGTCATCGCGCCCAGCTTGAGCCTGCCGATGTTCAGGGTGTTGAAAATAATATGGATGCCTTTGCCGATCTCGCCCAGGAGGTTTTCCGCGGGGACTTGCACGTCCACGAGGTTGAGAGGGCAGGTGGAAGAGCCGGAAATGCCCATCTTCGACTCTTCCTTCCCGACGGTGAAGCCGGGCGCGCCTTTTTCCACGATGAAACAGGCTGACTTCTTCGGATCCCCGTCCACCTTGGCCAGGATAACGAACAAATTGGCGAAGCCGCTGTTCGAAATAAAGGTTTTGTTCCCGTTAAGGATATAGGACTTGCCGTCCGGGCTCAGGGTCGCCTTGGTCTTGGCGCCGTAGAGGTCGCTGCCGGCTTCCGGCTCGGTGGCGCCGAAGGCGCCTGTCCATTCGCCGCTGACCAGCTTGGGGAGATATTTCTTTTTCTGCGCTTCCGTCCCGAAGAACAGGATGGGGTGGGTTCCGATCCCGCTGTGCGCGGCCCAGGAGACCGCCCAGGAGCCGCCCGCGCCGAAAACTTCAGAGACGCACATCGCGGTGGCGAAATCAAGCCCGGAGCCGCCGTATTCCTCGGCCACGTCGGTGCCCAGGAAGCCCATATCGGCCACTTTTTTAAGCAGGCCGACGGTGACGCCGTAATCGCCCTTCTGTTCGTCTATCGCCGCCAGCTTGGGCAGCACGTCCTTCTCTATGAATTTTTTCGCCGTTTCGACGGCCATTTTCTGCTCTTCAGTGAATTTTTCAGGCGTAAAGATCTTCGTAGTTACCGGGAAGCCAAGCCCCCCGGGGATAGAAAAGTAACCGCCGGCGGAAATATCGTTAATTTTCTCAGCGCTCATAGTTATCTCCTCGTGTGATAAGGGTGAAAAATCGTGTCCCGCTTTCTTAAACAATTATATTCTATTTTTTAGGCATGATTTGTATAATTAATACTGTATTGACGCAAGTCCCGGGGACCTTTGACCATAGGCATAAATGCCGGACTCTAGAATCATCCGTTTTAACACGCTCCCGTCTACCCAGGACTATGCCGTGGACCTGGCGAAAAAAGCTGAAAGCCGGGAATGGACCGCGGTCGCCGCGGAGACCCAGACTAAAGGCAGGGGCACGGGGGGCAATGACTGGTACTCCCCCCGCGGGCAGAATCTTTATTTTTCTTTGACCGCGTGGCCGCCCGGAACTATGGCGGACCCGGCGGTAATAAATCACTCGGCGGCGCTGGCGGTAGCGGAAGTGCTGGCCGGTTACGGCGTGGCCTGCAGGATAAAGTGGCCTAACGACCTGCTGGCCGGCGGTAAAAAGATCAGCGGCATACTCTCCACTTCCGGCTTGAACCGCCGCGGGGACAGCTTTATAGTTTGCGGCGTCGGCTTGAACGTGGATACGCTGCAATTCCCGCCGGGGCTTTCAGGCCTCGCCACCTCGATGAAGCTGGAGACGGGACAAAGCCCGGACAAGGAAGAATTGCTCCGAAAACTGCTGGCGGCGCTGGAGCGCCGGTTCCGGCTTCTTTTCAGGAACGGTTTCTCCGGAGAAGTGGGCGAATATGTCTCGCTGATGGCGCAAATTGGCGACGCTTATACGCCCGGGAACGGCGGGCCTTCCGGGACCATAGCGGGCATTAGTGAGAAGGGCTGGCTTTTGGTAAAATACTCCGGCGGGGTAGAGGCGGTTCGTCCCTATGGATAAAATAATCTCTAACGTAAATACGCAGAGCCCTGAATTCAGGGAAAACGAAAAATTCAATCTGGGCGTGGTCGCCGAGTTCAGGAAACGCCTGGAGACCGCGAAAGCCGGCGGCCCCCCTAAATCCAGGGAACTTCATATTTCAAGGAAAAAGCTCCTCCCGAGGGAGAGGATAAAGGCGCTACTGGATAAAGATACCCCTTTTCTCGAGCTCTGCGCCCTGGCCGCCAACGGGATGTACGAGGATGAAGCGCCCTGCGCCGGGATAATAACGGGCATAGGCCTGATCCACGGCCGCGAAGTGGTCATCATAGCCAATGACGCCACCGTAAAAGGCGGAACCTATTACCCTATCACCGTAAAAAAACATTTAAGGGCGCAGGAAGTGGCCCTCGAGAACAATCTGCCCTGCCTTTATTTAGTGGATTCCGGCGGGGCTTTCCTGCCGCTGCAGGACGAGGTTTTCCCGGACAAGTTCCATTTCGGCCGGATCTTTTACAACCAGGCCATAATGTCCTCAAAAGGGATAGCGCAGATCTCCATAGTGTTCGGCTCCTGCACGGCCGGCGGAGCTTATATCCCCGCAATGAGCGAAGAGACCGTGATGGTCAAGAACCAGGCCACTATTTTCCTCGGCGGCCCCCCCCTGGTAAAAGCCGCCACGGGCGAGGACGTCACGGACGAGGAGCTTGGCGGCGCCGACGTTCATTGCCGCATCTCCGGCGTGTCCGACCATCTCGCCGCCGACGAGCAGGGCGCGATCAGGACCGCGCGCAATATAGTCGAGAATCTAAAGCACACAGTAAAGACGGACATCGGGGCCTCCGTTCCGGAAGAACCCGCCTATGACCCTAAAGAACTCTACGGCATCATTCCCTCCAGCCTTAAGAAATCCTTCGATACGCGGGAAGTGATAGCGCGCATCGTCGACGGCTCGAAGTTCCACGAGTTCAAGAAGACCTACGGCGTCACTTTGGTCACCGGCTTCGCCAGGATCATGGGCCAGCCGGTCGGCATTATCGCCAATAACGGGATACTTTTCTCGGAGAGCTCTCTTAAAGGCACGCATTTCATAGAGCTTTGCTGCTCGCGGCGCGTCCCGCTGGTCTTCCTCCAGAATATCACCGGCTTCATCATCGGCAAGAAATACGAGCACGGCGGCATAGCCAAGGACGGCGCGAAGCTGGTCTCCGCCGTATCCAGCGCGAACGTCCCGAAGTTCACCGTCATCATAGGCGGCTCCTACGGCGCGGGCAATTACGGGATGTGCGGCAGGGCTTTCGGCGGCAGGTTCCTCTGGATGTGGCCCACCGGCAGGATCTCGGTGATGGGCGGCGAGCAGGCCGCGAACGTCCTGTGCACCGTAAAGATGAACCAGCTCGCTAAAAAGGGCGTTACGATGAGCCCCGAAGAGCAGGCCGAGTTCAAAGACCCGATCCTGCGGAAATACGAGACCGAAGCCAGCCCTTACTACAGCTCCGCCCGGCTCTGGGACGACGGAGTGATAGACCCCGTCGATACCCGCAAAGTCCTGGGCCTCGCCATAGCGGCGTCGCTGAACATGCCCATCGAGGAATACAAAGCCCCTGTATACAGAATGTGAAAACGATAAAAATCGAAACCATAGACAGGATAGCCAAAGTCTCCCTGGCGCGCCCCGAAGTGCACAATGCCTTCGATAAAGCGATGATCCAGGAGCTCACGGAAGCGTTCTCGGCTTTCGCCGTCCACCCCTCCGTGCGCGCCGTGATACTGACCGGCGAGGGCAGATCTTTTTGCGCCGGAGCGGACCTCAACTGGCTGGGCGCCAGCCGCTCTGCTCCTTATGAAGAGCATCTGGCGGACACGCTGAAGCTTTCCTCGATGTTCCGGGCCATCTATGACCTGGACAAGCCGGTCATAGCGGCCGTGAACGGGGCCGCGCTGGGCGGCGGCGTCGGTCTTTTGGCCGTTGCCGACGTGGTAATAGCCTCGGAAGAAGCCGTCCTCGGCCTGAGCGAAGTTAAGATAGGCGTGGTCCCGGCCTGCATCTCCCCCTACCTTTTCATGCGCTGCGCAAACAGGGCGAAACTTAAGGAATATTTCATGAGCGGAGAGAGATTTTCCGCCAGGGACGCTAAAGAAGCCGGGCTGGTGGACCATATCTGCAAATCTTATGAGCTGCCGGAAGCGGCGCTTGCGAAAGCCAGGTCTTTCGCCAATGCCGCCCCCAAAGCCCAGGGCGTGTGCAAGCAGCTTTTCCGGGACGTCCCCCTTATGCACCTCGACGAAGCAGAGCGCTACACCGCGAAGGTTCTTGCGAATATCAGGACCGGCGACGAAGCGCACAGGGGCATAGAAGCTTTTTTCAGCAAGAAGAAAATAGAATGGGAATAAAGAAACTCCTTATCGCGAACCGCGGCGAGATCGCCGTCAGGATCATCAAGAGCGCCCGCGAGCTCGGGATAAAATGCGTCGCCGTGCACAGCGATATCGACCGCGGGGCGCGGCACGTGCTGGCCGCCGACGAAGCCCGCTGCATAGGCGAAGCCTCCCCCCTTAAAAGCTATCTCGACATGGGCAAGATCATAGCCGCCGCCAAGGCCAGCGGCTGCGACGCTATCCATCCCGGCTACGGCTTTCTTTCCGAAAACCCGAAGTTCGCCGCCATGGTGGCGGAAGCCGGGCTGACCTTTGTCGGACCCAGGTCGGAAACCATAGCCCTGATGGGCGATAAAGTAGCCAGCAAAGAAGCTATGAGCAAAGCCGGGGTCCCGGTAGTCCCGTTCGTGAAAGGAACCGAAGAATTTTGTCTTAAAGAGGCCCCGAAGCTTGGCTATCCGCTGATGATAAAGGCTATCGCCGGCGGCGGCGGGAAAGGGATGCGGATGGTCAGCGCCCCGGAGCAGCTCAAGCCCGCCCTGGAAGCCGCTTCGCGCGAAGCGCTCAAAGCTTTCGGCGACGGCAGGGTTTTCGTCGAGAAATGCATAGTCAAGCCGCGCCATATAGAATTCCAGGTCCTCGCGGATTCCCACGGCAATACCGTCCATCTTTTCGAGAGGGAATGCTCCATCCAGCGCAGGCACCAGAAAGTAGTGGAAGAAGCCCCCTCTACCGCCCTGAGCGCCAAGGCAAGAGCGGCGATGGCGGACGCCGCGGTAAAAGCCGCGAAAGCGGCCGGCTATGTGAACGCCGGCACGGTTGAATTTATTTTCGAAGAGCCGGATAAATTTTATTTCCTCGAGATGAACACCAGGCTGCAGGTGGAGCACCCCGTCACTGAGCTGACCACCGGCATAGACCTCGTCAGGGAGCAGCTGCTTATCGCGGGCGGAGAAAAACTCGGCTTTAAGCAGGAAGACCTGTCGCGGCGCGGGCACGCCCTCGAATGCCGGGTGTACGCGGAGAACCCGGAGAACAACTTCCTCCCCTCGGCGGGGAAGGTCTTCCTGTTCAGGGAGCCCTCCGGGCCTAATATCAGGAACGACAGCGGCTTCGGTTCCGGGGACGAGATAAGCACCTACTACGACCCGCTCATTTCAAAGCTGGTCACCTACGGCGCCACGCGCGAGGAAGCCCGGCTCAGGATGCTCGCCGCGCTCCGCGAATACGTGGTGCTCGGTGTCAGCACGAACATCGCTTTCCTGATTGATATCGTCTCACATCCGGATTTCTCCGCCGGGAAAACATACACGGACTTCATCCCTAAGTTTTTCGAAGACTGGAAACCCAGGCGGAAAAAAACGGAGCTCGCCCTCGCCTGCGCCGAACACAGCCGCGCTCACGGCTCACGCGGGAACGCCGCCGCCGGCCCCGCTAAAGAGGCCGCCTATAATCCCTGGAAAGAGCTCGGCCAGTTCGAGATCGGGACGGGCAAATGAACCTCTACACAATAGGCGAAGAAAAATTTGAAGTCGAATTGAAGAAAGACGCCTTTTTCGTGAACGGGAAAGAAGCCGCCGCCGGCCTTTCATTCGAGCAGTTACCTTTGGGCGGACTTATTATAAAGCTCGGCGACTCCGTTGTCCCCGCTTTTGTCCACCGCGAAGGCGAAATTTTTTACTGCTGGGTGGCGGGCGAGACTTACCGCGTCTGCGGCATCGACCAGGACGCGGGGCCCGACGCTTCGGCGCACCATGAAGCCGGCGAAAAAGCGCTTATCGCGCCGATGCCCGGCAAAGTGGTGAAAGTGCTGGCGAAAGCCGGCGACGAGGTGAAGCGCGGGACGAAGCTGATGATCATCGAGTCCATGAAGATGGAAACCGAGATCTCGGCCCCGGCCGACGGGACCATCTCCGCCGTGAAGTACGGCGAAGGCGAAGTTTTCAAGGAAGGCGAAGTTCTTGTTGAAATAGACCGGAAAAAGTAAGGGGACCTCATGTATTTGACGGAAGAACACGCGCTCATAAGATCCACTGTCAGGGATTTCGCCCAGAACGAAATAAAGCCCGTCGCGAGGGAACTCGACGAAAAGGCCGAATTCTCGGTTTCCCTTACGAAGAAGATGGGCAAGCTCGGCCTGCTTGGCATGACGGTCCCGGAGAAATACGGCGGGCAGGGCTATGACTACCTCTCCTATATCATCGCGGTGGAGGAGATCGCCAGGGTGGACGGCTCCCAGGCGGCTACCGTAGCCGCGCACAATTCTCTCGGCATAGGCCCTATCAACTATTTCGGCACAGAGGAGCAGAAGAAGAAACTCCTGCCGGGGCTCTGCAACGGCGAGGGCCTGTGGGCTTTCGGCCTGACCGAGCCGGAGGCAGGCTCCGATTCCCGCGGCACCAAAACCACGGCAAAGCTTACCGGCGAAGGCTGGAACATAAACGGCTCGAAGACCTTTATCACCAACGCCTCCTCGGCCATGGCGAAGGGCGCCACGGTACAGGTGGTGACGGACGTTAAGGACGGGGTTAAGGAATTTTCCACCATACTCGTAGAGAAGGGAACGCCCGGCTATACCCAGAGGCACATGAAGGACAAACTGATGTGGCGCGCCTCCGACACCGCGGAACTTCATTTCGATAACTGCAAAGTCCCGGAAGCGAATTTGCTCGGCAAGCGGGGCGAAGGCTCGCATATCATGCTGAGCACGCTGGATAACGGGAAGCTTTCTATCGCGGCCATGGGCCTGGGCCTCGCGCAGGGCGCTTTCGAGATGGCGCTTAAATACTCCCAGGAGAGGGTGCAGTTCGGCAAGCCTATCTGCAAGTTCCAGGCCACGGCTTTCAAGCTCGCCGATATGGCGATGAAAGTGGAGCTCGCCCGCAACCTGCTCTATAAAGCCTGCTGGCTGAAGGACAACCACAAGCCTTTCGCGAAAGAATCGGCGATGTCCAAGCTCTATTGCTCCGAAGTGGCCGCGCAGGTGGCCGACGAGGCCGTCCAGATCCACGGCGGCTACGGCCTGATGAAGGAATTCGACGTGGAAAGGTTCTACCGGGACCAGAGGCTGCTCAGGATAGGCGAGGGGACCTCGGAGATACAGAGGACGGTCATAGCCCGCCATATCGGCTGCTGAAAATGAAAAAGATCTATTTCCAGGAAGTCGGCCTCCGCGACGGGATCCAGGTCGAGGCGTCGCTCGTCCCCCTCGAAATAAAAATAAAATGGGCGACGGAGCTGATCGGCTCCGGCATCGACCAGATACAGCTCGGCGCTTTCGTGCGCGCCGATAAAGTTCCGCAGATGGCGGACACGGAGGAGCTTTTCAGGCATTTCGGCCGGGGCGGCAAACCGGGGGCCGCGGAACTGTCGGCGCTGGTGCTCAACGAGAAAGGCCTGGAGCGCGGGATGAAATGCGGCGTGGAGGTCTTCTGCATGGGCTCCTCGGCCAGCGAGACGCACAGCCGGGAGAACACCGGGATGGGCTCCGACGAAGCCGCGCTGCGCATCGCCGCGATGGCGAAAGAAGCTCTGAAGGCCGGAAAAAAAGTCAGGGCCTCCGTGCAGTCGGCCTTCGGCTGCGGCCACGAGGGCCCCGTGCCGGCGGAGAAAGTTTTAACGATAGTTAAGAAATACCTCGAAGCCGGCGTGCGGAACGTTGGGCTTTCGGACACCGCCGGCCACGCGAACCCGCACCAGGTCGGGCAGCTGTTCCAGGCCGTGGCGGAACTGGACCCGGCGGCCGAGCTTTCCTGCCACTTCCACAACGCCTACGCCCTGGGCCTGACGAACTGCTGTTTCGCGCTCGCGGCGGGCGTGACTTATTTCGAGACCTCTTTCGGCGGGCTCGGCGGCTGCCCCTTCATAAAACTTCCCTCGGGGAACGTCTGCACGGAGGACCTCGTCCACACTTTCCAGCGGATGGGGATCCGCAAGGACGTAAAGCTGGAGACGATAATAGCCGTAGCGCGGGACGCGGCCGCTTTCTTCAAGCGGGAACTGCCCGGCACGATCATGAAAACAGGGTCTATAGTCGATTTCAAAGGAGAAGAATAATGGAACAGGCCAGCCTTAAGAGAAAGAAATTCAAAGCCCTTGTTCAGAAAGGCGGCGTGATGCTCCCCGGCGCTTTCAACGCCCTGACCGCGAAACTGATCCAGAGGGCCGGGTTCAAAGGCGTCTATATCTCCGGCGCGGGCCTGAATAACGGCGCGGGCTATCCCGACATAGGCCTGCTGACCCTCACCGAATTCGCCGCGATGGCCGGCTATATCGCCGCGGCCACCGACCTGCCCTGCGTCTGCGACGCCGACACCGGCTTCGGCGAGGCGGTCAACGTTTCAAGGTGCGTCAAAGAGATGGAAAGGGCCGGGATAGCCGGGATCCATATCGAAGACCAGGTCTTCCCCAAGCGCTGCGGCCACCTCTCCGGCAAGCAGCTCATCCCCGTCGAGCAGATGGTCAGGAAGATAAAGACCGCCGTGCTCAGCCGGGAGGACGGGAATTTCCTCATTATCGCCCGCACCGACGCGCGCTCCGTGGAAAATTTCGACAAGGCCGTGGAACGCGCCAGGGCTTACGCCGCGGCCGGCGCCGACGTCATCTTCCCCGAGGCGCTGAACAGCAAGGAAGAGTTCGCCGACTTCGCCCGGAAGGTGAAGACGCCGCTGCTGGCCAATATGACCGAGTTCGGCGTCTCCCCCCTCCTGAGCTCGAAGGAGCTTTTCAAACTTGGCTACAAAATAGTCATTTATCCAATGGGCGCTTTCCGCACCATGATGAAAGCCACCGAGGTTTTTTATTCCACCCTCCTCAAAGAAGGCACCCAGGCGGGCATGCTGGACAAAATGCAGACCAGGAAGGAGCTTTACGCCCTGCTGGATTATGACAGTTACTCGAAGCTGGACGAGAAAGCCTACGGGGATTTCCGCGGGAACATAAACAAGGAGAAGTCGAAATGAGCCATATATCCAATGTCAGGCCCGAGACGGACGCGGTGATAGCCAAAATAGCGGACTACGCCGATAATTTCAAGATAAACAGCGCCGAAGCTTATGACACCGCGCGCTACTGCCTGATGGACAGCCTTGGCTGCGGCATCCTCGCTTTGCGTTTCCCCGCCTGCGCCAAGCTCCTCGGACCCGTGGTCCCCGGAACCACTGTCCCCGGCGGCGTCCGCGTCCCTGGCACCGATTTCGTGCTCGACCCGATACAGGGAGCTTTCAACATCGGGACGATGATACGCTGGCTGGATTATAACGACACCTGGCTGGCGGCAGAATGGGGCCATCCCTCGGACAATCTCGGCTCTATCCTCGCCGTGGCCGATTATCTCTCGCAGAAGCGCCGCAAAGAAGGCGGGGCCCCGCTGCTGATGAAGGACGTGCTTACCTCGCTCATTAAAACGCACGAGATACAGGGCGTCCTCGCCCTGGAGAACAGCTTTAACCGCGTAGGCCTCGACCATGTAGTGCTGGTAAAAGTGGCCTCGGCCGCTCTTTCCGCAAAACTGCTCGGCGGGACCCGCGCCCAGATAGCCGACGCGGTCTCCCAGGCCTGGGTGGACGGGCAGAGCCTCCGCACCTACCGCCACGCTCCTAATACCGGCTCCAGGAAGTCCTGGGCGGCCGGCGACGCCTGCAGCCGGGCCGTGAAACTGGCCCTGATGACCATGCAGGGCGAGATGGGCTACCCCTCGGCCCTGACGGCGAAGACCTGGGGCTTCTACGACGTTCTTTTCAAGGGGAAAGAATTCTCCCTCCCCCAGGCTTTCGGCTCCTATGTGATGGAGAACGTGCTCTTCAAGATCTCTTTCCCCGCCGAGTTCCACGCCCAGACCGCGGTGGAATGCGCCGTGAAGCTGCATCCGCAGGTGAAAGACCGCCTCGACCAGGTAAAAGAGGTGCGCGTCCACACCCACGAGTCCGCCCTGCGCATCATAGACAAGAAAGGCCCGCTGCACAACCCGGCGGACCGCGACCATTGCCTGCAGTATATGACGGCCATCGGCCTGATCTTCGGCGGCCTTGAAGCCGACCATTACGAGGATAAAGTGGCGAAGGACCCAAGGATAGACGCGCTCCGGGACAAGTTCACGATGACGGAGGAGCCCCGCTATACCAAAGAGTACCTGGACCCTTCCAAGCGCTCCATCTCCAACGCCGTGCAGATCTTCTTCAAGGACGGGACCAGCACGGAGAAAGTCGAAGTGGAATATCCTATCGGCCACCGCCGCCGCAGAAAGGAAGGCATCCCGGAGCTCGTAAAGAAGCTGGATGCGAACCTTAAGACCCGCTATTCGGACGAGAAGCGCTCGGCGATAATGAGCTCTTTCTCCGACCCGGTGAAATTCGAGAACATGCCCGTAGATAAATGGATGGAGCTGCTGCGCCCGTCCTGAGGGAGAAAGAATGAAATATCCTAAAAAAGTCGTCCTGGGCGACATCACCGTGCGCGACGGCTTCCAGCACGAGGACAGGACCATCCCGACGCGGGCCAAGCTCTGGTGCATGGAGCAGCTGATCCTGGCGGGCTACAAACGGCTGGAAGTAACTAACCTGGGCAACCCGGCGGGCATGCCGCAGTTCGCCGACGCCGACCAGCTTCTGCAGGCCATCCATAGCAGCAAATTAATAAAGGACAAGCTGAAGGACGTGGAGCTCACGGCCGTGACCATCAGGGAAAAGGCCGCGGAGCGGGCCTTCGAAGTCAGGCAGAAAGGCTGGGGCCCCGACCGGATATTGTTCATGGTCTCCACCAGCGAGGCCCATCACAAGAAGAATTCGGGGCTGTCCCTGGAAGAGTACTGGAAGATGTGCGAGATCTATATCAAGAAAGCGCATCAGAACGGGATCAAGGTCTGCGGAACGGTTTCCACTATCTGGGGCTGTCCTATCGTCGGGCCCACGGAGCTGAAGAAAGCGGTGGAATTTACCAAGCGCTTCCTGGACATCGGGGCGGACGACATCGAGCACGCCGACCACGACGGGTCGGCCTCGCCGGATAAGGTTTTCGATTATTTCTCGATGGTGCTTAAAGATATCCCGGACCCGAAGCGGCATGTGGCGCATTTCCACGTGACCCGCGGCTGGGGCCTGGCGAACGTGCTTGCGGCGCTCCAGGCGGGGATCACCCATTTCGAGGGCACGATGGGCGGCATCGGCGGCCAGCCCGCTAATTTCGTGGACGGCTGTCCTGTCGCCGGGACCGGCAAGCATTATTACGCCGACCCCGGCATAGTCGGCCTGGTCTCTTCCGAGGATATGGCCGTGATGATGGACGAAATGGGCATAGACACGGGCCTCAATATAGACCGCGTGCTCGAGATAGGCCAGGCGACGGAGCGCATCCTCGGCCGCCGCCTCCGCTCGGAAACCGTCCACTCCGGCCGCGTCCCCAAAACCCCGACAGGCCGAGGCTCGCCGGTGACTATCTAAACCCGTAGAAGCACGAAGAAGCCCCGGCTAAAACCGGGGCTTCTTATTTCTATACAGAAAGAGCCGCGAGATGCCCAGTCGGGGCGGCAAGGGTATGGGCCCGTCGCTCACGGCGTCGGCCACACCGTGGCCGCGCCTCCCCTCTCGGCCCTCGCGCTTATGCAAGCTCGGGCCTCCGAGAGGTCGCTCCGAACCCATACCCTTGCCGCCCCTCCACCGAAAAGGGACCAGCTTTTCCTCTCATATTTCTTTAATTACCATCAAAAAAAACCACCGATTCCAGGCAACTAGAGCTATTTCACTAGCTGGAAGTTGTTTAGTTCTGCGTTCCTTTCCTTGTGCACTTTTACTGTCTGCCATATCAATTAACAACCATCTAAATAATTATATACTTCAACAAAGCCTCTTGGCGTATATTCTAAAATGCTTATTACTCTACTGTTAAAACCAGTGTATTCAAGCAGTATTTCACCAAATCCATTTTGATTAGAATCAACTATCTCTTGTACTTCCCCTGCCATTGTGTTCCACTCTGCACAATTATCACAGACAGAATATCCGGAGGAAATAGAGTCGTAGCTTAGTATTTTCTTTATTGTAAAATTATTCTTTTGGTCAGGCTCAATGAGAAGGTTGACCTGTGACACACATGCGTGTTTCATTTCCCAACTGGCTTTTACTAGAAGAGCTGGAATAGGGTTTGCAGTGCTTAGTACAACTACTTTTGCCGACCAGTTCATTTTAAGGTGGGTTTTAGCGCTTTCTGCAGATAAAGCCAGGAACTCTTGATTTTCCGCCTTTACTCTGGCAATATCTTCTAAAGGCGGGCCACTACGCTCCTTAACATTCAACTCCTCTTTTAAATCCATGAATCTATTTACCCATATCTCGTTAAAATATTGATCTATCGCTTTTACTATTAAAAGTTTCTGGTTAGAGGTAATTTCAATATCCGGACGCATGCCTATAGACGAAAAGGGATTGGGCGCTTGCCCTGGGCAGCTTGCAATAAGGCGATAAATCCTATTTGTGTAGAATTTCCCTCTATCCGCTGCTTTTATATCAAGGGCAATGGTGTTGACCCCTGAGTCACAGCCAGGGGTAGTCTTCGTCACCCACCCAATTCTTCCTTGAACGTAGGCCCCGTTGCTAAGATACACAATGCATGCTGGATTCGCCCTGTTATTATTTGAGCCGCTATAGTTGCACTGATGCCGCTCCACTTTACCGCCAGATGTAAGTTGAACAAAATCAGAAACAGTAATGTTAGAGCAACTTTCACCAGCAAAATCAAAATTATTCATAGGTAACACCACTACCCATGGATCTGGATGAGCCTTCATGTCCACTTCTACAACTATAGGCCCCACCCCAGGTGTCTCACCAACAACATCCTCTGCCGCAGCAGTTACCAGAAACAGACTTAAAACCCACGCAATGCCAATATGTTTTATAAAACTATTTTTCATATTAAACTCATGCAGCATCAGAAGAATTGCCAGGAAACATAAGTAAAGAAAAGTCTCCTGGCACCTTTTTCCCCGGCTATATTCTATGGGGTAGGAGCGGTTTTGTCAACCGCGGCACTTAATTATACTTTCGGGATCACATAGAGAAACCGGGGTTGACTGGGGGACCGGGTTAGCAAAACCGTCGTTGAGCCCGACGCTTGCGTAAGCGCGGAGGGCGAATACCGAGTGAGGCCACGGTGTGGCCGAACGTGTTTTGCGTTCCGGTCCCCCAGGCAACCCTTGCGTCGACAAAACCCGCTTCAAATAATTTAAACGGCGAGGGAGGGGTCTTCGAGTTTGCCCAGGAAGAGGAGGAGGCCGGTGCGTTTTTCTTCTATCAGGAAAATGAAGGGCCTGTCGGCTTTGAAGAGCAGCGGGGCTTTTTCGCGCTTTTTCTTCCTGGTTTTAACTACGGGGGCTTCGCGGCCGGCCTCGTCCACTTCCACCACGACTTTCTGCACGGCCTGCTGGAGGAAAAGGCCTTTGCGGCCGGTCATGCCGGAATAATCGGCGTCTTCCTTGAAAGCCCCGGGCATGCCGAGCGCGGACAGGCGGGCGGCCAGGTCCCAGGTCCCGGAAATTTTAAAACGCGGCAGGGTAACGAGGACCGGCTCTATCCTGGCCGACATAGCTTTCCTTAGCTCCGACAGCTTTTCCGGGGTAAGATTTTTATACAGGTCCGCGGCGCTCTTCCCCTCCGCGGGCAGCAGGACGAGCATGCGGAGTTTCCCCCCCAGATAGTCCAGCCCGGCGGCCTGGAATTCTTCGTCCTCGTAATATTCCGTTTTCAGCGGTTTATCCGAAGTCATCAGCTGCGCTTTCGCTTTTTCTCCGCCGGCCAGCGAGAAATCCTGTTCGGAAGTCAGGTCTTTGTTGAAGCTGCTCGCCCAGTTGCCTTTGAAGGTCACGGCGTTAGCCAGCATCAGCCTTGTGAACAGGGTGAGCGCGCCCTGCTCGAAAACGCCGGTGATAAGACCGTCCGTCTTTTTCCCCGTCCAATCATTGATAGCGGCCCTGGCTTTTTCCGGCGAAGACCTGAAATCCGCCGTTTCACCCGAGGCCGAATAGGAAGACTTAAGTACCGCTTCATACTCCGGCAGGAACTCATAACCTTTCTGGTACCAGAAGGCGTTGATCCGCCTGAACCGCAAGCCTTTTACTGACTTGATCAGGCCCCGGCGCAGCAGCACGGCCTCGCGCCTGAGGGAATCGGCGTCCTCGGGAAAGCTGAAAACGCTCCTTATCTCGGAAGCGGTGTTCCCGCGCGCGCAGTCATAAGCCATTGAAAAAGCGGAATAGAGGCCGTAAGGCGAGAAGAGCGTATTGCCCTTTGTTTCCCCCGCCCCGGCTATGAACCTGAAGCCGGCGGCGTTGGACCTCTCGGCCGGAGACAGTGCGACGGGGGCGGTAGACAGCGGCAGAGTATCGGCGGCTAAAGAACAGCGGGGAAGCAGCGCGGCGGCAGCTAAAGCCAGAACCAGGAGTTTTCTCATATTATTAGGCCGCGCTCCGTTTAATATAGTTAAAATGACGCAGCCAGGACGGCATATGCGAACCGATAGAGCTTAATCCCACGGCGAGCAGAAGCAGGAAGCGGTTATAATCCGGGAACACCGGGACGAGGCACAGGAGCGCGAGCTTTATCAGCGTAAGCCCCCCCGCCAGCTGCAGGAACCAGTCGAAACCTTTCCAGGCCTCGAGGGCCATCAGGGCCGCGCCGGTAAAGACGCTCCAGCGCAGCCATGGCATAAGCCCGGCCTGCGGAACTCCGAACCAAAGACCGCCGAAGAATACCGAAAAACTTATAATATGAAGCGTGCGCAGCGCGACACGCAGCGCGCGGTTCGACTTCCGTTTCTCCTCTGAATAAATGACGCCGGCGGGATCGTTCATTTTTTTGCCCGGTTCGATCATGCGCGGGAACCGGGTTATTTTTTCGCGGGCTTGGCCGGCGCCGGAACCGGCGTCGCGGCGCTGGGCATCGCTTTCCAGGCGGCCTCCGCTTTTATCGAAAGCGCGTCCATATGCTTCAGGAACAACGTGGTCTGCCAGATCTCGTTATCGTTCAACGTGGAAGTATACGCCGGCATGCCGGTCAGCCTGATACCGTGCTTTATCTTCCAGTGGATCTCCCCCTCCGGGTCGTCCTCGACTCCGTGCTTGCCAAGCTGGGGCGGGCGCTGGAACAGGCCCAGGGCGATATTGGAGGCCTTGCCGTCGGCCGCGCCATGGCAGACCGCGCAATTGGCGGCGTACAGGCGGAGACCCGCTAGCAGGCTCTCGTCGTTAACGGCCAGCGGGCCGGTGCCGGTCTGCGCCTCGCGCGCGAGCGTGGCGTGCAGCGATTTGCGCGCGGCCCATTTTTCAAGGAACGAGGGCTTCGCGTCCGCGTTGGCCGGCATGAGCCCCAGGGCCAGGAACAAATAGGCTCCGGCTATACCGGCAAGGACGGCCGCCGCGACCCCGATAATGATTCCTTTCAGCATATAATTCCTTTTATTCCGTGAGAATATTCAAGAGGATACAGGTATTAAACCTGTTCATTAACCGCCGTGTCAAATGACACGGCCCGGCGGGAAGCCGGGCCGCGCAAGTTTCCCGGGTTCAAGTTCAGCTATGGAAGGAAACGCAGCCTTTGACTATGCGCATGAAGGTCTCGGGGAGCAGGCCCATCAGGAGGGTGGCCGCGGAGGTGACGAAGATCACGCCGGCGGTATAGATATCCGTCTCGACCGCCGAGACGTCCTTGCTCTCCGAGAAGAACATCCTGCGGGCGATGTTCATGTAATAGTAGACGGACACGACGCTGTTGACGACGCCGAGGACCGCCAGCCACAGGTAGGTATGCGAATTTACGGCGGAGGCGAAAAGGTAGAACTTGCCGACGAAGCCGACCAGCGGCGGGATGCCGGCGAGCGAGAGCAGGAACATCACCATCACGATGCTCAGGCCGAGGGAGCGCCTGGCCAGGCCGTCGTAGGCGTCCAGCTCGTAGGAGCCGGTCTTCCCGGCCACGACCATCGCCACGGCGAAAGCGCCCATGTTAGTGACCAGGTAAGCCAGCGCGTAGAAGAAAACGCTCTCGCGGCCGATAGGGTCGGCCACGACGAGACCGATAAGCATATAGCCGGCCTGGGCGATGGAGGAGTAAGCGAGCAGCCTTTTGACGTTGGTCTGGAAAAGCGCCGTCAGGTTCCCGACCGTCATGGTAAGGGCGGCAAGCACGGCTATGACCAGGGTGGAGCTGATAGCGTAGTGCGGGATCACGGAGGCGAAGATGCGCATCATCGCGCCGAGGGCCGCCAGCTTCGAGGCCACGGACAGGTAAGCCGTGATGGGCGTGGGGGCGCCTTCGTAAGCGTCGGGCGCCCAGAAGTGGAACGGGACCATCGAGATCTTGAACCCGAAGCCCACGAGGATGAAGAGCATGCCCATGATATAGGCGGGGTCGTTGAAATGGAGGTCGACCGAGGAGACGTAATTGAACAGGTTCGTCGTGCCGGTGGCGCCGTAGAACAGCGAGATGCCGTAGATCGTCACCGCCGTGGAAAGGCCGCCCATCAGGAAATATTTTATCGCGCCCTCGGCGGACCTGGGGTTCTTCTGCTCGAACCCGGTCAGGATGAAGCAGGAGATGCTGATAAGCTCGAGGGAGATCAGCAGGTAGATCAGGTCCATAGCGCCCGACAGGAACATCATCCCGCAGCTGGCCCAGAGGACCAGCGCGGTGTAGGTCCCGACGTGCCTGGGCTGGATCGCGTGATAGTTCACGGACAGCAGGAGCGTAAAAACGGTGGCGAGGAGGATTATGAACTTGAAGAGCTGGGCCGCGGGGTCGAGCACCCACATCGTCCCGTTCCCGTAAGCCGCCATGACCGCCTGCGTCACGACCATCCCGAGCACCGCCGCCGCGCTGATGGTCCCTAGGTGGAAGAGCAGCTTAGCGCGGCTCTCGCCTATAAAGGCCCCGGCCAGCAGGATGAGCAGGCCGGCGCAGGCCAGTATTATTTCAGGGTTCAACAGGATCAGGTTTGACATAAGCGGACTGTTATTTAATCATCCCTACGAGGTAAGTGATGGTCGGGTCGATCAGGTCCAGGCAGAACTTGGGCCAGACGCCGATAATTACGGTAAGCAGGACCAGCGGGACGATGGCGACCATCTCGCGGAAGCCGATATCCTTGAGCGCGGCCCATTTCTCGTTGAAGGGCCCGAGGAACACTTTCTCGATCATGCGCAGGAAGAAAGCCGCGGTGACGAGGATGCCGATGGTACCGACGGCCACGTAATAGGGCCAGACGTTGAAAGCGCCCAGGAAGCAGAGGAATTCGCCTACGAAACCCGCCAGGCCGGGGAGGCCGAGCGAAGCCATGACCTGGATGATCATCAGGCCGGCGTAGACCGGGAACTTCGCGGCCAGGCCGCCGAAAGCGTCGATGTCGCGGGTATGGGCGCGGTCATAGATCACGCCCACCAGGAAGAACAAAGAGCCGGTGATAAGGCCGTGGGTGATCATCTGAAGCACCGCGCCGTTCCAGCCGATGCCCGACATCGCCGTCATGCCCAGCATGCAGTAGCCCATGTGGTTCACCGAGGAATAGGCGACCATCTTCTTGAGGTCTTTCTGCGCCATGGCGCAGAAAGCGCCGTAGACGATGTTTATGATGGCGATGACGATAAGGAAAGGCATGAACCACTTGGTGGCCTCCGGCAGCGCGGGGAAAGAGAAGCGCATGATACCGTAGGTGCCCATCTTAAGCATGACGCCGGCCAGGATCACGCTGACGCCCGTGGGGGCCTCGACGTGGGCCAGCGGCAGCCAGGTGTGGAACGGGAAGGCCGGGATCTTTATGGCGAAGCCGACGTAGAGCGCCAGGAAGATCCAGATCTGCATGGCCCGCGGCAGCAGGCTGCCCTGCTTTATCAGCTCCATCATGTCGAAGGTGTGCGGCATGGAATTGAAGTAGAGCGCCAGGATGCCCAGGAGCATGAGGAGGCTGCCGAACAGGGTGAAGAGGAAGAACTTGATCGCGGCGTATTCTTTCTTAGGACCGCCCCACACGCCGATCAGGAAGTACATCGGGACCAGGGTGAGTTCCCAGAACACGTAGAACAGGAAGAAATCCAGCGCCACGAACACGCCCAGCATGCCGACCTCGAGCAGGAGGAACCAGAAGAAGAATTCTTTTATCCTGACCGTTATGTTGAAGGAGTAGATAATGGCGAGCATCGTGAGCAGGCCGGTCAGGGTGACGAGGGCCACTGAAAGCCCGTCGACGCCTACGCAGTAGTTTATGTTGAACGCCGGGATCCAGGAGAGCTTCTCCACGAACTGCATCAGCACCACGGTCTTATCGAAAGCGGCGTAGAGGTAACCGGTCAGGAGCAGGGTGAGCGCGCTGAAGACCAGGGCCACGCCCTGTATCAGCTTGGTCCTCGTGCCGGGGATGGCGAGTATGAGCAAAGCGCCTATCAGCGGAGTTACTACGATAAGGGACAATAGTGACATGTTTAAGTTCTCCTGAATTTTTAAAACTTAGCCTGCGAACGCGATCGCCGCGAATATTGAAACGGCTATCGCTACAAAAAGAAGATAGTTCTGGACGAGGCCGGTCTGCGCCAGGCGCGCCATCCTCCCGGCGGACATGGTGATCGTCCCGGTGGCGTTCAGGGCGGCGTCGACCACGTGGTCGTCCAGCCAGCCCTGGATCTTGCTTAGCTTAAGCGTCAGCCAGGCCCAGCCGTCGATGGCTATCTGGTCGAGGAAATTGAAATCGAAGCTGAACATGAACCGGCTCAGAGAATCGCCGATATCCACGAGCTTCAGGAAGAAAGCGTCCAGCCAGTAGCGCTTTTCCAGCATGTTCACGATGGGCGAGAAAGTCTCGCGGCAAGCGGCGGGGATGTCGGGCCTGGCCTTATAAAGCCAGACGCCCAGGCTCATTGAAAGCGCGGCCACTATCGAGGAGAACAGCGCGACGGCGCTGTGGTTGACGTGGTGCAGCTCGAAAGGGAGCGCGCCCTCGAAATTGACCAGGTGCTCGAACATCTCGTGCCTGGTAAGCACGAAGCCGGACACTACGGAGACGGCGCCCAGCAGGATAAGCGGCCCGGTCATCACCGCGGGGCTTTCATGCGCGTGGTCGTGCTTATGCGCGTCCTTCGGCTTGCCGTGGAAAGTCATTACAAGCGCGCGGGCCATGTAGAAAGCGGTCATCGCGGCGGCCATGGCGCCTATCGCGAAAAGGACCGGGTTCCTGGCCAGCGCGGCCGCGAGAACTTCGTCCTTGGAGAAATAACCGGCGAAAGGAGGTATTCCGCAAAGCGCGAGCGTGCCGAGCAGGAAGGTTATATAGGTGATGGGCATCTTGTGGCGCAGCCCGCCCATTTCGCGCATATCGTTGGTATGCACGGCGTGGATGACGGAGCCGGCGGCGAGGAACAGGAGGGCCTTGAAGTAAGCGTGCGTGGTCAGGTGGAACATGCCGGCGGTAAAGCCGCCTACGCCGAGGGCCATCATCATGTAGCCGAGCTGGGAGACGGTGGAGAAAGCGAGCACGCGCTTCAGGTCGAAGCAGGTCAGGGCCAGGGAAGCCGCCATGAAAGCCGTTATCGCACCGGTCCAGGCCACGGTGTCCATAGCTATCGGGGAAAGCGCGTAAACCGCGTAAAGGCGGGCTACCATGTACACGCCGGCCGCGACCATGGTGGCCGCGTGGATCAGGGCGGAGACGGGCGAGGGGCCTTCCATAGCGTCGGGAAGCCAGATGAAGAGCGGGAACTGGGCGGATTTGCCGGCCGCGCCGAGGAACATCAGGATGCCGGCCGCGCCGGCCGCCGCCGCGGGGATCATGCCGGCATGGGCGAGCTCCTGTATCTTGGAGATCTCGAAAGTCCCCGTCGCATAGAAAAGGACCATCAGGCCCACCAGGAAGCCGAGGTCGCCGAGCTTCGTGGTGATGAAAGCTTTTTTGCCGGCATAGGCCGCGGACTGCTTCTCGAACCAGAAACCGATCAGGAGGTAGGAGCAGACGCCGACCAGCTCCCAGCACATGAAGAACACCATCATGTTGTTGGTGAGGGTCACGCCGAGCATGGAGGCGGTGAACAGGGAAAGGTAGCAGTAGAAGCGCTTGAAGCGGGGGTCGCCGTGCATGTAGCCGGTGGAGTAGATCTGCACCAGCAGGCTGACGGCCGTCACCACGATGAGCATGGCGATGGTCAGGCCGTCGACGTAGACGCCAAGCGTCGCCTGGTTCCCGCCGAAGCTGAACCAGGGTATGGACATCTCATAGGGAAGCGTGATGGTCCCTTGTATGGCCTTTACGAAAAGCATAAGGCCCTGAGAGAAGCCCCAGGCCGCTACGAGGATGCCGGCGGAAGCGCCCTTGAGCGGGAGCCACCGGCCGAAAGCGAGGATAAGCCCGGCGACGGCGAAACTTAACAGCGGAAGTATATAAACGTATTCGAGCATTTAAAAAACACCTTTAATCGATTATTCAAGGATTCCCGATTCTCGATTCCCGACTATCCCTTGAGGATATTATAATCTTCGACGTATACGCTCTTGATGTTCTTGTAGATAGCCATCACGAGCGCCAGGCCGACCACGACTTCCGCTGCGGCCAGGGTAATGATGAAAATAGCGTTCAGCTGGCCCGCGTACTGGCCGGGGTAAAGAAAGCGGTTAAAAGCCACGAAGTTGATGTTCGCGGCGTTGAGCATGAGCTCGATGGACATGAGGATGCCGATCACGTTGCGGCGGGTCAGAACGCCGAAAAGACCGATAGTGAACAGCAGCCCCGAGAGCGCGAGGTAATAGGAAAGTGTCATTGCGCCTTCCTCCTTCCGAAGAGCACCGCCCCGGTCATCGAGGCCAGGAGCACTACGGAGATAAGTTCGAAAGGGACGGCGTAATCGCCGAGCATCAGGGCCGCGATAGCCCTGACGGAGGGAGACGGGGCGGCCGCGGCCGGGATCCCGGAGAAATAGCCCGTTATCTTAAGGAAAGCCCAGAAGAAAGCGGCGCAGATAAGCAGGGAAGGCAGCCACTGGTCGTTCACCTGGCGGACAATTTTATCGGAAGCGCTGCCGGCGAGGAGGACCACGAAAAGTATCAGCACCGCGATGCCGCCGACGTAGACCAGGATCTGCGCGGCGAAGACGAAATCGGAGCCAAGGGAGGCGAAGATCCCGGCCACCCCGGCCAGGCAGAGGCCTAGGCAGAGAGCGCTGTGCATCAGGCCCGGAAGCAGGACTACGCCCAGGGCCGAGAGGAGTATCACCGCCGTCAGCATGTAAAAAATTATAGTTTCTGTCATTTTCTTACCGGTACGCTCTGTATATGTATCTGGTCGGTGATAGGGGCCAGCTGCCCGTCGGCGGTTTTGCGGGCCGTTCCCCAGAGATCGTCGCCCCGCTTCCAGCGGCGGACCATCTCCGCCCTCGTGCTGAAGATCGCCTCGTAGTCCAGCGAATGCCAGAGGGCTTTTTTGGGCTTCGTGGGGCAGGACTCTTCGCAGAGCCCGCAAAAATTGCAGCGGCCGTAATCGATGGTATACCACTCTATTTTGGGTTTGGCCGGCGGGACCGCGGGCTGGCCTTCCACGGGCGCCGGGACCGGGGCGGCCGCGGCCTTGGCGAGCGCTATGCACTTGGAGGGGCAGGCCCTCACGCACATGCCGCAGGCGATGCAGGCTTCGGCGTCATAGGCAAGCATTCCCCTGAACCTGGCATAAGGAACTATCTTCTCCGTCGGGTACTGGACGGTGATGGACGGCAGGAACAGGACTTTGAGCGTGACCCAAAGCCCTTTAAGGGTATTCCAGGAAGCGTCGAACACGAAAGCTATATAGTTCTTCATGATAAAAGCCAGATAAGAACGCCGCCGGCAGCGATATTGAGCAGGCTGACGGGGAGCAGGAATTTCCAGTTAAAATCCATGAGCCGGTCCACGCGGAAGCGCGGGAAGGTCCACCTGAACCAGAGGAAGCAGAACATCAGGATCAGGGTCTTGGAGAGGAACCAGGCCCAGCTGGGCAGGAAGTCCAGGAAGGGCAGGGGAGCCGCGCCGCCGCCGAAGAAGAACGAGGACATCAGCAGGCAGGAAAGAAGGACGTAGGCGAACTCGCTCAGGAAGAAAAGGGCGAATTTCATGCCGGAGTATTCGGTGTTGAAGCCGGCCACAAGCTCCGATTCCGCTTCGGGGATGTCGAAGGGGACGCGGTTGGTCTCGGCGACCGAAGCGATGAGGAAAACTATGAAAGCGACCTGCCCGACGACCGGGTAGAAAATGAACCAGCGGGGAACTATCCCCCCCCAGTAACCCGCCTGGAAACCGGCGATATCGGCGATATTCAGCGTGCCGGCCAGCATTATCACGGGGAGGACGGCGAAAGTGCGCGGCAGCTCGTAGGAGACCAGCTGCGCGGCCGAGCGAAGGCCGCCGAGGAGAGAGAATTTATTGCCGCTGGACCAGCCGGCCATGATTATCCCCATCACGGAAACGCCGCCCACCGCGAAAACATAGACGGTGCCGATATCGATATTGGCGTAGATAAGATCTTTGCCGAAAGGTACCGGGGCGAAGACCAGAATGGCCGGGATCAGGACGACCACGGGGGCCAGCCAGTGCACTACCTTGTCGGCGCAATCGGGAACTATGTCCTCTTTAAGGAAAAGCTTGATGCCGTCCGCCAGGGTCTGCAGGGCGCCGTGCCACCAGCCCACGTACATCGGGCCCATGCGGGACTGGATATGCGCGGAGATCTTCCGCTCCCACCAGACCGCGAACAGCGCGTTAAGAGCCGGGGCGAGCAGGACGAAAACGCCTTTTATGAAAGTCCAGACGACGGCTATCCAAAAAGCGGGGACGCCGTAGGAGAGAGCGAACTGTTCGGCCAGGGTGTAGATAGGCGCGAGCCTGGGACCGATCTCGCCGATGAACCAGGCTACGCCGGCGATGCCGAGGATCAGCCCGGCCAGCACCGCTGCGCCGCGCCTGTAAGTAGGCAGGCTCCACGGGCTTTTCCACATGTCGGTGGGCCAGTAGCGGGTTTCCGGCATGAGCAGCCTGCCGTTGGCGTGGTTGAAGACGGGCTCTAAAACTTTGGGCTGTATCGTTTCTTCGGTCATGATCTTTGAAAACTATCTGTCGACTTCGCCGAGGACTATGTCCAGGGAACCCAGTATGGCGACCACGTCGGCGATCTTGCAGCCGACCAGTATTTCCTGCAGTATGGCCACGTTGATGAAAGAGGGGCCGCGCACGTGCATGCGGTAGGGGTTGAAGCCGCCGTCGGAAACGGCGAAGAAGCCGAGGTCGCCGCGGGAAGCTTCGACGTGGGCGTAGGCCTGGCCGGCGGGCGCCTTGAACATCTTGGGCACGCCTTTGGCCATCACTTCGCCGGGGTTCAGCTCGGCGCCGGCGAGCGCGTCGAGGCACTGAAAAGCGATCTCCACGGACTGCTCCATTTCTTTCATCCTGCAGTAGTAGCGGTCCAGGCAGTCCCCGTTCTTGCCGACGGGAACAGTGAAATTCAGTTTATCGTAGACGCAGTAGGGCTCGGCCTTGCGGACGTCGTAGCTTACGCCGCTGCCCCGGAGCGTGGGCCCGGAAAGGCCCCAGGAAACGGCCCGGTCGGCGCCGATGATCCCCACGCCCTCCGTCCTGCTCCTGAAAATAGGGTTGCCGCTAAGCAGGGTGTCGTAATCCTTCAGCATGGGCTTGAAGAAATTCAGGAATTCCCGGCATTTCTCCGTCCAGCCCGCGGGCAGGTCGGCGGCCACGCCGCCTACGCGCACGTAGGAGTGCAGCAGGCGCCCGCCGCAGAGCATCTCAAAAAGGTCCATGATCATTTCCCTTTCGCGGAAAGCGTAAAGGAAAGGGGTGAAAGCGCCCATGTCGACGCCGAAAGTCCCGAAGAAAACGAGGTGGCTGGCTATCCTGTTCAGCTCGGCGGCGAGGACCCTGATATACTGGGCCCGCAGCGGCGCCTGTATCCCGGCCAGCTTCTCGACGGCCAGGCAGTAGCCCAGGTTATTGTGCGTGGCGGAAATGTAGTCGAGCCGGTCGGTGAGGATCAGGCCCTGGGAATAAGTCCTGGCCTCGAAAAGTTTTTCCATGCCGCGGTGGAGGAAGCCTACGTCGGGGTCCCCCTTCATCACGACTTCGCCTTCCACGGTCAGGGCTATCCTGAGCACGCCGTGCGTGCTCGGGTGCTGGGGCCCGAAGTTGATGAACATCTGGTCGGCTTTCAAGTCGGCTGGCGCGTGAGCGTGCTTGGTCATGTTAATCGAATTTGTCGGCGACATGCTCGTAATCTTTCCTTAAGGGGTGCCCCTGCTGGTCGTCCTGGGTCAGTATCCTCTTCAGGTTAGGGTGGCCTTCGAATTTTATCCCGTACATATCGTAAACTTCCCGCTCCTGCCAGTCGGAGGCCATGAAGATGCCGTAAAGGCTGGGCACGGCCGCCTCTTTCCTGGGCAGTTCGCAGCGCAGGCAGAGCCGCATCCCGGTGGAAAGGGCGCTGACGATATAGACGACTTCAAAAACGTCTTTGGCCGTCGCCGACGGCGCGCCGGCAGCGGCGGGGGTCACGGCCGGGGACTGCGGGTAGCCTTTAGGATTGCCGGGGCCGGACCAGTCGGTGGCGGTCACCATGTCGAGGTAGTTGAAGGAGAACTTGGAATGGAGCCGCTCGAAGACCGCGCGCACGGATCCCGCCGGCACGGTCCAGGTGGGATAGTCCTTCAACGGGGCTTCCGACTTTACGAGGCCGGGGAAAGAGGCCTGCAGCTTGGCTAAAATTTCATCGGCGGTCATCAGGTTAATTTCCTCGAGCCTGTCCCCTGGAGAGGGGTCGCGCCATGGCCGCCCTTCACCGTCATCTTCCGCATCTTCTCCTGCAGCTTTATCACGGCGTACATGAGGGCTTCCGGCCTAGGCGGGCAGCCGGGCAGGTAGACGTCCACGGGGATTATTTTATCCACGCCTTTCACCACGGCGTAAGAATCGTAGAAGGGCCCGCCGCAGTTCGCGCAGCCGCCCATCGCGATGACGAACTTGGGCTCCGGCATCTGCTTGTATATCCTTATAATAGGGTCCGCCATCTTCTTGGCCACGGTGCCGGCCACGAACATCACGTCCGCCTGGCGGGGCGTAGGCCTGGGGAAGACGCCCATCCTTTCGAAGTCGAAGCGCGAAGCGTAAGCGGCCATCATCTCGATGGCGCAGCAGGCCAGGCCGAAAGTCAGGGGCCAGACCGAGGAGGTGCGGGCCCAGTTGATAAGTTCGTCAGAGGTGGCGAGGGCTATGCCGCCGCCGGGCAGGGCTTCTATCTTGGAAAGGTTATCGAGTACTATTCCCATTGCAGCGCACCCATTTTCCAGGCGTAGGCCAGGCCGGACACCAGGATACCGAGGAAGATAGCCATCTCGACGAGGGCCGGGCCGCCCATGGAGCGGACCACTACGGCCCAGGGAAAGAGGTACAGGGCTTCCACGTCGAAGATGACGAAAAGGAGTGCGTAAGTGTAGAACCGGATATTGGTCTGCACGGTGGTCGTGCCGACGGCTTCCATGCCGCATTCGTAGGCGGTATGCTTGAACTTGTCTTTGACCTTCGGGCCGACCAGGTAGGAGGCGAACAGGGTCCCGCCGGCGAAAAGGGTGGCTATTACGAGGAGGATCAGGATTGAAGCGTAGGCTAGGAGCATAAGGTTGCAGCGCTAAAGTGCCTTCAAAACTCTTGCTTCCGAAACTACATCACGGAATTAATTATATGCAATTATTTTTTCTTTGTCAAAATCACGGGAGGAACCGGTTTCGCGGCGCCGCCTCCGGAGGCGGTTAACGCCTGAGCAGCCGGTAAAGATTGCTGTACTGGTCGGTGAAAACCAGCGTGCCGGGAGCCGGCGGCAGGGCCGCGGCGCTGCTTTTCACGAGGGGATCGCCGAGGAACTTCTCATCGCCGGAGACGAGCATCCAGGTGGCCGCCTCGGCGCCCGCCGCTTCGTCCTTGGGGTTGTCGATAACGACCGCTTTCAGCCCGCGCTCCAGCGCTAGCCCCCGTACGAGGGGCTCCAGGTCGAGGAACCGGTTGGTAAGGTGAACAGCCAATACCCCGTCGGGCTTGAGCCTTTTGAAATAGATCGCGAAGGCTTCGCGCGTCAGAAGGTGGAGCGGGATCGCGTCGCTGGAAAAAGCGTCGATCGCAAGCAGGTCCAGCGGCTCCGGCCGGGGCGCCGCGCCGGCGGCGGTCTCCCTTTCCAGGCTGAGGCGCGCGTCCCCCATCACTACGTCCACGGCGCCGGCGGCAGCGCGGAGATAAGTGAAATACTCGCCGCTCAGGCGGAGGACCAGCGGATTGATCTCGTAGAAGGTCAGCCGGTCGGACGGCAGCGTCCACGCCGCAATCACACCCGCGCCGAGTCCCACCCCCCCCAGCCTGAGGGGCCGCCTGCGCGCGCCGGGGCCGCGGAGCGCCCGGATAGCAACGCCGAGGCCGCTTGCCCGCCCGTAATACGAAACCGGCTCGTTCCTCCGGGGATCGCCTTCGGCGAACTGGAAGCCGTGCTTGACCTGCCCGTGCATGAGCGTAAGGATCTTCGCCCCGCCGAAACTCGACTCGAACACCTGCAGCGTCCCGTAGAAATTCCTCTCCATGACGAGGAGGGACCGGGTTTCAAGCCTGTAATAGCCGTAAAGCAGGCCGGCGAAAACTATGTACAGGCAGATAGAGGCAAGCCTGGCGGCGCGGTAGGCTATAGAGACGGCCGCTTTCTCTTCGCGCAGGGCGAGCGCGAGCATAATAGAAGGGACGAGCAGCCAGAAAAGAGGGTACTCCCAAGGCCCCCTGAACAGGAGCGGGGCGGCCACGGCCACCAGCAGTCCGCCGAAAGCGCCGCCGGCCGAGACCAGGACATAAAAGCCTGTCAGGTGTTCCGCGGCCGGTTTATGCGCGGCCAGTTCTCCGTGGCAGACCATGCAGGCGATAAAAAGCGTGGACGAACAGACAGCTATAAGCAGGAGCGCTGGCACGGAAATATCCGCGAACAGCACATAACAGACGGCGGCGCAGGAGAAGGCCAGCGGAAGCAGCCAGGCGGCCCGGCTGTAAAAGCGCCCCCCGTCGAAACAAAGGATGAAAGAGAGGAGATAAAGGCTGAAAGGCAGGATCCACATGAACGGGACCACGGAAACGTTCAGCGTGAGCTGGTTGGTGGTGGCGAGCAGCAGGCCCGACCCGCAGGCGGACAGGAGGAACCACAGACTCCGGGAGCGCCAGCCGGGCCCGGTCTTACCGCCGGCCGCGGCCGGCGCGGCTGGAACGGGCTGCCGGGCGGCGGGCGCTGAACGCAGAAAAGCGATCCCGCACCACCCGCAGGCGAGTACGAACGGAATATAGAGAGCGGCCCAGAGCGCGGCCTGGTTTTTAAGCGTCAGGAGCGGTTCAACAATGAAAGGATAGCTCAGCAGCGCGAGCAGGGAGCCGGCATTTGAAAGCGCGTAAAGCCTGTAAGGGGAGAGGCGCGGGCTGGCGCCCCTGAACCAGGCCTGGGCGAGAGGGCTGGTAGCCGAGAGCACCAGGTACGGGATCCCGACGTTAGCGCCAAGTATGAGGAGAATGCTCCAGGCCGGCGAACCGCCGCCGGAAGGGCTCCACGCCGCCGAAGGAAGGATCTTCAGGAAAAACAGGCTGGCGAGCAGGAGGGCTAGGTGGACGGACACCTGGGCGCGCGGGCTCAGCCTGGTGGAGATCAAATGCGCGTAGACGTAGCCGCCGAGAAGCAGGACCTGGAAGAAAAGCATGCAGGTGGTCCAGACGGCCGGGGTTCCGCCGAACCAGGGAAGGATGGCTTTGGCCAGCATAGGCTGGACCTGGAAAAGAAGAAAGGCGCCCAAAAAAATGGTTACAGCGTACTGTACGCCGTAACCATTTTCCCGAGGTGCGGCTGACGGGCCGCCGCCGCTGTTTTCCTGTAGTATGATTAAGTGGTTCCCTGGCGGCCGCGCCGGGCCTTATCTTCCCGGACCGAAGCCGGAGATTAGTTCCCGCCTCAGCGGGCCTACGCTCTCTTCGTCGAATTCCAGGGCAGGTACCGCGATTTCCCTGGGAGCGTCGCCGCCGAAAGTTCCCGAGACTATCAGGTGTTCGTAGGTCGCTATGGTTTTCTTGAAATCTTTCATCCCGAAACTGAAGATCTTGACGCTCACGCCGGCGTTCGCCTCGAGCCCGCCGTAAAGGCCCCAGTTCATTACCGGCGGCTTGAAACTGACCAGGGCGGCCTTGCTCTTAAGATAGCCGAAACCTTCGACGTAAGGCCCGGCGGTATTGTAAAAATCAAGCTTTATCTTCGGCCCGGCGTACCCTTTCAGCCAGCCGTCGGCCCCCATAAAAGTCAGGAAGCCTTTGAACGACTTCTCGTTCGTTTCGGAGATCCCGCTCCAGGAACCGTAAGCATAGCGCGTCCCGTACCTGCCTGAAAGCTTTTGATTTATATTCACTTTCACTTTACCCGCTACGCCGACGTCAAAGCCGGCCGACACGGTGACGATCGGGGTAAAGACCACCGGCCCGACTATGACCGGGGCGAATTCGTATTCCATCAGTTTGAATTCTTTTTTGAAAGGCAGAGGGATCCTTATCGGCGTGCTTAAAAGCACGTCGAAAACCGATTTCTGGTCTATCTTGTTCGCGAAATTCAGCTCGCTTATCGAATTCCCGTCTATCTTTATGTTCCAATCGAGGCCGAGCAGGAAATTCATGCCGCCGTCCACGGCGATCCTGTCGTCGGTGGTGGCCGGGTTCCCGTCGTAGTCGTAAAGGACCACGTTATCCAGTTTTAAATTGAATTCCTTCCCCTCTCCCTTGGAACCGTCCAGGCTGAGCCCCTTGTAAAAATACTCGGCCTTTTTAAGGTCGCCCGGTTTCAGTTCCCCTTTGTAGGAGGCGTCCAAAGATTCGAAAGCCTCTTCCATGGAGGCGGGCCGCGTCTTAAGAGCTTCGCCCTGCCTGGAGACCACTTTCGAGATGCTGCCGCCGTTCTCGAGCGATATCAGGATCGCGCCTTCCTTCAGGTTCCCGGTATCCAGGAAGTTAGAAGAGACTATCTCGGCCCCCGGGCTTAATTTATAGTCGATCCTGTGATTTTCTTCAGCGCTTAAACTAAAAGGCAGAAGACAGGCGATAAAAAGCGTATACAATTTTTTCATAATAAACTCTCCAAAGTGAAATTATACACTAACTGTCTAAATCCCGCTGTTAAGTTTATTTATAGCATTGCGCATTTCCGCTATAAATTCTTTTTTGCTCGGCCCCCAGCCGGGAATTCGATAGACAATCCGATTGTTTTTGAGGAAATAAAAATCAGTTAATGCCTTAAGATCATATTGTTTCCAGTCTTCCCGCAAGCCATTCTTATTCAGATACACAAAGTATTCCAATTTTGGATTTTTCTTATTCCATTCGGCGGTTTTTGCAATACCTGCTATCGACGAGTACACCGGGTATACAATAAGGGCATGTTTCTCAAAATAATCCTTAAGATCAGGGGTGGCTGAAATCGCGTCCATAGCCTGCTGAGCAAAATGGCATTCCGGATTCATCAGGGCGATTATTTGTTTCTTTTCATCGATGTGAGTGGAAATCAGGTTTAGGGATTTTCCATCCGGTGAAATCTTATAGAGCCTGTACGGTTTATGAAGCACCGAGGCGTCTTCATTTATGTCGGGAACATAACCCGTCCGAATAGCGGGATATTGTTGCGCTAATTGCCTGGCCTTTGAAAAATCGCTAGACCTGAGATATATCGAGAAAAGATCGTCCACACAGGGACCCTCGAAGCATTCTCCCTCAATCCCACGGCGTTTTAGATTGTTAAAAATGCTTTCCATTTGCTGAACATACTCTTGTCCTAGCGTATAAGAAGCCATCATATAGGAGGCAAGCCATAATTCTTTCAGGACCTTATCGTCATATTTTGCAAATTCCAGCTTCTGGCCGCCGAACAATTCATTGTATTTTGCTTTAAATCTCTCAGAATGTTCTGCAGAAGTAATTTCTGATTTTATAAGTTTCTGTTTTTGCGCATCCTCATAATTCGTGAGGATTGTGCTTTTTCCGGTAATTGATTCTTGCGACTGCTGGGATTGCTGGCAACCTGAGAGGAACAAAACAGCAGCGATAGTAATAATGGAACGCATAGGATCAGCCTTTTAAAACATCGGGGGGGTCGCAATGAACTGCAAACGCCCCGATGTTTTTAAACCTGCTTAGGTTTTAATTCTCTGTCAAAATTCCCAGGATTGCTTTTGTTTTGTCAGTATCGAGATGTCTGAATATTCCCCCATAATAGTATCCTTCCACTTTCCCCTCGTTAAGGATAAGGCTGCCCGCAAATTCCCGCGCCGTATCTTCGGGAACTTTTGAAAACACATCGTCCATGTTGAGATATCCTGCTGTGAATTTAGAGGAATCAGGTTTGCATGAGCCATTGCAGGTTCCTGTATTGCATTTAAGAGCCGGTTCATCGTAACACATAAGATGATCGGGTTTTGGAGTCCAGGAATTACACCTGCATAATGAATTTTTAAACCAGGGCTTGCCAGGCATATCTATCAAGGCAGCAACCTCATTGCTGTTTGAGCATTCCTTAATGCTTTCTGTATTTATGGATGCCAAGTTTCCTTTTACAAAAACAAGGCTTTTATAGAATTCTGCCTGTTTCTCCTTCGGGCATTTCCCGATTAAATCAGACAACGGCCGAGGTGTCGAATTTGTTTCTTTTGTATATGTCCGGGGTGCTGGTGGAATTATTGGGATTACCGCCCCCTTAATGTCTTGCGGGGTGTTCTTTATGGTTTCTGCCGCATTGTTGTTGCCGTCGAAGTCCACTTCCGGAGCAGCACTGAACGATGGCGTGGCAAGCCCGAGAAATAATACTGCCTGTAATAATGGTTTAATATTGCCCCCTTAACCATACCGAAATAACGGGTAGGAATTTTATACCAAAATACCGGGGGAGCTTCAAGGAAAAGCTAACTATGGAGGCAGTTATTTGCGTTTACGCCAGGAACTGAGACGCGCAGGCTTAGGCGTTTTCAAAGGACTCCTCGCGGGGTTGAAGTCCACGTTCAGCCGGGGCAGTATCAATAGGAAACATAAGGACGGTTATCGCAGGCCCCCCTGCATTTAACTCTTCCCTGCCTGAAATGCAGAGTCTTGATTTGATCCGTAAATATCGCGGCGCCCGGGCCCGACTTTGACACTTAAACCCTGAAAATCCGCTTTGTCCCCTATGAAGGGGTCTGGAAAACCCGAAAGTGTAGGCACACAATCTTTCTGAATTGTGCCAATTTCTATTGACGACAAACCCGGCGCC
>JAJZPF010000007.1 GCA_021811315.1 bacterium
TAAGCGGGGCGCGCTCCTTGTCTACGTGGATGGTATGGGTAGCGATGTCATTGAGGTAGCCCATCGGCGCCCAGGAAGGCCAGATACCGTTGCGGAGCTTCTGGCGTATACCGCGCTTTACGTTTTCGGAGAGGTTGTCCACGTAGTATTTGGACTGGCCGAAGGCGATAGACAGCATGAACTTGCCCTGGGGCGTAGGATCAAACCAGAAGGTAGGGAACTTGAGCTCCAGCACCTTGCCGGTGTCTACGAGGTAAATGATGCGCCCGCCGTCTATGGAGTTGCGGGCCAGCCGGTCAGGGTGCCAGGCCACTATGCCGTGGGCCGCGCCCTGCTCAAGCTGCGCCACCATGTCGTTGAATATCTCGCGGCCCGGTTCCTTGGCGGTCTTGCTTTCGATGAACTCGCGGGCTATGGCGAGGCCGTTCTTTTGGGCGTAGTCCCGCAGTTCAGCGAGCTGCGCCTCTATGGACAGGATCTGCCGGTCAGGCTCGTCCGTGGACTTGCGAGCGTATAAGAAATACCGCATTGTAAGATTCTGCATACCTTGCCTCCCCTGCTCTTAATTCCGGCTTTGCCCAGCAGGGCTAAGACGGAATTAAGTGCTTATTCTCCAACTCTGCGCCGCGGGTAAGGCCGGCCAGGCGCAGCAGCGCTGGGCCGGCCGCACCGGCGGCCATAAGGACAATAATTCGGTTCGCACTTTATCATTGGCGGGAAAAAAATAAATTTAAAATTTAATTTTCCGGCGGAGAAACTGCGGGCGCTGGCCGGAGCAGCGGATTTAAATTGTGCCAAATTTTCCGAGAAGAAAATTTGGCGGTCCTTTCAGGATGAAATTAGAACCTACTTTGCGCAACATCCTGAGGTTAACTTATAAATACCGCCAGCAAAGCCGTTAAAGCTGCGGTATGGGGATCTTATCCGCGAGATGTCGTCGCAGGCGTGGCCACGAAGCGCGGCCCCGCACTGCTCCTTGCCGCGAGAAGGCCGTTCGCAGGGCTCCGGCACTACGCGCCGTCGCACCTGCTCCCAAGGAGGCCCGCACTTATTAACAACCTCCTATGCGCGGCCGGCCGGTACCCAACTGGGCCTTACAGGGCCGCTCCCGGCCGCCTTCGGCGGCCGTACAACGCAGAAAATTATTTCCCGCGCCCATCAACTCTTTGCTGTTGTAAGGCGCAGTACTCCAACTCTCTGCCTGTTTTTATTATAACTTATTTTGCGGTATTATTTCTGATGTATTTCTGATAAATTTCTGATAACTTGTAGGCGCGGGAGCGCCTTGAGGGGTTAGCCAGCACTATCCAGCCGTCCTTTACCCATTCGGCAAGCAGGTACAGAACCATCCGGTCGGACAGCCCTAAAGCGGCGGCCATCTCCTGTGTGGAGACCACGTCTTTCCCCGCAAAAAGGCCCAGGATCACCCGCGCCCTGCGGTCCAACTTGCGCAAAGGCTCGGGCTCCACCGGCAAGCCTTCCTTTGCACCCTTCAGGGCCTCGTCCTTGGCGCGTTTAAAGACATCTGCAAGCAGCACCACAAAATACTCAACCCAAACGGTCAGGTCGGCATCGGCGCGGCCCTCGTAATAGTTGTGGTGCTTATGCGTCGCGAGCGAAGTGTAATAAGCCTCAATATCCCGCGCATGATGCTCTTCCATAGAGAAGAACCCGCGCATACCGTAACCATCCCTGTGCAGCAGGAAAGTGGCCAGCAGCCGGGCGGTGCGCCCGTTGCCGTCATAATAGGGGTGGATGGTAACGAACTGATAATGCGCCAGCGCCGCTATTATGGGGCCGGGTATTCCGTTGCGCTCGGCCTGGCGCACCCAGGCGGCCATCTCGCTCATCAGCTTGGGCACGTCTTTGGCCTCGGGCGGCATATACACAATAGCGCCGGTGGCCGAATCTTTAATTACGTTCTGCCCGGTGCGGTAGGGCGTTTCCTTTGAGCGTTTACCTTTCTCGACAATAGCGTGGAGCCGCCGCACCAACTCTTCGGTGAACTCGGCGCGCTTCGCCGCCCACTCTTCCACCTTAAGCATCGCGTTCCAATAGTTGCGGACCTCGCTGGTGTCACGCTCACGGCCGTGGAAAGAGGTTTTCTTATGCTCAATAGCGTCCTGCGCCTCTTTTAGTGTAAGGCGGTTGCCCTCAATACGGGTAGAGAAGTGCGTGGACCGCACCCTGGCCGCGCGCCGCAGTTCCGCCTCAACAGCGGGCGGCAAAGCCGTGCGCTCTACAATGGTCTTTGCGGACTCAATGTCCATCAAAGCCCTGGTGACTTTAAGGGTTATGGCGTAACATGGCGCCCATTTTTTTGCCTTATTCATTTATAAGCATTAAAAGTAATCAGTTTCTATTCGTCCATCTCAAGCACGAAGGAATAGGTCTTGCCTGCATTTTTTCAATAATTCAACAATGGATTGCTGAAAATTATGATCCTTAATAAAAGGGCACAGCCTACCCTTTATAATATCAAAATCAGGAGGCACAGGTTGATTAAGGTAATGCGGCCGGGAGCGGCATTAAAGCAGCAGGACTTTCACCTTTTCACCGGCACGGAGGGTCCTAGCCGGGGAAGGGCCGAGTTCAATCAGGCAATTGGTTCTCAAAAAAGAGGACAGCATATGGGAGCCCTGCCCTGGGAGCGGCTTAACTTTGCCGCCGTTGAAACGCCCCCTGAGGAAACTAGCGCGGTTGCCACCGGCTTTAACCGGCCCCGACAGCGAAGCTATGGTCTCGGGGAGAAAAACCTCGCGCCTCTGCATATATTTGTTTATCGCAGGGAGCACATACAGGTAAAAACAGGTTATTACGGCCGCAGGATTACCCGGAAGGCCGAGGAACAAAGTCCTGTTCCTGGCCCCGGCATACATGGGCTTGCCGGGTTTCTGCGCGACCTTCCAGAATATTCTTTTTACCCCGTACTCCTCCAGTTCCTCCTTCACATAGTCATGTCCGCCCACGGAAACCCCGCCGGTCAGAATTACTATTTCAGGAAGTTTTTTAAGTTTTCCCAGGAACGCCGGCAACAGCCCTTTTTTATCAGGTAGGGCCCTCAGGAACGCAGGTTTTACTCCGGCCGCTCCGAGAAGAGCCGCAAGGCTCCAGAGGTTGGCGTTGCGGATCTGATTCTTTCCGAGGCGCCGGGAGCTGACGGGGGCGACCTCGCTGCCGGTGGTTATTACTCCCACGGAAGGAGGCTGGAAGACCCTGAGGCTGGTAATTCCCAGCGCCCCGAAGCTCCCCATTGCCTGTGGAGTTACCAAGTCGCCTTTATTGCAAAGACGGGCTCCTTTTTTAATATCGTCACCGGCTTTCCTTATGTTGTCCCCTTTCCCGGGCTTAACGCGGATCTTGATGCTAGCGGCCTCCGCCATAACATCCTCTACCCGCACCACGGCGCCGGTATTGCCGGGGAGCGGCGAGCCGGTGGCGATATAAGCTGATTCTCCGGCCTTCAGCACCTGCATAGATATGCCCCCGGCGAAGATCTTGCCGGATACTTTTAACGAGGCCCTTTCAAGGTCTCCGGCCCTTACGGCGTAGCCATCCATAGCCGACTGTTTAAAGCGCGGCAAATTCTCAGGGGAAGTCACCTCCCCGGCAAGAACGCGGCCGGCGCAATTCATGGTTTCGAGACGTCCGACAAGGCCTTTCCCGATATTCTTCAAGATCAGTTGTTGGGCTTTTTTTACGCTTATCATGACAAGTCCTCGTAAACCGGAGGCGCACCTTGTGCGCCGGCCGGAGTTTAAACAGTCAGTTTTTAAACCACTCTTAGCTGTTCTTCAAAGATCTTCAACCTTTTCCACCCTGTCTCCCACGGCTATCGTTCCGCCTTCCACGACCTCCGCGAAGATCCCTTCACGCGGCATTATACAGTCGCCAACCTGGTGGTAGATGGCGCAGCGCTTATGACATTCCTTGCCTATTTTCGAAATCTTAAGAATGGCCCCTCCGCCCACCCTAAGATTATCCCCGATCCTGAGGAGCGCCAGGTTTATGCCTTCGGTAGTTATGTTCTCCGCATAAATCCCGGCGCGGATCTCCACCGCGGCGTTCTTAAGCCTGGCTGCCTCCATCTGGCCGCGCACGCTCTCCATGGGGAGCAGGCTGACCTGGCGCAATGCGGTGCCGGCGTGGGCGTCGTTCTTTATTCCGTAGTTTTTCACAAGCACTGCGCCCGGCGCTTGTATCTTAGGCACGCCTTTCTCCGTGCTGTAATTTATCGAAAATATTTTTCCCATATTGTCCCTCCCGGTCTGAAGCGAGCCGACGGGGCTTATGCCATTACCCGGCCCAGCAGTTTAAAGGCGGCCATCACCATAACGGCCGCCAAAACGCGGCAGAGGGCGAGCCCCCCAAGGCGCCTCGCCCCCAGGTGCGAACCGATAATGCCGCCTAGAAAGGCGGCAAAGACCAGCGGTAAAAGCTGGCCCACGTCCAGCGAGTTGCGCGCCGAATGCCCATAGAACGCCGCGAGAGAGTTAACCCAGATAAAGCAGGCGGCGGCGGCCGCCGCACGCTTCGCGTCGGCCCAGCGCAGCAGGATAAGAATGGGGCTCAAAAAGATACCGCCGCCGATCCCGATCAGGCCCGACAAAAATCCGATGCCTGCGCCGATAGGCAAAGCCAGGCGCAGCGGAGGCCCGGAGAATTCACTTTCCTCCTCGTTGCGCCGGCCAACGCCTAAAAGGCGGAGGGCGGAAAAAAGCAGGGCCGCGGCCAGCAGCCAGCCGTATAACCGGGGGGAAACCTCGACCAGTCCGCCAAGGAGGGCTGCGGGGACGGAAGCGATTGCAAAAGGCCAGAACAGCCTTGGCACAAAATAACCGGCGCGCCAGTAAGTGATAAAAGCCACACCGGACACCAGCAGGTTCAGCACCAGAGCGCCAGGGGCCATCTGCGCCGGCGAAGAACCCATAAGCGCCATGACCAGCAGGTAGCCGGAGGCGCCGCCGTGGCCTACGGCAGAGTAAGCGACGGCGACAAGAAAGACCAGCGGAAAGGTAGCGTCCATTTTATTTTATCGACCCCGCGAGCCCGCTTTTAGCGGGCTTGTTCCCGGCTTTGCGCTTCTGCTGCCAGGCGCCGCCGCCGTACATCATGGGGAAAGCGTGGAAGACGCCTGGCAGAATGGCATTGAGGGATTCTTTCACCCCCCTCGAGCTGCCGGGCAGGGCTACCACCAGCATTTTATTGACCAGACCGCTCACAGACCTGGAGAACATGGCGTAAGGAGTTCGCTGCTGCCCGAAGGCGCGCATAGCTTCTGAGATGCCGGGTGTTTCCATGGTGATGATCGCCTTAAGCGCTTCCACGGTGACATCGGTGGCGCCCATCCCGGTGCCTCCGGCGGTAAAAACGGCGTCCACGCCCATTTTCTCCCAGCCTAGCACCTTTGCTTTTATCTGCTCCACATCGTCAGGCAAAACGTCATAGGCCGCTATCTTTACCGGGAAAGCAGCGAGCATTTCTTTTATGAGCTGCCCGGCTTTATCCTCCTTTTTTCCGGCCGCGATCCCGTTGGAAACTGCTAGCACGGCGACCTTAAGCGGAGTGGCGAAGGAGTCCGCGAAGTCGGATTTCCCGCCCCTCTTTTCCAGCAGCTTTATCTCCTCTATAACGGCGTTCGCGTCCAGGGATTTTACCATGTCGTAAACGGTAAGCGCCGCCACCGCGCAGGCCGTAAGCGCCTCCATCTCTATGCCGGTTTTCCAGATAGTGGAAGCCGAGGCGGTTATTTCGATCTTGTCCTTTAAAGCGTTGAACGTTATTTTCACGTCGTCTATGGGAAGCGGGTGGCAATAAGGGATAAGTTCTGACGTCTTTTTAGCAGCCATGGTGCCGGCCACTCTGGCGGTTTCAAGGACATTGCCTTTTTCGACCCGGTTCTCCACTATCCGGCGGATAAAGGCGGGCGCCATCTTTACCGACCCCATGGCGGTGGCCGTACGCAGTGTGGAATACTTGTTTGAAATATCTCTCATACTATCCTCCTATAAACCGCATTGAATTCTTCACGCGCTTCAAATCGGCCGGGCTGGCGGAACTGATACCGTGAAATTCTTTTTTTCCCGCCAGGAACTTCCCGATATGCTCCGGCAGGTCTCCGGCGCTTGCTTCGCGCAGAGTTTTAACATCAAGTCCGTGGGAGTCGAAAAGGCAGCGGTAAAGGACGCCGCGCGAAGAGAGCCGCAGGCGGTCGCAGGAACCGCAGAAAGGATGGGACAAAGCGGAAATGAAACCGATCTTCCCGCCGTTTATCCGATAATTCCTGGCTACGCCGTCCGTTTCGGGCGGGCCGGCGGAATATTTCCGCGCGAGGTAGTTCTCTATGCGGCTTATGGGCGCGAAAGCCGTTTTGGTAAAATCGTCCTCGCAGAAAGGCATAAGCTCTATAAACCTGACGGTGAGCCGGTTCTCCGAAGCGAACTTCACGAATGCGTCTATCTCTTCAAAAGAGAGGTCGGCGAGCGCTACGGCGTTTATCTTTGGTTTAAAACCCAGGCCAAGGGCACGGTCTATCCCGGCCCTGACGCCGCCAAGGCCGTCCGAGCCGGTAATCCTCCGGAACCGGTCCCGGTCAAGGCTGTCAAGGCTGACATTGAGGGCGTCCAGCCCGGCGTCTTTAAGCGCGGCCGCTTTGCCGGCGAGCAGGACGCCGTTAGTGGTCAGGCAGACCCTTTTTATGCCGGGTATAGCCTTTGCGCCTTCGACAAGCTGCTCTATATCGGGCCGCACTAAAGGCTCGCCGCCGGTAAAGCGCACCTTCTCTACGCCGATAGCCCCCAGCGCGCGGATAAACCCCAGCATTTCAGGTAAAGAGATCTCGGTCCCTTTGTTGTTTTTTTGTGAACAGGGAGAAGGCTGCGCGCCCGGGGCGCAGTAGCGGCAGGACAAATTACATTTAGGTGTGACGGAAACGCGCACATAGGTATGGGCGCGCCCGAAGGAATCGATATTATCAAATCTCTCCATCTTTCTTTCCTTACTGTGGAGGCATAGCCGTTTCCAGCTACACCCTGTCGGCATCAGGTCCTGGCCAGAAGGCTTTAGCCCTTAATGCTCGAAAGATTTTAATAACCGCAGATCCTGCGGGGTATTTATGTTCCGGAAGAAAACATCCGGATCCCCGAACCTGAGCAGTTCATTCCCTGCTACTTTCTTAACTTTAAACTCGCTTAAAAGCCGCGCCAGTTTCAGCTTTCCCGCAGCCAGCGCTTCACTTATCTTTCCCAGACAACTCCGCGAATATACGGCGTACAGCGGTTGATACTTTCCTTGATGGTGCGGAATTACCGCCTGAAAACCTTGTTTAATGCTTCCCGCCATATAACTCGCGAGGTCCTGGCTGATGAACGGGAGATCACAGGCGGTCACGAAATTATACTCGGAATCAGAATTTTTCAACCCGGTGTAAAGACCGCCCATGGGCCCCAGCCCGGGAACGATATCGGTTACGATTTTTACGCGGCTCATGGCCTTATATTGCCACGGGGAATTGGTTACAAGAATGAACTTCCCGAACCGCTCTTTCAAAAATTCGACCTGCCGTTCCACCAGGGTTTTTCCACCCAGCCTTAGAAAAGCCTTATCAAAGCCCATCCTGCTGGACCTGCCGCCGCAGAGTATGATCGCGTTCACCTGATCGCGGTCGGAAAGAGTCATGCTCCGGAACCAGCAGCCGCTAACTTCGAGACCCAGATGCTTAGCTCGTACAGGGCCAGCATAGGAACAGCAAGGAGAAGCAGGTTGAAAACATCCGAGGTCGGCGTAATTATGGCCGCCGCTATTAAGATCCCTACGACGGCGTAGCGGTATTTTTCTCTGAGAACTCCGCTTTTCAGGATACCCAGCCTGGTTAAGATATAACTTAAAACCGGCATTTCAAAAACAATTCCGGTTGCCAAAGCGGTCCAGATCACAAAAGAAATGTATTCCTGGGCCGAAATCATCGGCTGAAGCTCGCCTCCGGCAAAACCGAGCAGGAATTTAAGCGCAGGCGGGATCAGGATCAGGTAGGCGAACGCCGCGCCTGCAATAAAGGCCGTAAAAACCCCGCCCACGAAAACAAAAGCTTTTCTCCTGAAGTTATCTCCGGAGGCCGGCTCCACGAACTTCCAGATCTCGTACAGAACGACCGGCAGCGAAAGCACCAGACCAAAAGCGAACGAGATATTAAGATAGATCGAAAACGCTTCCTGGGGCGAGAAAAACACCAGCCTATCCACAATACCCGAAAGCGGGCGCTTCAGGAACCCCAGAAGAAGCGGGGAATAATTGAAAGACACGCCTGCCGCGACACCGAAGAAGCCCAGCGAAACGATCAGCCTCTTTCTAAGTTCTATCAAATGCCCGCTAAGAGGGAGTTCCTGGTCCATCACTTCTGCGGTTTTTCCGCGGCGGGGGCAGCCGCGTCGGAAGAGGCCTCCCGCATTGATTTCTTGAATTCCTTTATGGTGGTAGCCACGGATTTGCCGAGTTGCGGGAGCTTATCCGCCCCGAAAAGCAGTACGCAGATGAATCCGATAAAAATAAGTTCAGGGGTATCCATTCCAAGTATTCTCATAGTTTCTCCTATTATTGACCTCTATTTATCAACCGGCTTTTTCAAGTCTTATGCGCGTGTCATAGAACACGGCGCTGGCGCCGACGGAATCGGTCAGGCAGATATTCTTCAGGTACGGATCCACGCGCAGGGCGGCATTGGCGTGCACGCCCCTGCTGCGGCGCTCGTCGCCCTTGATCGTCAGGCCGTTCACCATAACATCGCCGGCGCCGCAAGCCCAGTGGCCCATGCCGAGACTGAAAGCCACCACGCCGGGGCGCATACCTGAGTCCAGTTCCGCCCGGCCGATCATGGGCTTGGCCCACTTATCGGTAAGCTGCCATACTCCCTCCGGATTGCTGGCCGACACCACCTTGACGAGATCCCCGTCCTTGATACCGGCGGCGCCGGCGTCAGCCGGGTTTATCAGGAAGGAATTATCCGGCTTGACGTCCAGCAGCCAGTAGTTAGTGACCGTGCGGCTTTTGGTGTGCTGGGCCCGGCGGTAGGTGATCAGCTGCAGCGGGTAAGCGCTGTCTTCCAGAGGCCGTCCCAGGCAGTCCAGGCCAGCCGGGACATAAGTAGCTACGCCGTGCAGTTTCTTGCCGGTCATGGAGTCTTTGGTCGTGCCCGTCTTTTCGCAGTACATATTGGCGAGCTTGCCGTATTTATTGGAGGCCAGGTCTCCCTCATAGTCCTTGGAGGAATTGGCGAAGCGCCCGCCGCGGTTGAGGACATAAACCACCTTCGGCCAAAGCGCGTAGCCCACTATCTTTTTCCAGCGCGCCTCGTCGAAAACGCTTTTCGGGAGATGGCGCCGCGCCTGGCGGAAAAGCTCCATCTCTTCCGGGGAGGCGTCGGGCACGGAGGCCGAGCCGTCGGATTTCTCGCCGAAGGCCAGGTTGGCCACCATCCGCAGGTAGAGATCGTCCTGGTGGTAAAAGTCGACGCCGTCAAGGCCGTATTTGCCAAAACCCGAAAGCCCCAGCTTCAAAGCCAGGGCGATTATCATGGATTCCAGGCCGATAGGCATCTCCCGCCCGGCTACCGTCACGGTCTCCACCAAAGGAGCGATGACAGGCTGGCGCACCGGCATCACTTTCTGCACTATCGTTGGATGCGAACCGTGGAATTCCCACCTTTCAAGGTAGGTCAGGTCGGGAAAGATATAATCGGCGTACATTGAAGTTTCGCCTATAGTGATATCCGAAGTAATGAAGAGCGGCAGCTTCGCCGGGTCTTTCAGCACTTCTATGTTCTTATGGCCCGCCGGTAATGAATACACCGGGCTGCCCATGTAGAGGATCATAGCCTTCACCGGGTATGGATAGGCGTCGCCCATGGACGGGAATATCTCCTGGTAAATGTCGGACGCGAGCGGGTACCAGGGCCTTTTGGCAGGATAGCCGGCGAACAGTGTGGACTCCTCGTATTTCTCATTGCGGATGATGGGGGTGCCGAACGGGCTCTGCTTGCCTGTGTGCAGGTTCTTCAGGTTGAACGGACCATTGGCCTTGTCGCCTCTGAAGTCATAGGTTCCGGCCTTGATCAAACCGCCCTTATGGTCGTAGTTGCCTACCAGCAGGTTCAGGGTGAACATTGCGTGGCAGTTGTAGTAGCCGTTGGTATGCTGGGAGACGCCGCGGTGTATATCGGCTACGGCCTTCTTACCGTGGCTGGTGAACTCGCGGGCCAGTTCCTCAAGCACGGCGGCGGACACGCCGCACAGCTCGCCCCACTGTTCCAGGGTCTTTTCCTGCGCGCTTTCCTTGAGCAGCAGGAAGGCAGTCTTAACCGTCTGGCCGTTGACAATACCGGAGAACTCAAGGTCGCCCTCAACGGAGGTCTTCTCGTTATAGGGATCGCAGGGGATGGCCGAGGAGCCTTTCATTACCACCATGCTTTCATACTCGTAATCGCCCCCGGCGCCGGTCCGCTTTTCGGGCGCGACACCGATCTCGGAGGCGCGCAGGAATTGCCCCGGATGCCCTTTCTCGTCCAGCTTGACGAGCCAGGACGCGTTACACCAGGTGCTTTCCTTATCCGCGGCGGCGGCCGCCTTGTTCGCATTGGAAAGGAATGCCGCGTCGTAGCGCTTATTTTCAATTATCCAGCGCATCAGTCCCAGCGCCAGTGCGCCCTCGCTGCCGGGCTTGTTAGGGACCCATTTCCAGGCTTTGGCGGCCAGGTTGGAGAAGCGCGGGTCCACTACCGCGAACTTCAGCCGGCCGGAGGCCACCCCGTCAGAAATGCGGGGAGCGCGGTAGCTCAGATAGTTGCCTTCCATGGGAGAGACGCCGCTGTAAAGGATGAATTCCGCATTAGCGTCGTCAGCTTCCCAGAAAAACTTATCGCCGCCGCTCCATTTTACGTGGTTCTCTTTCTCGTCATAGGCCCACTGCTCGCTCATGGCCTTGCCGGTAAAATACAGCGAACCCTGGCACACGGTGGTGTGTCCATGGGCGTTGACCGACCCGAACGAGTCGCCGGTGAAGCGCTTGATCATATCGCCGCGCCCGTCTTTAAGGCGGCCCCAGACGAAAGCGAACTGGTTGTTCTTAGGGCCCAGGTCCGGCTTGTCTGGGTCGATCAGCGCGCTTAACTGCTCGCGCCATTTCTTCTTGAATTTTTCAGGCGTCATCTTCTTCTTGCCGACCTTTTTGGCGTCCGCGGCCATGAACTTGGCCACACCGGGGTCCTTGAGCGCGTAAAGGCTGCGCAGGCCCTCCACCTGCCGGTTCTCCTCGCCCGGCACATACTTGAACAAAAGCCCGCCTTCCACTATTTCATCCACGGCCTTGTCGAAAGGTATGGTAGCCCACTTGTTCTCGCCGCGCTTGCCTATGCGCTTGAGCACCTTGGTGATCCGGTAAGGGTCGTAGGCGGTCTGCAGGCCGGCCTGCCCTTTGGCGCAGATAGCGCCGTCCAACTTCTCAGTTTTCTGCAGGGGGGTCTCGTAATCGGTGTGGGGGAACATTGTCCACGGGCTGTAGGGATTGCCGTCGATCTTCACCACTACCCCGTCCACTATTTTCGCCTTGATGCCGCAGCCGGTATTGCACTGCAGACATACGGAGGAGATATAATTGGCGGCATTGTTCAGCTCGTAGCCCGGCAGTTCGGCTGCGCAGGCCTCGCCTATCAGGCCACTGGCCCTGTCAAAGATCGGCGACAGCATGGCGCTGCCGCCTAGGAAAGCCGCGCTCTGCAGGAATTTCTTACGGGTGCAAGCGAGTGGTTCAGATTTTTTTTCATCCATGATTATTCTCCATATGCTTGTATAGGTGCGGCAATAGGGGCCTGCGCCCCGGCGTCCTAGACCAGATAGAATGTGGTAGGCCTTGTGCCCTCGGACTCTTTAAGACGCCGCATGCGTGACGATACGGAAAGTTCGAAGATCAGGCTGTCCGTATCGTTGAGGTCGCCGAAGAAAGTGGCGTGGCCGATGCAGGTGGTAGTGCAGGCAGGCAGCGTACCCGATTGCAGGCGGTGGAAGCAATAAGTGCACTTGCGCGTGCGCCCCATCGGCGCTTTCCCGTCCTTATTGCGCGCCAGCTTTACGCCCATCTCGTAGGCCGCGGCTTTCTCATAGGCCTGGACGGCCGGAGTATTGTCGGTAAAATAACCGCCGTCGTCGAAGTTAGGGACCTCGTAGGGACAGGCCGGGATGCAGGCCCTCACGCCTTTGCAGGCCGCGTAGTTCACATAAACAATGCCGTCTGGCGTTCTCTTGATGGCGCCCTCGGGGCAGGCCGCCAGGCAGGCGGGCTTCTCGCAGTGCATGCAGGGCTTAGGAGTTAAAGTCCGTTTGACTTCCGGGAAAGTCCCCGTATTCTCTACGAGAACGGGCCGGTAGGAAACCCCGGGCCCGGTCTTGTTTTCAGAGCGGCAGGCCACGGTACAGGCCTCGCAGCCGATGCACTTGCGCAGGTCTATGCCCATCGCCCAGCGGCGCTGGTCCGCCGGCTTAGCCATGGCCCGCTTAAGGTCCGCCACCATGCGCCCCATCGTGTCGGACGCTTCCGCGCCGCCCACGCCGGCGGCCTTGGCCGCGGCCTTGGCCAGCACGGTCAGGCCGGCGGCAGCAAGCACCACCTCTGGGACGGCCTTCAGGAATTCACGCCGTGTTTTCATAAACTTTCTCCTTCTGGGAACTGGACACAAGCCTCATGCGGCCGGAGGCCGCCTGATGGCGATAAACCGTTTACCGCGCCTGCCAGGCTTAAAGAGCCCGTCAGAATTTAGCGAACAGGTCTACCGACGTTATATGCTGGTGCCTGCGCTCGACGACCGCCTGGCCCTGGGTAGTGATGCGCTCGGTCAGCGCGACCTTCACGTCCTTGGCGAGTTCTCTGGCGAAGCCGTAGATCTGCAGGGTTTTCTTGTCGTAGTTCTTGGATTTAAGGAAGCTGTTGTCCAGCCAGTCGAACCTGGCGAAGGCGCTCAGGCTTTCGGAAAGCGGCACATTTCCATAGATCGAGTAGCCGGATTTCCCGGTGGGAGCGACGGTGAGGGAGAAGGTGGAGTAATCCACGGACTTGAAAGCCGAAGCTCCGAGAGAGAACTTCTTTCCCTGGTAGGCTGCGCCGCCCATGAACCTCTCACGCACCCGGCCCAGTCCGAAGGAGCCTAGGTAGCCGGCCGAGATCGAGAAGTCTTTGTTCTTGAAAGGGGTCAGGCCCAGCCTCAACTGCCCGTCCTTGGTGTTCTTTTTCCGCCAATCCGCCGTCTCAAGAGTTTTGTAGCCTTCGCCGTTGGCCAGCATGCCTTCCGCGGTGCCGAAGCCTTTAGGAAGCTTGTATATTACCTTGATGCCTTTGTCTGCGGACTGAAGCACGCCCTCCAGGTCCGTCTGCACTTTCTCAACGAACCTGTACTTCCAGACGCCCTCTTCGGGGCTGATCCAGAGAGTTCCGGGCATACCGCCTTCAATGGTCAGCTCGCCTGTGTCATCTTTCCACTGGAGGAAAGCGTTCTTGAGAAAAATAGCGTTCCCGGCGGTGGTCGAGTTGCCTTCCAGCACTATTTTAGAGGCGATATTCGGAGAGTATTTGGTGCTCGCTGTGACATAAACACGGCCCACATCGAAAGTATTGTAGTCGTAGGCCAGAGTGTTGTCGGCTTTATAGTCCGAAGTGTAAAGGCCGTAATTGGCGAACAGCACGCCTTCGATCTTGGTTTCTGCCGCGTACACGCCGACAGCCGGCGCAAATAACAGGATGCCGGCCAACGCCAGCAACCGCTTTATGGATATGCTTTTCATGGATCCTTTGTCCTCCAATAAGATTGCTTGAACTTATAGCAAGGACAAATTTACCAAAACAAGCACTCACGGAATAGTCAGGAAAAACCCTGAGCGATGTAGGGTTTTTCCCTACATTACAGCTCCGGGCTGAACAGCCCGTTTTTCTGCGCGTAACGCAAAAGTTCAGCCCTTCCGCTGATCCCCAGTTTAGCGGTGATACGCGCGCGGTACGTTTCCACAGTTTTCACGCTTATTTTTAGACGCGCCGCGACCTCCTTTCCCAAATAGCCCTTTACCAGCAGGCGTAACACATCCTCCTCCCTGCTGCTCAGCGCCTGGCCCCGTACCGGTGCTTCCGCGACCAGCGCTTTGGTTAAAGAAGGGTCAATGGCCATGTCCCCGCGGTCCACGGCGCGTACAGCGTTTATAAGCTCGCTGTCCGCCGATCTTTTGACTATATAGCCGGAAACGCCAAGGCGGAGGAATTCGCGCACGTAACTTTCATTGTCGTGCATTGTCAGGACCAATATTTTCGCCGCCCGGTCAATTCTTTTTATCTCCCTGGCCACATCCAGACCGTTCATGTCAGGCAGTGTTATGTCCAGTATAACTATATCCGGAGAATTGTTTTTAAAGCTTTCCACGGCCTCGCGCCCGGTGCCGGCTTCGCCTACGACTTTAAGGCCTTCCGCGCCGTTTATAAGCATTTTAAGGCCGGACCTGAGTATGGCATGGTCGTCGACCAGCAGGACAGTTATAGTTTTCATATATTCTCCGGCAGTGAAACCGTTATTTCCGTGCCTTGGCCAGGCTTGGAGCTCATATTAAATTTCCCTCCCAGTATTTCCGCGCGCTCCTTCATCCCGAACAACCCCAGCGGCTTTCTACCGGTTTTTAGCGACGCCAGGCCGGGATCAAAGCCCCTGCCGTTATCTTTGACCGAGATAACGATCTCGCCCGCAGTTTTCCTGAAGCTGACCAGCACAACACCGGCCCCAGCGTGCTTTTCAATGTTGGAAAAGGCTTCCTGGATGATCCTGTATAATCCTATTTCCGCCTCGGGCTTAAGCCTGTTCTCCCTGAAGTACCGCTCAATGGAACATTTAACTTCCAGGCCGAATACTTTTTCAAAATCCGCACCCAGTTCTTCTACGATACTCGGCAGACCAAGATCCCCCAGGGCCGGCGGGCGGAGCTCCACGGCCAGCCTATGTATTTCATCGAGGGACCTGTTAAGGAGCGCCCGGAACTCTTCCAGCTTAGGCAGCGCCTCCCGCGGCAAGACCTGCGCCTCCAGAACCTTAAGCCCTATCTTAAGGGAAGTCAGCGACTGGCTTGTCTGGTCGTGCAATTCCCGGGAAATTCTCTGACGCTCCTCCTCCTGGCTTGTCAGCAGCTTGCGCACCAGCTCCGTCCTGAATATTTTCTCCCGGCCCAGGCCGCCGGCCATATTATTGAAAGCGGCCGTCAGCCTGCCTATTTCATCGTCGAACCAGGGGCGGACCCTGATAGTAAGATCTCCAGTTTCCACACGCGCTACCCCTTTCATCAGGTCGGCGATCGGTCTGATCAGGATGAAAGCGAGCAGATAGGAAGTCCCCGCACCTATCAGCCCTACCAGGAGGACCGACAGCAAAAGCCGGACGGTCATAGTGTTTACCACATGCTCCACATGGCCTTGCGAAATTCCTATCCTTAGAGTTCCAAGTCTGCCGCCCATCAGAGGAACGGCAATGTCATTTATTATAGCTTCTTCGGTTTCCAGCAGTTCCTCGGCCAGTGAACCGCCCTCATCCGCCGCATTCGCCCCGATCAGGTCCTGCGACAAAGCGAACCCCAGAGTGTTCACAAGAACGCGCTTCTGCGGGCTGAGAATGAATATATACGCCACGTCCGGGTAGATTTCCGCGACTTCCTTCAGGGACCCGGAAACGCCCACCAAGTCCCCCGTAATCAGCCGGTCTATGATGCTGCTTTCAATATACTTGGCCAGAAGGCGGCCTTTTTCATCCGTTTCTTTTTTAACAGAATCCCGCATCAGCGTCCGTGTTTCGATTATTGTTCCCATTCCGAACAAGGCTATAAGCAGCAAAGCGATGCCCATGACCTTTACGAAAAGGGAAACCCCCGTGATCTTTCCGAATATTCCCGCATGATCGAGCGTCATTTTTTATTCAAGCCCTTATACACCTGCTCCGCGTAGGAGTAAAGCCCGGGCTCTGGCGCGGCGAAGCGCTCTATAGAGATAGCCTTCAGGATGCGAGCTCCGTCCGCATCTTTATGCATGGCAAGGAGGATAGCGCGCGCCCGGTCTTTAACCTCGGCGGGAAGGGCATGCCTTGCCACTACAGGCGGGATCCCGAAAGGCGGAGATTTTTCGATGATCTTCAATTGTTTGGCGTAAAAATCCCCTTGGCGGAGCAGGGCCTGGAAGACGAGATTATCTACGGACGCCGCGTCAGCGAAACCCTCGGCGACGGCTTTTACGGACTTATCATGGCTGCCGGTATAGACAGTGCCGGAGAAAAAAGAGGAGGTCTGCTTCAGCTCAGCCAGCCTTGCTTGTACATACAGGTGCCCGGTCAGAGAAAACTCGTCCGTAAAAGCGAATGTCTTCCCTTTTAAATCCACCAAACTGCGCGCGGCGCTGCTTTTGCCTGTGACAATGACCGAATTATAAACCGTCTCACCGTTTACAACCGGCACGGCAATAATATCCAGCGGGAACGTCTCTATTGCGGCGAGGTAGGCACCGGTGCAGACAAAGGCTATATCCGATCCGGAATTTCTGAGGGAATCATTCGTTTCAGCATATTTTTTAGTGAAAGCTATTTTAACCGGGCTGTTCAGGCGTTTACCGAGATATTGCGCCAGCTCGCCGTAAGTCACCAGCGAGGATTTCGGCGAAAGCATGGCGGCGATGGAGATCCTGAGCGGGGGCTTTTCATAAGCACCCGCAGCTGTTTCAGCCACAACCGGCTCGGCGGCCGCTCTGAGCTTGACCTTTTTTGCGTGACCGGAATCCTTACACGCGCAGAAGGATACTATGGTCAGCAAACCAAGCAGAACGGCCGAGGAATAATGTCTTTTAATCATGAGAGCGTCCGCCAGGCCTGCTTATTTTTTCCAGTATCTGGGCGGTAAATACCCGCTTGTTCGGGTTGCACTTAATATCGCCTGATTCCGCAGCTTCAATACCTTGTGCTTTCACCGCCATAGAGCGTATTATACTTAACTAAAATTTTAAAAACTCACGGGCACTGTATCACGCCCTGGCCCCACAGGCAGCCTCCGCAGGCTGCGGGGTGCAGGTTGCCGCCGCAGTCTTCGGCGTTGGTCTCGGCGTAGTGGCAGACGCCGCACACCTGGCAGGGTGAAAAATCGAACTTTACCACCTTGTTCCTGAAATCGGCGTAGCCGGCCGAGTTCCAGATCTCCGCCAGGCCTTGCGCGGCAATATCGCCAAAAGCGTGTGCCTTGTTGTTTCTTACTCCGCCGCGGAAATGTATCTGGTGGTCGTGCAGCAGCGCCATGCAGGGCGCAACCTTGCCGTCCCAGCGTATGAATGCGCAGCGCTCGCGCACAAAGCGGCATTCGTCCTTGGCGGCGGCCAGCGCATTGCCCATAAGCGAAATATTCTCGCTGCCGCCCAGCGTTTTAAGCAGCGCCTCGCGCGTTTCAACGCTTATGTCCAGGCGCGGCAGGTCTATATTCACCCGGCCTTCCACCGTGGAGAAAGTGCCCAGGCTAATAGCCAGGCCGCAGAGCATCTGTTTTTCCATCTCCGCGGTGTACGGGATCACGTTGCTTACGGAAACGCGGTCTACGCCGGCCGCGCGCGCAAGATCCCCGAGCTTTGGGAGGTCCGCCACGTTGGCCTTTGTAACCACAAAGGCCATGCCCACCTTAACACGGCCGGCGGCGGTAAGGCGCTTTACGTTTTCCAACACCGCCTTGAACTTGCCGCCCTCCCTGATATGCTCGTAGTTGCCGGTATCGGCCCCGTCGAAAGAAACCCACAGCCGGTCCAGCCCGGCCCCGGCCAGGCCAGCCGAAAATTTTTCGTCCAGCAGCGTGCCGTTGGTGACCATCTCCACGCCCAGCCCCAGCCCTTTCAGGCCGGCTATCATGCGCAGTATATCGGGGTGCGCCGCAGGCTCGCCAAAGCCGCCCAGCATGGCGGACTCCAGGTGCGGGAAAGCCCGCAGGCCGGCCAGCAGTTTGTCGAACACTTCCCGCCCCATATCGCCCAGCGGCTCGCCCCAGCCGCGCTGCACGCAGGTGCGGCAGGCCAGGTTGCAGCGGGAGGTGGGTTCAATATAAACGCGGGCGAGGCTGTGAATATCCGGCAGTATCTCCACGCGGCCGCGCCGGACCACAACGTCCAGCTTTGCGCCCGGCGCAAGCCCCAGCCGCCGCGCCGCCTCGGGAGGCAGCGCAATGCTATTGGCGTCAACGGCTTTAGCCTGCGGATTTTCCATTTATCAGGAAACGGTCTGCACGCCGTACCAGCGCCGCCCTATCCACAGGGAAACGTTCACCAGCCCTATCAGCACGGGGACTTCCACCAGCGGGCCTATAACGGCGGCAAAGGCCGCGCCGTGGCTTATGCCGAAGGTGGCTATGGCTACGGCTATAGCCAGCTCAAAGTTGTTCGACGCGGCGGTAAAAGAAAGCGTGGCGGATTCCTCGTAGTTGGCGCCCGCCTTTTTGCTCATATAGAACGAGACAAAGAACATCAGCGTGAAGTAGACCAACAGCGGTATGGCTATGCGCACCACGTCCAGCGGCACGGCCACAATGTTCTCGCCTTTAATGGAGAACATCACTATTATGGTGAACAGCAGGGCCACCAGCGTGAGCGGGCTTAAGACATGGGTGAATTTTGAATACCATTCTTTGCCCTTCACGGCTATAAGCGAGAACCGCGTTATTATGCCCGCTATGAAAGGTATGCCCAGGTAGACGAACACGCTTTTGGCTATTTCGCCCATGGTTATGTTCACCACCGCGCCTTCAAGCCCCAGCCAGCGCGGCACCAGCGTGACGAAGAAATAAGCGTACACCGAGAAGAACAGCACCTGGAACACGGAGTTGAACGCGACGAGCCCCGCGCAGTATTCCCTGTCGCCGCGGGCGAGGTCGTTCCACACTATCACCATGGCTATGCAGCGGGCGAGGCCGATCATGATAAGGCCCACCATGTATTCCGGCTTGTCGCGCAGAAAAATTATGGCAAGGGCCGTCATCAGCACCGGCCCCACCAGCCAGTTCTGTATGAGCGACAGCGCCAGCACTTTCTTGTTGGCGAAGACGCGGTGCATCTCCTCGTATTTCACCTTGGCCAGCGGCGGGTACATCATAAGGATGAGGCCGATGGCTATGGGGATGGAGGTGGTGCCCACGCTGGACGCGGCGTTGAACCGCGCCACGGCGGAGGGCCACACCCAGCCCACGCCAACGCCCACGGCCATAGCCGCGAAGATCCACAGCGTAAGGTAACGGTCCAGGAACGAAAGTTTAGCTATTATCCGGTTCATTTCATGGCCTCCAGAGTTGCAGGCATATTTTTTACGAATTCTTTTATCTGGTCGCGCACGCGGCGGTAATGGGCCAGCGCCTCTTCTTCCGACGCGGCGCTTTTTGCCAGGAAAGGCGGGTCTTCAAAACTCTGGTGCAGTTTCTTGGACTTGCCGAACCACACCGGGCAGGTCTCGCGCGCATTGTCGCATACGGTCACTACCAGGTCGAAGGCCACGTCCTTAAACTCCTCCGCGCCCTTGGCCCTGTGCCCCGAAATATCCACGCCGGCTTCGGCCATTACCTTTACTGCCCTGGGGTCCAGAATGCCGGGCTTTGTGCCGGCGGAGAAGGCCTTATAATTCGGGGCCAGCAGCTTGTCGGCCCAGCCTTCGGCCATCTGGCTGCGGCAGGAATTGCCTGTGCAGAGAAAAAGTATCTTTTTCATTTTGCTTTCCTCGCGTATACCGTAATGCTAGCCGCCGCGCCGTCCAGCGCTTTTGAAGCTTTGGAAGTTATAGGGTCTGAGCAGCTGCCCTCGGAGCGGTAGGTATTGTCGCTGAGCAGTTTAATGCCCGTGAACCCGGCGGCTTTTATTGCGCCCAAATAATCCCGGCGCTGGAGCGCCCCGGCCACGCAGGCGGCATAAAGCCCGGCGTGTTTTTTAAGCGCCGGCGGCAGCTCGCGGTTAAGCACTATGTCGCTTACCACAATAAAACCGCCCGGCTTAAGCGCGCGGAAAGCCTCGCGGAACACGGCCGGTTTATCGGGCGACAGGTTTATAACGCAGTTGGAGATGATGAGGTCCGCCTCGGCGTTCTTCACCGGCAGTTTCTCTATTACGCCTTTGCGGAATTCCACATTGGCCAGGCCGGTGCGCTTTGTGAATTTAACCAAGTTGGCTTTGGCGAGTTTCAGCATTTCCGGCGTCATGTCCACGCCTATCACTTTGCCTTTGGCCCCGGCCAGCGGCGCGGCTATGAACACGTCCTTGCCGGCCCCGCTGCCCAGGTCCAGCACGGTCATGCCCTTTTTTATTTTTGAGAAAGCCACCGGGTTGCCGCAGGAAAGCCCCATTTCGCCCTCGGAGGCGGCGGTGTGCTTGAGGGCTTTTTTCATGGCTTTCATTTCGCCGGAGAGCCCCTTTTTCCCCGTGGCGTCCGGCGCTGACCCGCCGCAGCAGGAGGAACCGGAACAGCAGGAAACTGATTTCTGGGCCACTTCGCCATAGGCTTTTCTTACCAGCTGCCGCGTCTTTTCATGTGTTTTCATTTGGGTCTCTCCTGTGTTCGCCTTTTTCACAAAACGCCGAAAATGTCTTTCAGCCCCAGGTAAACGCCGCAGGCTATGAACACCCAAGCCGTAGCCGGCTTGGCGTATTTTTCGAACCTGGCGGCCAGGCCGGTGACAGCGGATATTTTCTTAAGGCCTAGATCCAGTATTACCGCCAGCCCCATAACCGGCAGCGCCGTGCCTATGCCGTAGAGCAGCGGCAGGTAGAAAGGGGAGGCGTTCTTTGCGGCCAGCGGCAGTATAACCCCAAAGTAAAGCGCGGCCGAGATTGGGCAGAAGGCCAGCGCGAAGACCAGCCCCATAAGCAAAGAAGACGCGGCGCCCGCGCCGCTCTTGAACTTTGCCAGGTTGAACACGTTAAAGCCTTCAAAACCGCGGCCGAACATGTCCAGCATGTACATGCCGGCCAGCACCAGCACGGGCGACAGCGCCTGGTTGCCGTATTTCTGCATGAAGAAAGAGAAAGCCGGGGCGGACAGCAAACTTTTTACCAGCAGGAAACCGATGATCACATAGGCCAGCGCGCGGCCCAGGGCGTAAAGCCCGCCGTGCGCCAGCACCGCCAGGCGGTGCGAGCCCGAGTGTTTTGAGATATAAGTGAGCGCGGCTATATTGGTGGCCAGCGGGCAGGGGCTCACCGAAGTGATAACCCCCGCCCACAAAGCCGTAACCGCCGCAGCCCAGAGTTCAGCGCTCATTTTTCGTCCAACAGTTTATGCGTTTCGCCGGTGACATAGGCCATGAAAGCTTCTTTATCGTCCAGCAACTGCCAGACCTTTTCCAGCTTGCCCCATTTAAGGGCTTTCTCGCCGGAGAATTTCTGCACCACCACGGACTTCGAGTTAAGCCAGTAGTCCTGCTTGAAATGTTCGTTGGGCTCGTCCTCTATGTTTACGCCCTTAAAAACGACCTTCCAGCCTTTGTAGTCGGCGGTGAAGTTTTTTTCAATGGCTTCCTTTGTATAGGCCTCAATGGTTTTGCAGGAAGAGCAGCGCGTGTTGGTGTAGAAGTAATAGACCACCGCCGTTTTGGCCGCGGTGGTTTTTGCGGGGGCAGTTTTTACCGGAGCGGCGGGCGTTTTTGCCTGCTCTTTTTCCGTCGGGGCTGCTGCGGCGGCTGCGGTTTCGGCCGGGAGCGCCGCGGCTTTGGCGGCGGAGCAGCAGGGCAGCACTTTGTAAACGGCCGCGCCGATGCTCGCGGCCACAAAGGCCAGCAGCACGTATTTCAGCACATTGCCCGGCTTTTTGGGCGCGGGATCAGATAAGTTGTTTTGCATGTTTATATACCTTTTCTATATTGCGCTCGGTCACGGGGGCTTTGCCCTTTTCAAGGCCGCAGTCGGTCACTTTCAAATGCTTGAACTTTTTAACGCCGTGGGTCTCCAGCGTTTTCTTGGCGCAGCCCACCGCGCAGCCGTCCAGCGCTATCACCAGGTCCGCCCCGTTGGCCGAAGCTATGAAGCCGCTGATATTGGCGCCCACGCCGGCCAGGCAGCTTAACTTCACGCAGGTTTCCTTGGAAAGCAGCCGCGCGGCCCTGTCGGCCAGCTCGCCCACGTCCGCCGCCCCGGAACACGGGAACACCAGCATGGTCTTACCGCCGCAAGCGCATTGTTCGGCCATATTATTTCGCCTCCAGGATTATTTTCTTAAGGTCTTCCGTGGACGGGAGTCTGCCCGCGAACTTAACCTCGCCGTTTATAGCCAGCGCGGGTGTCATCATCACGCCCATCTCGGTTATTTTCTCGATGTCGTCCACCTTTTCTATTTCGTATTCTAGGCCTAGCTCTTTGGCCGCGGCCTCGGCGGCGGAGTAAAGTTTGGCGCATTTAGCGCAGCCCATGCCCAGTATCTGGATCTTTTTCATAATCTGAACTCCTTATTTCATCACGTAATTGAACAGAAAGCCGGTGAACATAATGCCGAGCCCGACGATGCCGAAGAAAATGAACAGCAGTTTCAACTTCATCACGCGGCGCAGGATCAGGAACTCGGGCAGGGACAGCCCGGTGACGGCCATCATGAAAGCCAGCGTAGTGCCCAGCGCCACACCTTTCTCGGTAAGGGCGCTCACCAGCGGTATAACGCCGGCGGCGTTGGAATACAGCGGTATGCCCACCAGCGTGGCCAGCGGCACCGCGTACCATTTATCCGCCCCGGCCCAGCGGGCCAGGAAGTTCTCCGGCACATAGCCGTGTATCCATGCGCCTATGCCAATGCCGATAAGCACATAGGGCCAGACCGTCTTGAGAATGTCTATGGTATATTCCCGGGCGAAAGAAAAACGCTCGGCCCAGGGCATATCCGCGCCAAAGGCCACGTTCTGTATGCGCTTTGAAAGGTCGAAGCCTTCAAGCAAGTGTTCCAGATTAAGCCTGCCGATTATCAGGCCGGAAACCACCGCTATGATATAACCGCTCACGGCATAAAGCAGGGCTATCTTGAAACCGAACATGCCGAACAGCATGACCAGCGCCACTTCGTTTATCATGGGCGAGGCCACCAGGAAAGAGAACGTAACGCCCAGCGGTATGCCGGTCTGCACGAAGCCGAGGAACAGCGGTATGGCGCTGCATGTGCAGAACGGGGTGATAATGCCGAGACCCGCCGCCCACAAATGCCCGGAGAAACGGCTCTTTTTCAGAATTATCTCGCGGATCTTCGACGGGGGCAGGAAGGTGCGGATTATGGAGACCGCGAAGATTATCCCGGCCAGCAGAATGAAGATCTTTATGGTGTCGAATACAAAGAAGTTGACCGCGCCGCCAGCGAGCGTTGCGCGGCCGAGGCCGAAAACCGAGTATGTGAGCCAGACGGCGAATAGTTGAACAGGTCTGAACATATTACCTCTTGATCCCGGCTATGCAGCCGGTGAAATCCAGCACGCAGGGACAGATAAGGCGGTAATGCAGCCAGTTGCCCTCGCGCCGCGCGGCTACCAGCCCCGCGTTCTTGAGTATGGACAGGTGCTTGGACACCGTCGAGATATCGTCCCCGACCAGGTCCCGCAGCTCGCAGACGCAGACCTCTTTTTTCTTAAGGGAATTAAGTATTAAAAGCCGGGTCGGGTGCGCCATAGCCTTTATTATCTCGGCCTGGGCCGCGTAGTCGTGCTTGGTCTTGGGTTCGGGTCTTGCCTTGGTCTTCATATGTTGCTATTTTGCCAAATTGCCAAATAGATGTCAAGAAGGGGCGGGCGCGGCAAGGGGATATTGTTTCCGGGTGGGTCATTCAGATGTATCATGGTAGGGCGGGGACAGCATAAGGCGGGCCAGGCCGGGGGCGGCAGCGCCTCCCGAGCGCAAGACGCTACCGGCCTGGCCCTCTGCTACCTTATTTCCCCGCAGTTCTCTCCCCGGTGGCTGCAAAACAATAACAGAAAAGACCAGCGCGGCGGCCGCAGCAGCGGACGCCGGGCTGGTGTTTTATAATTACGGCGGCCACCGGTCAGCCTGAGATAGATAACAAAAACAGGCCCGAGCCGCGAGCGGTGCGCGGCGCACCGCTGGCGAGCGAGGGCAGATACTTTATAGAATTAAACTGTTCAATTTGCTCTTTGCAGTGGGCGCGGGAAATAATTTTCTGCGTTGTACGGCCGCCGAAGGCGGACGGGAGCGGCCGGGTAAGGCCCTGTTGGGGGCCGGCCGGCCGCGCATAGGAGGTTGTTAATAAGTGCGGGCCTCCTTGGGAGCAGGTGCGACGGCGCGTAGTGCCGGAGCCCTGCGAACGGCCTTCTCGCGGCAAGGAGCAGTGCGGGGCCGCGCTTCGTGGCCACGCCTGCGACGACATCTCGCGGATAAGATCCCCATACCGCAGCTTTAACGGCTTTGCTGGCGGTATTTATAAGTTAACCTCAGGATGTTGCGCAAAGTAGGTTCTAATTTCATCCTGAAAGGACCGCCAAATTTTTCAGCAAAGCCGATATAGCGTTTCGACACCGTATCGGCTTTTTCATTATAAGGAACAAATCATGGAAATAGGAATCGTAGGCCTGCCCAATGTCGGCAAATCAACCCTGTTCAACGCGCTCACCAAAGCCGGAGCCGCCTCCTCCAATTATCCTTTCACCACCATAAACCCGAACATCGGCGTGGCGTCCGTGCCGGACAAGCGCCTGGACGCGCTGTTCGACCTGTTCAAGCCGCCGAAGAAAGTGCCCTCCTTCATCAAGTTCGTGGACATCGCCGGCCTGGTGAAAGGCGCCTCCAAGGGCGAGGGCCTGGGCAATAAATTTCTCGCCAATATCCGCGAGGTGGACGCGATCGTGCAGGTGGTGCGCGTCTTCAAGAACCCCGACGTGGTGCACGTGCTGGGCGAAGTGGAGCCGATCCGCGACATCGAAGTGATCGAGACCGAGCTGATGCTGGCCGACATGGAGACCGTGGACAAAGCGCTGGAGAAGAACCAGCGCGACCTGAAAGCCAAGACCAAGGACGCCGAGGAAAAGAAGGTCAGGCTCGAGAAGATCAAGGGCCTGCTGGCCGAAGGCAAGCCCGCCCGCGACGCCGGCTATACCATAGAGGAAGTGCGCGATTTCAATCTGCTGACCGTGAAGCCCGTCTTCTTCGTGGCCAACACCTCCGAGCAGCCCGACAAGGAAGTGCTCGCCAAACTGCAGGACTACATAAAGGCCCGCGGCGCTATTTTAGTGGAGATCTCCGCCAAGATAGAGTCGGAGATCAGCGAGCTTCCCGACGAGGAAAAAGCGATGTTCATGAAGGACCTGGGCGAGGACTACACCGGCCTCGAGAAGATGGCGCTGGCCGGCTACAAGCTGCTCGAGCAGATCTCTTTCTTCACCGCCGGCTCGGAGGACGAGGTCCGCGCTTGGAACCTGCACCGCGGGCTCAAAGCCCCGCAGGCCGCGGGCCGCATCCACACCGATTTCGAGAAAGGCTTCATCCGCGCCGAGGTCTACTCTTTCGACGACATCATGAAGTATAAAGACGAGAAAGTCCTGAAAGAGAAGGGCCTGATCCGCTCGGAAGGGAAGGATTACGTGATGAAGGACGGGGATATCTGCTTCTTCAAGTTCAACGTGTAGCCGTCAGCAATTCATAGACCGCGGCCGGCTCGGCATAGCCCTTGAATTCCATCCGGCCCAGGTCTTTATAGCTAAAATCCCCTGAAGTTTTATTCCGCACCGCGGCCGAAACATAGACGGCCCCGGCCGGGGCTTTGCCCTGCAGCCGGGAAGTGAAATTAACGGTATCCCCCATTACCGTATAATCCATGCGGGAGGCCGAACCGATATTACCTGCCACCACCGGTCCGCAGTGCACGCCTATCCCTACGCCGAGCGTCCTTTTCCCGCCCGCCTCCTGCTCCCGGTTGAAAGCGGCTATCTCCGCCTGCATCTCCGCGGCGCAGGCCAGGGCGCGCTTTTCCGCGTCGGGCTGTTCGAAAGGGTCGTTGAAGACCACGATCAGCGCGTCGCCCACGAACTTGTCCAGCGTGCCGTCGTGCCTGAAGACCACGTCCACCATCCGGCTGAAATAAAGGTTGAGCAGCCTGACCAGCTCCTCGGGGCCCATCGCCTCGGACATCGGGGTGAAGCCGCGGATGTCCGAGATAAGTATCGCCGCGTGGGTGCGCCGGCCCTCGCTCATGATAGCGCCGCCGTCCGGGGAATCCAGTATCTTCCGGGCTACCTGGTGCGAGACGTACCGGGACAGGGCGCTTTCGGCCAGCTCCCGGCGGACCAAATTGTGGGCGAACTTCAGCACCAGCCCGCGCATCTTCCTGACCACATAGCCGGCGAAAGCCCCTACCAGCGCCATTATCAGGATCTGCAGGACCGCCACATACGTGGAAATAGGCACCAGCCGCGGATTGCCGAAGGAAAAATACCAGACGGCGGCGTAGCCGGCCGCGGAAAAAGCGGCCGAGGCGAAGATAGCGCGGCGGCTGTAGCGCAGCGATGATTCGATTATGAGGACGTAGTACATCGGGACCAGCGGCCCGTTATTGCCCTCGACCAGGACCAGGATAAGGGTCAGGAAGAGCGCGTCCGCGCCGGCCGAAACATATTTCATCCAGCGGCCGTACACGCCCCTGCGGTTCACGAAGTACCAGGCCGCGGCGGCGTAGACTTCCCAGGAGAGCAGCAGGAAGACCGCGCGCATATGCAGCCGGGAGTCCACCACGCCCAGCACGTGGAAATTAAACAGCTCGTTGAGGAAGAATACCGCGATAGCGACCAGGCGCAGCAGGTTTATTTTACGCTCGCCGGACCTTTCCTCCGCGGCGAAGAAGTCGTTGAGTTTTTCTTTAGTCACAAAATCGCCGGGGGCCGGCCGGCTTTCCGGCGGCCGGGGGTCAGCGGGGGATCCCCGACATGTTGATCTGGGTCACGACGCCGGCGGTCTTCGGATTATTGATCAGGGCGCTAAGGATGGCCGGGTTCGAGATAACGCTGACCAGGCCCGGGTTGGCCTTCAGCACCTCGCCAAGGGCGTTCGGATCTTTTAAAAGGGCCCGCCCGCCGGGCGTGTCCATCAGGGCCCCGACCAGCTGGCTGCCGGCTACCGCGTTTACCAGCTGCTGGTCGTTCATGCCGTTCCGCACCACCCCTTTGCTCATAAAGTTGTTCAAATTGGCCGGGTTCTTCAGGTAGTTAGCGAGCGACGCGGCGCTAGCCGTCGCGTTCTTTACTGTATCCCTGGACATAAAGCCCTTAACCACATATTCATTGTTCAAAAGCGCGGATACGGCTTTTGGATTATTCATGAGCTTTTCAACGGCTTTGCTGATGGCTCCGCGGGCGAAGCCCAGGGTGCGGGATTTCTTCTCGTCCCCGGGGGCGGCGGCGGCGGCCGGGGCGGGGGCGGGTGGCTGGGCCGCGCCGGTTTTGGCAGGCCCCGCCGCGGAAGGCTTATCTTTCCAGATAATCCCGGAATCGCCGGCGGGCTCGTCGCCGGGCAGGTCGTAGCCGGCGGTGTCGGAAGCAGCGGGTGCAGGGGTTTGCGGAGCGGCGGCGGGCGCCTCTACGGGAACCGCGGCCGCGACCTGCTCTTCAGCCGGAGCGGGGCGGGCGGCCTTGCCGGGCTGCAGGGCCCATTTTGTAAGCAGGACGCCGGCGGCCATGGCGACCGGAACTATCAGCACCCATATCAGCCAGCTTCTTCCCTGTTCTTCTTCTTCCATGAGACCTCCGCGCCGCGCCGGCCCGCAAGGGCGGGCGGAATTTGCAGTCTTCAATATAGCAATTTTGAGTTTGGCGCGCGACAGAAGCCGGAGAAGGCCGCCGGGAGGTTAAAAAGGCGAGGGCTTTTTAAGCCGCAGGCTGGCTTTCATGGTCCGCGAGAGAAGCTCGAGATCCACGGGCTTCGGCACATAGTCGAAGGCGCCCAGCTCCAGGCAGGAACTGGCGATCTTCTCGTCTTCATTTCCCGTAACGATTATGAAGCAGGTATCCGGCAGCACGGGAACAAGCTCTTTTAAAACTTCCAGCCCGTCCCTGCCGGGCATGGCCAGGTCAAGGAGCATGACGTCCGGTTTCCGCTCGCGCGCCAGGTCTATAGCCGCGCGCCCGTCTGCGGCCTCGATAACTTCATAGCCCTGGGCGTGCAGGAAACGGACCAGCCCGCGTCTCGATTGCGCCTCGTCCTCGGCCACCAGCACAAGGGAGCCGCCGTTTTTCGCGCCTGGTTTTCCGGTCATAGGACTCAATCCCCTCTTTTATCCTTCAAGTAAACGCTGCCCGGGCGGCCCTTGAGAGCTTTAAGGTATTTCTTTATTTCGCCCGCCGTGTCCACAATTTTAGCATAATGGGAGAATTTCTTTTTTTCATTGGTGGCGATGGCTACGCTGAGCGTCATCAGCGGGAACTCGCGGATCTCCCCGAAACTGTCCCTTGAATCGATAGCGCCGCGCGCCGCATCTCCGGCCGAGTAGAAACCGGGGACCAGCGCGTCGAACCTTCCGGCTATGGCCCCGCCTATCTCCTCGGCTTTGCCGGGGGCGGAGACCAGCACGAAATCATCGCCCCCTGCATGACCAAGGAAGACGTCCTCGCCTGCAAAGTCCTCTTGCACGCCCGACAGCATCTCCGCCGTCCGCTTTATCACGTTATCCCCGTTAAGATAGCCGTATCTGTCATTGTAAGCCTTGAAATTGTCTATGTCTATGTAAAAAAAGGCCATCGGGCCGCCGGCGGCCAGGCGGCGAGCCGCTTCCTCTTCTATGGCCGGGCTGCCGGGCAGGCGGGTCAGCGGGTTGGCGGCAAGTATCCGGCGCGCCCGCCTGGCGGCGCCCTCCACGCGCGATACCAGCTCCAGGGCGTTGAAAGGTTTTGAAATGAAATCGTCCGCGCCCAGCCAGAACTCGCAGGCCTGCTCCTGGGGGCCGCTGTCGCCGCTTATTATTATCACGGGGATCATGGCCAGGCTGGAGGTTTTTCGGATCTTCGACAGCAGTTCACGCCCGCCGAGGCGCGGCATGTTCAGGTCGAGCAGTATTATATCGGGCGGCCGCGCGGCTATCCGCTCCAGCGCGCTGATCCCGTCCCCAGCCGTTTCCACGCGCCATTCGCGGCCCTCGAACAGCCTGGTCACTATGCCCTGGAAATCCTTGTCGTCGTCCGCCACCAAAAGCGTTTTCCTCATAACCCCCCCCGTCAACAAAAACCGCGCCCGGCCTGGATCCCGGCTTCCTGCCTAAGCGGGCCCGCCGTTTTAATTCTGTTCCCACGATCCCTCTCATATATAGCCTAAGAGAGAAAGCTACGGGACGGCTCCGGTAAACCTCATATCTTCCTCATATCCCGGGGAGGAGCGGCCCGGCGGTTATCGAATTGAACAAAAAATGAACTTTGCGGGAGCTTTCGCTTAGCCCGCCGCCGTATACTATTAGCGTGGACAAGGGGGGGATATGAACAGGAAGCTGCTGGTAGCGGACGACGACAAGGCGTTCCAGAACGTCGTCAGCCGCGTCTTCGAGGGCACCGACTGGCAGGTGAACTCCGCGGAGGACGGCGTCGCCGCGCTGGAGCAGATCTCCGCGCAGCCGCCTGACGTAATATTGCTGGACCTGAACATGCCGCGCCTCGGCGGCCGCGAGCTGCTGACCCTGCTGCGCAGGGATCCGCGCTTCTCGATGATCCCGATAATAATTATCAGCGGGGACGACAGCCCGCAGGAAAAAACCGCGGAGTTCAGCAGCGGCGCCGACGATTTCGTTTCGAAGCCCTTCGATATAAAGGAGCTCGCGGCCAGGATAGAGAGCGCCTCCAGGCGGGCGCGCCGGATGCTTGCCGCCAACCCGCTTACCTTTCTGCCCGGCGGGCCGGCCATAGAGGAGGAGGCCTCCGCGAGAATAAAAGCCGGCACGCCTTTAGCTTTCTTTTATATCGACATAGACAATTTCAAGGCCTATAACGACAAGTACGGCTACCTGAACGGCGACACCGCGATAAAACAGCTGGCCGCGCTGCTCGCCAGGCTGCAGTCGGGCAGGCCCGCGGAAGAGATCTTCATCGGGCACGTCGGCGGGGACGACTTCGTGGCGATGACCGACCCGGCGAAGGCCGAAGAAATAGCGCGCGCGCTGGCCTCCGGCTTCGACGCGCTTGCGCCCGAATTATATAACCGCGAGGACAGGGAGCGGGGGTTTATCGTTTCAAAGGACCGGATGGGGAATATCAGGGAGTTTCCCCTGATGACGCTTACCATCGCCGTAGCGACCAATGAGAAGCGGGAGCTGGACCACTATGCCAGGATAGTGGACATAGTTTCTGAGATAAAAAAACACCTCAAAGGACTTAAACACCGGTTCGGCAGCGTCTACCTGAAGGACAGGAGGGCGGCTTAGGGAAAAGCCGCCTTCTGCAGCGGCTTCCTTCACTTTATAACTGAGCCGGCGAGACGCCGCGAGGCGAGAATAACGGCGCCCCGGTCGTCCTCGACCAGCAGGCTATAAGGCGCCCGCTTTTCGGTTTCGGGCATCCAGCGCTCCGCTTATTCGAATTTGTAGCCGTGCCCGGTAACGCTTACCAGCCGCGGGGCGAATCTCTTCCCCAGCTTTTTCCTCAGGGAAGAGATATGCGTTTCTACCGTATGCGGATTATCGTAGGTGGCCATGTCGTAGCCCCAGACCGTTTCCAGGATATACGGCACGCCCAGCACCCGCCCTTTCTTTTCCAGCAGAAGAGTAAGCAGGTCGAATTCTTTGCGGGTAAGCGCCGCCGGCTTGCCGGCCACTTTAACGGTGCGGGCGGCCGGGTCCAGCTCCAGGCCCTGCTCCCTGATCTTGCCGGCGCGCGGGCTTTCATTTGCGGCGTAGCGCCGCAGCACGGCGTTTATCTTGGCCGTAAGCACCGAGAAAGCGAAAGGCTTGGTGAGGTAATCGTCCGCGCCCTTGTCGTAGCCGGACACAAGGTCGGTCTCCCCGGTTTTTTCCCCGGAAATTATAATGACCGGGACCGAGGAGGTCTCGGCCGAGCATTTAACGGCCTTGCACAGGCTGAAACCGTCCAGGCCGGGCACGTCCACGTCGGTGACCACCATATCGGGCCTGGAGTCGCGCACCAGCATCAGCGCTTCCGAACCGTTATCCGTGAAGATCACGGAAAAACCGTGGTTTTCCAGGTAGCGGCGCATAACGTCCAGCATCTGACGGTCGTCTTCCACCAGCAATATTTTTTTTGACATACCCGGCCCCTCCGCTTCAAAGCAAATTCTACTCTATTCACTTACCCGGCACAATAGCCGCCGGCCGCGCCGTTCAGCGGCTGTTTTTGACCCGCGCCGGTTTTGCAGTATAATAGGCGGAGGGGGACATTATGAACGATAGATCTATACGCATCCTTTTAATAGAGGACGAGCCTCTTTCCGCGAAAATAGCGCTCAGAATGCTGCGGGAAGCGGGCCTTGACGCAAATACCAGGCAGGAGGGAACCCTCGCCGGCGGGCTTGCCGCCCTGGACGCGGGCGCGGCGGACATCGCCCTCCTGGACCTCAGCCTGCCCGACAGCGGCGGCCTGGATACCGTAAAAGCCGTCTGCGGCGGATTCCCGAACCTGCCGGTAATAGTTATGACCGGGACGGACGACGAAGCTCTCGGGCTGGAGGCCCTTAAGGACGGGGCGCAGGATTACCTGGTCAAGGGGCAGTTTACCGGCAAAGAACTGGCGCGCGCCATCCGCTACGCCGTCGAACGGAAAGAGCTGCTGAATGAAAAAGAGGACCTGATCGCGAAACTGCAGGACGCCCTTAAGAACGTAAAAGTGCTCACCGGCCTGCTCCCCACCTGCGCCGACTGCAAAAAGATAAGGACGACGGAGGGGACCTGGGTGCAGATGGAAGCCTATATAAGCCGCCATTCCGACGCTCTTTTCAGCCACGGTTTTTGCGACGCCTGCTACCAGAAAAGGATCAAGAGCCTCAAATAGTTTTTAACCCTAGATACGGCGCCCGCGCAAGTATTGTAAAATCATCTTTGTGGCCGTTTGATGGGCATAGCCCCCGATACGGCACCTGCATAGCAATGAGCCTTGACCTTAACCTGAACCCTACGCTGCTGCCGAAGCTCGGCCTGAATCCCAAACAGGACGAGGCCGTGCAGTATTTCGCCGGCCCGCTTTTAATACTCGCCGGGGCGGGCACAGGCAAGACCAAGACCCTCACCTCGAAAATAGCTTTGCTGATCGCCTCCGGCATTTCGCCCGCCCGCGTGCTCGCCATAACTTTCACCAACAAGGCCGCGCAGGAGATGCAGCACCGCGTAGGGAAGATAGTACCGTATTCCGGCGGGATGTGGATCCACACTTTCCACGCGCTGGGCGCCCGCATTTTGCGGCAGCACGGCCGCCTGATAGGGATACCGCCGGGCTTCGTCATCTACGACGACGACGACCAGAAAAAGCTGCTAGGGCTGGCCATGGAGGAGCTGGGCTTCGAAAGCGAGAAGAACAAGGCCTCGATGTACCTCAGCATCATCTCGCGCGCCAAGGACGACCTGCTTGATTCGCAGTCCTACCTGATCAACGCGCAGGCCGTGAACGACCCCGCCCGGCTGAAGGCCGCCCAGATCTACCACCGCTACCAGAAAAAGCTCCAGGAAGCCGGCGCGATGGACTTCGGCGACCTGATAGTGCGCACCGTCGAGCTCCTGACCCAGAACGAGGAGATCCGCGGCTATTTCCAGGAAAATTTCCAGTACATCCTCGTCGACGAGTACCAGGACACCAACCACGCGCAGTACGTCCTGGTCAAGACCCTCTCGGCCAAGCACAAGAACCTCTGCGTGGTCGGGGACCCGGACCAGTGCCTCCCGCCAGGCGCCATGATAAAAACCGAAGCCGGGGAGAAACGCATAGACAGTGTTCGTGAGGGCGACGTCGTTATTTCCGCCTCCGGCTGGGGAAAAACCGCCGCCGGAAAAGTGAACAAGGTAATAAAGCGGCCTTACTCCGGAGAATTAATAGAGATAAAAACCAAAAGCGGCAGAAAACTTACCTGCACACCGAACCATATCTGCTTCGCCAGGCTGGATTCTTTTGAGGGAGCGCATTACGTTTATCTTATGCATAGGCGCGACAAAGGCTACCGTATAGGGATAACTTCCGGCTCGCGCTCGTCAAAAGATAATGTCATTTTAAACGGACTGATGGTGCGTACCAACCAGGAAGTCGCCGACGCGATGTGGATACTTAAAACCTGCGAAACCGGCGCCGAAGCCCGCTATTACGAACAGTTCCTTTCAGTGACCTACGGCCTGCCCACCATGGTTTTCCACGTACGGGGGCGCCGCATGGCCGTAGGACAGGATTTAATAGACCGCCTCTATCGCGAGATAAACACCGAAAAAGCGGCGGAAAAGCTTATGGGCGATTTCGGCCTGAACCACGATTTCCCCCATCACCGGCCTTATGCCGTTACGCGCGGAAGTTTTAACAGGAAATACGTCTGGTTCACGGTTTTTGGAGACAGCAGGGAAAAAATTTCAGACAAAACACATTACCACAGGGTGCAGCTGGTCACTTCCGGGGAAGAGCTTAGAAAAAAAGCTGCGAACAAATTCAATGTGCGGACGGATAAAAAAGACACCTGGCGCATCGAGACCTCCCGCAAAGATTATGACGAAGCCCTAAAACTGGCTTCCGCCATTTCAGACCTGGACGGGCTGGACGTAATTTCCAGGGCGAAATTAACCGGAGGAAAGCCTTTTCATTTCATGCCGGCCTCGCATATTCAACCCGGCATGTCCCTCCCGGTATTGGCTGGCGGCAGGGTAACCGAGGACACCGTAACAGAGATAAACAACCGCCGCTACAACGGGCCGGTTTTCGACATCTCAACCCCCGGCGGCAGGAATTTTTCATCCGGGGGGGTGATAGTCCACAATTCCGTGTACGGCTGGCGCGGCGCGGACATCCGCAATATCATGGAGTTCGAGAAGGATTTTCCCGACGCTTTCACCGTGGTGCTGGAGGAGAATTACCGCTCCACCTCCCGCATTTTGCACGCCGCGAACGAGGTCATCAAGCACAACAAGAACCGCCGCGCGAAGAACCTCTGGACCAAGGCCGAGGAAGGCGAAGCGCCGCAGGTGCAGGAATACGCCAACGAGAACGACGAAGCGCGCGGGATCTGCGACCAGGTCAAGCAGCTCACTTCCCGCGGCCCCCTCACTTACAACGATATAGCCGTTTTCTACCGCACTAACGCCCAGAGCCGCTCTTTCGAAGAAGCCTGCCGCCGCTACCGCATCCCTTACAGGCTGATCGGCTCGGTGCGCTTCTACGACCGCAAAGAAGTGAAAGACGTCCTGGCCTATCTGAAGCTGCTGGTGAACCCGGGCGACACTATCAGCCTGCTGCGCGTGATAAACCTCCCGGCCCGCGGCGTGGGCAAAACCGCCCTGGACCGCGTGATGGCCCATTCCCGGCAGAAAGAGATGCCGCTTTACGACGCGCTCCTGAGCGCCGACCAGGTCCCGGACATCACAAATACGGCCCGGCGCGGGATAAAAGAATTTTTAGACCTCCTCGAAGGCGTAAAATCGGACCTGTTCTCGGGAACGCCGACTTTGATGCTGGAAAAGGTCCTGACCAATTCCGGCTACTGGAAGATGACCGAGGACCTGGCGGAGAAAGAGCCGCAGGAATCCCTGGCCCGCCTAGGCAATCTGCAGGAACTCGTGAACGCCGTGAAAGAGTTCGAGGATCACTGCGTGAAAGAGGGGACAGTCCCCACGCTGCACAAATACCTCGAGGAAGTGATGCTCTCCTCCCAGGTGGACAAGCTTAATACCGACACCCACGCGATCACCCTGATGACGGTGCACCTCGCCAAGGGCCTGGAATTCCCGGCGGTTTTCCTGACGGGCCTGGAAGAGAACCTTTTCCCCATAAACGCCGCGAATTCCGACGAAGAGGACCTGGAAGAAGAGCGCCGGCTTGCCTATGTGGGCATGACCCGCGCTCGCGAGCGCCTCTTCCTGACCTGGGCCGCCACCCGCCGGCTTTACGGGACCACCTATCCCAATCTGGCCTCGCGGTTCATCTTCGAGAGCAGGGTGGCCCGCGAGACCGCCGTGCGCCCCGGCGAGGAGGACGTGCAGGTGATCGCTTCGTACCAGGCGCCGCCCTCCATTCCCCGCATCGGCCGGGGCAGGCGCGTGATGCACCCGGTGCACGGCCCGGGCCGCGTAGTGGACCAGATAGGCGCCGGCGAATTCGCCAAGGTGACCGTGGTTTTCGACAGCGGCGTGCGGCAGACCTTCATGCTCAAGTACGCGCCGCTGCAGCCGATGTAAAGGAGCTTCGCTCATGTCCAACAAAGAACATTCCGCCGGCGGCGTGATCCTGGAAGACGGGAGCGTGCTGCTTATACTCGTGAAGAACCTCAAGGGCGACCAGGTCTGGACCTTTCCCAAAGGCCATATCGAGCCCGGCGAAACCCCCGAAGCGGCGGCCCTGCGCGAAGTCGGCGAGGAGACCGGCTGGGACTGCGAGATAACCTCCCCCCTCTACAGGGCGGAATATTCTTTCATGCGCGGCGAGATGCTGGTGGACAAAGAAGTGCAGTGGTTCCTGGTCAAGCGCGTCGGCGGCGACGGCCTGCCCAGGACCCCGGACGAAGTCCTGGACATGAAATGGCTGCCGCTCGCGGAAGCCGAGAACGAGCTCATCTACAAAAGCGACCTGGACCTGGTAGACCTGCTGAAGAAGTTATAAGCGGGAGCCCGTCTTATTTACTTCCCGCCACCTCGTAGAAGGTAAGGGCGGGGAAGAATAAAGCGCGGCCGTTCCTGACCGAAATTTTATATTCCACCGGCCTGAAAGCCAGGCCCCATAAAAAGAACTGCGCTCCGCGGTTGAAGGAAGACGCGGAGCTCGCAGTCGCGGCGGCGGCTTCCACCCGCGCCGTTTCCACTACGGAAAACGCCCCGGCGAGATCCCCCGAACCCGCTTTCAGGAGCGCGGCGTCCAGCGTCCCGGCCGCCGCGGCCAGCTCCGCGCGCGCCCCGGGGTAGGGCGCATCCGGGAAAAAAGCCGCGAGGTAGCGGTAAAAAGCGTAATCGTAAAGGCAGGAAAAACCCGGGCTGGCGGCCCGGCGTTTCAGGCTGAGCAGCCCGTCGTAAGCCGAGTAACGGAGATAGAGCGCCGCGAAATCGTTTTCCGAAGCGTTAACCAGCCGCCCCAGGCCGGCAAGCCCCCCGGCGCCGCCCTCGACCCCGGCGGCTGAAACCTCCAGCCTGTCCTTCAGCCGCGCTACGGCGGCCAGCAGCTCTTTGGCGCCCGGCTCCGCGCCGAGCTTTTCAAGCGAAGCCGCAGCGGCGGCCAGGGCCGAGACGCGGGAGCGCAGAGCGAGCGCCGCCAGCGCCGAGCGCAGCTTCGCGCGCAGGGCCTCGAGCCGCGCGGACTCCCGCTCCGTTACGGCCTCCCTGCCTTTAAGGGCGGAAGCCGCGACGATAAAGTCGCTGTACAGGGAGAAAGCGGCGGAATACGCGCCCTCGATCTCCAGCCGCGGCCCGGCGCCGCGGGCGGCCTCCAGGTACGACCCGGCCTGCAGTATTTCCCGCTGCAGCCCGGCCTTATTAAGCCGGTAAGCCGCGTAGTTTATCGAAAAGAAATTATTGCCGGCGGCGCCGGCGCCGCCGGCCCTCACTTCCGGCGCCCCCCCGGCTTCCGCCTGCTGCCCCTCGTAAAGCCGGCGCGCGGACAGCTCGAGCGCTTCCCTCGACACGGATGAATTGCCGGCGGCGGCGTTCAGCGCTTTTATCACTTCCAGGAATTTAGGATTGAACTCCCAGACCGAGGTCCGCGTCTCGAGAGTGTCCGGCAGCTGCCCGCCCGCCCCTTTCATGTTCAGGTAAACCTCGGCGGCCTTGGCCGGGTTTTTATGGATCCAGGCCAGGAGGGCGCTTCTCGCCCCGGCATTGGTCTCTATGCCTTCCAGGTTCACGAAGCGCCCGGCCATCCCGGCCTCCATTATCCTGTCGGCCAGCTCCCCGCGGAAAAAGAGGCTGGTCAGCAGCCTGTCCTTTACCGAAGACAGCTCTTCCGCCTGCGCGTTCTGAGGGGCCGGTTCCTGCCCGGCGCGGAGCGCCGCCCCGGGCAAAGAGAGGGCGAGCAGCAGCGCCGAAAATATTATCTTTATAGCCATGAGCGGAACAGGTAGAGGAACTTTGAAACCGCCTTGGAGATGAACGGCCTGTTCCTGACTTCTTCCAAAGTTATCAGCCTGGTCTTTTTGAGGTCGTCCCTGAAAGCGCGCGTCATGACCCCCCCGAACGCCCCGTCGTAGACGTTCAGGTTCAGCTCCAGGTTATAATGGAGGCTGCGGTGGTCCAGGTTATGGCTGCCCACCGAAGACCACATCCCGTCTATCACCGCCGTCTTGGAGTGCAGGATGGACCCCTGCCACTCGTAGATCTTTACCCCGTTCTTAATGAGGTGGGCGTACATCGCCCAGGAGGCCAGGCGCACATAAGGATAATCGGTATCCCTAGGGGCTATGATCCTGACGTCGACGCCGCGCCGCGCGGCCTTTACCAGCCGCCGGTAGACCAGGCGGTCGGGCAGGAAATAGGCGTTGGTGATATAGATATATTCCACCGCGCGGTCTATCGCGCAGCGGTAGCTGCGCCGGATGGAGCGCACATTGCGGATGCCGCCGGCGTAAACCACCGCGACGCGCTTATCCCCCGCCTTCTTCGGCTCGGAGAGGGGCAGGCAGGGCGCGGCCGGCCCGCTCAAAGGCGTGGAGGCGGCCCAGGCCTCCCAGAAGATCTTCTCTATCCCCGCGACTACCGGGCCGCTCGCGCAGGTCAGCGTAGCCTTCCAGCCGCGGCCGCCCATAGACCTGGGCGCGTCGCTCTCCGTGATATTGAAGCCGCCCACGAAAGCGCAGCGCCCGTCGACGCAGACGGTCTTCCTGTGGTCGCGCTTTATCCAGTTCCAGTAGGGCTTCCAGTAAATGACCGGGCGGTACTCAGCCACCTTTACCCCCGCCGCCGCCAGGCCGGTGAAAAAATCCCGGTGCGTGAGGATGGAGCCGACGGAATCGTAGATCAGGTACACTTTCACGCCATGGCGCGCTTTCTCGCGCAGCAGGTCGCCCAGGGTCCTGCCTATCGAGTCGTCGGAGAAAGCGTAAAATTCGAGCAGCACGAATTCGCGCGCTCCGCCGATGGCGGAGAGCAGCGCGGGAAAAGCTTCCTCGCCGTCCCTCAGCAGCGCGACTTCGTTCCCGGCTACCGCGTCATGCGTCGAGACGCAGTACCGGCTCCATTTTTCTTTTTCCTGCATAGATCTTTTTCCAGTTTTTGCGCCGCGGGCCTTTCAAAACGCGCGAGCTCCCGGCCGTAAGGATCGCCTGGAACGGCGGCCGGAGTTTTCGCGAGGACGGCGAGTTCGGCGCAGGCCTCGCCGCCGCGCCCTGAAGCGGCGTAGACCGCGGCCAGGCCCAGCCGCGCCCCCGCGAAACCGGGCTCAAGGTAAAGGGCGCGCCCGAACGCGGCTTCCGCGCCGGCCGCGTCGCCGGCGGCGGCGAAAGCCCCGCCTTCTTCGGCGGCCTTGAAAACGTCCTTCGGGCTGTCCAGGGCGCCGGAGCGGGCGAGCGCGAGAACCAGCGCCGGGTTCCGGGTCAGAGCGGCCTCCCTGTAAGCGCCGGCCACGAATTTCTGCCGTCCGCTGAAAACCCAGGCGGCCGGGCCGAGGGCGAGCCCGAAGAGGCAAAGAGCGCACAGGGCCGCAATGAATTTTCCGCCGACAGGAATAGCCGCGCCGCTGCGAGGAGCTGCCTCGCCCCCGGTCGGCGCGCCGCCCGCAGAAAAGCCGAGCGAGCCCCAGAAGAGCAAAGCGGCGGCCCCTGAATAAAATATCATATCCGCGCCGCCCTGGATGAAAGCCGCGAGGGCGCAAAGCTTCAGCGGCAATTTTTCCCTCCCGCCAGGATACAGCGCCGCCGCCGCCGTCAAAAGGAACAGCGCCGCCGCCGGGAAACCGGCTTCGGCGGCAAGGTTAAGGACCTCGCTGTGCGCGTGCAGGGTGCTATGCCCGTAAAACGAAAGCCCGTCGAAATACGGGAATTTGAAGGCTTCGAAGATCCCGCCGAAGCGGCCGGGACCCCAGCCGAGCAGCGGGCTGGCGGCCGCGGCCTCCAGCGCCGCGCCCCACAGCCGGGGCCGAGCGAAAGCGCGCGGATCCTGGAACTTGAACAGGATCTCCAGGCCCGTAGCCGGCAGGAAAGCCGCGGCGGCCAGGCCCGCGGCGAAAAGCCCCGCCAGCCATTTCCAGCGGCGCGTGAAGCCCAGGCCCGCGGCGGCGCTCAGGAAAGCCGCCAAAGCCGCGCCCCTCGACGCGGCCGCCGCGATGCCCGCCGCGAGAAGGAGGGCGAGGGCCGAATACAGGAACTTATTTTTTTTCGAGGCTGCCGCGGACAGGGCGAGAACGGCGGCGGGAAACCCCGCGGCGCAGAAGGCGGCGGAGTAATTAGGATTGGCGCCTATGAGCCCGGCGAGGCCCCGCCCCGTAATTCGCTGCAGGATTAAAACCGCGGCCGCGGCCAGGCCCAGGCCGTATACGGCGGCCAGCCAGCCTTTCCCCCCCTCATCCGATGAGGCCGCGTAAAAAAATAGCAGCCCGAAAACGGCATACCGCGAGGAAGCGCCGAGAGAGACGAGCGGCTCCGGAGAAAAGAGCGCCGCGGCTGCGACCCAGGAAAAGAACAGAAAAGGCGCCGTTAAGCCGGCCCCCGCCAGGCCCCGTAAAGAGAGCGCCGCCCAGGGCAGAAAAACCGCGCCGAAGGCCAGCCAGGCGCCGGGCGAGCGCAAGCCGCCCGCCGCTACCGCCAGCAAAAGAAAAAAGGCCGGGGCCCATGGGCCTGCCGCTTCTATGGCGAGGCGAAGCCTCGACAAGGCGGTGGTCATTTAAAGACCTCCCGCCGCCGTCTCTCCAGGCCGGCGGCCCGGGACTCCAGGCCCGGCTGGGAGTATATGCGCCTGAGCGCGCCCCAGGCCGTAGCGCTGTACCGGTTTTCGAGCAGGGCCATTTCAAGATAGACCGAAGAGCGGAAACCGGGGCCGCCCGCGGTGTCGGCGATATTAAGGCGCCCGAGGAGCTCCAGAGCCGGGGCCCTGAAAAGCTTTGTCCCGAGCGCCGGGCGGAGTTCGGCTTCGGCGGCCGCGAGGTCCCGGCAGGCCGCCGCCCGGACCCTGGCTTTTTCGAAGGCCAGGCTGCGGAGATCGAGCAGCGCCAGGGAGACCAGGAGCAGGCAGGCGAAAGCGAGCGCCGCGCCGGCGGCGCGCCGGGAAGGGAGACGGAAACCAGGCACTTCGGACGGCGTGCTGAGCAGCAGGCAGAAGACCCAGAAGTTCGCCGGCACGGAAAGGCCGAAATCCATCGTCGAGTGGACGAGGGCCGCTATGACCGAATATTTCAGCAGCCCGGTTTTAGCCCGCGCGGCGGAAAAGAGCAGCCAGAACCAGGCGAGCGCCGCGGGCAGGCCGTTCTCCGCGAGGAACTCAAGGTAATAGTTGTGGGCGTAAATAGCGTGCTCCCTGAAAGCGCCGGCCGGCTGGAAAGCCGCCTGGGCCCAGGTGAAAGAAGCGTGGCCGAAGCCCGCGAGCGGCCGGAGCGAGAACATCCCCCAGGCGCTGCGCCACCAGGCCAGCCGCCCCGCCACGGAATCCGCCTGCAGCAGGTAGAACACCGGCACGGCCACCGCGGCCAGGCCGGCCAAGAGCCAGATATTTTCTTTAAGTTCCCGCCCCTTTAAGCGCGAAGCGGCGTAAAAGCCGGCGGCGGCCAGGCCGGCCAGCGCCGCGCCCAGCGACTGCGTCCAGACCACCAGCACCACCATGGCCGCGGCCAGCGCCCAGTTCTTCCGGTCCAGCGCCAGCGGTATGACCATGACCGCGTAAAGCGCCAGCGCGTTCATATTGGTCAGGGGCGGCCTTTCGATAAAGTTCCCGAGCGCGAAAGCCTGCAGCAGCGCCACCGCGAAAACCAGCCAGGCGCCCCAGGCCACCGCGGCCTCGGCCCGGCCGCGTTCTTCCTTATTAAAGAAGGAGGCGGAAAAATAAATAAGCAGGCCGGCGGCGTAATTGCCCCACTCGTTGAAAATATACCCCCTGAAAGGGCTGGCCAGCAGCGAAATAAAGGAGAGGGCCGCGGCGGCCCAGAGAGGGTAGAATCTTTTTTCGCCCAGGCCGCGGGGGAGCCCGGCGCCGTAGGCGCCGATAAAGAGCCAGGCCAGGCAGCCGAGCAGCACGGCCCGCTGGAGGGCGAGCTGCAGCGGCAGGTCGAAGACCGCCTGCAGCTCCGGGGAAAGGCCCAGCACGAAAATAAAAATATATGACAGCATTATCGTAAAAAACAAGGACCAGGTCCTCTGCGGCCCTGGTCCCTGTCGCAACCGAACCGCGGCCCGGTCAGTCCGCTATTATCCTCGGGGTAACGAAGATCAGCAGCTCCAGGCGCTTTCTCGCCACGGACTTCTTCCTGAAAAGCAGGCCGAGCAGCGGGATATCCCCGAGTATGGGCACTTTATAAACGTCGTCAGACTGGCTGTCCCGGATCAGGCCGCCTATCACGACGGTCTCCCCGTCTTTCACTATAACGTTAGTATCCGTGCCCCTGACATTGGTGCTGGGGGGCGTGGTCGCGCTCCCGCCCGAAGCCTGGCTCACCGAGGGCGTGAGGTGCATGGCGATGCGGCCGTCGGAATTTATGGTGGGCGTCACCTTCAGGGTTATCCCGGAGGGCACGTAGGTCACTTTCTGGGAGGTGACCGTGGCGCCGCCGGTGCCGACGGCGGAGTCGGTCGTGGTATAAGGAACCTGGTCGGTAATGTCGATCGTGGCCTCTTTATTATTGAGGGTAGCGACCTTCGGGTCGGAAAGCACCTTGAGCTTTCCCTTTTTAACCGCGGCGGCTATGACCGTGTTGAAAGTGAAGTCGTTTATCTTTCCGAAGAAGGTCAGGGCGCCGCCGAATGTGCTTCCGCCGGGCGTGGGCCCGGGCAGGTTGGTCTCGCCGACGGTGGTGCCCATGGCGTTCTTGAAGTTCCAGTTCACGCCGAGGTCGAAAGAATTATCGAGCGCCACTTCCACCAGCTTCACCTCTATCATCACCTGCTTGGGCACGCGGTCCAGGCTGCGGATCAGCCTGGCCGTGGAATCCAGGCCGAGGGAGGTGTCGGTGACTATCAGGGCGTTATTGTTCTCGTCCGGGGTGGACTTCGAGGTCCGGCCCTCGGCCGAGGCGACCGCGTCTATCTGCGTCTTCATTTCAGCGGCCTTGAAGTAGTTCAGGAAGAAAACGCGCGTCTGCTGCAGGCCTTTCTTCTGCTCCGTGATAAAAGTGGACGGGGTGGCTATGCGGATTATGTTGTCGCCGACCTGCTGCGCGGCCAGGCCTTTGACGTTAAGCAGGGTCTTGAAGGCCTCTTCGAAAGGAACTTTAGACAGGCTGATCGTTACGGTGCCCGAGACGTCGTCGCTGTAGATGACGTTGAGGTTGGCCTTGGCCGCCATCATGTCTATCACTTCCCGCACTTCGGCCTCGCTGTAATCGAAAGTGATCGGCTCGCGGGACAAATTGTCCATGATATTGCGCGAGGTGGGAGCTGCGTAGGTCCTCTTAGGGGCTATTACCGGCGCTTTCTGGCTGAGAAGGCTGGCGGGTTTGGCCGGCTCCAGCGTCAGTTCCACCGGCTTTTCGGAAACGGTTTCGGGGGCGATGATCTTGACTCCGGCCGGGACCGCGGCCGGGGAATCTTTTATCGAAGGCGAGGCTGGCTTCCGGGACGACGCCCCGAACATGACCACCAGCTCGGTGCCCTTGCGGGAGATCTCGTAGACGGTCTTCTGCGTAAGCTCCATCACCACGCGGGAAACGCTCACCGGGCTGTCCTTGAACTGGCCGGTCCGCACCTTGACCAGCGAGCGGCCGTTAACGGGGATCTCCTGGAGGGTCTTCAGCTTCGAGTCCATCAGTTCCAGCACCAGCCTGGAAGGGTTCTCCGTGGTAAAGGCTTTGTACTGCACCGGCTTGTCGGTGTCGATGTAGACGCTTTCCGCGGAAACCCGGACGGATTTTACCGTGGCGTTCTCCACGGCAAAAAGCAGCAGCGGGTTCTGCGCGAGGAAAAGGCCGGTCAGGGCGGTCGCTATGAATTTTTTCATTTTTTTCACCTGTTCACCACTTATTCTTTCTCGTGCAGGTTGAGCTGCTGGACCTTCTTGTCCTCGGTCATCAGCACTACCTGTTTCCCCTTTACCACGCCGGAGATCCCGGGGACCTGCTTCTTCTTCGCGTCGGTCAGGCGCCCGGCTTTAAGAGTATAGACCGCCCCGGAGGCGTCCTTCAGCAGGGCCTGCCGGCCGCTGGAGTCCTCCATGATGCCGGTCAGCGTAAGGCCGTAAACGGAAAAAGTCCCTTTTTCCACGGCGGCCGCGCCGCTTTTATCTTTCGGCCTGGCCGTGGTCCCTTTCTGGTCGCTGTAAACGGTGGACGCGACCAGCGGGTCGCGGGTGTTGACCGGCGCGTAGGCCTGGTCCACGGTCAGGACGGGGGTGGACACGGCGACCTGGGCCGCGGCCGGGGCGGCGCTGAGAGCGGAGAGGAGGATCAGGGTAAGGCTCATAATTTAGCCGTTATACTGGTAGGCCACCAGCGTAAAACTCGCGGTCACGGAAGAGTCGGAAGAGCCGGTGCCGTTCATGGTAAGGTTCTCCGAGGTCAGGATGCGCTCCTCCAGGCCGAGCGCCGTCAGGAAGCGCCCCACGTCGTGGTAATTCCCTTTCAAAGTAATGCTGTAGCTGACCTTGGTGAAGTACTCCACCTTGGACTGGCCGGAGGGATTTATCGCCGTGACGCTCACCTTGTATTTTTTGCTGAGGGTGGTCACGGTGCGGATCAGGTCCGGGATCCTGCGCTCGTTGGGCAGCTTTTTAACGGCGGCTTCTTTGTCCGACCTCAGGCTGGCCAGCTTGGCCTCGAGGTCCTTGTACTTGGCCTTCTGCTCCTTGGCCTTTTTTATGTCCGACGTTATCGAGGCGACCTTCTGCGAATTCTCCTCGATCTGCCTGGAGGCCGGCAGCCAGAAGTACTGCAGGTAAAGGAAAATGAACAGCCCGCCGAAAAGCACCCCGCCGGCGATCTGGCCCATCTGCTCTTTAGTCAGCTGTATCTTGCCCATAGTTTATTTATAGTTGTACTTCGCCGTAATGGCGACGGTCAGCCTTTTGCCCGTATCCACGTCGCTCACCGAGATGCCCCCGATGCCTATGTCGGAGTAGGGGCCGGAGGTCTCCAGCGAATTTATCCAGTAAGCCAGGTCGTAGGCGGAGTTGGAATACACGGCCAGCGACACGCTCACGGTATTGCCGGACAGGGAGGTGTTCACGCTGCCGAACCAGATGGTCGAGGGCAGGTCGCTGGTAAGGTCCTGCAGGAAGCGCGTGTAGATGAAGCGGCCCTTGTTTATGCTGTTTATGGAATTCAGGTATTTCTGGACTTCGGAGATCTGGGCCTCTATGGCCTTCACCTGGTCCACGTCCTTCTGCAGGACCACCATTTCCGCCTCGCACTTGGCCAGGGAGGCCCCTATGGTCTTGGCGCGGCCTATGTGCCAGATGGAAGCCACCGCGACCACCGCGATCACCAGGACGGCGGCCAGCACGGCCTTGGCGATGAGGACCTTGCGGTTTATCCTCGCTATATATTCGGGCGGAATGAGGTTTATCCTTATCATTCTTCCCAGTCCTTCATCTTGCGCAGCGCGAGGCCGGCCGCCACGGCGAGGGCCGGAAGCACGTCCTTGGGCATATTTTTGGGGATCTCGGGCAGGAAAGAGAGCGGGTTGACTATCTCCACCGGGACCTTGAATTCCGCGGACAGGAACTTGTTGATATTGCCGAGGTTGGCCATGCCGCCGGAAAGCATTATCCTGGAGACGGAATGGTCCACGCCCTGGGAGAGGTAAAAGTCGATGGAGCGCGAGACCTCCGTGTAAAGGTCCCTCAGCACCCCGGAGGCGGCCTTGGAAACCGCTATGCCGTCGCGGTCGAAGCTCTCTATCGCGGCTTCCTTGTCCTCGTCGGAAACCAGCACGGAGCGGGTTTTCTTCACCGCGTCGGAGCCGGCGGTGTCCGTTTTCAGGACCTTGGAGATGGCCTTGTCGAAAGTGGCGCCGGCTATGAAGATGTCGCGGACCACGCGCGTGACGCCCTGCGAAATTATGGACAGGTTGGTGACCTTCTGCCCGATATTGAGCATCAGGACGGAAGTGTTCTCCCCTTTAGGGGCTATCCGCTCGTAAAGCGTCTCGAGGGCGAAAGAATCCACGTCGATGATCAGCGGGTCCAGGCCGGCCCCGCTGATGATGTCCAGCTTGTCCTGCACGGCGTCGCGCTTGGCGGCCACCAGCACCGTGTCGATCTTCGGGTCGCCGTCCTCGGAGGTGTCGTTGAGGATGCTGTAGGTCAGGTTGACGTCTTTTATGTCGAAGGGGATGAAGGGCTCGGCCTCGACGCTGATGGTGAGGTCGAGCTCTTTTTTGGACAGCTTGGGCAGCTTGACGTAGCGCACAATCACGGCGTTGCCGGAGATGGAGGCGACGGCGTTCTTGGCCTGGATGTTCTTCTTCTTGAGGTAGGTCTTTATCTCCTCGGAAATTATGGCCTTCTTTTCCTCGGGCGGGGTATCCGGCTTGATAGAGAGGGGGATATAGCCCCAGTCCTTGAGCGTCAGGACTTTCTTAACCTCGCCGATCCAGACCAGCTTCACGGCGTAGTTGCCGATGTCGACGCCTATGACGTCCTTGGCCGGGAACATATGTTTGAAGATATTTGAAAGCATCTGTTTGTTTTCAGCCCCGCCGCCATCCCTAAAAAAGCTCTGCCGCCCCGTTTCTCTATTAGCCAGTATAGAACAATTATATTAACTAATTATTACAGCTAAAGCAATTTCTTTCGCTCCCTTTCTATTTGCTTAAATATATCTATGTTAAAAGGAGCTTTCATCGGTGGGCCCGGAGCTTTCGGCTTCAGCCCCTCCTCTTTTGCCGGCGGCGATCTCAAGATCACGGCTTTCGCGGCTCCCGGGGCCCGGAGGGAAAGGCCGGCTTTTCCCCGCGAAGCCCAGGAGTACCCGGCCATCAAAAGCCTGCTCGCGGCCGAGCTGCAGCTTGATTTCGCCGCCATAAGCCTGCCGCCGGGAGAGACTTTCGGCGCGATGCTGCCGGCCCTCGAGCGGGGCCTGCACGTGATCTCTTCCTCCCCGCCCTGCCTTTCCAGCACTGAATTCGAAGCGCTGCGCGGGGCCGCTGAAAAAACGGGGAAGGTCATCTTCATCGTCCAGCCCTGGGAGCACGCCGCCCCCTGGCTCGCGCTGAGCAAGGCGCTGACCCGCGGCCTGGCCGGAGAGATCAATTACGCCGAGGTGCAGGCGCTGCTCCCCGGCCCCGCGCCGGAAGGCGGCGCTATCGCGGCCCTGGGCTGGCAGGCCGCTTCGATGCTCCTGGCCATGGTGCGCCGCCCCCCGTCCGCGATAGAGGCCAGGCTGGACTCCGGGGCCGCCGCGGCCTGCCACGTGCATTTCGGAGGCGCCGACGGCTTCCTGCACCTGGCCTGCGGCGCCCACGCCCCGCGCCTGCGGGCGGCGGTCGCCGGGGACAAAGGACGGATAGAGCTGGACGGGAACCTGCTGCGCCTGGACATAAAAGACATGGCGCCGGAGACGGTGGAGCTGCGGCATGAACTGGCCCCGGGGGCCTGCCTCCCGGAGTGGCTGGCGGCCGAGGTTTCGGATTTCAAGAAGGAAATAGAGGGAAGCAGGGAGCGCGGCTCCGGGCTGCGCAATTCGCGCTACTGCGTCAAGCTGCTCAGGAACGCCTCTTACTCGGCGTCGGTGAAGTCGGCGGCGATACCGCTGTAAAGAATAAATCGGGGATCTAAAATCGAGAGTCGGGCGTCGGGAGTCGGGGAACGGGGATCAGAGAGAAGGTATCAGGGGACCGGGGGCGGCTCGCTTTGAGCCGCCTGTTTTTTTTCGGGCGCCGGTTTTTCCGTCGACGCGGCAGTTTTATACGGGCGCAGGCCGGCGACGAGGAATTTGCTTATCTCCTCGCTCGATTCGTAGACCTGCAGCCCGGCCCTCACGAGGAAGAAAAGCGTGAAGCCGAGAAAAACTGTCTGGTAGGCCCATTCGTAGTCCTCGATAAAAGGGAAGATCGCGGCCTGGAAAGCGTAGTAGGCGAAAAGCAGCGCCATTATTTTTATCAGGCTGCGGACCAGCCTGCCCGCGCCCGGGATAAAATCGAGTATCCCGTCGGCCGCCGGGGAGGCCTCGGCCCCGAATTTCACGAAGACGATCACGCTGAGCAGCGAAACGACCGCGTTCAGGAAAACGCTGACGGAGAGCTTCAGGCTCAGGAAAGGCAGCGACCGGGCGTAAGGCAGGCTTTCCACGAAGAACCCGATGGCGAAAAGCGTGAACAGCGCCACCAGGGTCTTGACGGCTTTTATCAGAAGGTCCCACAGAAGTTCTTTTTTCCCCATACTGAAATTTAACAAATATGCCCCGCCGGGCGCAAACCCCGGGAGCGGCCCCGCGGTCAGCTCCGCCGCCGCATATATATATGAATAAATAATATATTATTGATAAGCCCGCCTTTTTTGTGCTAGTATAGGGGCTTAAGCCGCCCCCGGGGGCAAATCGCAGTGGAGGAAGAAACCATGATAGTTGAAAGAACAGAATACAAAGGCCAGCCCGTACTCATACTCAAGCGGAACGAGAACGACAAATACCCGTTCTCCTTCGGCCTCTCCAAAGCCCGCCTCATCATAGAGGGCTTCGAAGAAATAAAGAAATTCGTGGCGGAAAACGACAACAAAGAAGAGAAGAAATAGTTTTTCTTCTTTCTTTCGGAAGATAAATGCCGTCTAACAAAGAACTGGCTATCGCCGGGTTTTATGACGGCATTTACCTTTTTTACAGCAAGGCCAACTCCTTCCTGACTTTCGGCCTCGACCTTTACTGGCGGGCCGCCGCCGCGAAGCTCGCAGCGGCTTCTGCCCCCGGCGCGGTCTCGGCGCTGGACGCCTGCTGCGGCACCGGCGACTTCTCCCTCTCCCTGAAAAAAGCCTTCGGCCCGCGCCTGCGTCTGACCGGCGCCGACCTGAGCGAAGCCATGCTTTCCGCCGCCAAGGCGAAGCTCCCCGGCGTGGAATTTGTCCGGGCGGAGATGAAGGAACTGCCTTTCCCCGACGGCAGCTTCGACCTGCTAACTATCGCCTTCGCCACGCGCAACCTGGACATCGACAAGGAAAAACTTCTGGCCGCGCTCAGGGAATTCCGCCGCGTGCTCAAGCCCGGCGGGCTTTTCCTGAACCTGGAAACCACCCGGCCGAAAAATCCCGCGCTCTGGTTTTTAATGCGGGCCTACGTAAGAACGCTTATCGGGCTCCTTAACCTCCTGTCCCCGAAAAGCCGCGATTCCTATTCTTTCCTTAAGAACACGATACTCGGTTTTTACGGCGCGGATGAATTTTCAGCGCTGCTCTCCGAGGCCGGCTTCTCCGGGGCCTCGTACAGGATCCTCTTCCCCGGCGCCGTCGCCGCCCATACCGCGCGCAAGTGATCAGCCGCGCCCGGCCCGCAGCCTGTCCCGGATCATCGCGAGGATAACGAAAGAATCCCTCTCCCGCTCCTCGAGCGACCCGCCCAGGTAAGCTATCGTCTCCCTGCAGTCGGGGATAAGCTTCTTCGAAAGCGCGTTGCAGCGCCGCTGCGTTTTTTTAAGCTCGCGGGCGAGGCGGGCCGCGGCGGTTTCCAGGCCCGCCAGTTCGCCCAGCCCAGGCAGCGCCTCCCTGAAAGCCAGCATGGCCGCGTCCGCCCCGGCCGGCGTGCCGCCGGGGCCGAAGCGGGCGCCGGCCGGCGCTGCCGCCGCCGAGGCTTCCGGCAGCCTGACGCCCATGAACCGCCGCTCCCGGATCTCCACGCCGTACCCGGGCCCGACGCCGAGCGCCGCCCTGTCCACCGCCGCCGAGCCCGCGTCGAGCTCGGCCTCCCGCAGTTCCGCGAGGGCGCGGTCCAGGACCGCCCGAGCCGCGGCGCGCGCCTTCGCGGCGCGCCCGGCCAGGACCCCGAGTTCAAGCAGCAGCAGCTCCCGCTTGCGGTCCAGCAGGCTGTAGCCCTCCTCGGCCAGCTCCACCTGCCGCCTCAGCGCAAGCAGAGCGGACTTGGTAGCGGGCACGTTCAATAAAGCCATATCTTCCCCAAGCCCTTTCCCAGGTCTTAGATCTCAGGTCGTCTATCCCCGGCTCCGCATCCCCGATTCCCGGCTCTAGATTCCCGACTCCTGATTCTTGATTATTATTCCTGATCTATAATGTTCATCCAGCATTTTTTCGCCGACCCGGCGCAGCTCCTCGCGCGGGAGCATCGACAGGATCTCCCAGCCGAGGTCGAGCGTAAGCTCTATAGGCCTGTCCTCGCGCTCGCCCTGGCTGATGAACCTGTTTTCGAAAGCTTCACCGAATTTCAGATATAATTTATCGCCCGCGCCGAGCTCCTCCTCCCCGATAATGTCGGCCAGCGCCCTCACCCGCTTGACGTAAGCGTAGCAGGCGAAAAGCTGGCTGGTCAGCGCCGGGTGGTCTTCGCGCGTATAGCCTTTCCCCACGCCGTCCTTCATCAGCCGCGAAAGGCTCGGCAGCCCGGAGATGGGCGGGTAGATCCCGCGCTGGGAAAGCTCCCGGTCCAGCACTATCTGGCCCTCGGTTATGTAGCCGGTCAGGTCCGGCACCGGGTGGCTGATATCGTCGGAGGGCATCGTCAGGATGGCGGTCTGCGTGATGGAGCCGGGCGAGCCGTCCACGCGCCCGGCGCGCTCGTAAAGCGAGGCCAGGTCCGAATACAGGTAGCCGGGATAGCCCTTGCGCCCGGGTATCTCGCCCCTGGCGCTGCCCACCTCGCGCAGGCTCTCGCAGTAATTGGTCATATCGGTCAGCACCACCAGGACGTGCTGGCCGCAGTCGAAGGCCAGGTGCTCGGCCAGCGTCAGGGCGGAGCGCGGAGTAAGCAGGCGCTCCACGCCGGGCGCGTCGGCCAGCGACAGGAACATAGCCACGCGGGAGAGCGCCCCCGACGCCGCGAAGTCGCGCATGAAATAATCGGCCACGTCGCGCTTCACGCCCATCGCGGCGAAAACTATGGAGAACCCTTCCTTCTCGCCCGGCAGGCGGGCCTGCCGTATCAGCTGGGCGCAGACCCTGTCATGGGGCAGGCCGTTGCCGGAAAAGATCGGCAGCTTCTGCCCCCGCACCAGCGCGTTCATGCCGTCGATGGCCGAGATCCCGGTCTGGATGAATTCGCGCGGGTAGCGCCGGGCCACGGGGTTTATGGGCGAGCCGTTCACGTCCCGCCTGTCGCCCGAAAGCGGCGGCGGCCCGCCGTCGGCGGGACGGCCCAGCCCGTCGAAGACCCGCCCAAGCATGCTCCGGGAGACCGGCAGCCGCAGGCTTTCGCCCAGGAACCGCGCGCTCACCGTGCGGCCGGACAGGCCGTCCGTGCCCTCAAGCACCTGGACCAGCGCGCACTTGTCCGAGACTTCCAGCACGCGGCCCAGGCGCGGCCTGCCGCCGGGCCCCGCGATCTCCACCAGCTCGTCGAAGCCCACGTCGCGCACGCGCTCCACCACCACCAGGAGCCCCTCTATGCGCGAAGCCCCGACATATTCCAGGCCCCGGTCAGGAGGATAGCCGGAGATCGCGCTCATGAGGCCCCCTTTTTCGCTGCCGCGCCGAGTTCTTCAGCCAGCCTGGCGGCGAGCTTCGCCAGGCCGGGCAGGTCGTCCCCGGCGTAGCCGGTCCTGGCGCGGAGTATTTCCGGCACGCAGGGCAGGGCCGAAACCGCCGAAAGCGGCACGCCGGCCTTCACCAGGTCCCTGCCGCCGCGGTAGAGAGCCATTATCAGGCCAAGCAGCGCGGCCTGCTTTGCGGGCGGGCAGAACATATCGTTCTCGTCGTAAGCGCTCTGCGCCAGGAAGCCGTCCCTCATCACGCCGCCGATAAAAAGGAAAAGTTTCTGGCTGTCCGGCAGGGCGTCCGGGCCTATCAGGCGGGCTATCTGCCGGCAGTGCTCCTCCCGCTGCATTACCGCCATCGCCTCGGCGCGCAGCTCGCGCCAGCCGGGGGAAAGTTTCTCCCAGGCCGGCTCGACCTCGTCGAGGTAGTCGGAATAGGAACGCAGCCAGTTGATGGCCGGATAATGCCTGGCATTGGCCAGCTCCGTGTCCAGCGACCAGAACACGCGGGTGAACCGGCGGGTATGCTGGGTCACCGGCTCGGAAAAATCCCCGCCCGGGGGGCTCACCGCCCCGACGATGCTGATAGAGCCTCTTTCCCCGCCAAGCGTGGTGACCGCGCCGCCCCGCTCGTAGAATTTCGCGAGCCGCGAAGGCAGGCTGGCCGGGAAACCCTCCTCGGCGGGCATTTCCTCCAGGCGCGCGGCCATCTCCCGCAGGGCCTCGGCCCACCTGCTGGTGGAATCGGCGAACACCGCCACGTCGAGCCCCATGTCGCGGTAATACTCGGCCATGGTTATCCCGGTGTAAATTGAGACCTCGCGCGCCGCCACCGGCATATTGGAGGTATTAGCGATAAGTATCGTGCGCTCCATCAGCGGCCGGCCGGTGCGCGGGTCTTTCAGCCGCGGGAATTCCCGCAGGACCTCGGTCATCTCGTTGCCGCGCTCGCCGCAGCCGATGAAGATTATTATCCCGGCGTCGGACCACTTGGCCAGCTGGTGCTGCGTTATGGTCTTGCCGGTGCCGAAACCGCCGGGGATACAGGCGCAGCCCCCTTTGCCTATCGGGAAAAAAGTGTCTATTATCCGCTGGCCGGTCACCAGCGGCCCGTCCACCCGCCGCCGCTCCCGCGCGGGCCGGGGCCGCCGCACCGGCCACTTCTGCAGCATTTTTATCTCCGCCGGGCCGGCCGCTGTTTCCACCACCGCGAGGACGTCGTTTATTGTATAGCTTCCGGCGGGAACCGCCGAGAGCACTTTCCCGCTTATGCCGGGAGGGATCAGGACTTTATGTTCCACCAGCGGCGTTTCCGGGACCAGGCCCGCGGCCTGCCCCTCCGACACCTCCTGCCCGGCCCCGAGCAGAGGCTTGAATTCCCAGCGGCGGGCGGTATCCAGCGGGTCCGCTTTTTCCCCGCGCTTTATCCAGGTCCCGCTCAGCGCCTGCAGCGCGGGCAGCGGGCGCTGCACTCCGTCGTAAATATTTCCTATCAGGCCGGGCCCCAGCCACAGCGAGAGCGGGGCCCCGGTGCGCTCCACCGGCGCGCCGGGCTTGAGCATCGAAGTGTCCTCGTAAACCTGCACCGTCGCGCTGTCCCCGTGCTGGCGCACCACCTCCCCCACAAGGCCGAGCTCTCCGACGCGCACGACCTCGTACATGGCGGAGCCTCCCATGCCTTTGACGGTGACCACCGGCCCGCTGACCCGGGTCACTACCGTTCCCCCCCCGTCGGCAGAACTCACTTTTCCTCCCCTTCCCCGCCGCGCATGAGCCGCCCGCGCAATTCCGGCCAGAGCCGCTCCAGCCTGCCCCCGAAACTATTATCCCAGCGCTGCCGCCCTTCCCCGTCCCGCACCAGAACCCCTCCGGCCAGCCCCGGGTCCTCCTCGATCCTTATTTCCAGCGGCCCGCGGCCGGCCAGCCGCTCGATCTCGGCCGGCAGCCCGGCCGCCGCGCCGAAGTCCGCGGCGGCCAGCGCGACCACGAAATTTGTTCCCTCCATCCGCCTTACCGCTTCCGCCGCCAGCCCCGCAAGCACCGCCGCCTTCCCCGCCCTCTCCGCCTCCTCCCCGGCCAGCTCCAGGGCGCGGCTCTTTATAGAATCCAGGACGGCCTCCCGGAAATCCGCCCGCAGCCGCCCCGCCTCCCCGGGCACCGCCGCAAGCATCACCCCGCGCCGCCGCGCCGCCGCCGCCAGCGCCGAAGCGAGCAGTTCGCGCTTCGCCTTCGCCGCGGCTGCCCCGGCGTCGGCGAGGATCCCGGCCGCCTCCTGCTCGGCGGCGGAAATTATCCCCGCGCTCTCCCGCCGGGCCATCTCCCCGATCTCCCTGACCAGTTCTTTGGCGTTCCCGATGATTTCCATTATATCTCCACTATCAGCGGCCGCGCCCGCTCCAGCTTGATCCCGTCCACTTTCGCCCGCGCCAGCCCCGCCGCCGCTTTTGTAATTATTATCACGCCGCAGTCCGCCCGCCCGACCGCGGCTTCGAGGGCCGCCGCCGTTTCTTCCGGCCCGGACACGGCGCTGCCCTCCACCCCCGCCAGGCGGAACCCGCGCGCCGTATCTTCGTCGCCGATACAATAGAACCGCAGCCCTTCCACTATATTTTCCCAAGCAGCATCATCGAGATCACGAAGCCCAGGACGGCGAGCCCCTCGGCCAGCGCCACGAAGAGCAGGCTGCGTATCAGGAGCTCCGGCTTCTCCGCCGCCGCGCCCATAGCCGCCGAGCCTATCCTGGCGATAGCGTAAGCCGAGCCCAGCACGCAGACGGCCATGGTGGCCGCCGCGGCGAAGCCTATCCGCACCGCCCTGTAATCGCTTATCAGGCCGCCTATGGCTTCAGTCCCCCCGGGCGCGGCCGCCAGGGCCTGCTGGCAGAACCATAGACCGGCCGCCGAAACGGAGAACAACAGCGCGTATTCTTTTCTCATCCTAGCCCCCTTTTATTTCCCAGGACGAACGGCCTGAAAGGCCGGCCGCCGCCTTCGAAGAATTTCCCGAAGAATTCATAATACTCCAGGCGCAGCGCCTGCACCGCCGCCACGGCGCCCTCCAGCCCCAAAGCGGCCGCGTTGCCGGCGATAAGGGCGAGTATACCCGCGAAACTGTCCGCTCCCCAGGCCCTGTCGGCCGCCTCTTTGAGCGCCCAGGCCGAGGCCAGCAGAGCGGCGTGGCTGATCGCGTAAGCCGCGAGACGGACGAAACTGACGGTATTGGCCAGATAAAGAAGCGCTCCCTCGAAAGCCCCGGCGGCCGCCTCGGCGGCCACGGCTATAAAACCTTCATTCCCGTCTTTAGCCGCTCCGCCGGGCCCGAGCAGATAAAGAAGCGGCTCTTTCAGCGTCCAGCAGGCCGCCGCCGCGCCCATAAAGAAAAGCGCGCCGGTTCCGGCCCTGCCCGCGGCCAGAAGCAGCGCCGCCCAGTAAAAAACCAGCCCGGCGGCCCCGAACCGGTCCAGCGCGGCGCCCAGCCTGTCGCCGAGCCGCGCGCGGTTGAAAATATTCAGGATTACCCCCAGGCTGATCACGGCGGCCCCCGTCAGAACTGCCGCGGCGAGCAGGGAGAGCGGGTCCCCCGCCAAAGGATCGCGCCAGAGCGCGTACTTTTTAAAACTCTCCAGGCCGAAAAAGCTCCCGTAGACCAGGCCGAAAAAAGCCGCCGAGAGCCCGCAGCCGAAGACCGCGCGCCCGGCTTCCCGTTCTTTAAAGCCGCGCCGGCGCGCCAGCCAGCCGCCGGCCAGGCAGAGCGCCGCCCCGTGCCCCAGGTCTCCGAACATCATTCCGAACATCATAAGAAAGCTGAGCGCGGCGAAAGCCGTGGGGTCGGCCTCGCCGTAGCGGGGCAGGCCGTAGCCGGTTACCAGCGCCGCGAAGGGCCGCAGCAGCCGCGGAGGCCGCAGAAGCACCGGCGCCCCGCCGCCACGCGCCGCCTCTTCCGTTTCCACGGCGCAGCGCCCGCCGGAATCCTTGCCGAGCGCCCGGCTTACCCGGAGCGCGTCCCCGGACGGCGTCCAGCCGGAAAAAAACACCGAGGCTTCGGTACGGGGCAGGTTCTGTTCGGCCTCGAGAAGAAGGGACTCCGCTGTCAGGGCGCGCTCCGCGGCGGCCAGCGGCCCGGCGGCCCCGGCCGCGAGCGAAGCTATTTCCAGCCCGGCCAGTTTCAGGGCTTTCTCCGCGCGCCCGGCCTCCGCGGAATAGAAAGCCGCAAGTTCCCCCAGAACGGCGCCGGGCGGCGCCTCTTCCTGCCGGAAGCCGGCCGCTTTCAGTTCTGCCGCCAGGGCCTCGCCGGACGCCCGGCTTGCCAGCGCGGCAAGGCGCAGGCAGCCGCCATTTTCTGATAGCGGGACCAGCACGGCATTGCCGGATAGTTTAGAGCCAAGCGCCGGCAGGCTGCCCGCCGGGACGATCCCGACGGAGCAAAAAAGGTAGGAGAAACCGGAGCTCTCCGCCGGGAGCGCCAGCCCGGAGTAGACCGCCAGCCTTTCTCTTTCCGCCGAAAGACGGGCGGCTTCGGCGGCCAGGTCCCGCCTTTTCCCGAGCGGGGCCGAAGCCCGCGTTTCCCACTCCGCGACCACTTCGGAGGCCGACTTATAATCAAGTTCGCGGCCGGGCGCCGCGGCGCGCGCTGCGGCGCCGAGTTCCCGGCGCAGGGCCGCAAGCCGCGCGAGCAGCCACGCGCAGTCGTCCAGGGCCGGGCGATTATCCGCAGGAGCCGACGGTGCCGTATCAGGGCCGGGCGCTGACACCGCGAGCTCCAGCGCCCCGGCCGCGCCAAGCCCGCGCAGGACGGCCCGCGCGTCCTTTTTAAGCAGGACGGCCTCGAGCCGGGACATTTTCACCGGGCTAAACATTATACCGTCCTCCGCCGCGCGGAAGCATCCTTCCCCGCAGCTCCTCCGCCGGCGCTCCCAGCCGCAGACCTTCCGATACGGTCGTGAGATTGGAGACCTCCAGGCGGCGAAGCGCAAGGTAGCCGGCCACCGCCCCGAAGCCGGTCTGCGTGCCCCTGAAAGCGCGCGCGGCCAGGCGGGCGTAGCGCCCCCAGGCCAGCGCCTCCAGCGCCGAGGGGTCCGGCTCCGGCGGCCCGGCCTCCACGGCCAGCCCGGCGGCCAGGGCGCGCAGCGCGGCCACGCCGCCGGAATCGAGCATTTTCGAGAATCTCCGGCCGTCTATTCCGGAACCGGGGGCGAACAAGCCGGCTAACTTTTCTTTTTCAATGCCGTAAAAGAATTTGCCGCGGGCCGCGAGCATCAGGTCGAAGACGGCTGTTTCCTGGCGCACCAGCTCCGAGGTATATTCCCGGTCCCCGGCCGGCAGCGAGGCCAGCCTGGCCTTAAGCTCGTCCAGGTAGTCCCGGTCCAGCGCGGCTTCGTAAAAAAAAGAACGGCTCCTGTCGGGGTAAACTTCGTAGGCCCGCTCGAGGCTGTCGCGCAGAACTCCACGCGGGAGGGCCGCCACGAGGGCCCCGGGAGTTTCAGCTTCCGCCGCCGGCCCGTAAACCTCCGCCCAGCCGGGGAGCGGGATAAGCAGCGGCCGCGCGGCAGCCGGCGGGAAACCGGCCGCCAGGGCCCGGACCAGGACCTTCAGGTTTTCTACCTGGAGCCGCGCCGCGGCCCACTCTATGAACCGGGCGCGCGCCCCGCCCAGGACGGCGGCGAGCTCCCGCGCTTCATGAACGAAATTTTCCGCCAGCCTGTTCTGCAGCCGCGCCGGTCCCGCCGCGGCCGCGCCGGGAAATAAAGCGGCCGCGAGGGCCTCCGTAGAGCCCAGGGCGCAGAGGGACCGCAGCCGCTCTCCGGCGGCCAGCCGGGCGCGCCGGCCGTGCAGCCGGGCGGACAGGTTATCGAGGTCCCCCGCCACTATCATAAGCCCCCTTTATAGCCCAAGTATACGCCGCGCCGCTTCCAGGGACGCCCGGCGGCGGGCCGCTTCGTCCAGCCCGCAGGTCCTCTCTATTTCCCCCGCCGCGGCTTCCAGGAGCGCCGCTTTTTCCCGCGAGGCCGCCTCGAGCGCCGCGGCCGAAGCGCGTTCGGCTTCCGCCCTGGCTTCTTCCAGAGCGGCGGCACCCAGCTCCGCGGCACGCTTTTTAGCCGCGAGGACTATTTCCGGGGCGCGCGCCCGCGCGGCGGCCGTTAAACGGCTGCCCTCCGCCTCGGCGGCGAGTATTTCGGCTATTACGGCGCGCATGGATAAAAGTCCGGCAAGGCCCGGGCCCTGCTGATATTAAATTATGTTGATGCTCCCCCAAGGTCAGATTAGCAAAACGAAAGCGAAAAAAGCAATAAAAAAATACCCCGCGGGGGCGGGGTATTTTCAAGGGCTGGAAGCGGCCCTACTGCGGCTTGTGCTTGCGCCGGAACTCGGCCACTTTCATGCGCACGGCGGCATAGGGTAAACACAAACCCATTGTGTAAAAGCGCCACCAAATCGAAGAGATACTGGTGTCTTAGAACTTCCATTCTTAAAATTTCTTCTTCAGCGTTATACGCTGGGTGCTGCCCAAGCTGCCTTCGGGCGACATGGCGTAGTCCAGATCCGCGTTCATCAATTTTATCCCCGCCCCGGCGCTGAACGCGCCTGCCGCGCTTTGACCTCCACCGCCGTTTATACCGCCGCGCAGGCTCAGGCCTGTCATTCTGCCGGGCCCGCCATACAACACATATTCGGTGCCCAGGCTGTAGGTAGTGTATTTGTCGTAAACATAACGCCTGGCGTCGAAGTTCAGCATGAACCCCGCCACCGGCATATACATCAGGCCGGCGCTTACGCTTAATGGCAACTGGTCACGCTGTGAAATGTATTTAATGCCGGGGCCGAGGTTCTGCACCGCGACACCCACGGAGACAGGGAGCCCTCTTAAACCGCGCTTTACTCCCATATCGACCGCATACCCTGTGCCTTTAACACCGGCGATGGAACTTTCAATGTATTTTACGGCCCCGCCTACGCTGTATCGTCCATATTGTCTGGCTAAACCCAGGCTCACCGCCTGATCGTAAGCTGTATACCCGCCGGTGCTGGACCTTGAAGCCGTGCGGCCTTCCATCCTGCCGCTGGATAACCGGGCAAGGCTCAACCCCATTTTCCAGCCCGCAGAACCCGGCAGGGCGAAACCGCCCCCAACAAAGTCATGCGCCGAGCCGAGATACCACGCACTATGACTTAAAACAGCCTCGCCCTTCCCCATTGAAGCGAGCCCCGCAGGATTATAAGCCAGCGCACTTATGCCCATTGCGGAAGCCGCGCCCGCAGAAGACATAGCACCGGCCCGGGCATCCGTGTCTATCCGCAGAAACTCCGCGCCGCTTTCGAGCGCTTCGCTTATCTTAACCGAAGGCGTAAAAACAAATATCAACGCCGCACCCAGCACCCATGGCCTTGAAAGCAGATAAACAATACGGTTCACCAAATCAGGCGGGTTATTTTTGTTTTCCATATTACCCCCCTACCGCACCACAGCGAATTTTCCGGTTTTCTTAAGTTTTTGCCCGGACTTTTGTGCCTCTATGCTATAAAGGTAGACCCCGCTGGGGATATGGCCGCGCCAGACGTATTCATAGGCGTAGCTTAACCCGTTGCCGTCGTCCAGCTCAACTGGAAGCCCCGTCAGGATCTGCTCATGCGCCGCCCTGCCGCTTATGGTGTAGATGGTTATTTTCACGCTGTCGGCTATGCCGGTCTCTATATGGAAGACAGGGGCCTCACTGCCTTTCGCGGGGTTCGGGAACACGTAGACCTCGCCCAGCCTGAAAGCGGGGTCGGGCCCGGCGAGGGCACCGGGGCCCACCGTAGGCATCGCGGACGCCTTGGTCTTCGGGCCGCCGCCCGTAGGCGGGGCGGGCACAGGCAGAGTCTCGCCGGACTGAATAAGATTACCCGTGCCGCTCACGGCGGCGGTTCTTACGAAATAATGCCCGCCCAGCAGGGCGTTGCCGGTCAGTTTCATATCCGAATAGGGAGCGTACAGGCAAGCCGCGAGAGACCCCCCGCCGTTGAATTTCAGTTCGGAGGTCGTACTGACGACTATTGAAAGCCCGGTAGCCGGGCCGGAAGCGTTCATAGAACTCCCACCGTTTATGGACACGCCGCCTTCCACCAGTATGTCCACTTTCCCGGCAATAGTGATACTTGAGCCGCCGCTCAGTTCCAGGCCTTTGAAGTAATAAGTCCCGGTGGTAAGGGTTATCACGGCGTGCGAGGCAAGTACAAGCTTGCCGCCCACCAGATACGCGGACACAAGCGCGTTATTGTTCGCTTCGGCGGCGCTTTGTGCTATACCGGCGGTATAGATCGGCACCGGAGCGACAGGTGTTGCGCCGCCGGCCTGCTGCCCGGTTATTTGGGCTTTGCCCGATATGGTTATGGTGCCGGCCGTGACATCACCGAGTATCCTGGCATTACCGCCAAGGCTGACAATGGCATTAGACTTCACCGTGCCGGCAATATCCGCCGTACCTGACATATCCAGGCCGGATACCGCCGCAAGGCCATCAGCCCGCCAGCTTGAAACAGCCGCTATTTTCTCTTTGGGTATTTCCAGGTTGCTTGTGTTGTCTTTAGCCCAGTACCTGATCATGTAAGTGCCCTGCTCAGGGATGGTGAACGGCGAAGTATAGGCCTTCACAGGCGCGAGGGCGCCGGTCTGGAGATTCTCTAGTTCGTAGAAAATAGCATTAAGCCCTGACGCCACCCCGTTCATTACAGGATCGGCGGCGGACAATGTGATAGGAGTATTCTGCATTAGCACAGGCAGACCGATGACTTCGGACTTCGGCTCGCCCAGGCTAATGCCCGTGGACGGCGGGGTATTGTCCACGGCTATTATCGCTGACTTGGGCGACTCGGCGTTCTGCACACGGTCCAGGGAATAATACTCGAGCGTATGCAGTCCCTCGGCGGCTATAGTGAAGCTGCCCAGATACACCTGCCAGTTGCCGCTGTCTACCCTGTATTTAGTGAGCATCACGCCTGAGGCGGTGTAATTACTTAGCGGGTCGGCAGGTGTAAGAACGATACCGGAATCTTTGGTGAGATAAATTTTCTCCTCACCGGGCGCTGAATACCGCACACCACTTATAGACAGCACAGTAGCAGGCGCTGTATTATCAACCCACAACTCGGCGGCTTTTACCGCTTCCGTATTGTTCACATAGTCTATGGAGTAGAAGGAAACAACGCGCTTGCCTTCGGTGTTCAGCTTGAACCGGGAATAATCGCCGAACGCGCCGCCGTCCACTGTATATTTTGTCTCTTTAACGCCTACGGAGACTTCGTTCACGACAGGGTCAGCGGCTGTGATCACAATGTCAGTCCGCTGGCTGATATATTGCTTATCAGTATGCGACTGGTCACCGGATAACGACAGTTCGGTCACCGGTTTGGTACCGTCAACATAGATTGCCGTAGACTTCGTTATCTCTGTATTGTTCACATTATCTTTAGCGGTGAAGTTAACGGTCCTTATTCCCTCGGCAAGGCCGAAGGGAGCGGAGTATTTATTCGTCGCCACTGCGTCTATCCCGTAGTATATCCCCTCTACACCCGAGGCCACCGCGCTGACGACAGGGTCCGCGCTTTCTAACGCAATGCGGCCAAGGGCGTTAAGGTAGAATTTTCCGCCTTTTTCGATCCGGTCGCCGCTCGGCGCAAACCACTGGCTTACCGGGGCTGTGGCGTCGCTTTGTACCTCCAGGACGCGTTCCGCCTCAACATTTCCGACATTATCGCTAGCGCGGTATTTTATCGTGTGCCGGCCTTCGATGAATCTAAGGGCCTGTGTATACTTAATCCACGGTCCAGAGTCTACCGCAGTTTCTATACGCTCAACACCGGCGGCTACTTCGTTTACAAGCGGGTCAGCCGCAGCAAATGCCAGCCCACTCACCGGCGTTATATAGCGCACCCCGTCTTTAATATACAACGGCTCGGAGATATTAAACGCGGTGACCGGAGCCGTGTTATCCACGTAAATTTGCGTAGACTTGAATACCTCGATATTTTCAACAAGGTCCGTCGACCGATAGGTTATCGTATGCTTGCCTTCGCCCAGCGATATCGGCTGGGCATAAATTTTAAGGGCGCTTCCATTATCAGCGTATTCTATTTTCTTCACACCGGCCGCTCCGCCGGCGGAAACAGGGTCCCAGGCAGCGAAACTGAATTCGGTAGCCAAAGAGGCGTAGAAAATCCCTGGCTCTGTTCCGGAATACTGGCTGCCGCCTGTGATATCAAGAGCACTCGACGGGGCTGTCGCATCCACCCACAATTCTGCAGTTTTCACAGTTTCGATATTATTCACATAGTCCGCGGAATAATAGGAAACTAACCGCTTGCCCTCGGAACTCAATTTAAATTGCGAATAATCGCTGAATCCGCCGCTATCCACCGCATATTTTGTTGCCTTGACGCCTACGGAAACTTCGTTCACGACCGGATCGGCTGCTGCCATCAATATATCCGTCCGCCGGCTGATGTACTGCCTGTCATTTTTATACTGGTCGCCGGAAACAGAAAGTTCTGTGACAGGTTTGGTGCCGTCCACATAGATCACCGTGGACTTCACTACCTCAGTGTTGCCCACATTGTCTATCGCCTTGTAATTCACTACCCGCACGCCCTCCCCAAGGCCGAATGCGGAATTGTATTTTACGGCAGGTACGGCGTCTATGCCATAGTAAATATTCTCGAGCCCGGAAGCCACATTGTTCACCAAGGGGTCGGCGCTAGCAAGGGCAATGCGGCCTAAAGAGTTAAAGTAGAATTTGCTCCCGCGCTCTATCCAATCGCCGCCGGACACCGACCATTTGCTTGCCGGCGCAGTATTGTCGCACTGGACTTCAAGGCTGCGTTCCGCCTCCACATTTCCAACATTATCTATGCCACGGTATTTTATCGTGTGCCGGCCCTCGGCAAATTTCAGGGCCTGCGTATACTTAATCCACGGTCCAGAGTCTACCGCAGTTTCTATACGCTCAACACCAGCGGCAACTTCATTCGAAAGCGGGTCAGCCGCCGCAAATGTCAAAGCGCTCGCCGGCGTTATATAGCGCGCGCCGTCTTTAAGGTACAGCGGCTCGGAGATATTGAATGAGGTAACAGGCGGCGTCGCATCTATAAATACCGAGCTGGACTTTTCCACTTCCAGGTTCTCAAGATTATCTTTGCTGCGGTATTTAATCAAGTACCCACCGTCGGCCGCGGGCAAGGTGAATTTAAGAGGCGCAGTTGAAACGACGGCGGCGTTTATGCTGTAGGCCGTTTCCTTCACGCCGCTCGCAAAGGCGCCAGGGTCTATGGGTGCAAGTTCAAAAAGCGTCCAGGTTGAGACATAATTCAGATAAGCCGGCCCCGAAACGCGGTTGAACGCCGTTTGCGGCGCGGTATTATCCACTATGAACGTGCTGATAATTATTTTCTCCACGTTACCCAGCACGTCTTCCGAATTATAGGCGAGGCCGTATACCCCGTCGGCTTCGCGGTCCAGGCTGAACGTGGAAATAAAGACTTCGCCCTGCTTTGGGGCCGGGTTCGGGAAAGCCCATTCCCTTGCCCCGCCCGAGGCGATACGCGCGGACTGGCTCTTTACCCCAAGGCCGCTGCCGTCCATTACAGCCACCAGGTCGTCTACACTGGCCAGGGTGAACGTGGTGCGCCCGGTCACATATAAGTCCGCGCCGGCACGGTAGCCGCCCGCCGCCGACAACGCAGCCCGGGGCGGCAGCACGTCGTGCACAACCTCGAACACGCCGCCCGCCGCGGAACTTATATTATCCGCGAAATCAGCCGCGCCCACGGTAAGCTGCCACAGGCCGTCGTCCAGGTCCAGCGGTTCTATGAGCTGGCCGTTTACCACCACTACGCTTGAAGGTCTGCCGCCGCGCGGGCTGCCCAGATCTTCCAACTGCGTAAGCACAGCCGTTGTCTTAGGCGCGGGGTCAAGATTATCTTTAACCGTAAAATACATACCCACTTTCTCCCTAGTAGCCACATACACCCGCCCCGCCGCCGGCGAGGATATAGTTATGGCCGGCGCGGTCCTGTCTATATTAAGCGCCACCGTCGCGGTAGACGACCAGCCCGCGTAATCCAGGCAGTACCCGGAAGCGGTCTGGCTGGAACCCTCGGTTGATATTATTTTTGCCGGAGTGCAGTAAGCAATTCCTGAAAGCGCGTCGGTACCGGCAAATGTGACAGCCAACGGGGTGTTATTCCAGCCATAGTTGTTTTTAGCGGGAGTCTGAGCGGCTGTAACGATCGGGCGTGTAAGGTCCACATTCACAGCAGCAGTCGTATAGCTTATATTTCCCGCATTGTCCCGGCACCAGCCGGAAAGTACCTGCTCCCCGCCTTCGGCTGCAACTGTTCCCGAGGAACACTCCGCAACCCCGGACAAAGTGTCTGTCCCATTGAAAACAACTTGAACCGCCGTATTGTTCCAGTTATTGCTATTCGCCGGAGGAATCAGCCTGGAGCCGATCTGCGGCTGGGTGCGGTCTATCTTAAAGGCTGTGGATTTCTCGGTTTCGGCATTTCCGGCTTTGTCGGTGCCGTAATAATATACGCTATACAGCCCGTCCGCGCTTACGGCCACCGACGAGACATACACGCCGGAACTTACCAGAACCCCGCCCCGCTCCAGGCGGTAATTTGTCTGCCTGATACCGGAAAGCGCGTCTATTGAATCGAGCGATATTGAGACCGGCGTATTGTACCAGCCGTTCACAATGCTGCCGGCAAGCCCCGCCGTGGTCGCGGGCCTGGTCATATCGATGCTGACCGCACGGAAAGCGGTGCGTGTGTTTCCCGCTTTATCCTCGCAGTAGCCGGTGGCAAACTGCTCCTTCCCCTCGGAAGGCACTGGTATGTCGGCGGAGCAGGAAAGAACCCCGGAAATATCATCGGAGCCGCTGAATGCCACCGTCACAGGCGTATTATTCCAGTTGAAGCTATTGGCCGCGGGGTTTGCAATTACAGTTACAACAGGGGACGAAATATCAATATTAACTACGGCGGTAGAATAGCCGATATTGCCGGCAATATCCCGGCACCAGCCTGAGAGCGTCTTGCCTGCGCCTTCTATGTATGTCCGGGAGGAAGAACAGATTTCCGTGCCCGATAGGGTATCCGTACCCTTAAACACCGCTTCTACGCTGGAATTGTTCCAGTCGTATGAATTAGGCTGTGGATTGAGAATATACCCGACCTGCGGCGCGGTCCTGTCTATTGAGAATGAGATGGCTTTCTCCGCTTCGGTATTACCGGCTTTATCTTTGGAATAATACTTGACCGTGCTACCGCCATCCGCGGAGGCCGTTACAGGTTGCTGGTAAGACGAGAAGGCCTCGCCGTTTATTGAATATAAAATTTCTTTGATGCCGGACAGTGAATCCGTGGAGGTCAGTGTAATACCGACGGGCGAGGAGTACCAGCCGTTTTTATAAGTTCCGGCAAGCGCGGCGCTACTTAAGGGCAGGGTTCTATCAATATTTACACTGGAGATAAAGACCAACTGCGAATTATCGGCATAGTCGAAAACTTTGGCGGAAGTGGAAATATTCAAACCCTCGCCTTCCAGACTTATATCGGCGGGGCAGGCCAGGATCCCCGACAAAGCGTCGGAACAGGTGAACTTAAGAGTGACACTGCTGCCGTTCCAGCCGGATTCATTGACCGAAGGTATTCGAGTATGCTGCAGCGAAGGCGCCGTGGTATCGATATTTACCGTCAGGGTCCGCGTGGACGACCAGCCCGCGTAGTCAATGCAGTAGCCGCTTATAGTCTGGCTTGCCTTCTCAACGGATGCGGCCTGCTCCTGGGAGCAATACGCGACCCCGGAAACAGTATCGGAGCCGCTGAATACCGCGCTTACCCAGGAATTATTCCAGCCCACGGAATTGGCCGCGGGCGTACTAACGGCCGTCACCTCCGGAACGCTCATATCCAGCTTTAAACGCAGCGTTTTCTCCGGCTCCCTATTCCCCACGGAATCCTCAGCATAATAATAAATAGAGGATATACCTTCACTACTGATCGCTATCGGACCGGTATAGTTTACCGGTACGGTCGAACCGTCGGTATGGAAATATATCCCGGCCAGGCCGCTTAAACCATCAGTGGAAACCAAAGTCACAGTAGCGGTGGAAACAAGCCAGCCGTTCTGCCCAGTAGTTCCTGAAATCAGTAACGTTGTAACCGGCGCGGCCGCATCCACATAAACTTCGCCGTATTTCACAGCCTCCATGTTGCCGGCATTATCCCGGCTGCGGAATTCCAGGTTATGAAAGCCTTCCGGAAGAGCGAAAGGAGAGACGTAAGAGGTAAAGCCGGTGGAAGTGCCGGGATCCACCCTGTACTCGGTAAATGCAACCCCGGTGGAAGTTCCGGAAACCACAGGGTCGAAAGCGTTCAAGGACACGCTGGAGCCGTAATTTATAAAGGTCTTACCAGCCGCCTCGAACCGCAGCCCGCTATATGCGAGTTCCGTCACCGGCGGGACAAGGTCCCTGACAACGCCGAACACCCCGAACAGCGAGGCTATCCGGGTTATAGGCACGGTGATCTTATGCGTCGCGGTATCAAAAACCTGGCCAGGCAGCTTCACCCAGCCCGACTCCGGAAAATGCTCATAGACCGCGATATCCGGCTCCAGAAGGTAGCGAGCCGCCAACGTTGAGGTTGAGTAATAAAACGTCAGCTCCGCCGGGGGATCAAAAGTCCCCTCCGGGCCTATTTCATATAAGCTGCCGGCTAAAGTCAGCCCGGCGGCAGACGCCGATCCGATAGCTACAGCTCCCCTGGCGGATATTGTGCTTATAAGGGTTATACTTGGCGGCACCGGCGACATGAAAGATATTTCCGGCTTTCCGTTTACTGTAACGGTGCTTGCAAGCACATGGCCCTTAAAAACCGACGCCAGGTTTGAAAGCCCGGAAATATTGCCGAGCTCGTCTTCGGTCCTGATGGAAAAGTAATAGGTGGTAAGCTGGTTCAATCCGGAAACTACAGCTTCCTGCGTAGTACCGGCCAAAAGCGGGAACGGGATATCCGTCCCGCGTGAGGCGGACATAAAATTAGAGGAATCGATCTGGACTGTCGCCCATCTTAAGTCGTACTTTACGGCGGTTCCGGCATGAGCGTCGTCCCCTGGCGCTTGCCAGGTTAAAGTTGCGCGGTCGCTCCCGGCCACGGAAACGGCGGAAAGATTAGAAATATTGCCCGGCGCTACCGGGTCTATGCCCGCATAATACCCGGGATACAGCCTGCTTTGCCCGTTTGACATCATTTCCTGGGCGGTTTGCCCGGTTGTCATATCCACTATGGACTGGGCGGCAGCTGAGCTCATCAGGCCGCCGGCGGAAATTACAAACCGCGCCAGGTGAACCGTTCTTGTGGCCGTGTCCACCGTAAAATCAGTGGTGTAAGCAAAACCGCCCAGATTAAGGGATAGGCTGGTCTGGCCCTGGCCGGAAGCCGCGTATATCGCTAGCGGCGTGCCGGAGCTTACCGCCTGCGTAACGGTCTGGCCGCCGAGCGTATATGTTATAGACGACACCACGGGGTTTGTCACCTCTATCACTATCGGCTGGTTGGTATTCAGAACCCCCCAGGGATCTATATTGGTGGTTATTTTCGGAGGCACATAGAAAGACCCGCCGGTGTAAACGGCTCCCAAACCGGTTCTATTTAAAACGGAAATCCTGAAATAATAATTGGCCGGATAAACAAGCCCGCTCAAGAGCACGCTACGGCTTACGGAATACCCCGTTCCGGAAACAGCGGAGCCCAAAGCCGCGGACAGCCCGTATTCCAGCACGCCGGAGGTTTCGTCATCGGTCTCCCAGGAGATGCGGGCGGAATCGCCGTTTATCTCGGTAACGCGCACGTAAGATATTGCCGGTGGGGTAGTGTCCACATAAACCGCGGCTTTCGCCGCCGTTGTGGAGACAGGGACCGGCTCGGCGTTGCCGGCATTGTCAAATGCCTGCGTGTAAAATTCCCAATTCCCCCCCGCGCCCTGCGTGTTGAACTGGAACACCCCGCCGGAGCCTGTCAGCGCATAAGCCCCCGAAGACCAGACCACGCCCTCTTTTCGGGACCACAGCACCGTCTTGCTGACGCCGCTGAGCGGATCTGAGGAAACAAAGATTACCGGCACAACCGGAGAAGTGCTCACCGCCGGCGCGCCCGCAGTTGATATTGGCGGGTCGACTTCGTAACCCAGCACTATTTTCACAGCCGAGGCGGGGTTAGCATTGCCCACGTTATCTTCAAGCCAGAGCCAAACATCATTTTGCCCGCTCACTATTTCAGTGGAAGAATAAACAAGTAAGCCCTGGGCCGGGAAGAACATTCCTGCGTCATTTGAGGCAGGCGCAGCAGTCCCGAACTTCACCCTCGCTCCCGCCACACCTGAAGCATCGGAGGGGTTGGTCCAGGAGAGCGCATATTGTTTAACATTCTTCCAAATACGCATATCCGAACCTAGCCCTATCCCTTCGACTTTAGGCTCCCCAGAAACCTCAGGTGCAGTGCCGTCCACATAAACGACAGATGACTTTATTACCTCGGTATTACCGGCATTGTCCCGGCTGACATAATAAAGCGTGCGGGGGCCCTCCATAACTGTAAATGGGATATATCTCCAGAAAGCAGTAAAGTTAGCGGGGAGTTCATCAATAGATATCCCCGTGAAACTTACACCACTGGAGTAAGCGCCCTCGATTGCCGGGTCGGAAGGGTTCAAATAGACAAATGTGCGGGTTGAAAGATAAACAGAACCGGAATGTGAAACATAAAGCGGCGTACTAAAGGAAATATCTGTTATAGGGGCTCGCTCGTCCTTGAGCTGCACATGCACTACAGCCGATGTTGAGATTCCAGCCGCTTGCACATTTATCTGGGCTGTTCCAAAATTATCAGCAGTTATTCTCCCCAAACTATCAACGCCCGCTATTTGTAAGTTTGATGAGGCGTATACGGTACCGGAGTTGCTGGTGACATGGCATACTTCACCGTTAGAGAGCATAGCCATGGCGCTTATCTGCACCTGCTCGCCAGGAGATATAAATTTAATTACGGTAGGCGCCGTCTCTTCCGGCAGCATTTCGTCGTAATTCTCAACACCAAATAGCGGGCTGATATCTGATATGGAAGCAGAAGGATTTGCCAGAATTTCGGCATAGCCTACGGATAGCAGATACTCCGCCCTTATATGCGTTTTACCGGCACCCGTAACGCTCACAAGGCCGGCGGATGTAACAGTGGCGACTGCCTCATTAGATGATGAGTAAACTGTGTAGGGGCTGGCAGTAACGTCAATTTCGTTTCCGTTTTCCAGTAAAGCTTTAACCTGGAGCTGGACTTTATCCGTTTGGATGAGAACACATGAGGAATTTGGAAAAACACGCAGGCCTATCACCCTGCCACCGACCCCCTGCCCAGGCACTGCAATAAGAGCCACATCGCCCAAAGAAGTCTCGCCTCCGGGATTGATTATAAGATTTGAAAGCGGGATTTTTATCCGCAACTCGGACGCGACGGCATGGCACAACCCAAGCGCTATAAACGCCGCAAACGCCAGAATTGTTTTTCCGGCAGTTCCAGTTGTCCCGGTGGCTGTCCTAAGCCTCATATTATTTTCCGCTTTCGGCTCCGAATCTGCCCCTGTAAACTTCACTTACATACTCAATGGTCCCGCCGCCTTTATTTTTCTTGGTAACTATATCCACAGTAAATATGTACTCCCGGTCGTTAATCATCCCAAAACCACGCACATGGGAGTCCCGTCCCTGCGGCTCTTTCCAGATAAATTCCCCAATAAGCTTGCCGTCAAGGCCATACACACGCCATTCATTTTCCTCCGCTGAAGGCCAGACTACCACTTTGCTGGTGTTATAGAATTGCGGCTGAAGGCGCCAAACACTGAGGGGCGATATACCTGATGCTTTATCATTGGTTATTGTTGAGACAACCTCCCCCTTCATGTCCATCAATTGAATACGCGCCGGGTATGGGACATAAGAAACCAGTAAGCCGTCCGGCAGGAAAAAGAACGGCTTAAAATCTATAGTCCGAACATTGTCCTCGAAAACCTTAATTTTTTTCTTTACTATTCCCCTGTCCCATTCACCAAGATATGTTTCAAGTTCCGAGATGTTCACCATATTGCAAGCGCTTTCCACACCGCGCCTGATCATCCGCTCCGCATCGCATTTCCCTTCCGTCGCCACAAAATACCGGCCATCCGGAGACAGGGCACGCACAATTATCGCCATTCCCTCCCTTTGCGGGGTAAATGTTTTGTCACCTTTTTTGGAGAATTGCGGGAAGGTCATCAGCCTTTTTCCAGAAAAAAAGTCATATATAGCCTTGTCGCCCACGATAATACCGCTTTTTTCAGACAAGTAAGCGGCATGCTGGCTTACGGCCTCTTCCTTGCACCAAATCTCGCGGCCGGTGTCAATTTCTATAAGGCAGGTCCCGGTGGAAGGGTAATACTCATCCCCTTCCGAATGCTCCCAGCCGAATTTGCCCAGCATATATTTGCCATCGGCTGTAAAATCCGGATAATTCCTTTCAAATTTCGGGCTGTGATACAGAATAGTGCCGCTAGCGACATTAAATAAATATCCTTCCGAGTTATAGTCGCAGATTTCGACTTTAAGCGGCTTAGGACAAATTGTAAGTTCTGTATAAACATACAGGTTTCTGCCTGGAACAGCTACCATACCATGCTCACGCCACCCGGAAATATCCAAATCCCGGATCTTTTTACCCTCCAGATCAAATTCTTCCAAAACAAGGGCTGTCACCGTGCTCCAATCGACATAGAATCTTGCTGTAAACCGGCCTCGTTCTGGATCCAGCCCATTGCTCGGGTAAGCGCCTTCCACTTGCGGGGACCGGTATAACAATCTGTACTCTTCGCCGGCAAACGAATAGACCGGGATCAAGAGAATTGCAGCGAATAATAAACCTTTTATTTTTTTCATAATTTCACCGATAGACATTGCAGCCGATTTTATCATCCGGATCTGTAGGCATGACCCCACCAAATGCGCCACCATTTCCACTATAGGCTTTGCTGTTGCCATTGGAATTCATATCCGGACTTTCACTTTGCAGCTGGGTGAACCTAAAATTATTTCCCGCTTTCGGCTCCGAATCTGCCCCTATAGACTTCACTTACATACTCAATGGTTCCGCCGCCTTTATTTTTCTTGGTAACTACATCCACAGTAAATATGTAGTCCCGGTCATTAATCATCGCAAAACCACGCACATGGGAGTCCCGTCCCTGCGGCTCCTTCCAGATAAATTCCCCAATAAGCTTGCCGTCAAGGCCATACACACGCCATTCATTTTCCTCCGCTGAAGGCCAGACTACAACTTTGTGCTCGAAGTTAATCCTAGGCTGAAGGCGCCAAACACTAAGGGGCGATATACCCGATGCTTTATCATTGGTTATTGTTGAGACAACCTCCCCCTTCATATCCATCAATTGAATACGCGCCGGGTATGGGACATAAGAAACCAGCAAGCCGTCCGGCAGGAAAAAGAACGGCTTAAAAGATATAGTCCGAACGTTGTCCTCAAAAACTTTAATTTTTTTGTTTACTACTCCCCTGTCCCATTCACCGAGATATGTTTCTTGCCCTGTTATTTCCAATAAATGGCAACCGTCTTCTTTACCGTATTTCTTTACGCGTTCCTCATTACATTTCCCTTCTGTTGCCACAAAGTATCGCCCATCAGGAGACATGGAACGTATGATTACCGCCATCCCCGGCCTTTGCGGTACAAACGCTTTGTCGCCCTTTCCGGCGAATTGCGGGAAGGTCATAAGCCTTTTTCCAGAAAAAAAGTCATATATAGCCTTGTCGCCTGCGATAATACCGCTTTTCTCGGACAAGTAAGCGACATGCTGGCTTACCGCCTCCTCCTTGCACCAGAGCTCCCGGCCGGTGTCAATTTCTATAAGACAGGTTCCGGTGGAAGGGTAATACTCATCCCCTTCATCCGAATCCCCCCAGCCGAATTTGCCCAGCATGTATTTGCCATCGGCGGTAAAATCCGGATAATTCCTTTCAAATTTCGGGCTGTGATATAGAATAGTGCCGCTAGCGACATTAAATAAATATCCTTCCGAGTTATAGTCGCAGATTTCGACTTTAAGCGGCTTAGGACAAATTGTAAGTTCTGTATAAACATACAGGTTTCTGCCTGGAACAGCTGCCCCACCATGCTCGCGCCACCCGGAAATATCTAAATCCCGGATCTTTTTACCCTCCAGATCAAATTCTTCCAAAACAAGGGCTGTCACCGTGCTCCAATCGACATAAAAACTTGCCGTAAACTGGCCGCGTTCTGGATCCAGACCAATGGCTGGGTAAGCGCCTTCCACTTGCGGGGACCGGTATAACAACCTGTACTCTTCGCCGGCAAACGAATAGACCGGGATCAAGAGAATTGCAGCGAATAATAAAACTTTTATTCTTTTCATAATTTCACTTATATACATTGCAGCCGATTTTATCATCCGGATCCGTAGGCATGGCCCCCCCGAATGCGCCACCATTTCCACTATAGGCTTTGCTGTTGCCATTGGAATTCATATCCGGACTTTCACATTGCGCCATAAGCAGATCGCTCGGAATCGCGCATGGGACAGGAAATCCAAGAATGCTTAAGGGTTCCGCTAATAACCGCCTTTCCACATGAACATGTAAACATTGTGGTCGAGGTTGCCTTATCGGAGGATTGCCGTCAAGAACCGAACGGATATTTCCACTAGCGCCACCCAAACTTGCCACAGCAATTTCTTGTCCGACACTTACCGGGTCGCCTGTTCTGACATGTAGTTTTTTGGGGTCAAGATGGCCGTACATAAGCACTTCATATTTGCCTCCCACCTTGCGTGTGCTTTGAATAAGAATAACCGTCCCCCAACTTTCATCAGAGTCTCGCTTATTACTGTACTGACCGATATAAACCACAGTGCCCTGCGTGGCAGACAGTATCGAGACTCCGTCCCCCACACGGAGATCAATACCATTATGAGTTTCACCTTTACGTCGTGGCGCACCGAAATTACCACCGGCGCAGGTGTCCGGCATTCTCTGGGCGTTAGCAACCGGGCATTCTGCGTCATTATTACAGGTTACGATTATTTCCGGACTAAACAAATTAACTGGCGAATTGATTACCAAAGGGACATGAAAAATCCGGAAAGAATTTGTAACCGGATCAACCTGCGCGGTTCTCTCGCCAATTGCGACCTGCGTACATCCTTCCGGCACTACACCTGTTACATCTGTGAAAGAAGATATCGCCGTGGCCGTGAAAGTGGCCGTGTTCACGTACATGAGACAGCCCGGGCAGTCAGCCCTGACCGTGTATGTGCCGGTGGAAGCACCCAGCGTTAAATATGTTGTGGCATAGCCGGAAAGGTTCGTATTAACCGAGGTCGCGCTTAGAGTCGCGCCATTGACCGGGCTTAGAATCGTGAAAGTAACCGGCTCGTTTGAGACCGGAATGCCGGTATCATCGTTTATCACCCGCACATTCAGGCCTTTCGGCAAAGGTTTGGTCACAAGCCCGGTCTGAGCGTCGCCAGCCGGTAATTTTTTCAACACTTTCCCGATACGGCGGACTTCAATGTTGTCTATAGAGCTGGAATAAGCCCCGAGCCCCCCGGCGGGCTCAGGTTTTTGTATCTCGATTCTGCCAAAGGTGTTAAAAGCACCGAGATAGTAATATGTTTTTCCGCCGTCAACAATAATCGGAGAAGAACCCCGAGCCATTGCTATTACGGTGGAAAACAAGACTTCCGATGGTGTGCCGGATGGAACAGAAGTAACAACGAATCCGCCGCCTACTTGGTAGCTCGAGGGATAGGGGGTAAAACCACCAGAGGTATCACCATGCACCTCGTTTGAGTTCATGCTCCATTGAAGGGAAATATTGCGCCTGAATACTACGCTCGCGTATACACCAGGAGGGACATCAGCGAACAGTAGCGCTGTATAACTCGCCACCACACCGCCAAGCCCGACATATTGCTGGTCAATGCCGCTATGCGCCAGTTGTCCGGATACTGATAATGTTTGCGCACCCGCATTTACATGCGAGAATCCGATGAATTCCAATGTTCCCGGATTCTGCACAGAATCCATCGAAACTGTGCAACCATCTAAAACACCCCTGTTGCACCCAGTCTCGCCCTTTCCAAATAACGACACGCTCCCGCTATTAGTCTTGAGCTTAAAATCTATCTGTGCTTCCACGGGCGGCGCAAAGCTTGCAGCTGAAATAGCCGCAAACAGGAGATAAACCGCCTTTAAGACCCTTCGTTTACGCATATAAGCTTTGGCCCGCTACAGGTAATTTCAAGGATACACCTGCTTTACGTTCTTACCGTCGCCGTCGGCCCATAAAAGTTTAAATCGGGAAGTTGATGAGTCTTCCTGTATTGTTTTCCAAACCGTGAATAAAAAACTCATGCTGTCAGCGCTCCAGCGCAGAGAGTAGCAGTCTCCCTTCGCAACCAACTGTGTCTGGCCGGTTCCGAGTTCGACCATCCAAATACTGGTCCTGGTGGTATAAACCAGTTTTTGCCCGTTCGGGGAGATATAAACGCTGGACACACCCTCCGCCGTAAGCACTTTCTGATGCTTATTTCCTTTTGAATCCAGAACAAGCATTTCATTCGGCTTAATAAGCATCACGCCGAGATTCACGCTATTCTCCCAGAATAGTGTGGGAAAAAATGTCGCTTCCATCGCCTGGGCAAAGGCGTCATTGACAAAAAAGAGCGCCATTACTGCCACCATTCCGGATATGCGAATATTCATATTTTTCTCCTGGATCAAGGGATATTTCAAGCAAACTATATTGAATTTCAAACCAACAAATTTTGTATCAGCATCCCTCATTTAACCCTGGCGCAGATTGCGTAAACATAAATATGGGTCTTGATCCAATCAGTATATCCGCAATACCATGTGTACGGGCTGATAGGGAAGCTGCGCCATAAATTGGATGCGACATACTGCAACTGACACCCGCCTCCCAAAACTCTTTTTCCAGCCGGGCATTGCAACTCACAAGCGTTGTATCCCCCGCACTGTGTAGTCACAATTTCCAATCCGATATCCACTGATCCGCCAAATGCGGCATTACCAGCAACTTCAAGGGCATTGGTTGGGTTAACTACCCCTATCCCCACATTACCGTTATTAAGGATTGTTACACGGTCGGTGTTGCCGGTACGCATAGCTATAAGGCCGGAACCTGCGGCCTGGCTGTCGCTCTGTATGAGCACATCCCCTTTACCCGTCACTTTATCAGCCGAGGAGAACGGGGACCGCAGCAGGAGCTGCCGGGGGGCCAGCGCCGGGTCGCTGCCGACCTTTATTTCCACATATGCGTCCGCAAGGTCTTTTACTACGTCCTCCAATTGAACGCGTGTCCCGCCAATGCCTATGCCCTCGCCCCGCAACACGACCTGAAAATTGCCATTTTGTACTTGCACGGGCGGCATGTCGCTCTTCGTCTCCCATACTGGCGTCCCGCCTGAAGCGGCGGGGAAAATCGAGAATTTTATCGAGAAATCTCCATTCTCGTTTATCCCGTTTGCGTTGGTAAGGCGGCCTTGAATGTTGAACCCGGCGGGGATCGCGCTGAGATTGGTTACTGACAGGAACAAAAGAGCCCACACAAATACGCAATTAAGCGTCCAAAAAACCTTTATTTTCGGCATAACCTTTCTCCTTTACTGCTCCAAGTCAAAAACCGGCAAAAGGCGGACCCCGCCCCTTGCCGGCTATGGCAATGCATTTTATAAAGCTTTATGGCACTGGGGAGGTACGTTGTTGAAGCTTCAATAAAAAACCCAAACACCCTTGCAAAGATTATATGGTGGGGATTAATTAGTGTCAATACCTATTTCATGGTATGTAAAAATACCCCGCGGGGGCGGGGTATTTTCAGGGGCTGGAATCGGCCTTACTGCGGCTTGTGCTTGCGCCGGAACTCGGCCACTTTCATGCGCACGGCGGCGCGCCTGAGGGCCGCGCCTGCCTCGTCCAGGTCCAGGTCGGCGGGGCGCAGGACAAGGATCTCCTTGGCCTTCTGGTAAGCCTGCCGCGCGCGCTCCTCGTCGACTTCCTTGGAGAGCTCGGCCGATTCCGCCAGCACCATCACCTTGTCCTTATGGATCTCGGCGAAGCCGTTCAGCACGGCGAACACCTCTTTATGGTGGCCGTCCTTATAATGCAGGATGCCCTCCACCAGCTGGACCACGAAGGAAGCGTGGCCCGGCAGAACTCCCATCTCGCCCCCGAAAGCCGGGATCGTTACGGACTCCACCGGCTTCTCCGAGATAACGGTCTTCTCGGGGGTGACTATGGTGAGCAGGAGATGATTTTTTTCCATATTCCAGCCTGTGCCGGCCTAGACGGCCTGCTGCTCCTTGGAGCGCTCTATGACTTCGTCGATGCCGCCGGCCATCCAGAAAGCCTGCTCCGGGATATCGTCGAGCCTGCCGCTCAGGATCTCCTGGAAGCTGCGGATGGTCTCTTTCAGCGGCACGTACTTGCCGGCGCGGCCGGTGAACTTCTCGGCCACGGAGAAAGGCTGCGACATGAACTTCTGTATCTTGCGCGCGCGGTTGACGGTCCGCTTGTCCTCGTCCGACAGCTCGTCGATGCCGAGGATGGCGATGATGTCCTGCAGCTCTTTGTAGCGCTGCAGGATCTTCTGGATGCCGCGGGCGGTATTGTAGTGGTCGTTGCCGATCACGCGCGGGTCGAGGATGCGGGAGGTCGAGTCCAGCGGGTCGACGGCCGGGTAGATGCCCAGCTCGGCGATGCTGCGGGAGAGCACGACCGTGGCGTCCAGGTGGGTGAACACGGCGGCCACGCCCGGGTCGGTCAGGTCGTCGGCGGGCACGTAGACGGCCTGGATCGAGGTGATCGAGCCCTTCTTGGTGGAGGTGATGCGCTCTTCGAGCATGCCGATCTCCGTGGTCAGCGTGGGCTGGTAGCCTACGGCCGACGGCATGCGGCCGAGCAGCGCCGAGACTTCGGCGTTGGCCAGCACGTAGCGGAAGACGTTGTCGAGGAACAGCAGCACGTCGCGGCCCTTCTGGTCGCGGAAATACTCGGCCTGGGTCAGGGCGGTGAGGCCGACGCGGGCGCGGGCGCCGGGGGGCTCGTTCATCTGGCCGTAGACCAGCGCGGTCTTGGACAGCACGGTGGAGCCGTCGGAAAGCTTGGACTCCTGCATTTCGAGCCAGAGGTCGTTGCCCTCGCGGGAGCGCTCGCCGATGCCGCCGAACACGGAGCAGCCGGCGTGCTGGCGGGCCACGTTATTGATCAGCTCCATGATGACGACGGTCTTGCCGACGCCGGCGCCGCCGAACAGGCCGACCTTGCCGCCCTTCATGAAAGGGGCGAGGAGGTCGATGACCTTGATGCCGGTCTCGAAGATCTCGGGGGAGGTCTTCTGCTCGGTGAGCGGGGGCGGGTCGCGGTGGATCGGCAGGAATTCCTTGGTGTCGATGGGGCCGCGGTAATCCTGCGGCTCGCCCAGCACGTCGATCAGGCGGCCGAGGCAGGCCTCGCCGACCGGGACCATGAGCGGGGCGCCGGTGTCTTTCACCTCGATGCCCTTGCCGAGGCCGGTGGTCGGGCCCAGCGTGATGGCGCGCACGGTATTGTCGCCCAGGTGGGAGGCCACTTCGGCCACCAGCGTCTTTTCCTTCCCGTCCTCTTTGTACTTTATCCTGAGGGCGTTCAGGATCCTGGGAAGCTGGCCCTGCTGGAACTCCACGTCCAGCACGGGCCCGATTATCTGCACGATTTTTCCAATATTCATTTTATTTCCTTACGCAGAATATAATGCAAACCAAATCAGTTGCTGAGCGCTTCCGAGCCGCTTACGATCTCGTTCAGCTCGGTAGTGATCATCGCCTGGCGCGTCTTGTTCATCTTCAAAGTGAGGCCGTCGATAAGCTCGGTGGCGTTCTTGGAGGCCGACTCCATAGCGTTCATGCGCGCCGCAAGCTCTGCCGCCTGCGACTCGAGCAGCATCCTGTAAAGCTGGGCGCCGATATTTCGGGGGATAAGTTCGCCGAGCAGGGCGGCCTTGCCGGGCTCGAAAGAGAACAGGCCGCTCGTGAGCTGCGGCGCCTGCTCGTCGTTCTGTATGCTGCGCTTGAGCGGCAGCAGCTGGCCCCTGACGATATTCTGGGTCATCATCGACTTGAACTCGTTGTAGATGAAGGTGACGCTCTCGATGGGGCGCTCCCGGTAAAGCTTCAGGATCGCGTCCGACAGCAGCTGGGCGTGCACGTAGCCGGCCTTGGGGAAGATCCCGACCATCTCGTGGGCGATCTCCAGGTCCAGGCCCTTCAGGCGGTGCAGGAAATCCCTGCCCTTGCGCCCGACCGCCACTACGCAGACCTTCCGGCCGCGGTTCTCTTTGAGCCAGGCGGTAGCGGCCTTGAGCAGGTTGGTATTAAAAGAGCCGCAGAGCCCTTTGTCCGCGGTAACGAGCATAAGGCAGAGCGTGCCGCCGGCGGGGCGCTCTTCGAAAAGCTGGCTGACCACGGTGCCGGAAAGGTCTTCCTCGCCGAGCTCGTGGTAAAGATCGTCTATCAGGCTCTCCATCTTGAGCGCGAAAGGCCGGGCGGACAGGATCGAATTCTGGGCGCGCTTGATGCGCGCCGCGGCCACCATCTTCATGGCGTAAGTGATCTGCTTGATGCTCTTGACCGAAGAGATGTTCTTTTTGATGTCCCTTAATGAGGCCATAAATTAAAGTTTCCCGGCTTTCTCCAGAATTTTCACGTAGTCCGCGATCCCGTCCTCGAGGCTCCATTCCGGCCTGTAGTTAAGGTGGGCCTTGGCCAGGCGCAGGTCGGCCTGCGTCTTGTTCTGGTAGAAGGAATACGGATTGTCGAAATAGTCGGGCGCGAGGTCCAGCTTCATCGCCTTGTTAAGGGCCTCTATGACCTCGTTGAAGTTGCCGGGCTTGCCGCTGGCCAGATTGCAGACGCAGGATTTTTCCGCGTCCAGGGCGTTCAGGTTCCCGCGCACGATATCCTTCACGTAGACGAAGTCGCGCAGCTGCTCGCCGAACTTGAAGACGCGCGGCCGCTTGCCCGCCTTCATCTGGTTATAAAGCTGGAACATCATGCTGGACATCTTGCCCTTGTAATATTCGCGGGGGCCGTAGACGTTGAAATAGCGCAGCCCCACCAGCGTCATGTCCTTATGGTCGGCCGCGAAGTCCCGCGCTACATTGTCCATGATGGCTTTGGAGAAGCCGTAGACGTTCTCGGGCGTGGTCTCCTGCCCTTCGTGCATCGGGCACTTCGAATTCCCGTAGACGGCGGCGGAGGAGGCGTAGATCACCCGCTTCACGCCGTATTTAAGAGCGTAGTCCAGGACATTGCGGAAAGCGTCCACGTTCGTTTCCATCATCCGGCGCTGGTCGGCCTCGGTAGTGTCCACGATCGCGGCCTGGTGGAAGACGGCGTCGACCTTGCCGGCCTTCTCGAACCAGTCGCGGGACCGGATATCGTCCGCTATGACGTCCCCGGAAAAACCGACGAGGTTCTTGTAATTGCCGGAGGAGAAATTATCCAGCACCGTGACCCTGGCCTTGCGCTCTTTCTCGAGCGCGAAAGCAAGGTTGGAGCCTATGAAGCCCGCTCCGCCGGTGACAAGATATCTTTTCATTCAGTCTCAGGCAAATTTCGTCTTGAAGTCGGTGATAGCTTCGCCGAGGCGCTTCTCCATGTCCGCGTCCAGCTGCTTCTTCTCGATGATGTCCTTGAGCAGATTGGCGTAGGAGGAGCGCATGAACTTCACGAGGCCGGCCTCGAAAGCTTTCACTTTTTCGAGCTCGACGCTGTCGAGGTAGCCGCGGGTCCCGGCGAACAGGACGACGACCTGCTCCTGCACGGGCATCGGGCTGTACTGGTCCTGCTTGAGCAGTTCCACCATGCGCTGGCCGCGCTTCAACATGTCCATGCTGGCTTTGTCGAGGTCGGAGCCGAACTGCGCGAAAGCGGCGAGCTCGTTGTACTGGGCCAGGTCCAGGCGCAGCTTGCCGGCCACCTGGCGCATCGCCTTGATCTGGGCCGAGCCGCCTACGCGGGAGACCGAGATGCCGACGTTCACGGCGGGCTTTATGCCGGCGTGGAACAGGCTGGACTCGAGGTAGATCTGGCCGTCGGTGATCGAGATGACGTTGGTCGGGATGTAGGCCGTGACGTCGCTGGCCTGCGTCTCGATGATCGGGAGGGCCGTCAGCGAGCCGCCGCCGTTCTTGTCGCCCATCTTGCAGGCGCGCTCGAGCAGGCGGGAGTGGAGATAGAACACGTCGCCGGGATAGGCTTCGCGGCCGGGCGGGCGGCGGAGCAGCAGCGACATCTGGCGGTAGCTCTGGGCGTGCTTGGACAGGTCGTCGTAGATGACCAGCGCGTGCTGGCCGTTCCACATGAACTCCTCGCCGATGGTGCAGCCGGTGTAGGGCGCGAGGTAAAGCATGGAAGCCGCCTGCGAGGCCGAGGCGGAAACGATGATCGAATATTCCATCGCGCCGTTGTCCTCGAGGATCTTGGCGACGCGGGCCACGGTGGATTCTTTCTGGCCGATGGCGACGTAGATGCAGATGGGGCGGGTCTCTTTCGGCTCGTACTTCTGGTTGATGATCGCGTCCAGGGCTACGGCGGTCTTGCCGGTCTGGCGGTCGCCGATGATCAGCTCGCGCTGGCCGCGGCCTATCGGGATCATCGCGTCGATGGCTTTAAGGCCGGTCTGCAGGGGCTCTTTTACCGGGGCGCGCTCTACGACGCCGGGGGCTATGACTTCAACGGGGCGCTTCTTCTTGGCGTTGATCGGGCCTTTGCCGTCTATCGGGGCGCCCAGCGCGTCCACCACGCGGCCCACCATTTCGGGGCCGACCGGGACTTCCATCACGCGGCCGGTGCGCTTCACTCGGTCGCCTTCTTTAATAAGGGTGTCCGAGCCGAGCACTACGGCGCCGACGTTCTCGCGCTCGATATTGAGCACCATGCCGGTCACGCCGCCCTCGAACTCGATCAGCTCGCCGACCACGGCGCTGCTGAGGCCGTAGACGCGCGCGATGCCGTCGCCCACCTGGAGCACCTGCCCGGTCTCGGACAGCTGCGCCTCGGGGATGAATTTTTCTATCCGCCCTTTGATGATTTCTGTGATTTCTTCCGGTCGTATCATAAGATCCTTATAGGGAGAGTAGTTTAACCTTTCAGCAGCCCGGCGCGCAGGGCGTCCAGCCTGCCGCGCACCGTGGCGTCTATCAGCGAGTCGCCCACTTTTATCTCGAAACCGCCGATCACCCGCTCTGAAATTATCTGGCTGAGGCTCACCTTCTTGCCGGTGACGCAGCCTATCATCTTGTCTATCCTCGCCACTTCGCCCTCGGAAAGGGCGTAGCGGCTGCTGACCTCGGCCTGCACCACGCCGCAGAAAATATCGTTCAGGGCCAGGCACTGCCGCATCACTTCCTCGAACAGCCCGAAGCGGCCCTGCCGCACAAGCAGGCCGGCGAAATCGGCGGCCGGCCCGGTGACCGTGCCGAGCACCTTCCCCAGCACCTCCAGCTTCACGCCGCTGTTGATCGCCGGGTGGATGAGTATTTTAAGGTGGGGCTTCGCCGCCGAGAAGACCACGCGCAGGGCCTCGAGCTTGGCGAGGGACGCCGTCTGCGCGGCCGCGCTGTAAGCCTTGCCGTCCAGGTTCATGTAGGCCCTGGCGTAGCGTTTGGCGAGTATCTTGGCGCTAGAATCCATTCAGCACTCCAGCTTCAGGTCGGGCCTTTCTTTCTCGAGCTCGGCCAGGTATTTCGACGCCAGGTCGGTGTTGGCCCGGTGGTCCAGCTGCTTGGTCAGTATATGCTCGGCGGCCATCACGGAAAGCTCGGCCACTTTGTGGCGTAGCTCGCGGGCGGCCTCTATCTTCTGGGCCTCTATTTCTTTCCGGGAGGACTCGACGATGACGGCGGCGGCGCTGCGGGCCTCTTCTATAAGGAGGTCCTTCTCTTTCTCGGCCGTGGCCCGGGCCTCGTCCATGCGGCGCCCTATCTCCGACTTCAGGTCGGAAAGCTTGGCGTCCAGCTCGGCTTTAAGCTTTTCCGCGTCGGCGCGGGCCGTCTCCGCGGTGGTGCGGTCGTGCTTCAGGGCGCGCTCGCGCTCGTTGACCGAGTCCATCAGCGGCTTCCAGGCCGTCCGCGACAGCAGCAGCACCAGGAGGCCGAAACAGAGTATCGTCCAGAAAGTCAGGCCGAATTCCGGCCTAATCAATGCTTCCATGTTAAACTCCAGTCCCCGCTAATCGGGTGTCGGGGGTCAGGAGTCGAGAGTCAGCGGAATTGGGGCTCTTTCAAGACTCCCGACTCCCGACCCTCGACTCTTCTGTTTCTTATTTGTGCGCTTCGGTCTGAGCGGCGGCGGCGGGGCCGGCTTCGGACTTGGGCATCGCGAAGTTCATCACGGCCAGCAGACAGATGACCAGGCCGAAGAAGGCGAGACCTTCTATGAGGGCGGCGGCGATGATCATGGTCGTGCGGAGCGCGGGGCCGGCTTCGGGCTGGCGGGCGGTCCCTTCAAGGGCGGCGGCGGCGAGCTTGCCGATGCCGAGGGCGGCGCCGATAAGCACCAGGCCCGCGCCTAAACCTGCGCCGATGTAGCCGAGTCCAAGGAATGTCATGTCGTTCATTTTTTTACTACCTCCGTGTAATATTAAAACCGTCGCAAAACGTTTAATGGGGATGCATCGCCGCGCCGGTGAAGATCGCGGTCAGGAACACGAAAACGTAAGCCTGCAGGAAAGCCACGAACAGCTCGAGCATCAGCGTGAACAGCACCAGGCCGACCGAGATCGGCGCCACGCCGAAGCCGACTATCGCGCTCAGGGAGCCGAAGATGAAGATAAAGCTTATGAAGGCCAAAATGACGATATGCCCGGCTATCATGTTCGCGAAAAGACGGATGCAGAGCGCGAAGGCCTTGGTGACCATGCCGATCAGCTCTATCGGGAAAAGAAGGGGGTAAAGCCAGCCCGGGACGCCCTTGGGAACGATGTGGCTGAAGTAGCCGATCACGCCCTGCTCCCTGATGCCGGCGAAATTTATAAGCGCGAAAGTGGTCAGAGCGAGCCCGGCGGTGACGGCCAGGTTCCCGGTGGCGGTGGCCCCGAACGGGACCAGGCCTATAAGATTAAGGGTAAGGATGAAGAAGAAGAGCGTTGAGAAATAACCCATGTAGCCGTCGCCTTTATGGCCGAGGTTCGGGTACACGACTTCGTCGCGCAGGAAGAGCACTATGATCTCTATGATGGAGCGGAAAGGGGCGAGCGCCTTGGCGCGGCTGCGGATCAGGAGGGGCAGGCCGACCAGCATGATGAGCGAGGCTATGCCCATCATCAGCAGATGTTTCGAGATCGGGAGGCGGAGGGGCCCCAGGTTTACCCAGGACCAGATATGGTCGACGATGTGGTGCTCAAGTATTTCTTTTAATCCCATTTTTTTTCAGCGGAAACGCCTCGAAAGCCATCTGAACCAGGATAAAGGAAACCGTAAACGAGACTATTAGTATAACTTTTTGATGGCGGAGCATGCAAATTACGGCCAAAAGAAGCGCGAAGCGCAGAAAAAAGCCCGTCGTGAAAACGAGGTAAAAGATCTTGTCGGAAGAATTCAGCACCCGCTTCAGGGCCAGCCGCGAACCCCAGCCGCTCAAAGTTCCGAGGGCGGCGCCACTAAGGATAACCGCGGGGATGCTATTTATCAACGCCGCCCCCGTCTTTCTCGAAAAGCTCGCGGACCACCAGGTAAAAACCGCCGGCCATCCCGGCCGCCGCCCCGCCCAGCATCAGCCACGGCGCGGTGCCGAACTTTTTATCCAGCCAATAGCCGCCCCAGAAACCCGCCATCACCGAGACGGCCAGCTCTAGCCCTATCTGGGCGTATTTCCAGTAATTATCTTTGTCTTCCACAAAGGAATTCTACTATTTAAAATGTTAGAATCACTACTATGGCTGACAGCCCGGGCAAAAAGATACTCCTCGTGGACACCGACGAAGCCTCCGCGCTGGGGCTGACCCTTTTCCTGCAGGGCCACGGCTACCTCACCCAGACCGTGGCCGACCAGTTCCAGGCCCTGACCGCCGTCCAGAACTGGAAGCCGGACCTGGTGATCATCAATATCCTTATCCAGGCCTTCAACCCCCTGGACTTCCTCAGCGAGCTCAAGAACAGCCCTTTCACGGCCGCCCAGAAAATTATCGTCTTCTCGCAGACCCCCGACGCCGGCATCGTCACCGGGCCCTCGCCGAAAGTCTGCGGCTACCTCACCAAGCCGGTGGATTTCGAGGCCCTCAAGGCCATGCTGAACAAATGCGCGCCGCAGCAGGGGCGGCAGCGGGCCGTGATGGTGGCCGACGACGACGCGGAATTTTCGGACCTCCTTAAAATGTTCCTGGAGGCCAACAACTACAAAGCGCTGATGGTTAGCGATCCTCTGCAGGTGATGGAGCGCCTGCGCTCCGGCAAGCCGGACGCCCTGCTGCTGGATATAATGATGCCCGGCAAGGACGGCTTCGCGATCATGCAGGAGATGCAGGACTCGGCCGACACCTCGGAGATCCCGGTGATAGTCCTCAGCGCCCTGCGGCTTGAGAATTACCAGGAGCGCGGCATCCTCACGGGCCTCCCCGAGATAGTGTCGCGCGAAATACCCGGCGACCTGCTTTTAAAGCTTATCGAGGAGCAGACCTCCCCGGACGGCGCTTCCGCCCAGCCGGAGAAAGCGGCGCGGCCCCGTGTCCTGATCGCGGACGACCAGACCGAACTGCTTCTACTTATGAAAGAGATGGTGGAGTTCGCCGGCTTCGAAGTGGTCACGGCCAATGACGGGGCCGAGGCTATGACCGCGGTTTTCGAGACGAACCCGGATATCATCGTTCTCGACAATAATATGCCCCGCAAAAAAGGCCTTGAGATAGCCCAGGACCTGAAGAACAACCCGGTCTTCGCGCATATCCCCATCATCATAGTCACAGGGGCCGGCGAGAAAAGCACCAAGCTGAGGGGCCTCAGCATGGGCATCGACGATTACCTTATAAAGCCGGTGGATACGGACGAGCTTATCGCCCGCATCAGGATGATCCTGAAGCGGAACAAGCAGGTCCTGGACACCAACCCGCTTTCGAAGCTGCCAGGCAATCCTTCGATACAGGCGCGCGTGGAGCGAGAGATACAGAAAGGCGGCGAATTCGCGGTGCTTTACCTGGACCTGGACAATTTCAAGGCCTATAACGACAATTACGGCTTCGAGGCCGGGGACCGCGTGATAAAAGCCACGGCAAATCTTCTGGTGAAGCTGACCATCCAGAACGAGCAGTCGCAGGATTTCATCGGCCATATCGGCGGCGACGATTTCATAGTGATAACCGCTTTCGACAAATCGGAAGAACTGGCAAAGCGGATCACCAGCGCTTTTGACGAGATCTCCCCCTCCTTTTACAGCAAGTCCGACCGGGAACGCGGCTGCATAGTTTCCACGGACCGGCAGGGGAATATCAAGAAATTCGCTTTGCTTTCTATTTCTATCGGCATAGTGCATAACCATACCCGCCCGCTGCATTCTTTCGCGCAGGTCAGCAATATCGGCACCGAGCTGAAAAAGGTAGCCAAAGCCGCGAACAAGAGCCACTACACGGTGGACCGCCGCAGGGACTGATTTGGGGATTATTTAATCTATTTGCTCAGGTTTTAACAATAATGCTGTTTTGGGGAACTGCCTGTGGCCGATTCGGGAATCGGACCAGATTGAGGCGGTTTTTTTACAAACGGGATTACTGCACTTGTCATATACTTCATCCACTATAGCTTCATCAGCACATTCCCTGTCAACACATAAAGTTGTCTTTGGATCCCACTCAATACAAACATCCAAATCGCATGTTTCCCGCCCCGAACGGGAGACAGAAGACCAGCTGGTACACGTACCAGGCTCACATTCATCAAGACATTCAGCCCAATTCCTGTTTGTTTTGTCACAGGCTCCGGAACAGTTTTTAACACAGAAATCACCATATCCCGAGTCAAACCAGCCACAACAGAAATAGTTCCTGCAAGTTGTTCTTCTTTCGAAAAAACTATTCTTTTCGATGCATTCAGAAAAGGCCGCAGAGGCCATCACCAATAACAGTAGTGTTCCCGCAATTCTTTTAAGCGCCATTTTATTTGCCCTTCATCCTGTCACCCGGACTTCCGACTCGTTCCAGGAACTCGCGCCGGCGTTCTTTAAAATAGTCCAAATTCTTACACCCCTTAATGATTATCCCGGCTTCCACAAGAGACTGACACTGCCCACTTTTGGAAAAGCTTTCCTTATCCCGCTTTGAGCGGCGAGACTGAAAAAACGCCTCGGCATCTTTAGCCGCTTCTTTGACACGCCCCATGTCCAAATAAATACCGCATCTATCGGCATATGCATAGGTCGCGCATGGATCCAATGCGATTGCGGAGTTGGCGTCTGCCAAAGCCAGCGGTAAATTTTTCCGGACTGCATAAACCGTACCACGCAGACGATATGCCTCCGCCCTCGAATATACAAACGGGTATTTTCCTTGTTCATCCTTAAAATTTATCGCCGCTGTGAAATCTTTTATCGCGTTCTCATACTGGCGGAGTTTTTTATAGGCGACTCCGCGCAGGTGGTAAGCCTGTGGATTCGGATTGAGCTCTATTTCTTTAGTAAAGAAAACAATTGCCTTCTCCTCGGAAGACATCAGCTTGGAGAACTTGTTCACACTCTCACTGTCATAATGGGAAAGAGCCCTCTTCGCTTCTTCCCGATATAGGGCCGCCTTCTGCACGGAGGACATTTTTTGCGCCCTAGCCAACTCACTGATCCGCTTCTCCGCTTCGGCAATATCTGTTTCAAATTTCTTATCCCGAGAATCAACCTCGATGGGAACAACAACGGATGTCGAGACAGGAACCTCCGCATGCCCCGGCTGAAGCAGGAAGAAGGGTAAAAGTTTTACAATAAACATTTCCACTCCGCGGACTGTTTAAATCTACGAGCAAATCATTAAAAACTTCGTTGCGGCCCATTGGGGACGCCCCCTACTGCTTGGCCGCTTATTGGAGCAGCGTTAAATTTCTACAGGCTGAGGCGCGGAAGGTTCCGGGCCGTAATAGACAGCGGGCTGTATCTGCGGACCGTTCTGCCCGGGATAGTAGATCGCGGGCACGACCTTGGCGGGGGCCTGCCTCTGCTGCGCTTTCTGGCGCTGCATCTCGTCCAGGTATTTCTCCATTTCGCTCTGCGGGATAAGGGACGCCACTTCCCTTATCATAGTGATATCCTCGCCGCGGCCGCCTTCCTGGGCATAGGTCTGGGCCCGGCCCGGGGCCTGGGTATAAGGATTACGGGGGTCTTCCACATTAGTTTCGCCAGATTTGTAGACATAGTCCACGCCGCCGCGGACCAGGATCCCTTCTATCTTAAAGGTCTGGGCATTGAAGACCGGGCTGCCGGAATTCCCGCCGAAAGTGTCCAGGTCGGCCACGAAGAAGCCTTCCCCGATGCTGCGGACGCTGCCATTGGTCGCTACTTTGACCGGCAGGCCGCTGGGATAGCCTATGACCGCGAGTTTGGCGTTCCCGCTGATCTTGCCGCGGTTCAGGGCTAGCGGATGGCGGCCGCTGACTTTGCGGTCCAGCTTTACTAAGGCGTAATCGGCGCCATTGTCGTCGACTTTATGCGCGACCACGGATTTGCAGGAATAGACGTTCTCGGCCGGGAAAGCGGAGGGCATCTGGCCGGCGGCGGTCACGGCATAGCCGAAGACCATTTTCACTTTCTCGCAGGGGCCGCCGCGGGGATCGGGCCTGAAGCAATGGCCGGCGGTGAGGACGGTGTCCTCGCCGACCAGCACGCCCGAGCAATAGGCGCCTACGGGCTGCTCGCCGAAGCGCTCGCCTTCCTGGAGATTGTATTTGCCTCTAAGATTAAGGTTCTTAAGTTTATAGCCGCCGGAGGCCTCGTCCCTGGGGAGGGCGGCTTCGGCGAACATGGCTACGGTGGACTCGGCGAATTTGCGCATTACTTTGTCGGCGGCGTAATAATCCACCCTGTCGTCGGTTCCGTAGATGGAAACGGGGATGATATTGGGATTGCCGCGGCCATTGCCGCCGGCGCGCAGGAGGACGCCCCCGTTAAGGAGGGCGGCCGCGAGCAAGGTTAAAGTCAGCATCCTGCGTTTCATAGTTATATTATGAGGCATGAGTTGACTAAAGTCAATACCATTGGACCCAGGGGAGTTATGGGTCCTTGGGCCCATAAGGAGTGCGTGAAGGCGGCTCCGGGGCGCCACAGGGACCGGAACGCAAAACGCGGTCGGCCACACCGTGGCCTCCCTCCTCTCTCGGCCTCGGCGCTATGCAAGCCTCGGCCTCAAGAAGGTTTTGCTTATCCGGTCCCTGCGTCGCCCCGGAGATAAAAAAAACGCCGCCCGGTTTGACTCGGGCGGCGTTAGGTTTAAGAAATAACTGATTATTTCTTTATGTTCTTGCTGATGATGGTCGCGAGGTCGAACATGGTAACCTGTTTCTTGTTGGCGAAGAGAGGAAGAAGCTTGGCATCGGCGTTGATGTTGCGCTTGTTCTTCTTGTCCTGCAGGTTGTTCTTCTTGATGTAGACCCAGAGTTTCTTCACGATCTCGGTGCGGGGAAGGGGCTTCGCGCCAACCAGCTCGGCAAGAGTGTCGTTAGGGGTAACGGGGGCCATGAACTTCGAGTTTGTTTTTGCAGCGGGCATTGTTTTACGTCCTCCTTAAGGATGTACTTCTCAGATACACATATTAACCTATTTTCCAATGAGAATGTCAAGAAGAATGATAGGGACGCCGACTACTTTTCCCCAATGGATTTATTAGACTGGCCGCCGGGCGGCAGGTAGTTTTCGCCAGTGATCACTTTTTTGCCGGTCTTCTTCTCCAGCTCCAGGCGCGCCCTTTTGGCTATACCACCGACTTGGCCGGGTCGGCCATATCCTGCAGGCGCTCATGCCCCACCTTGGCCAGCCAGAGTTTTATGGGCTCGGCCTTCGGGCTTGGTACGGACTGGATAAGGCGTAGAAGGGTTTCCGGCTCTGCGACATCAGTTAAGTAGTATTTCCCGTCCGCAGCCTGCAATTTCAGTCGGTTACATTTTGTAACCGACTCGTTTCCTTCTTTATTCAACCTGTTTTTCAGGACCTTCCAGTAATTCCTGGCCGCCTGATAATCACCCTGCTGTATCAGCACCTGCAGGATATCCACCACGGAGAAATACCAGGTCTCGGTCTTCTCGTCGTAATGGCGGCGTATCTTATTCCCCTCAAAAAAAGCCAGTGACCTATCCATATTCCCTCCCGCGCCAGCATACAGAACTTAAAAATAGTATAGCAAACCACCCCGTCAAGGGCGTGTCGTGCTGTTTCACGGTTTATAAGGAGGATTAGTTAGTCAAGGGACGCTGCTTCCTAACTTCCTAACAGCTAAATCTCCTCGACAATCTCGCGATCTAGCAAGATAGGAAGCAGCGCCCCCTCTCTAACCTCCCCAAAAAACAAAACCGCCGGGGTTTCCCGGCGGCTTTGCAGACAGCTTGGCGTCAGCTTCCCTACCTGACCCCGGCTTTGGCCAGTTTCGGGCCGGCGGCCCGGACTTCGGGCGGGCATTTGGCCTGGAATTTCTTGAAGTTCTCGATAAACAGCGAGCCGAGCTGCTGGTATTTGGACATGTAGAGCTTCTTGTCACTCCAGGAGCTGGCCGGGTTCAGGACCTCGTCGGGAACGCCGGCGCATTTGGTGGGGACGTCGTAGCCGAAAACAGGGTCTTTTACGTATTTCACATTGTCCAGGCCGCCTTCGAGGGCGGCGTTCAGCAGCGCGCGGGTGTATTTTATGCTGATGCGCTTGCCGATGCCGTAGGGGCCGCCGGTCCAGCCGGTATTCACCAGCCAGCATTTCGCGCCGTAGCGCAGGATCTTCTTCCTGAGGAGCTCGGAATAGACGGCCGGGTGGTGCACCATGAACGGCGCCCCGAAGCAGGTGCTGAAAGTGATCTCGGGCTCTTTGCGCATATCCAGCTCGGTCGCGCTTACCTTGGCGGTATAGCCGGAGATGAAGTGGTACATCGCCTGCTCCACGCTCAGCCGGGCGATGGGCGGCATCACGCCGGAAGCGTCGCAGGTGAGCATCACGATATTGAGCGGGTGCCCGCCCATCTTGGACTCAACCGCATTGTCGATGTAACTTATAGGATAGGCCGCGCGCGTATTCTCGGTCAGGGCCGCGTCGTCCAGGTCAAGCTGGCGGGTGACGGGGTCGAAGACCACGTTCTCCAGCACGGTGCCGAAGCGCCTGGTAGTCGCGAAGATCTGGGGCTCGGCTTTCTCCGAAAGGTTGATAGCCTTGGCGTAGCAGCCGTTCTCGATATTAAAGATCCCTTCGTCGCTCCAGCCGTGCTGGTCGTCGCCGATAAGGAACCTGGACGGGTCGGCCGAGAGGGTGGTCTTGCCGGTCCCGGACAGGCCGAAGAAGAGCGCGGTGTCGCCTTTCTTGCCGGTGTTGGCGGAGCAATGCATAGAAAGCACGCCTTCGAGCGGCAGAAGGTAGTTCATCACCGTGAAAACGGCCTTCTTTATCTCCCCGGCGTAGCCGGTATTGCCGATGATGACCAGGCGGGACTCGAAATTGATGATGATGAAGGTCCCGGACTGGGTCATATCTATCTCGGGCGCGGCCTTGAAGCCCGGCGCGCAGACTATGGTGAAATCGGGCGCGAACTTGCGGAGCTCGTCGTGAGTCTCCGGCTCTATGAACATCGTCTTGGCGAAAAGGCTGTGCCAGGCGTATTCCGAGACCACCCGGACGGGCAGCCTGTGATTCTTGTCGGCGCCTGCGTACAGGTCCTGCACGAAAACGTCGCGGCCTTCGAGGTAGCCCTGCAGGCGGTTGTAAAGGGCGCTGAATTTTTCGGAATTGAAAGGGCGGTTATATTCGCTCCACCAGACATGCTTCTCGCTGTCCCCGCCTTTTACCACGAACTTGTCGTTGGCCGAGCGGGCCGTATACTTCCCGGTGTTCACCACGAAGGGGCCCATATTGCCGATGCGGCCCTCGTTCCGGAAGACGGCCTCCTCGTACAGGCTGGGCACGGAAAGGTTCCAGTATTCCGCGTTCAGATTGGTCAGGCCGTGGTTCTGAAGGCCGTATTCGCTTTTCAGGGCCTTGGCTTCTTTGTTCGCCGGGGTTTTGATGCCGAGATAGTCGTTCATTTCCAGTCCCTCACGCACTTCCTGTCGCCGATATAAATTTCTTTGGTCGAATCCGGGTCCAGCGCCCAGCGGATGCGCGCCGCGCCTTCGATCGTGTCTTTCATGCTTCCGCAATAACTGAGGCGCAGATGGCCTTCCATCCCGAACTCTTTGCCGGGCACGGTCACTACCATAGCCCGCTCGAGAAGTTTCTTCGACAGCGCCACTGAATCTTTGGAATAAGCGCGAAAGTCGGGCAGGCAGTAGAAAGTCCCCTGCGGCTTTATAACTTTCACGCCGTTGATGGCTTCGAGCTCGCGGACCATCACATCGCGGTTGTTCTGGAGCGTGGCCGTCAGGCTGTCCACGTAGCTCTGGATGCCGTTCAGCGCGCCGACGGCCGCGGCCTGGAGCAGCGACGACGGGCAGGACGTGGTCTGCGCCTGGATATTGGTCATTATCGCTATCAGCTTGGGGTTGGCGATAGCCCAGCCGATGCGGAAACCGGTCATCGCGTAAAGCTTTGACACGCCGTTGATGACCACTAGGCGGGAGGAATCGGAGAAATTCTTGGCGTATTTGTAGCAGGAGACGGGTTTAAGACCATCAAACATAAGTTTGTGGTAGATATCGTCCATTATAAGGTAGATACCGGCCTTCTCGCAATATTCCACCATGCCCTTGATGAGCTCGGCGGAGTAAACCACGCCGGAGGGATTGTTCGGGCTGTTTACGATTATCGCCTTGGTCGCGGAGCCCACGGCTTCCTTGATCTCTTTAAGGCTGGGCTCGAAGCGGCCGTCCTCGGGGGTCACTATCACCGGCTTCGCATAGCAAAGCTTTATCATTTCCGGGTAGCTGACCCAATAAGGGGCAAGAACGATGACCTCGTCCTGCGGGTCGAGTATCGAAACGAGCAGGGCATAGAGAGCGGCTTTCGCCCCGGCGGAGACCAGGACATTATCCACGCCCACGCGCTTGTCGTAATTTTCTTCGGTATAGCGCACTATCGCTTTTTTCAGCGAAGGTATGCCGTCCACCGGAGTATATTTCACTTCGGCGGAAGTGAGCTTTCCCGCGGCGGCGATGATCGCGTCTATCGGCGTCTTGGATTTAGGCTCGCCGGTACCGAGGTGGATGACCGCTTCGCCACGCTCTTTTAAGAGCGCGGCTTTTTCATTCAAGGCCAGAGTGGGAGATTCCTGCACCGCTTCCGCCAGCTGACTGATCGGAGATTTCATTTTTAAACCCCTGGGGGCTCTCCTCTTTCTACCCTGCCGGGCGGCAGGAGGGAGATTTCCCCGGTTCCGGCTTGCGCCGGGCTGCTTAAACGCTGAAATTTTAAGGTGCGGGTGGGAATCGAACCCACGAATAAGAGTTTTGCAGACTCTCGCCTTACCACTTGGCCACCGCACCAGTACCTTTATATATTACCAAACTTAAAGAAAAAAGACACCCCCGGCCGGCATCAGGCAGCTTGATAATTCCACAGCTTTCTTAAAGACTTTGGTCATAAACGCTAAAAAGCACCGCGGCCGCCGCTATAAAGGTGCTCAATATCACAGCGGTCGGGTATTATAGGGATTCGCGCCGAGGGCGGCGGCTATATGTTCGATCGCTTTCTGGGCGCGGACGCTGTTGCCGGCCTGGTCGACAGGCGGGGAGAAGGCCGCTATGCCGAAGCGGCCGGGGGCTACCGCGATGATGCCGCCGCCGACGCCGCTCTTTGCGGGAAGGCCGACGCGGTAGAGCCAGATGCCGGAGTCGTCGTAGAGGCCGGCGGTGGCCATGACCGACAGGATGCGCGGGACGTATTTGTGGTCTATGACCTGTCTGCCGGTGACCGGGTTCTTCCCACCGTTAGCGAGCGTGGCGGCCATGACCGCCAGGTCGGAAGCGGTGACAGAGAGGGAACATTGGCGCGTATAGAGGTCAGTGGTGACTAGCGGGTCGGAGTAGAGGCGTTTATAGGAGTGCATCAGCACGGCGATAGCACGGTTGCGCTCATTAGTGTCCGTTTCGGACTTGTAAACTTCCTGGTTCACTTTAAGCTTCCGCCCGGCGAAGGCCTCGTGGATACCAAGTATCCTTGCCCATTTCTCCGCTTTAGTCTTCCCTTTTATCAAACTGGTGGCGGCGATTGCCCCCGGGTTGACGAAAGCGTTCATTTCCTTGCCCTTCGTCTGCTCTATGGCCATGATAGAGTTGAAAGCCTGGCCGGTGGCGTCGGCCCCGACCATTTCAAGGACGGCCTCGTCCCCGACCGCCTGCAGAGCGCAGGCCAGCGTGAAAACCTTGGAAATAGATTGGATGCTGAACTGAGTATCGGCGTCCCCCGCCTTCGCGCGCTTGCCGTCCACCCCGACGAGGGCGATGCCGAAAAGCTTAGGGTCCATTTTGGCCAGGGCGGGGATAAAATCCGCGTTCCTGCCCTCCCTGGTCGCCCGGTATTTTTTATGCGCGCCGTCCACTGCTGACTGATATAGATTTGTTTTTGACATAAGAAGCTCTTTGGCTATGATACAAAAACTTTAGCGCCTCACCGCAAATGCGGCGCTCCAGGATCATGCTGTTCGAAGTTTTTTACCGCCAGTTCGGGAGCTGTAGTTACATAGCAATAGAAGCAGCCGCCGGGGCAGGTATTGTCCATGCCAATATCCACGGTTTTCACGCAGCGGCAGCTTTCGCGCGAAGGGCCGGGAGGAAGGGCCGCCACCTGCCAGCTGATCACGGGTCCGTACGGCGCGAACAGTTCGGCGCCGCAGCACTGGGCGGCGGGGAATCTTTCCGTATATTCGGAGTTACAGCAGACGCGCAGTTGCATATCGTATTCCCCGGCTATAGCCGCCAGGTCTTCGAGCAGTTTTATTTCCCGCTCCCCTGCCGCCCGCAGACCGGGATATTTTTTATAGATCGCTGCCCGCTGTTTATCGGTCCGCCTCCAAGTGATCTCATGCCCCTCAGGGACTTTATCTATCGCTTTTTGATAAGGTTCGGTAAAACTCACATTGACGACGCGCGTATGGCCAGACAGGCTCGCCGCTATCTCTTTGAAGTTTTTACGGTGCCAGGCGTGGGTATAAACCTTTGTCGAGATCAGGACCGGGTCATAACGCCATTGAATACTTTCAGGTCCGGGGAGCGATTTTGCGACTTTAATAAAGTCTTTTATTACCGCCGACCGCTCAGGGATGCCAGACTCTATTTCTTTGCCGTAGCCAGTGACCGTATATTGAAAAACATAAGGGATCTTTTCTTCCCGCAGCTCTTTAAGCTCGGCATGGAAAGGCCCAGCGTACTTGGTCCAGAAAAGGTAGCCCAGAACTTTTTCCGGCTCGAGCGAGGCCCTGAAATAACCCGCCGCCCCCCCACCGAAGACGGTCCTGTATTCGGCGAAACCGGCCTTCCGCCTGGCCCTGAACCATTCGGCGTAATAATGCGGGATATCCGTCCGCCGGGAAGCGCTGACAATGTGCATAGGGCAATCCTATACAATACTGATAGGGGTGTAAACCCGCCGGGCCCGGCGCGGTTGTTTTTTGGTATTATTAGCATCTGGCGGGGAAAACGATGATCAAATGTCCTAAATGCGGCTATGAGCATAATAGCGAAGACGCGCTTTACTGCGGGCTTTGCTACGAGCTGCTGAAAAAGATCGCGAAAACGCCGCAGCCGGAGCAGGCCGAAGCCGTGCCGCAAAAAACCGAGGCCAGCCCTTTCCTTACGATAGCGCTTATAGCCGGTATCCTGTCCGGGGCCGGCGTTTATTTCTACGAAGCTTCTTCTACGGCGGGAGTAAAGGCCCAGGCGGCGCTGGAAGTGGTCCGGCAGCAGGAAAAGGAGCAGGCGGCCGATAAACTTCTTGCCGCTTACAACCTTGGGCGCGAGGAACTGCTGGGAGAATTAGCTAAAACGCCGATAGACCCCGAAGGCTTCGGCCTGCAGGGGCAGTACACCAAAAAACTTTTCGAACTGGAAGAGGATTACTCCGGCGGCATCAGCGCCCTGGGGCTGGGCTGCCCGGGCGCCGGCGAGGCGGCAAAAGACCCGACCTACTCGAAATGGTGCGAAAGTTTCGCGGCCGGAGAGAACGCCGCGATGGAAAATTTCAACAAGAAATACCAGTCATACATCCAGCGGGCGGGCGCCCGCTGAGCTAGCCGCCGCAGTTCATTTTCTTCAGCCCTTCCTCCACTTTCTCATAGTTGTGATTTTTATTCAGGAGCTCGGTAATGGTCAGGCCGTCCACCTTGATCGCGAAATCCACGGCCAGGCCGTATCTATAATCCAGCATCGCCGGGTCCGACCCCTTGCAGATATCCGCGGGCTGGTACGCCCCGGTCCCGCCGGACAGGCGCTCCGAGTAGCCCCTTAATTTCCAGTCGCTCATGACCAGATAAGTGAGCGGTTCCACGGTGCGCCTGGCCAGCTCGCGGGCGCCGGCGCCGGCGATCTCGCTGCTCAGGGCGCGGTGCTCCGCCGCCCCCGGGGCGGTCCTCGCCTCGTCCGCGGCGAAGTCGGCCGACGCCAGGAAAATATCCCCGCTCATCGGGTTCACGCGGTAGTACTCGCCGGCCAGGAAAGGGGTGAAGAAAGAGAATTCTTTCCGCCCGCCGGCCAGGTAGATATTGAATTTTTTATCCGGGTTGAACAGCTCCGAAACCGCGAGCTTATCGTAAGCTTTGTCCAGGACGGCCTCGGTTTTTTCGGGCAGAGCGCCGCGCGCATGGATGATAAAGCTTCTGTACTCCGCTGACTGGTTGAAATAAAGGCCGGGCTTGCTAAGGAGCAGCCAGTAGCCGCCCGCGGCGGCGAGCAGGAGAAGGAAAATTACTTTTTTCATAATAACCTCTGAACCAAAAAACTTAAGCGCTTAAGGGAAAGATACAACATCCGGCCCCGCTCTGTCATCCTAAATAAAGGCGACACAGAACTTAATTCCTAATTAAGTTCTGTGTCACCTTATCTCAAGCCCAGTCTTCGCTTTTAATTCCGCCGCCTATTCCTATCACCACGCTCTTGATCGGGACTTTGCGGCTGGCGGCCGCGGCGGCCTGCTTTACCATGGCCAGCAGCCCGCCGCAGCAGGGGACCTCCATGGTTACCACGGTGAGCGTGTTGATCTTCGCGTCCTCTATCAGGGCCTGGACTTTTTCCGCGTAGATCTCCTGGCCGTCGTCCAGCTTTGGGCACGCTATCACTATAGCTTTGCCTTTTATGAAGTCATTGTGGAAATTACCGTAGGCGAAAGCGGTGCAGTCCGCGGCTACCACGACGTCGGCTTTCTGAAAATACGGCGCCATAGGCGAAGCGAGGTGCAGCTGTACGGGCCACTGCCGCAGCTGCGATTTCGCGGCCGGGCCTTCGGCGGCCTCTTCGGCGCCGGCATCCCCCCGCAGGTCCATGGTCCGGCTGCCGGGGCAGCCGCCGTGGCCGTGACCGCCGTGGTGGTGCTCGCCGTGGGGATGTTCGCCGTGGTGATGTTCTCCGTGCTTATGCTCTTTATCGTGCGCCATAAGTTCTTCCTCCAGTGGGTTCGGGATATCGTGCTTTTCGAGATAGTCGTAAGCCTGCTTCAGGAACGCTTTCTGGGCATGGTCCTTGAGGTGCTTCAGGTGGGCTTTTATGGTATTGGCCCCCTGCTTCACCATCCCGTCCATGACCTTAACCTCGTCGTAGGGAACGGCTTCGCGCGTTTCTATCTTGATCGCGCCCCGGGGGCATTCGCCGATGCAGGCGCCGAGCCCGTCGCAGAGCAGATCGCTGATCAGGCGGGCTTTGCCGTCTATCACCTGCAGCGCGCCCTCGTGGCAGCCGGTGACGCAGTTGCCGCAGCCGTCGCATTTCGTTTCGTCTATGTTTATTATTTGTCTTTTTGTTTTCATACCAGGTCTTGTATCGTGATCCCTTCAATATCCAGGAGCATCCGCGCTTCTATCGCTTCTATCCTGTGGCGAAGAAGACAGGCGTCGTGGTCCTGGCACACTTTTTTCCCGAAGACGCATTCGCTTATTTTCAGCGGGCCCTGCAGCGCGGCCACAAGATCGCTCAGCCTTATATTTTCCGGGGTCCTGGCCAGCGCGAAACCGCCGCCTTTGCCTTTGACGGCCTGCAGTATTCCGGTCCTGTGGAGCTTTTGCAGTATTTTGCGGAGGAAAGGCCTGGCAACGTTCACCGCTTCCTGCATCTGGGTGACGGAAACGGTGGGTTTATTTGCCCTGGCCATAAAAATCAGCGCCCTGGCGGCATAATCCACATTTCTATTGATAAGTTTCATTCTGATTGATAGGATACCAGACGGGTATCATTCTGTCAAGGCCTGAAATACGCGCATATTCTTCGTTTTCCCGCCTTTCTTTAGTAGAATAGGATATCGGAGGCTTCATGAAACTGCTGATCTATACTTTTTTACTTCTGCTGCCCGGCTTTTGCCGGGCCGATACCTTTGTATTGAAGGACGGGGCGAAACTCGAAGGAGAAGTCACCGGCGAAATGGACGGGGCCTTGCTGGTCAGGACAAAATACGGTTCGCTCACGATAAACAAAGCCGATATACAGGAACAGAAGGCCGAGCCCGCCCCCGCCGCAGCAACGCCTGCCGCGCCCGCCGAGCTCCCGGCGGCCCTGCCCGCGGCTATAGCGGTTTCAACGGAAGCCGGCATAGAAATTTCAACGGCTCTGCCCGAGGCAGCGGCGGCCCCCGCCCCTAAATTGACTTTCCAGACCATATTCCCGAGCTCGATGACGCGGCAGCTGGTCTATATCGAGAGCGGCGTGGCCATAGCTACCGAAACTTTCGACGCGAACGGCGTCCTTGCCCTGACCGAGGGCTCGATAGGCGACGGGACCTATACCGAATATTACCCGGAAGGCGGCCTGAAAACGGTGAAGACCATGATGAGCGGGAAGGCCAACGGAACGCTTAAAGCTTTCTTCCCCTCCGGAGCGCTGCAGATAGAGGCTTATTACCTGGCCGGCGGCAAAGAGGGTCCGTTCAAATTCTTCACGGAGGACGGGAAGCTTCTTATGGAGGCCGCGTACAAGAACGACCGGCTCAACGGCTGGAAGAAAGAGTTCGGCCCCGACGGCAAGACCGTCTCCGAGTTTTACTACGCGGACGACCAGCTGGCCAGGCCCCCCGACCCCCGCGCGGTTCCCGCGGCGGCTGCAGCGGCGGCGGAGGCAAAAGCGGTTCCCGCCGAACCCGAGTCCGGGATCACGGTCAAAGTGGCGAGGCAGGCGCGCGGAGAGCTGTTCACTTTCAGGCTCAACGGCAAGTACATAGGGAAAGTCCGCCTGGACAAAGAATTCAACCTGATAAGCCAGGAAGGCAAGATCCCGGACGGCACGATAAAAGCATACACGCAGGACGGGAGACTTCAGAAAGAATTCGTTTATCTGAAGAACGCCCTCAAGACGCTGAACGTCTATGAGCCCGGCGGCCCGCTGAAAGCGGAATATACCTACGTTGAAAACGAAGCCGTAAAAAAAACCGCGCCGTAATTGTCCCCCCGCTCAAAGCAAAAAAGGCCGTCCCCTGAAGAGGACGGCCTTTTAGATTACTGGGCCCGGAAGGACTTGAACCTTCGACCCAACGATTATGAGTCGTTTGCTCTAACCAACTGAGCTACGGGCCCTTAAAGCTTATATTGACGCCTGAATAATAATTCTAGCAAATTTTTAATAGTGTCCCATAGTCGTAGAATTATCCAATGCAACATGATGGTGAAAATATCCCCGTTTCCAACGCAACATGATGGTGAAATTACTCCGACCTTGATAATGCGCTGGATTCCGTCCATAATCTATAGCTATGACCATGGACAT
>JAJZPF010000008.1 GCA_021811315.1 bacterium
ACTATTTTTTCAATAACCTGATTATTAGTGAGCATGGGTATTCCTCCTAGGGTTTTTACTCGTAATATTAATTCTACGAGATACCCATGCTCCTTACAAATTTACACCCGTTATTCTAACACAACCCCGAGGATTCCCAAGGTGAATACAGGTCGCCCTTCCATACACCATTTCATCAAAATTCTCGGGAGTAACACCTTTTTTTGGGAATGATTCCCATTCTGTAGCGCTTGCTTCATTATCACAACACCCAAGCATTACTTGTGACGGTGTCAATTCTAGAGATTTCGCACATGTGAGAATTGTAGGAAACATAAGGGCGATTATCGCTAGTTTCCCCTGAAAGTTTTCCCTCTTCCGCCTGCACAAATTTTTCCGAGAATCTCCCTATTCCGCTATAATAACAAAAAGCGGGTTCTTTTTCGTGTTTTTTCGCGCGGTTTCCCGGCCCGTCAGGCGGCGGGCTGGTTTCAGATGGTGAGGGAGTTCAGTCTTCCGGAGCCGGCGGGTCTATTGCGTCGTATTGGTCTACCCGCGTGTCCAGCTGGCAGTCTTCATCCGGCGGGCCGCGTTTTACAGCATATAAAGACTGAGCCGGCGCCGGCCGGAATTTAGGGAATTCCGCCGGCAGGCCGAAATGGTTTAAGAGCCGCACAAGTTCTTTGTCTTTGAAGATAACGGCGACCGGCTTAAGTTCCAGGTTGCATTTGCAGAATATTTCCGGAGACGGGACCGGTAATTATCTTGAGATGAGCGGCCGGCTGAACACGCCCGCTTCAATGGAGATATCAAGCTTTACTTTGGTTTTAAGTTCCTCCAGCATCGTTCCAAACGCCACCTTCCTTGATATCAAATATGCCGGTGGATATGATCTTCAGGATAGTACGCAGGCGCCGTGGCCGGTTTTGAGCAGCATCACTATCAGAAATAACGGCGTCCTTTCCCATAGCGCAAACAGTACAGCCGAGGTCCATAAACTGGATCTTACGCTGTCTAATATGACGATTGAGACGGGAGGCAAGATAGATGTTTCCTGCAAAGGCTATAAAGTCGGTTACGGTCCTGGTGCCGTAAACAATTGGGACACTGGCGCCGGCTATGGTGGGCAGGGCGGCGTCACTTCGGAGGCAAATACGCCCGGTCCGACTTACGGCAGTTATTCGGCGCCCATCGATCTGGGATCCGGCGGGGCCAACGCAACTTATCCGGGGGCGTTCGGCGGCGGCGCCGCTATATTGAATGTGCAGGGCACGCTTACGCTGAACGGCCAGATACTTTCCAATGGGTGCAGTTCTGTCGGCAGCGGTTCAGGCGGCAGTGTTTATATCACCGGCGGGGCGCTGGTCGGTAATGGTTCAATAAGCGCGCGGGGAGCCGACACCGGTTATGGCACAGGCGGCGGCGGGCGCGTGGCTGTTATAGCCAGCACCAGCGGGTTTAGCGGCGCCATAACGGCTTTTGCCGGTTCAAACGGCGTAAAGTCAGGCGGCGCGGGCACGGTGTTCATAAAGACGCCGGGGAGCAACGGCACGCTGATAGTGGACAACAACAACATAGCCACAAATCGTTATACCGGCATTTTAGCGGCTGATAATATTCTTGATTCCGTCCAGGCGCTCCACAAGAGCAGCGGCACATTCCTGTCGTTTAGCACCGTCACCATAACCGGCGAGAACGCCTTCTTCGACGGCGATAACACCAGCACCGTTACCGTAAGCGGCAATGTTTACGGCGGCTCTTTCCCCGAGGTGTGGGTAAGTTCGTTCAGCGTTAAATGGGGCGCGGCAGGCAATCCCTCGAACGCCCAGTTCACGGCCGAGATCTCGACTTATTCCGATTATTCGGTTGTCGAGAATTCGAGCGCCACCTACAACCGCAATGCTTTTTTGACCGGGGTTTTAGCGCCCAATACCACTTATTACGCCCGTGTAAAGACCCCGGACTACGCCACGCTTAAACTTCTTACCACTGATTACGTGGTTGTCGGTTCTACCGCCACGCTTGCTGCACAGCCCGGCACGCCGGTCAATCCCTTTACCGGGGTGTTCTTTAATTCAATTGACGTTGCATGGCTGGCCAACGGCAACCCGCCTTATACGGAATACCGGGTTATGGCATCCACCGCTTCGGATTTCAGCGGAACATTGTACGGCCCATACGCCGGCCCCCTGAGCTGGAATATCATGACCTCCACTTCCGTAATATCCCTTACCGGCTGCACGCTGTATTATTTCCGGGTTCAGGCCAGGAATATGAACGGGATAGAGACCGGTTTTGAGGTGCTCGGTTCAACCGATACCGCCGGTTATTCCGCCTCCAGCTTGAAGTTTTTTGACGGGACCCAGAATGTAACTGCGGCCCGCATGGACCCGGCCTGCCCAGGAACGACCGCCAAGCTGAAGGTCAGGACTAACGCCGGCACGGATATTATATCCTTGGTGGACGTAGCCGACCCAGCGGCCTCCAGGCTGAGGATCCAGACCCCGGAAGGCGTAAAAGCCGTCCGCAAATATCCATAATATCCATGATCCGGGGGCATAATACCGTAAAGTATAATTGATTTAGTGTGGAGGATACGGTATGCTTAACCCTTTTTACTACGGACAAGTCGCTACAGGGTATCAGGGGGCGTAGCTTTGTTTCTTGGTTAACAAAAAGCGGACAAAATGAGGCGGGCCTATGTCAGGAGGTCTGGAGTCTGGCTCGTGCGTGTGCTCGCCCGCCATTTGGGAAATTGAATTTAATATGATAGATTATGATTCAGCGGATGTGATATCGTCCCTGCAGATTTATGATGCGCATTATAAAACAGCTTGATAGTTTTTTCTCGTCAAAACGGGAAGTTGTGGCCGTGTATCTTTTTGGCTCATGGGCCGCGGGTAAATCCAAAAAAAACAGTGATGCCGACGTGGCGGTATTACTCGGCCCCGTAGCCGCTAAAAAAGCTTTTACGTTGCAGTTGCGCTGGCAGGAAGAATTGGCGCGGATTTTAGGTATAAATGTGGATCTCGTTATACTTAACGAAGCTGATCCTTTACTGAAATTCCAGGTCTACTCAAAAGGTCTGCCGGCGCATATTAAAATGCCCGCTTCAGCCGAAAAATTTAAATGGCGCGCGATAAGCGAGTATTGGGACTGGACGCCCAGCCAGAGAATTTTAAGAAAAACCGCTTTGGACCGGATGGAAAGATATGGATAAAGAACTTATAAGCAGAAAAATTATCCAGTTGGAAAGGGCGCTGGGCAGAATTGCCGGACATATAGGCCGTAATGCCGGCGTTTTTTCCGCCGATTATGACGCGCAGGATATCGTCTACCGCAATTTTCAGATCGTGGTTCAAAACTGTGTGGATATCGCCAGCCACATAATAGCCGAAGAAAATTTTGAGATTCCCCGGACTATGGGAGAATCTTTTGATGTTTTACACCGGCGCGGGATAATACCTGCCGCTATGGCTAAAGAACTCAGGAATATGACTGTATTGCGAAATATAATTGTCCACGACTATACTCGCATAAAAATTGAAAAAGCCTATCCCCTTCTTGAAAATTCTTTAAAAACTCTTCCCAAATTCTGCCGTACGGTATTAAAATAGGGCAAAAGGCAGCAGGAGCTTTTTAAAGAACAGGTTGAATTTAACCGACATGGTGTTGAATAAAAACAAGCCTTTTTATAAAATGGGGAAAGTCCTTTTCCTGGGCAAAATCCCTTCGGGGGAGCTCAGCTCTTTCATTTCCGGCAAGTTCTGGGCTTCGGGGATAACCATAGACGCCGGGACCACGGAGGAGATAATAAGGGTTTCGCGGGCGGTTCCGTATTATACGCTGCATTTATGCCACGAAATATGGAGCGGTTGCACGGACATAAAAAACGTGCCGCGCCCGGCAGTCGCCGAAGCTGTCGGCAGGATCGTGCGGGGGCTGTCTCCGATGTTCCTTTCAATATGGGATTCGCTGGCGCTTTCACAGCGGAAACTGCTGCAGGCTATGGCCGTGTCCGGCGCAACGGATTTGTTCTCTATGGGGTTTATCAATTCCTATCGTCTTGGATCGGCCTCCTCCGTGCAGAAATCGGAGGCTCTTTTGCTGGCTAAAGGCCTGCTTGAGAAGGAGGACGGGGTTGCGGTGTTTTCGGATATCTGGTTCCGCGAATGGATTAAAAAGAAGGGTATCTACTTTGGGGGCTTATTCTGACCTTTTAGAATTTCCGGCAAGTGAACAATGAAATCCTTGAACGGCCAAATCTCGACTTTCCCCTGGTACTCCCGCTGCGTAACCCCGCAGACAAAGTAGCACTTGGCCTGCTGATAATCTTTTTGGAATAATTTCAGCCCTCCCATGCGCGAGGCATCAGTGCCCGGCCCCCGCTTCACCTCCACCGCGACAAAGCCGTTTTCCCCGTAAAAGACTGCCCTTGTAGCGGCGGGCGGCGGGCCTTAAGCCGCTGACCCGGCCGGCCAGAGACCAAAGACCCTGCGGGTCACCAAAACCGCGAATACGCCCCCGTACTCAACCTGGGTCAACGGGGCAATTTCTATAAGCATGAATACGCCGCACGGCTGGGTAATAGGCCTCATGCCGGCGCGGCCGCATACTTGTAAACTATAAGCATGGTCTTGAACGCCAGCCAAGGCGGACCGGGAAACGAGGTTGGATAAAAATCGGAGAGATAAGGATAAACTATGAAAAACACAAAAAGCATAATTGCACTTGCGGTGACCGCGCTCAGTCTGACTTCGACTGCCATGGCCGGAGATTTCGATCTTAATGCGCTATCCGCCCAGAGCCTGAGGGCGGAGGCTGCCGGTTCCATATTCAGTCCCATGCCTGTCGCGGTTAAGGCCGATAATACGGACACGGCCAGCGAAAGGCTCGGGAAAGCCCCTTCACAGCGGGATCTGCAGAGCTTCCTGGACGCTCCTGTCGGAAATTATGGGATAACCAATAAAGACCTGCTGCTCTCCAGGTATCCCGTGCGTAATGTCATAGTAGCCAAGACGTCCGCCGGGTTATTCGTCTTGAAAGTTCAATACGTACTGGCGCCCGGCAAGACCCCGGAAATGGTCGAACCCGGACTGAAGGCCAACCTGTTGGGGACCGTCACAGAGCTTGGGGTTTATAAGGACTTCATCGTGTTCGAGGCTGTAGCGCAGGGAAAGGGCGACAGGAGCGCGATCAACGGCGCCGCGGATCCGCTTACCACGGCAGCTATGGCCCAGACAGATATCACTGTGGGAATGGTCACTCCAGCGGAAAAAAGCGCCGCTGGCCCGGCCGCCAGTGAAGTCGCCGGCGACAAACTGGTGGGATTCGGTTCAATCTGCGCGATGGGAAAAAATTCGACCGACGCCGTGAACAGAGCGATGCTGCTACTTAACGAGCCTTTTGTAAGGCTGCGGACCAATATTAACGTTTGGACCAGCGCAACTTATACCGGCACTTATGTGCAGGCTCCATACAAAGTGCTCGGTCAAGCGTCTGTTACCCGGATCTCGGCTGTGGCAACGTACAACTGGCTGGCCTGCTTACCTGTGCAGGGGCGTATGCCCTGAGATCGGAGTTCTCCCGGGATGAAAAATATCTGAGTGACAGGAGTTTTAGTCTTACCCCGTTAGCCGAAGCAAAGGTGTCCGCCGCGAGGCGGGATCTGAAGAAAGCCGGAGGCAAAGTCCCGGCCCGAAGAACACGAAGCGCAAGAGAGGCCTGGCCTTTTACCGGACCGGCCGCATATGCTTAAATGGATTAACAGACTGTCGACTAAAAAGCAGGAGGAATAAACATGGGAACACTGTTTTCAGATACGCTGATGCGGCTTAGAAAGACCGCCGGTTTTCCCACAGCCTACCGCTTTTATCACGACAACGGCGGGGCCCCCGTACTGCAGTTATCCTACCGCAAATACCTCATGATGGAACAGGGCAGGATCCTGCCGGTAATCGGCCGGCTCCAAAAACTTTTTTTCGCTTTGCGGCTGCCCCCAAAAACACCCCCGGCCAACGAACTTGTCCTGGCCTGGCTCAAGACCATGGCGGGCGAAGAAGCTTTTAAGGGAATAATTGAGCCGGTCCTCTCCGCGAAGGCGGAAGCGTCCGGGCTTTCCCCTTTGCATAAGGCGTTGGAAAGGTCCCTGTCGGAAAATAAGTCTTATGTGACTCCGGACCAGTTCATGGTCATTCTGTCCAGCCTGGAAACATACAAATGCAATCTGACAATGAACAATGACACCGGCGTCTGGACCGCGGCGGATATCGCAAAAGCGGTTGGCATAAAAAAGCCGGCGGCGGAAAAGTCCCTCAAGGCGCTGGCAAAGGCCGGGCTGCTGAAAGAAGTAAAAAAAGGTTTTTACAAGTCGCGCCTGGCCGGCACGATGGTGGAATATCCCAATCTAAGCACTCTAGAACCGGCCCTGCGCGATAAAATGAAAGGATATCTTAAAAAGCTGGAAGAGTCCGGCACCCCCGAATGGGCTAGCAAGGGCATCATTCGCGCCGATGCGCTGGATTTAAGGGGCCTTTTTCCGCTGATGCACATGAACATCGCCGCCGCGCAAACCTACGCCGTCACCAAAAAAACCGACAAGACCGCCTTCTTCTATATTATCGGCAAAATAGTCCGCCTATGGGACTTCTGATCCTTCCTGTTTCCCCCCATCCCCGGGCAGAGACCCTGCGGGTCACTAAAAATCTGTTCTGGGCGCCGGCGCGGACGTAAGCCAAACGGGCAATCCTTATAAGAACAAATACGACACCCGTGTGGGTACGCCGCCTCATGCGAAGACCGCGGCGGTCCGCTAGAATATATATGCGGCCAAACGAGTCATATGACCGAACCGGGACGAAGCGAAAGTTTCCCGGAACAAAGCAAAAGGAGAAACACTAATGAGGAAAATAATAATGGCGGTACTGGTAATAACGGCGGGAAGGGCCTACGCGGCGGATTTCACCGGTCTGCAGACCTTTAAGGCCGCCGATATTGCAACGGCGGCCGAATCCGATATGGAAAAAATTCCGGCAGCCATATCGTTGCCGGTACATATTGACGGCACAAAGGCGGAAACCGCATCATGCGTATGGGTCTCGCTGCGCCTGTTCAACACGAAGAAAGACGCGGTGGAATTCGCCGGGGACGCGCGGAAGTCCTTTGAACGCGCCGGCATTCCCGTTGTAAGCGCAGGCGCGTACAACAGCTTTGAAAGCACCGGCTTCAAGTATAAAGCCATGGTCACTTATACCGGCGGCTACTCAATGCTTGGAAAGTACAAAAGTCCGTGGTACAAAACCGAGGCGGAACGCGATGCCGCAATAACTGAAATATCGGCCAAACTTGCCAGGGAAGGCAATTTTGTCCTGGATCACCTGTCTTACCGCGAAGGCGACGGCACGGGACCGATGAACTACGTTTTTGAAATAGGCTATATAAAAACAAGACAGGCGGCGTCCGTTTCTACGCGGTTATTGTCCCGTTCCCGGCTTAATTCCGGCGCGGAGGAGCTCTCTTCCAGGTGGTTAAACAGTATTCCCGGACCTCTCAAGGCGGCGGTGAACGCGGCTCAAAGAAAAGAGCCGGAGAACCTGGGTTATATTTTCGGAATGAACACGTATCCGGCGAAAACCAGCCTTATAAAGATCCTGGCCGATATCACCGGGTATAATGAAGCGGATATAAATTCGGATGTATTCAAGCTGTCTTCCGGCGACCCCGCCGTCCGCGCCTTCGCGAAATATCTGAGGGCTGAAGCGGCCGCCGAAAGTGAAGATACGCTTCCCGAAAGCCAGATTATCGCCAGGAATATACGTAACGTAGCCGACGAGGCTGAGAAAGCGTTCCTGGGCACAAAGCAGTTCGCGCAGGTTCAGCTGGCTTCACACAACAGGCAGGAGGACGGCGATCTGGATTATTGGACCCTGATAGCGCAGGAAAAGGACGGGTCTTTCCAGGTCCTGCAATACACCCGCAATCCTTATTGATAGTCTTCAGTGACGCTTGCGGCGCCCCTGGCCTTGAACACCACTTACACGCTTACCGTCACCGGCGTCGCCGGCGTCAACGGGGCGGCCCTGGGTTCCGGCAATAGCGGCACATTCATAGGCTTCAGCAAGGCCGCGGTTTACATGGACAACTTCAACCGCGACGGCCAAGCCATACTTGATACGGACATGCCGGCGGCCGACTGGCCGTCGGGCGGGGCGGCGCTGGACAACGGCAACTGGTTCGCCTTGTCCACTACCACCAGGCTCTACGGCGGCGCTTCGTTCTTCAGCTGCGACGCCTCCACCCTGACGAAGCAGGCGCAGATCATGTATGATTCCGCGCTGGCCCTGAACGAAGTATATTACCGGCTCTATTTCAACGCTCCGCCGGCATTCTTCAATATCCCCGACGCGAAATACCAGACCATAGCTAATATCGACAACGTCACCTACAGCCGGAACGTCAACGCTTACTTGTACATGAACGGCGGGGTTCCGTCCCTGTACATGGAACTTTATAATTCCGCGAACGCCTGGGTGGGGAGCCCCAGTATCCCTGTAACCCCGGGGAGGTGGAACTCTTTGGAAGTATACATCTCTACGCCCGCGAATCCTGCGGCCGTGAAAGCGTGGCTGAACGGCAACAGGATCTGGAGCGTCTCCACTGATTTCAGCGATGCCGTATCATGGAGGCACGCCTATCTGGGGCTGGGCTGGGACAGCCCGAATAATTTCGCCAACCCATACCAGCGCGGGCTGTATTTCGACGAGGCCGTGGTTTCCAGCCTGACCTATATAGGCCAGATAGAGAAGCCTAACATGGTCTATGCCTCGGCCACCGATCCGAACACGGTAAAGGTGTACTTCGACCGGGCCGTCTCCCCAAATGAAACGCAGTGGCAGAATACCGGCACTTACTCCTTCTATCCGCCGCTGACGATAAATTCCGCGACCATAGAGGATGATTTCCGCGCGGTGTCGCTGAACACGTCCCTGCAGACCAACGCGACGGCTTATATTTTGTCGGTGAACTCTTCATACCTGGCCGACGGGGCTGCCAACTCGGCCAACTTTATCGGGCTCAATCCCGGCCGCTACCTGGTTGACGACTTCAACCGTCCCAATAACAGCATGCTGGTCACGGCTTCCCCGATGGGCGCCTGGGACGAGGTCTGGGATGACAGCGTAAATTCCGTCAGCGTCTCAACCGCGATGTCCTTCCGCAGCAAGGCCAGCCTTAAGTTGGACGACGTCAGCGCCACGGCTAAGTACGCCCTACTTATGAAAAACGTGAACATCTCCTCTTACGCGTACGTGCGGATGTACGTTTATCTCGACGAGAACTTCTTTACCAGTATGGGCAACGGCCAGGTGCACAGCATCCTGGAGATGGACGGGTCCAATTCCGCCTGCAACAACGCCAACGCTATTCCCTGTTCCTTGGTCCTTTACGCGTACAAGGAAGTGCCGGGGGATTACCGCCTGGCCATGGAGTTCAACGACACCAATGATGCCTGGCCGGGGGATTACAGCACTCCTATCTCCACGGGCGTCTGGAATTCCGTGGAACTGCTGGTCCCTTCCACCGGCACCGCGGCCGTCGGCAAACTTTATCTCAACGGCAGCCTTACCGGGCAGGCCACGGCCAATATTTCTGATGCCGGCTATTGGAAAGTGCTTTATATGGGGCTTGGGGGTTCCTCCTCCAACGCATTCACACATAAAATGTACATTGACGAGGTAATCGTCTCTACCACCGGCTATATAGGGCCCATCCCGGATTACACTTCGGCCTGCGGACTTAAATACTACGACGGGGCGGGCGTGGTGCCCCTGGCCTGCGAAAAGCCTGAGAACCTTAATTCGCAGTTGAGGATATATAAAGCGCCTTATACTTACGGTGTCGTGCTTACGGATGTAGACGACCCGAATGCGTCCAAAATCCGGGTCAACACCTTGAATGGGCCGCGCGCGGTACGGAAATATTAGAAGAGTCCCATGAAGGAGGAGCTGTGAACAAAGGTCCTTTTCTTTTTGCCCTGCTGCTACCCGGCGCCGTCATCCCGGCGGCGGCGCGGCCGTCCGGCCCCTTCGCGAAACAGCCGGGGGTGATGGAGGCCGCGGCCAAGCGCAAGGCGTGGCTGGAGGAAATGAGAAAGGATCCGCTGCGCATGGAATTGTACAGGCTGAGGGAGGCCCTGCGCACCGCCAAGGGCGCCGCCGAAAAAGAAACCCTGCGCCTGCGGATCTACGAGCTGACCGTGAAGCAGGCCGCCGAGGCCGAAGCCAGGCTGACGCCGGAGCAGAAAGCGGAGCGCGCCGAACGCAGGAGGAAGAAGGAGGCGGAGCGGGCCGAGCTCGCGCCGCTGCTGGCGCGGCTGAAAGCGGCCGGTACGCCCGAGGAACGCGCCGCCGTCATGGCCCTTATAAAGGAAGTCAGAAGCAGATACGATTGAGGCTGCGGCCGGGCGGTGCGTTCAGACTGCCGGTTTATTTAAAAACTTAAGTGGCCGGTTCCCTCCGATAATTGTTATGGTGACATACAATTACAATTGCAACGGGCGCAAAAAGGAAATGAACCCGGACGGGCGCAAAAAGATAGTAGTACTGGACGATAACGAGATCTTCGCGGAGCTCCTGGCCGCCGCTATGGAGGAGCATTGCCAGGTGCTGGTGGGGCATACCGGCTTGCAGGGGATAGCCTATTTCCTGGAGGGCGGGGTGGACGCGGTGGTTACGGACATCTCCATGCCGGATTTCGACGGGCTGCGGATGCTCGAAGAGATGAGCCGCAACCCCGCGCTGCGCCATATCCCGGTGATAGTGGTGACGGCTACGCATTTTACCCGGATAAGCAGGGACAGTCTGTCCCGATATTCCCAGGTAATGCGGATGCTGAACAAACAGGAGAGCGTTAGTAAGATATCGGCCGAGGTGCTGGACGTGCTCGCCGGCGGCGGGCGCTGCGGTTTTTAGGTTTAGGTGCACACTATGAAAAAAAAGATACTGATAGCCGACGACGACCAGGAAGTGAGGGATTTCTTCAGCGATATACTAGCCGAGGCCGGCTACGAGACCGCCTGCTGCGAGAAGGGAGGGGAGGTTGAAAAGGCCGTCGCGGGGTTTGGCCCGGACCTGTTGCTGCTCGACGCCATGCTCCCGGGGGTGGACGGGCTTACCCTGGCCCGGCGCATAACCGGGAACCCGGCAACGGCGGCTCTCCCCATTATAGTGGTAACCGGGCTGGGTTCCGCTGTCGCCGCATTCGAGAAGTTCCCGCAGGTGAAGGCTCTCATGCATAAGCCCGCCCCGCGCGAAGAACTGCTGGAGAACATAGGGAAAGCCCTGCAAATGTCGTGACGTACAGCCTAATTACCCTGGAAGGGTAATTACGGAGGTGGAGGCGTCATTATAAGGAAACCGCGAAAATTATGAAAAGAATGCTGATAGTAGAGGACGATTACCCGGTGCGGGAGATGTACAAGGCCGTGCTGGCCGGCGAGGGTTACGAAGTGGAGGCGGCCAGGAACGGCCTGGAGGCGCTCTTGCGCATACCGGCGTTCAAACCGGACCTGCTGGTGCTGGACTTCAACATGCCGGAAATGACCGGCCTGGAACTGGCGGGGCGCCTTAAGGCCAGCCTTGACCCGGCCCTGCGCGCGATACCGTTCATAGTGATGACCGGGGAATCCAATATGCCGCCGGAGGTGCGGGCGGCTTTCGAGAGGAACCCCGCCTGCGCGGCTTTCCTGCCCAAGAACGTGGACGTGGAGATGCTGGCCCGGGCGGTACGTTCCGTGCTGGGCGGTGGTGAATAGCGTGCCCCGCTGTTCCGTCCCAGCTACCCGAGACCACAAAACAGGCAGTAATTCCCACCTAACCGAGACCGCATTGGCTGGTTCCATTCCCAATTATTGATACCTGCATAAGCAATGTCCTATACTATGGGCTGGAGGTGCGCCATGCGCCCATTCGGCAGCCCGCAGCAACTGGAACAACGACGTATGCAGGCGGTCGTTTTGTTTCAAAACGGATTCCAGCCTGTTGATGTAGCAAAAAAGCTCAAGGTGGATAGGCGCTCCGCGCGCCGCTGGAAAGCGGCCTATCTCAAATCCGGCCGCAAAAGCCTTAAGGCAAAGCCCTCTCTCGGACGTCCGCCCAAGCTTTCCGCTAAACGCAAATCCCGGCTCGCAAAACTGCTCCGTAAAGGCGCAACAAGCGCCGGTTTCTTTACGGACCTCTGGACCTGCCCCCGCGTGGCGGCCGTGATCGAAAAGGAATTCCGGGTCAGTTATCATGTCGACCATATAGGCAGGCTCCTGCGCTCCCTGGGCTGGACTCCGCAGAAACCGGAACGCCGCGCCAGGGAACGCGATGAAAAAGCCATAAGAACTTGGGTGCGCACAACCTGGCCCTACATTTAAAAAAAGCCCGCAAGTTGAGCGATTCTTTTCATTGCCGGAAAATTTAAATTTGGCTGTTATCGTCTCTTCCAGCCTTTTAGAGCGGCGTATTTCATAATGCCCCGGTAAATAGCTTTGGCGATCTTGGCGCGGATTTTTTTATCGTTAAGTTTCTTCTGGTCCGTGGAGTTGGTCATGAAGCCCATTTCCACGAGTATGCCGGGCGCATAGGTGCCGCGGAGCACGTAAAAAGCCGCCTGCTTGACGCCGCGGTTGGCGAACGGGGCGCCCTTGCCCATCTCGGCCGCCACCAGGCCCGCCAGGAAGCTGCCGTCGTTTAAGTATTCGTTACGTGCCATTGAGTGAAGCAGCATGGCCGCAGGGTCGCCTTGCCCGCCCTCTTCCAGAGCCGTCACGGAGTTTTCATAATCGGCCACTTCGGCCGCCCAGGGATCGGAGGCTTTTTCAGACATGAAGTATATCTCGAAGCCGTTTTCTTTGCGGTTGCCGCAGGCGTTGGCGTGGATGGAGATGAAAATATCGGCTTTGAAGTCGTTGGCGATGCGGGACCGCTCGGCCAGCGGGATAAACACGTCCGTTTCGCGCGTAAGCAGCGTGGCAAACAGTTTCTCTTTTTTAAGCAAAGCGTAAAGTTCTTTAGCGGCCAGCAGGTTCAGCTCTTTTTCTTTAAGGCCGAACCGTCTGGGACCGCCGGGATCTTTGCCGCCATGGCCGGCGTCGATCACTATTTTCTTGATACCGGTCTTTTTCAGAATTACTTTATCCGGGATAGCGGGCCCCCCGGAAAAGACGGTCGCCGGGAAGAACAGCGCGGCGAAAACGAAGGCTATGGTTCTTTGCATAAGTTAAGCCGGTTTTTTCTTTGCGGCCGTGCGCTTTTCCGCCGCCTGGCGCCGAGGCGCGGCTTTTTTGCCTTTCCGGACGGTCTTTGCCGGGCGCGGCGGACATAACGCTTGCGCGGCGGTTTTTTTACCACCCAATAGCGCACCTTGCCTACGTCCAGGTGGGTAAAGCCCTTAGTCGGATAATAGCCCACGCCGCCGGCGCCGAGCTTCAACCCGTATTTCTTTACTGCCGTAGAGCTGTAACCGGGAATCTTTATATCGGCTGCCCAGCCCAGCATGTGAAGGCTGTTTTTAGCCGCGCCCGGCAGCTGGCCGTTAAGCTTCGGGGTCCGGTAGCCGCTCAGGAGGATGAGTCCTTTTTTTCCGAACCTGTCCTCTACCGCATCCAGCAGTTCCAGCAGTTTTACCGGGACGGGCATTTCGCGCCCGGTCAGACTGCAGCGCATCAGGCGGGTCACCTTGTCCAGTTCAGTCTGGTTGTAAGTGCCGTCCTTGTTGCGGTAGCGCGCGTTGAGCTTCTCCCCTGTATCCTGGCGGGTGAGCGTGGAATTGTAGGAAACATAAGGGCGATTATCGCTAGTTTCCCCTGAAAGTTTTCCCTCTTCCGCCTGCACAAATTTTTCCGAGAATCTCCCTATTCCGCTATAATAACAAAAAGCGGGTTCTTTTTCGTGTTTTTTCGCGCGGTTTCCCGGCCCGTCAGGCGGCGGGCTGGTTTCAGATGGTGAGGGAGTTCAGTCTTCCGGAGCCGGCGGGTCTATTGCGTCGTATTGGTCTACCCGCGTGTCCAGCTGGCAGTCTTCATCCGGCGGGCCGCGTTTTACAGCATATAAAGACTGAGCCGGCGCCGGCCGGAATTTAGGGAATTCCGCCGGCAGGCCGAAATGGTTTAAGAGCCGCACAAGTTCTTTGTCTTTGAAGATAACGGCGACCGGCTTAAGTTCCAGGTTGCATTTGGGGCAGATAAGCGGGAAGACCTCGAACACCCGCGCCAGGCAGGCGGCCCAGGAGCGGGCCTTATTTTTTAACTTTTCAGACCTTTCAGCAGTAAGAACCTTTTTAGCTTCCTTTTCCGCTTTGGCGGTCAGTGCGCGCCGCAGCGGCGAGCGCGGCGCCAGTGCGCCGTAATAATGCACCAGGTTTTTATGCGGCGGCGGCATCAATAATCCCCAGCGCCGCATGAATTCCAGCGCGTCCATAGTCATCAGCTCCGGCTTACCATCCCGGCGCGCGGCACGGTAAATCACGGTTTTTGTCGCGGCCGCGTAGATAAGCCGGCTCACGGATAGGGCCGGGCGGGAGCAGTATTCCACCAGCCGTTCCAGACCTGGGCGGTTTCGCGGGTAAATAACAACCTCTTTATGCAGCGAAAAGCCGGAGTTCTTCCACTTCAGCATCTGCTCGGCGGCTTCCGGCGGCAGGCAGCCCATATTGCGCAGGCGGCGCAACAACTGCCTGCGTATAACCGCCACGATCTTAAAGAGTTCCTCTTCATTGGGGCCGGGAGCAGGAGAAAAGACCAATTCCTTTAGGCCCACCAACCCCTCCTTTAACACGAACGCGCCGTCCAAGACTACGGCGTGCACATGCACGTGCAGGTTAAGCGCTCCGCCGAAGCGCTGGATGAAATGCAGTTGCGCCGCGGTTCCCTCAGTTTTACTTTTTATAAACCTGCGTATCGCGTGCGCCAGTATTTTTGAAAGATACCCTGACAATTCAGGCCGGGAGCTCATGAAATAGCGCAGCCGCTTGGGAATGACCAGCACCCATTGGCGGTAGCGCGCCTGGGGCAGCAGGCGGCCCATAGCGGCGGCGGTTATAATGGCTGAGCGCTTAGCGTCGCAGCTGGGGCAAAGTCCGCGGCGCTTGCAGGAGAAGGCTACAAAAACATCATGCCCACATTCCGGACAGAGGTAGCGCACCGCGCCGTAGCGCATGACGCCGCACTCGCTGAATTTCTCAAGCGCGTTTATTACGGACGGGTGGGGGCGCGGCCTGGGCGAGGGCGACTCTTTCAGGCGCTCTTTGAATTCAAGCAGGTTATCGAGGACTATCCGGTTTAGCGGATTCTTAGAGGTATTGCGCGCGCGGTAATGAGCGCTGTTAATACTGTGCTGTCGGCTTTCGGACCTGCGCCCGCCAGCTAAAGCAGAAGTTCCATCCACAGCGCACATGTTCCCCCCAAGAAACATCAGGCCGCATGAATAGCATAGCAGGCTAACCCGTCAAGGGCGTGTCGTGATGAAATGGAGCGGGGCGATAAGCAGCCCTGCGCATATTGATTCCGTCAGCCTGTTTATGTAGTATTCCTATATGCGGTTATCAGCCATTATTCTCTCTTTAGTCTTTCCCGCGGCGGCTTTCTGCCAGGCGCCCTGGTACGCCCAACGGGGCCCGGAGCTAGTTGTCCCTTCCGCCGACCAGCCGGCCGATACGCTCGACGCCTGCCCCAAATTAAACTCCCTCAAGGCCGCCGAAGAATACGCGGACGCGCCGGCGGTAAAGGAAGTGGCCGAAGTGGACGGCGTGAACCTGCCGCTGCCCGCCGACGACCTGGAGCGCGCCGGGATAATAGAGGTTTTAAAGACCGACCTTGACTATTGGAACTCGCGCCCGGATACGACTAAAATTCAGCTGGGCCCGGACTCCCATGACGCGGCGCGCCTGCGCGCCACCACAAAAGCCCTGCTGGAACTCTTCTCCTCCCCCCTGTCTGCCGAGGAGCTGAGGAGCGCCCTGAAAAGCCGCTTTAAGATCTACCGCGCCTCCGCCGACGACGGGACGGGGAAGACGGTGATAACCGGCTATTACGAGGCGGAGATCCCGGTAACGAAGACTCCGGACGAGACGCACAAATACGCCGTGCACCTTAAGCCTGCGGACCTGGTAAAGACCACCCCGGCGATGGGAGTCGACTTCGACTACGGCCGCTTTGATGAGGCCGGAAAGCTGGTACAGCATTATTCCAGGCAGGAGATACACGCCGGGAAACTTTCGGGGCAGGGGCTGGAACTGGTCTGGTCGGCGCACCCGTCCCAGATCATGCTTCTGCAGATACAGGGGTCCGGCGTGCTGCGCTTCCCGGACGGGGACTACCTGCGGGCGGGCTTCGACGGGGCCAACGGGCATCCTTTCCGCAGCGTGCAGAAGATACTGATAGACTGCGGCGAGATCCCGGGGATGTCCTTCAAGGATTTTATAAAGTACCTGTCGGCGCAGGGACCGCGCGAAGAGCGCCTGGCCGACCTTAACCCGCGCTATATATTTTTCAAGTCCCGCCCCAAGGACAGCCTGCCTTACGGCGCGATAGGCCGCGCGCTCACCGCAGGCCGCTCGATAGCTATCGATCCTAAATATGTGCCGCTCGGCCTGTTCGGCCTGCTTAAGTCGAAGAGGCCGGTAGCGCAGGAGAGCGGACTTGTTTTCAAAGATTTCAACCGCTTCATCTCCACCCACGACACCGGCTCGGCGATACGCGGCCCGGGGCGCGTGGACTTGTTCTGGGGCACCGGAGCTACGGCGGAAACCGAGGCTTCCTCCATGAAAGCCCCCGGCGAGCTTTACCTCTTCATCTTAAAGTAAATCGTAATTCCTTCCTCCCTGATCCCCGATCCTTGATTATTAATTCCTGCGTCTTGACATGTCAAGTCTTTACCCCTTGACAAATAAAATTTTTCTGCTATACTATTTTTGGAGCGGGACACCTTATCGACGGTTGCTTCCTGCTCCGGATTTTGAGGGAGACAGACGCTGGCACGGGCCAGCGTCGTCTTTTTATTCCGCAATAAAGAACTGCACCGCGAGATGCCCAGTCGGGGCGGCAAGGGTATGGGCCCGTCGCTCACGGCGTCGGCCACACCGTGGCCGCGCCTCCTCTCTCGGCCCTCGCGCTTATGCAAGCTCGGGCCTCCGAGAGGTCGCTCCGAACCCATACCCTTGCCGCCCCTCCGGCGCCTAACGGCGCAAGAGAGGATTGCCGGAATAAAGAGACTGCCTTATTAATATTAAGGAGAGGGGAGCTAACTAGTTATGCGTCAGCCCTTTTTCCGTTCGGTCGAGTAACCCGGGCGGAGACCGTGGGGATGGGGTCAGCAAAAGCCCCTCGGAAGGCGAGGCTTGCGTAAGCGCCGGAATGCCTGCGTGGCCGCATCGGCCACTTTCTTGAGCGGCAGGCGCGCGCACGGTGTGCGCGACGCCGGTTTTGATGACCCCGTCCCCACGGTAGGCCGCCCACGCAGCTAGAGCTTGCTACGCGTGGCGCATCTCGCGGTCTTAGATCTTTTTGGAGAGTTCGTAGAAGACTATGGCGGCGGCGTTGCTGGCGTTGAGGCTTTCTACGCCGCCTTTCTGGGGGACGGAGACGATCACGTCGCAGTGCTCGCGGGTTTTTTCGTGCAGGCCCGCGCCTTCGGAGCCTATGATTATGAAAGCGGGCAGGGTGAAGTCCACTTTAGGCAGCGCCTGGCCGCCCATGTCCAGGCCGTAGATCCAGAAACCTTTCGCCTTCAGCTTGATGATGGTCTGGTTGAGATTGACCACTTCGATGATATTGATGCGCTCCATGGCGCCGGAGGCGGCCTTGTGCGCCGTCGGGGTGAGCCCGGCGGAGCGGCGCTCGGGGAGTATCACCGTGGAGACGCCCAGGCAGGCGGCGGACCTGATTATGGCGCCCAGGTTCATCGGGTCGGTTATCCCGTCCAGCCCGGCCCAGACCGCTTTCTTCAGGTCCTTCTCGAGCCCGATGGCTTCGTCCACGTCCACTTTCCCCATCTGCTCCGTCTCTATGATAACGCCCTGGTGATGTCCGCCGGCGGCCAGCTTCTCTATCGTCCGCTGGTCGCAGAAATCTATGCGCACCCCGGCCTTGCGGGCCAGGGAGGCCAGGTCGGTCACGCGCTGGTTCTTTTCATTGCGGGAGATCACCAGCCTGATGACCTTGCGGCGGCCGGCTTTCAGGATCTCTTCCGCGGTATTTATCCCGAATAATATTTCAGTAGCCATAAGTTTTTTTGAACGCGTCAACCCGTAATGCGAGAATTACCGAAGCTGGTCCCGACCGCCAGGGCCGTCCGCACTTCCTGCGAGCCGGGGGACACGCGGCGCAGCTTGCCCACCGCGGCGGCTATGCTGACCGAGGAAAAACCGAAATTCCTGAAGGAAACCATCCGGCCGAACTTTTTTTCAGCCAGCAGCTCGCCGGCCATCACGCCGAAGCCGGTGGCCAGCCAGCGGTCGAAAGCCGTGGGTTCGCCCCCGCGCTGCACATGGCCCAGAACCACCACGCGGCTCTCCAGCCCGGTCTTCCCGTCCAGTATCTCCGCGATCTTGTAGGAAACGCCGCCCAGCCGCAGCGGGTCGGGCGAGCCCTTGACGACCTTGGTCACGGTCATCTCCCCCTTCTCGGGGCGGGCTCCTTCGGCGACGACTACGATGGAGAATTTTTTTCCGCGGCGCTTGCGGTCCAGCACCGCCTTCACTATATCCCCGGCCCTGTAGGGGATCTCCGGCAGCAGGATGATATCTCCGCCGCCCGCTATTCCGGCGCGCAGCGCTATCCAGCCGGCGTAGCGGCCCATGGTCTCCACTATCATCACGCGGTGATGCGACTGGGCCGTGGTGTGCACGCGGTCCACGGCCTCCGTAGCGACCGCGAGAGCCGAATCGAAACCGAAAGTCACGTCCGTGGCCGAGAGGTCGTTGTCTATGGTTTTCGGCACGCCTATGACTGGCATGCCTTTTTTATAGAGCTGCTGGGCCATGATCAGCGTCCCGTCGCCGCCAATGGCGACCAGCGCTCCCAGGCCTAGGTCCTTGAAATTCTTAAAAGCCAGCTTCGAGAGGTCCCTGGGCTTTTCCGCCGAGCCGAGCGGTGGCAGCGTGTAAGAGAAGGGATTGGCCGTGTTCGAGGTTCCAAGGATGGTTCCGCCGCGGATTATTATGCCGGAGACTTCATTGTCTCCCAGGCGGATAAAATCTTTCTCCACAAGGCCGCGGTAGCCGTCGCGGAACCCGATAACCTCCCAGCCGTGCCTGAGCGCGGACTTCGTGACCCCGCGCACTACCGCGTTAAGGCCCGGACAGTCCCCGCCCCCGGTAAGAATGCCGATCTTCATAATAGTCTCCTGGTTTAAAACGGCGACGGATAGATGGGGTCTTTTTCTTTGGATATTATATACAGCACCGCCGCGAGTATCTGGGCCGGGTGGCCGAGGCGGGCGAACGCGTAGTCCATATGGATCTGGAAGCGGTCGGCGGAGGACGGGTCGAGGAAGATGAAGCCGGCCCGCCTCTCCTGGGCGAAGATCCCGTAATGCGAGCGCAGCGTGCCGCCCAGGTTCCCGAACAGCTTGCGCAGTAGGAGGCCCTTGGGGAAGTCGTCGCGGATGGAGAACACGACCTGGTTGTCGGTGTCCACGAATTCCCAGCGGCGGTTCAGGAAGGTTCCCTTGCTCACCAGGCGGGCAACTTCTTTACCAGACCCGTCCCTGATCATGCCGTAGACGGTTTCGGGATGCACGGCCATCACGGGCGCGGACTGGGCGTCGAAGACCTGCAGCGCGCGCTCCTTGGTGAAGTACATGGAAAGCCCGATGATGAAAGGGACGATGAAGAAGATCTCCGGCAGCGAGGCGAAAGCGCGGCCGAGGAGCGGGAACTTCACGAGGGCGTTGGTGACGGCGTCGCCGCGGCCGGTGAAGGCCAGCAGGCTCCAGAGCATATGGAAGAAGAGGCAGCCGTAAACGGAGCCCGCCACGTAGAGCTCATGCTCGCTGGGAAAATCCGCCAGGAGCAGCTGCCGCTGCCTGGTGAGCACGTTGTAAGTGACGTCCTTGAACGTCGAGAACTTCGAGATCACGAAAGGGAAAAAGAAGTCCGGCGGCACGTCCGCGGGCGGAGGCGGCAGCTTTGGATTGGTGTAGGCGGCCGCCGCGGCCCTGGCGGCGAAGGAGCCGGCCACCCAGGCGCCTATCAGGACCAGCCAGACGGCGAGCGGCAAAGGTTTGCGCGGAATATAGGGAGGGAGAGCGTCGGACTCCTGCTTTTTCGCGAGGTCCGAAAGGAAACTGTGCTCGGGCTGCGCCGCCACGGGCGCCGCGGCCTGCGTGGAGGCTTCGGCTTCTACCGCAGGGACGGTCGAAGAGGCAAAAGCGTTCATAACCGAATCCGTGGACCCGGCCACGGCCGCCGTGGAGGTTTCGGTCTTTAAGATCTGCGTCTGCAGGTCGTCGAACTCGTCCTTTTCTTTCTTGCGGCGAACCACCCTGATCTTTTTGGGCTTGGGGAGCTCTATTTTTTCGCCCGGCTTCCTCACGCTGGAGAGCACGCCGCGGAAATCCCCGTCGGACAGGCCGCGCGCGGTAACGGCGTAGGAGGCCCCGTTATAGGTCAGGAAGCCGATGTAGCCGTCGGCGCCCATGGACTCGTAGGAAGTGTAATAGGAGACGGACACGCCGTGCAGGCTGACGGTCCTTATGTCGCCGGAGAGCTGGTTGCCCTTGCTGCGCAGCGAGTCGACCTGCTCTTTGACGCGGGCTTTGAGGTAATAGTCGCCCAGCTCCGAATCCTGTTTGGAGAATTCGAAAAAAGATTTGCCTTTTTCCAGCTTCAGGGTGACGGCGGGGTCGTCGGTCTTGCCTGGGCCCCAGCCGGACGGGAAGTCGACGGCGATGACCTCGCCTTTGTCCTTGAATTCACCGGCGGTGGCGCAAAGGGGCAAAGCGAGAAAGAAGGCCGCGCAGATAAAAAACGATTTCTTCATAGCGTCCACTATTACAATGATTAGAGTATAGAATATTATTGTAACTTAAGTCACATCAAGTTAAATTCAATATTTCAGCCGTGCCGGTGCCTGTGGTGGGCGTCCGGCAGGTGGGGATGCTCGTGTTCGAGCGGCTCGTGGGTATGCGGGTGAGAATGGGTCCCGGCCGGGCCGCGCACATGGGCATGCCCATGATGGGCATCGTCGTGGCCGTGGCTGTGGTCGTGTTCCAGCGGCTCATGCAGGTGCGCGTGCCCGTGCCGCTCGAACGCAAGCAGCAGAAAGGCGCAGAGCATCAGCGCGCTGGCCCAGAGCAGGCGCGCCGTAAGCGGCTCGCCCAGGAAGGCGACGCCCAGGGCGGCGCCTATGAACGGATAGGAGCCGAAGAAGGCTCCCGCGCGCGAAGCGCCCAGGCCGCGCATCGCGAGGATAAAAAGCACCAGGCTGATGCCGTAACTGGCAAAACCGAGCAGCAGCGCCGCGGCGGCCCAGCCGGCAGGCGGCAGGGAGCGGTAGGAATAGAGGGCCAGGCAGGCGTTTATAAGACCGCCGGCCAGGCCTTTTATGGCCGCCAGCGTGACCGGGTTCTTTATGGAGACCCGCGCCGTCAGATTATTGTCCACGCCCCACATGAACGAGGACGCCAGCACCAGGACCGCGCCCAGGCCCAGGCCGAGGCCGCCGCCCTCCCAGGAAAGCGCCAGGGCGCCGGCGGTTATAAGCCCCGCGGCCGCCCAGAAGCGCGCCCCGCCGTGCTCCCGGAAGACTACGACCGCTATCAGGGAAGTGAAAACCAGCTCGAAATTAAGCAGGATAGAGGCGGAGGAGGAGGAAGTGAGGTTCAGGCCTGTGAACAGAAGCAGCGGGGCCAGGACGCCGCCGGCCAGGACGAAACCGGCGGTATAAGGAATGTCCCGCCGGTCGAGCGGAGCCTCCGCGGCTTTCCCCCCCGCGCCGGAAATGAAGCGCCAGGCCAGGAGGCCCAAACCGCTGCCCAGGTAGCAGAGCGCCGAAAGCTCGAGCGGCTTTAAATGCGCTAAAAGCGTCTTGCCGGCCGGCACTGAGACGGCGAACAGGAGCGCGGCGCCGAGCGCGAAGGCGTAATTCATGCTTAAATTGTACAAATTAGGGGCCGGAAGAACTATAAAGCGCGGGAGACAGCGCCGGGAAAGATGCGGATTATCAAGCCCTTTCTTGCCAACTCTCAAGACTCCGGATACCATTGGTTAAAAGCGGGATATTCGGCTTTTTTGCCCGGGTTGACAACGCATATTTAGGTTTGTAATATGGAGTTATAGGATTTTGTTAAGTTCTTTAGTTTCAGCCGCAAAAAAATCAAACCTAAAAAAGGATAAGGATAAGGAAATAACTATGGCTACAACATCAGCGGTAGCGGAGAAGACCAAGAAGTCCGCGCATGATTACATCAACGGCCTCCTGGCCCACGTGGTCAACAAGAACCCCGGCGAGAAGGAATTCCACCAGGCGGTCAAGGAAGTCCTCGAGACCCTGACCCCCATACTCGAGAAGCATCCCGAGTACATTAAAGCCAAGATCCTCGACAGACTCGTCGAACCTGAGCGCTCGATCTCTTTCCGCGTGTGCTGGCAGGACGACAACGGCAACTACCAGATCAACCGCGGCTACCGCTTCGAGTTCAACAGCGCCATCGGGCCCTACAAAGGCGGCCTGCGCTTCCACCCCTCGGTCAACCCCAGCATCCTCAAGTTCCTGGGCTTCGAGCAGATCTTCAAGAACTCCCTTACGACCCTCCCCATGGGCGGCGGCAAGGGCGGTTCCGACTTCGACCCTAAGGGCAAATCCGACGGCGAAGTGATGCGCTTCTGCCAGAGCTTCATGACGGAGCTGTTCCGCCATATCGGCCCCAACACGGACGTGCCCGCCGGCGACATCGGCGTGGGCGGCCGCGAGATCGGCTACATGTTCGGCCAGTACAAGCGCCTGAAGAACGAATTCACCGGCGTGCTGACCGGCAAAGGCATCACCTGGGGCGGCTCCCTGATCCGCCCCGAGGCCACCGGCTTCGGCGTGGTCTATTTCTGCCAGGAGCAGCTTAAGACCAAGGGCACCGACCTCAAGGGCAAGACCGTGGCCGTCTCCGGCTTCGGCAACGTCGCCTGGGGCGCGGTCAAGAAGGTCAACGACCTCGGCGGCAAGGTGGTCACCATCTCCGGCCCCGACGGCTGCATTTACGACAAGGACGGCATAAAGGGCGAGAAGTGGGAATATATGCTCGAGCTGCGCGCCACCGGGCAGGACATCGTGGAGCCTTACGCCAAGAAGTTCGGCGCCGAGTTCCGCGCGGGCAGGAAGCCCTGGGAGATCAAGGTGGACGTGGCGCTTCCCTGCGCCACCCAGAACGAGCTTAACGAGGCCGACGCGAACGTGCTGATCAAGAACGGCGTGCTCTGCGTGACCGAAGGCGCGAATATGCCCTGCACCCCGGAGGCCGTGACGGCTTTCCAGAACGCGAAGGTCCTGTTCGCCCCCGGCAAGGCTTCCAACGCCGGCGGCGTGGCGACCTCCGGCCTGGAGATGAGCCAGAACAGCCTGCGCATGAGCTGGTCCTCCGAAGAAGTGGACAAGCACCTGCACGGCATCATGGTGAACATCCATAACGCCTGCGTGACGGCGGCGAACGAAGCCGGCATCCCCGGCAACTACGTCGCCGGCGCGAACATAGCCGGCTTCAAGAAAGTAGCCGAAGCGATGATGGCCCAGGGCCTGGTGTAACAGCGGCCTGAGCCGGATAAGAACGGGCGGGGCCGAAAAGCCCCGCCCGTTTTATTTTTTTGTATCATTATAAGCGGGGATGTTTCTGAGGAGAGTTTATGCCTAAAATACTTGTGGTGGACGATATTCCGGCGATAGTTGATTTTTCAAAAGAATTTTTCGAGGACGCCGGCTTCGAAGTAAGGACGGCCGATACAGCCCCGACGGCCATAGCCGCCCAGCAGGCCTTCAAGGCCGACGCGATCCTGCAGGACCTGAACATCCCCGGCGGCGGCGGCGTCTTCGTCTACGAGACCCTGCGCGCGCAGAACGACCTGGTCCCTATAATCTTCTCCACCGGCAAGCCCGAAACCCTCGGCGACCTGAGCAAGATGATAAACGTTTCCGCCCTGCGGAAGCCCACGGACCCGGAAGTCCTCATGGCCGAGGTCAAAAAGCAGATAGCGAAAGCCTCTTCGGAACGCCCGATGAACCCGGTCCCTCCCCCTCCGCCCAAGCTGCCCCCCGGCCGTTAGTCGCTTTCCCCCCTCCAATTAAAACGGGCGAAGCCTCAAAAGCTCCGCCCGTTCGTTCAATTCAGGAAACAGCTTACAAGCCGTTGATCAGCTGGCAGGTAGGGCGGAAACCCATGGCTTCCATCTCGGAACTGGGGTTAATGCAGGAGAGGAGGTTCCGCTCCGTGCCGCCGTCCCCGTCCGGGCGCTCCAGTTCTATAGATTTGGTCTTGATCCCTTCGTCATTGGTTTCTTTGACTTTCAGGGCAGCGTAAAGCGCCTGGGAGAAAACGCGGTTGTCTCCGGCGCCGTAAGACTCCATCCCCATGGCTTTCCAGCCGCCGGCCGGGCTGATAGCGCAGGAATAACGGGCTTTATTGGGCTGGTTGGGAAGGTGGATATCGGTGGCGAAGCTTTTATAGCAGGTTAAGCCTTCCCCTACTTTATACACATAGCTCTGGCCGCCGGCCATCACCACGAGCTTAGGCGCGACGTTCATGGAATTAACCAGAAGCTCGGCAAAGGGCGCGCTTTTAAAATTCACATCGGCGGTAATGGGCTTGGCCGTCCTGGCCGCAACGCCGGTTTTCGGTTCGGGGATCGCGACCCGCGCTTCCTGCGCCATTTTAACGACGTCTTTAGCGTTCAGCTTTTCAAGCTCCGCGGCCTTCGCCGTGCCAGAGCTTATCGCCGCCAGAATTACCGCCATCATTATTTTATTCATGAATTTTGTCCTCGCCCGCCTGTATATTTGAGGAAGAATATCGACATCCCCATATTCATATTTTCCCAAAATAGCGGAACCCGGAATAGAGCCGAAAGGCCTAGCCAGGCGTCGTTTTTTGCCGGATATTCCTGGGCCCGGAGGGAGGTGAGGGAAGGCCGCGGCAGGGCCGTGCCGCTTCAGTCCCTGTCAGCGATGGGGAGCGTGTACTTAGCGTAGTGGAGGTCGGTTCCGTTCTTGTAGCCGGTGTAGAATCTCGCCGCTATCAGGTCCACGAGCGGGTCTGTGGCGGCGTTAAGGAAGGTATAGCTCACATTGTCCTCCAGATGGTGCCTGGCGTGGCGCCTCTTACCCAGCAGGAGACCGGCCCGGGCCAGGAAGGCCACCGCCGGGGCGTTGGAGTTGTGCGCGAGGTAATGGGAAATTTCCGCCACGGATGAGAGTATCCCGGCGTAGACCAGGGTATAAAGCAGGACCGGGTTTACCGACGGCCGGAAAGACAGCCAGGCCAGCGCGCAAAGACACGGGACCAGCCACACTTTGGAGCCGCTCTCGTTGAAATACATTACCGGGAGACTATTGTCTTTGTACCTGGGCCTTTTGTGATGCAGGTGGAAATTGGCCGTCAGCGGGCCCCACGCCGACTCATAGTCGTCCATATGGTCCGCGTACAGATGGACGAGGCCGTTGACGAAGTCCGCCAGGAGGTAAGCTCCGGCGATGGCAGCCAGCTGGCCGGCCGGTCCTATCGAAAGTTTAAAGACCCGCAGGAGCAGGAAAGCCTGGAGCGAAATATTAGCGGCCGCGATGAACTTGCCGAACAGTTTGTAGCCCGCCCTGTTCTCGTACAGCTCCATCGCGGCGTTGAATTGTTCTTGTTTCTGCTCGAGGTCCAAAGTCAGTCCTCCGAAGGAGCGGCGCTTTTCCGGGCCGGGTCCGTCATTGGCGGCGGATATATTTTGAAAGGGCGCTCATATCGGCGGCGAAGGCCGGGTTCCGGCGGAGCTTACTGAACAGCAGGTCCCCCAGTTTCTTGCCCGCGTCCACGTCGGCGGGATAGTGCACGCCGCCTATCACGCGGTTAAGCGCCGCCTGGTCGGCGGCGCGGTTGAAAATAGCGCCCTGCCGCGGGAGCAGGCCCGACAGAACGAGCGCGTACACGCGCGCCACCGCGGCGTGCCCGCTTGGATAGGAGAGCCCCTGCACGCGGCCCAGGCAGGGCTGAACTTCAGCCGAGCGCACGAAAGGCCGCTCGCGTTTATAGGTCTTCTTGATATTCCTCGCAGCGTCGCCGACATCCGCGCCGACGCGCTTGAAGAAAGCCCCGGCCTCGGGAGGCAGCGGGACCGGGAAGGGATTTACCCCGCCGAAAAAAGAGAGATAGCTTTCGTCCGACTGGGCCATGGCCGCGGCGCACTGCGCCTCGGTGCGGTCTTTCTGCCACTGCAGAACGGCGGCCAGGTCCGCCTTGTCCCCGGCCGAGCCGGCAGCGGGCGGGGCGGGGAAACCGGAAACCTGAAGTTCCGACTGAGAGAGATAACGGGAGCCGGGCTCGCTGATTACCGCGGCCGGCGCTGGCGCTTCCGGCGCTTTAACGCTTACGGTCCGGGGCTGCAGGGAGTAGAAGGCCTCTCCGGCATGAACAGCTGGCGCGAAGCCGGCGGCCAGGATCAAAGCGGCGATAAAACTGCGAAGGATAAAAGCGGTCTGCCGAGCGAACATTCTGCCTCCAAAAAAACGCTGCCTTATATGCGGCAATGATATTCTAGTAGGCCAAAGGCGAAACCGCAAGGCCAAAAGGCCTATTCCCTGCTCTCGTACTCGCCGCACCAGTCGGCGGCGGTCACGAACGGGTATCTCCCCTCCGCCCCGGGCGGGTAGCGGTGGCAGACGCCGAAGGTCCCCATAGGCAGGGCTTCTTCGAACTCGGCCGAATTTATCTTTTCCACAAAAGCGCAGGCGGGGCAATTATTAGGGCAGACTTCCGCGCCTTCAGCTTTCTTCGCGGGCTCCGGAAGCGGCACGAGATCGTTATCTACCTCGGCCGCGCCGGCGGGAACTTTAACGTTCGTGCCGCATTTGTGACACAAAGCCATCTCATCCGGCTTCAGCCACCTGACTATCATGTCTTTGCCGCATTTAGTGCATTTGAATTTATAAGCCATAATGAACAGCCTCCCGAAAGATACTGCCGGGGACAGAGCTTATCTCTTGTAAAGCCCGACCAGCTCGGCCCGGGCCAGGACATGTCCCTCTATGGCTTTCAGCAGGGCGCCCTTCGCCGTCCCGGCGGGCAGGTCCAGGAGTTTGTCCAGCGCGTAGACTTTGAAGAAATAACGGTGCGGTTTCCCGGGAGGGGGGCAGGGCCCGTAATAGCCTATCCGGCTGAAGTCGTCCTCGTTCACCCCCCAGACCCGGCCGTGCCTGGAGCCGTCCGGCAGGACTTCCGTCTTCGCGGCATTTTCTTTCAAACCTTTGGCCGAAGGCGGGATATTGAACAGTATCCAGTGCACCCAGGTCCCGGGAGGCGCGTCCGGGTCGTCCATGATAACGGCGACGCTTTTTGCGCCTTCGGGCAGGCCGGACCACTTTAATTCAGGAGAGACGTCCTCGCTTCCACAGGCGTACCTTTCCGGAATATAAGCGTTGTGCCTGAAAGCCGGACTGCTTACGGTGAAAGTCATTTTATGCGCCCCTTTAACTTCTTTCTTTTCTTTTTTCTCCGCGCTTTGGGCCGCGGCCGGAACAGCCAGCGCCAAAACGAAGCAAATGAACAGTTCTTTTTTCATAGCCGAACGGGCCGGATGCCGACTTAATATTTTGTTTAGCCCCCTCCCCGGATATTATGCGACAAAAAAGAGGCTTTAGCCAAGGCTTTAATTAAGCGCCCTCCGGTGCGCGCGCGTTCGGCGAAAGATGGGCCGAACGGCCCGGGGACGGCCATGACTTTAGACCTATATTTTTCTGTTGACAATAATCAAATATTTTGAGAAACTGAATGACAGAAGTCAATACTAGCCTTAGGAGACGGACTGAATGAACAAATTGATACTCGCAGCCGCCCTGGCCGTAACGCCGGGCCTCAGCAGCGCCGCTACCCTCATGGATTTCAACAATCCCGGCAGCTTCAACCTGCCCTCGGCCGCCAGGACCTTCGAGGTCCCCGCGGTCAACGCGCCGAACAGGGACCTTTCCGCCCCGCTCGGCTTCCCGAAGATAGTGGGCGGCGTGCAGGCCTCCAAGGGCGAATTCCCCTTTATAGTCTCCCTGCAGACCGGCTCCGGCAGCCATTTCTGCGGCGGCTCCCTTATAAAGAAGAACTGGGTCCTCACCGCGGCCCATTGCGTGGAAGGCGGCTACCTTAAATCGGTAGTGGTCGGCCTCAACACCCAGGGCGTCACCGCCGGCACCGAAAAGTTCACCGTGCTGCAGATAGTGAAGAACCCGAACTGGGACACCAATACCATGTTCAACGATTACGCGCTGGTGAAGCTCAGCGGCGATTCCAAGTTCGCCCCTATCGCCCTCAACTCCGCGGAACTCACCGGCAATGTGAGCTTCGTCACCGCCGGCTGGGGCACCACCAGCGAAGGTTCCCAGAGCATCTCCAAGAACCTTATGAAGGTGACCGTGCCTTTGGTCACGCCTGAAGCCTGCGAAGCGGCCTATCCCGGCGCTCTCGACGGCTCCATGATCTGCGCGGGCTACCCCGAAGGCGGGAAGGACTCCTGCCAGGGAGACAGCGGCGGCCCGCTGTTCATCGGCAGCGGCTCGAATATGGCGCTGGCCGGCGTAGTGAGCTGGGGAGAGGGCTGCGCCCGCCCCAACAAGTACGGCGTCTACTCCAAGGTGAACGCCGCGCTGCCCTGGATCAACGCTACCGCTAAATAAGCGCTTTAACCAGGCAAAAAAAGACCCGGCCGAAAGACCGGGTCTTTTTTTGTCTCCGCGCGCTAAAGGAGCCGGGCTCCTTTCCGCCAGATCAATTTATCGAAGAGATATCGCGCCAGCTCTTTCCGGAGCGGGGGCGGGGGCTGAGGTTCCAGAGGTAAGCGCCGTGCTTGACCCGCTTTGTGTCGGGGACGTCCATGGCCGCTATCTTCCCGGCGGGGACGCGGACTATCAATTTTTCGCTCTTGCGGCGCTCGTTATCGTCTTTATCGAAGTTGCACGTTTCGGTCATAGCTGTCCTCGCTTCCAAACCCCGTAACTATAGCTTACGATAAAGAACGGCTTGCCGACAGGCCCAAAAGGCCTAGTCGCGGGTCGTTTTTTGGACCACCGCTTTCCGCCCCCGCAGGTCCCGGCCGGGCGCCAATGAAAAAGCCCGGTTTCCCGGGCTTTTTCGTATGAGGGGCGCGGCCTATTTGCCTTTGCCGCGGCCTTTATGTTTTCCGCCGTGCTTCTGCTTGCGCTCGCCCTTGGCCTGCTTCTTTTCGCCTTTGTTTTCCAGGCGCTTGCCGCGCTTCTCGCGCTTTCCCCCGCTTTTCTGCAGGCGTTCGCCCTGGGCCTGCATCCTTTCGCCCTTGTTTTCAAGGCTCTCGCCGCGGTTCTCCTTGCGGTCGGCGTTCCGCTCAAGCTTATTGGCGGCTTTTACATTGCCCTTGGCGCGCTGTTTGCCGGCCTGCGCGTCCATCTTTTCGGCCTGCTCCTGCATCTTCTCGCCCTTGTTCTCCGCGCGCTCGCCGCGCTCTTCTCGCTTTTCGCCCGCTTCCTTAAGGTTCTCGCCCTGGCCCTGCATCTTTTCGCCCTTCTCTTCCATATTCGCGCCGGCTTCGGCTTTCTGCTCGCCCGGATTCTCTATTTTTTCCTCTTTTTTACCGCGAAACCTGTGCCACCAGCCCATCACCCCGCCTTCGGGGGCGGCTTCGGCCGGCTTGACGTCCGCGGGATTAGCCGGAGCGGCCGCCTCGTTCTGCACTACGGTCTGGGCCTGCGGCTGGGCAGCCTGGTCCTCCGCGTAAGCGCTAAAGCCAAAACTTAAAAGGAACACCGCGATGGAAATTGCTTTCTTTGACATTATAGTCTCCTTGGTGAACTGTCGCTAAGCTGTTTTAATATTATGCGATAATGGGCGGCGCTTGGCAAACTGAAAGGCCGGCCGAGTATTCCTCGGCCGGCCTTCCGGATATCTAAGCGTTAAAGCTATTCAGCGGCCTGTTCCTCCAGCTGTTCAAGGGCCGGCCCGTTCACGTTCCTGGGCGCTTCCACTTCCGGCCTGTAGATAACGGCCTCGACCTGCGGAAGGACGGGCGCGGCGGGATCGTAGGGAACCAGCCCCCCGATCACGGGTTCAACGCCCTTCCTGGGCGCGGGGATGGTCAGGGTCTGCGTCCCGCCCGTGGTGAAGAAGATCTTCGCGCCGGCCGCCCGGATGCGGTCCAGGGCCTCTTTATGGGGGTGGCCGTACACATTGTCGACGCCGACGGAAATTATCGCCATCTTGGGCTTTACGCGGGCCAGGAAGCCGTTGGTGGAGGAATAGCGGGAGCCGTGATGCCCCACTTTAAGCGCGTAGGACTCAAGGCCGGACTTGAAGATGCGCATCATCGCGTTCTCTATGGAAGCCTCGGCGTCGCCGGTGAACAGCAGCCCGGTGCCGTTGTAGAAGAACCGCAGCACTACCGAGCAGTTATTGACGTCGTCGTTGTATTTGAGCTGCACGGGCTCCGAGCAGGTATTGAGGATTTTCACGGTCACGCGGGAGTCCCAGTTCAGGTTGCTGCCGGCTTCCGGGTAATGGGTCTTGCAATTGGGCTCGGCGTCGGCCAGTTCGCGCAGGTTATTGTCGCCTTTGGCCTCGACGTTCTCGGCCCGGGAATCGTAGAAATTTTTCACGTCGACCATGGCGAAAACCTTTTTCAGGCCCCGGTAATGGTCGCTGTGCGGGTGGGTGAGCACGACGTGGTCGATAGTGGTTATCCCCTTGTCCTTCAGGAATTTCCCCACCGCCTCGCCGGAGGGGCCGCCGTCTATCAGGACATTATGTCCGTTAGGCAGCTCGATGTAAGTCGCGTCGCCCTGCCCGACGTTCAGGTAGTAAACGTTGAGCTGGGCCCAGAGGCTGGAGGAAGAAAGCAGCAAGAGGGAAATGAAAGCCGTCAGTTTGCGCATCGAAGTCTCCCGGGCCTTTATTTTCATGACTATATTATAGGGGGCGCCGCTTGACCCTTAAAGTGCCAAAGGGCCTATAGGTCTATAGGCAAAGGGGAAGAGAACCCCGGCCGGGGATTCACTCTTCTTTCTCTTTTTCAGGTTCGCCGTCTTCGTCGTCGCCGCCGAGGATGGCATAGGAAAGGCCCAGGGTCATGCCGGAGACGCGCCGGCTGCGCCCCGTCAGGTTCCTGCGGTATTCGGCGTTAAGGGTGACGCTGTGGTTGATCTTCAGCTCCACGCCGTAGCCGAGAGTGGGAGAAATAAAGCGGGAGGAGACATAGCCCCCTTCTTCTTCGGAGTCCGGCTCTTTCAGCCAGGTCAGTTCGACCCCGGCCAGCAGGTAGGGTTTAACGGCCTTGAACTCCCTCCCGCGCCAGCCGGAAAGAAGTATTTTGGCGAAGTCGACGCCTTCGGACCTGGCATTGGTGGCCGCCCCGTCCGTGACGCTGTGGGAATAGGCGTAGTAGAGCTGCAGGTTCCAGTCCAGGGCCGACCGGCCCAGCTTCAGCTCGGAAGCGCATTCGAATTCGACGCCGGCGCGCAGCGACTCGCCGTGGGTGGTCCCGTACCTCTCGAAATCTCCGTCCAGGGAAAGGGAAATAGACTGCGCCTCGGTCTTCAGCGCAGGCTCCGCGGAAACCGGGCCCGGCAGGCAGGCCAGCGCCGCCGAGATAAGCAGGGCCGTTTTTATCCGGGAGCCGGCCGGGGAAAATATTTTACCGGCTCCGGCTGAAAAGCTCATCTTTTCCTGCCGAACTTCAGCCGCATCGTAAGCAGGGCCTCGCCCGAAAAAAGCCGGGCCGCGTAAACTACGCAGACGGTAAAGACCGCGGCCTGGTAGGCTATGCCCCACAGCACCTGCGCGGTGTTCCCCATCATCATGTTCTGCGGCGCCATGAAGGCGTGCGTGAACGGGATGGCGTAGAGCAGGAATTTTATACCCAGGTTGGCGGAGCTCAGGTCTATGAAGATCGGGAGCAGGTAGGACAGCATCAGCGCCATCATCAGCGGGGTCATCATCGCCTGTATGCTTTTAAGGTCCTCTGAAAGCACGCCGAGGATGAACGCTATCGAGAGGGCGCAAAGGATGCAGAACAGCACCGAGAGCCCCACGAGGAAATAGCCCTGGGGGGAGATCAGGAGGCCCAGCTTCGCGAGCGCGGGCCCTGCCGCGGAAACTCCCGCGGCCGCTCCCAGGGTGGTCTCGGCGGTAATGCCGGACATGAAAGACCTCATCCCCAGCATATAGGCCGCCGAAAGCGCGGCGGCGATAACGGCCGAGGCGGCGAGCTTCGACATGACCAGCAGCCGCCTGTCGATGGGCGAGCTCAGCAGGGTTTCCAGCGTTTTATTCTCTTTTTCCCCCGCCACGGAGGTCATTATCATCTGGGCCGAAAGAATGACTATGAAGAAAACCGCTACCGGGAAGAAATAGGTCTGGGACTGGATGAAAGCCAGCACCTGCGCCAGCGGAACTTCCTCCGCGTGCCCGTCCACTACCGCGAACTCGAGAGCCGGGGCGGGATTCCTGAGGAAAGCCGGGGCGACGCCCGGAACCCTGCGCTCCAGCACATAGTAGCTCAATTCGCCGGAGACCACCGCCGCGGCCTTCCTGGTCCTGGAGGCGGCGAGGACCGGCCCCAGCCCCGAAGCGTTCTTTTTGAACCTGGAATAGAACTCGACGCGCGACTTTTTCCCGGAATTTATAGTTCTCTCCAGCCCCTCGGGGATCAGGATGAACGAGTTTTCGGCGGCATGCTCCGGGGAGGCCATGGCGGCTTCGATATTCGCCGCCCGGGAGGGTCTTATCTCGTAACCGGCTTCGGCAAGGGCCGCCGCAAGCCGCCGCGAGACCGCGGACCTGTCCAGGTCGAGGGTGACCACGCCGTTGTGGGCCGCGGTGGACTTGTTCTGGCTGCCGACCGATTTCCCGATGACCTGGAAAATGAGCAGCATCGCGGCTATCGAGAGTATGACCTGGAGCGTCAGCAGCTCCTTGATCTCTTTTTTTACCAGGACGAAGAAGATGTTCATTGGGTGAGCTTTATAAAAACTTCTTCCAGGTCGTCGGTCGTGAAGCGGGTCTTTAAGGCGGCGGGGGTGTCGCAGGCGAGCAGTTTCCCCTTGTTTATCACCCCTATCCGCCCGGAAAGGAACTCTATCTCGGACATGTTATGGCTCGAGATAAGGAAGGTCATGCCCCCGGCGGCGAGCTGCTTTATGGTTTTCCGGATCTCGTAGCCGTTCACGATATCCAGCCCGCTGGTGGGCTCGTCCAGGATAGCCAGTTTCGGCTTCACCATCACGGCGCGCGCGAGCAGCAGCTTGCGCGTCATGCCTTTGCTGTAGGTCTTGACCTTGTCCTCCAGCCGGTCTTTAAGACCGGAAAGTTCGCTTCCGAAAGCCACCGCGGCCGCCGCCTTTTGCTTGTCCCTCAAAAAGACCAGCGCCATGAAATCCAGGTATTCCCGTCCGGTCAGGTTCTTGTAGGCGCCCGCCTCTTCGGGCAGGTAGCTGATTATTTCCCTGACCCCGTGCGCTTCCCGCGCGGTGTCGAGGCCGAACACCGCCACCGAGCCGGAGCTAGGGGAGAGGATGGTGGCTATCGTCTTGAGCGTGGTGGATTTGCCCACGCCGTTAGGGCCCACCAGGGCGAAGATCTCGCCCTCCCTCACATCAAAGGTCAGGCCCGAGACTGCCTCGAAGTCGGCGTATTTTTTTACAAGGCCGCGTATTTCAACCGCGTTCATCCAGGTATTTTAGCATTTCACCGGAACGCGTTTTTTATGCCGAATAAAAACAGCCGGCTGGCTGCCGGCTGCTCTTATTTGCGCTTCAGCGCGGTTATTTGGAGGCTTTCTTCGCGGGCTCGGGAGCTTTTACGGCTTCGGCCTTCCAGGGCATTTCATTTTCATCGCCGTCGTCCGTCATCATACCCTGGCCGATGGCGCACCTGGGGCCGTTGCATGAGATATTCCTCTTGATATGGCTGCCGGCGGCGCACAGGATGCCCAGCAGGCCGATAATAACGAGGATAGACCCGGTCACGGCCCCCATCCTCTTGATGCAGTTGGCCGTTTCCTTGGCCGCGTGCTGGGCGACCCAGTAGCCGAGGGCCGCTATCAGGGCGCAAATGAGAAAAGGCGCGAAACTGCTGCAGCCGCCGCGGCCGTAGCCGCCGGACATGCCGCAAGCCTGCGCGGCCGCAGGCAAAGCCACTAAAGCTAATGTAATAAGCATCTTCATATTGTTTCTCCTTAAGACTGCGCTGTACCTCTAATCTACGAATTTAAAGCTGCCGTGTCAAAAGCTGGTTACATCAGGTTCAACCGGTACCTGGACCAGATATCGTCGAAGATCCTCTCCGGGTCGGCGGCCACCGAGCACCTGGCGAAGAAAGCGCAGAGATTGCGCAGGTCACGCAGCAGCAGCGCCTGCGCGTTCGGGTTCCTCCTGGGGTCCGAGGCCTGCGGGAAGTCTATTATGACCGCCCTGCCCCTGTGATACAGCACATTGTACGGCGACAGGTCCCCGTGCACTATATTGCAGCGCAGGAACAGCTCGACATTCCGCATCAGGCGCGCGAGAACGCCGCGCGGATCGTCCAGTTCCCCTCTCGCTTCTATAAGCTTGAGGGCGCGGTCCTCCCCCTCGCCAAGGTATTCCATTATGAAGGAATCCTGCCCCGCTTTCACCAGGGCCGGCACGTCCGCCCCGGCGGCGAGCAGCTCCTCCAGGTACGCCGTCTCGCGGTTCTGCCAGACCGCCTCCTCCACCTCCCGGCCGAAACGCGACTTTTTTCGCACGGCAAGCATGGCCCGCCTTTTATACATATTCTGCGTCACGAAATAATCCGCCCTGTTCTTGAAACCGCGCTCCTCCCTTTTCTTATAGACCTTGGCGGCGTAATAAGTTTTGCCGCCGCTGCCGCTTTTTGAGACGACATGCACCACCGCCTCCTTGCCCTCGCTCAGGACGCGCTCGTAGCCGTCTATAGTTCCGTCGTCGAAATACTGCCTCAGGACTTCCGGGCAGGCGCAGGCGCCGCCGGCGTAAGACTCTTCGATATATTTCATTTAAGCTCCGTTTTAGATAAGCGGGGCCGGCGCGGCAAAGCGCGGCGGCCTCCGTGGCGGAGCCGCCGGTCCTTCGGTTTAATTCAATTAATTAAGGCGTGAAAAGGAGGCGGCTTCCGCGGTGGTTTTAATGATTTGAGTGTTTATATTTTTCATATTTGCGCCTCCTTATGTTTAAAGGAATACCGATATTCTAGCAAAAACCGGTTCTTTCAGGCCCGGAATTCAGGCGCCAGTATGGAATATACTTTAAGGCTTTTAAAGCCGCCTTTCTCGTAGACTACGTCGCGCAGCAGGCCCTCGTACTTCATCCCGTTCTTGAGCATTACTTTTTCGGAACCCGCGTTGGTGGTTATGCACCGGGCTTCCAGCCTGTGCAGCTTCATCTTCCCGAAAGCGAAAGCGATGACCGCGGCCGCGGCCTCCGTCATAAGGCCCCGCCCCCAGTATTTGCGGGAGAGAGCGTACCCGAACTCGGCCTTGGCGTGCTCCGGCCTCCACCAGACGAAACCGCAGGTTCCGACCAGCTTCCCGCTCTCTTTCAAGACCAGGCCCCATTCGCTGGTTTCCTTCCTGGCGTATTTTTGGACCACGTAATTTAAAAATCCCAGCGAGTCCTCCATGGTCCGGTGCGCCTCCCAGGTAACGTCCCGGGCCACCTCGGGGTCCGAAGCGTATTCGAACATGTCGGAGGCGTCTTCCGGCTTCAATTTCCTCAGCAGGAGGCGCGGCGTTTCCAGCTCCGGCAGGTCCCCGAACACATCAGCTATCTTCAATATTTCCATTGGTAATCCCCTAATATAGCTGCGCCCCGCCGCCCAGCATGGCCTGGACGGCGTTCCACATGCCGTAAAGCGAGTTTATCACGAACCAGGTGACGAGGATGATCCCGCCGGTATAGGCTATCTTGGCGTTGCGCGAGATCACCGGGGACCGCCAGACATAGATCAGGCTGAACGGGCCCAGCCCCAGAAGCGTGATGGCTATGACGCCCCAGTGCTTGTACTGCCAGGGGACGTGGCCGTCCTGCCCCTTGCCGCAGCTCCTGCAATAATTATCGCGGCCCCCGATCACGGCGCCGCAGGACCAGCAGGGGCGCGGAGCCGGCTCCCCGGGAAGATCAGACCGCGTTTCCATGTTTTCCTTTTAACTCGGAATACGGCCGCGGCCGGCGGCGGATCAGCGGCGCGCGCGAGCCGCCGAGCACTTCCGCTTCGAGCAGCAAAGAATCGGCGCGGCGCAGCTCTTTTTCCGGCAGGCGGCCCAGCAGCCTGTAATGCCGGACGGAGTCCAGCTTCCTGCTCACGAAAAAAACGTTCTTCTCCGAGCAGAGCCACTCCGGCTTGAGCGCCGGGGTGTCCAGGGGCCCTGAGAATTCGCGCAGCGTTTTCTCCCCGCCGCCGTTATAATAAAATTCGAAGTAGCTGCGGGCCAGCTCGCCGAAGGATCTATAGACCGGCTCCCGGTAGCGCAGGCCGCAGAAATGCGACTGGGCGACGGCCCCCCAGCGGCCGTTGACCACGAAAGGCGCTATCACATGATCGTCGTCGCGCGGGTTGGCGCGCAGGTCCAGCAGCATCGAGCGCCGCCCGTGGAAAAGGAAGGCCGCGGCCGCGAACATAGCCCCCTCTATGCAGTGGGCTTTCTTTTCTTTCAGGACCTTAAGCGGGGAGAAGCAGGTGTTCGGCTTGTCGTCATTGTAGGAAAGTTCGTAATCCAGGAAATCCTGGACCTTGCGCGGGGTATCGAGACGGCGCAGGATGGACAGGTGCTCCGCGCTGAAACAAGAGAAGGCCTGGTTTTTTTTCACTTACTTGGGTTTTTTTTCAACGTGCCAGGGCTTGTCTTCGGCCTTGGACTCGTTCTTCGTTTTTTCGAGGTCGTTCAGGGTGTTAAGCACCACGGCGCGCATCCGCTCTATTTCGAACGGTTTCGTAAGGTAGCCGCTGGCGCCGCTTTTAAGCGTAAGGGCCGCGGTCTCGAGGTCCTCGTTGCCGGTAAGCATCCACACTATAGGCGCCTGGCCCGTGTCCTTTATCAGCTCGAGCACCCTTATCCCGGACAGCCCCGGCATCGAGATATCCAGGAAAACCATGGAGGGCTTTTCCTTCTTGATTATTTCAAGGCCGGCCTCCCCGTTCGCCGCGGTCAGGACTTCGCAGTGGCCTACGAAAGCCTGTTTAATGATAAAGAGCACGTTCTCTTCGTCATCCACGATAAGTATTTTATGCGTCATAATGTTCCAGCTTTCCCCAACCGGTATTTTACAATAAGGGGCGGGCCGAAGCCCCGTTCTACAGCAGCGGGTTGGAAACCACGCCGTCGGCCAGCTTAGGCTCGAACCAGGTGGACTTGGGCGGCATCACCTGGTTGTCGTCAGCCACGGAGATGAGCTCGTCGAGAGAGGTGGCGAACAGCGCGAAAGCGGCGGCCATCTCTCCCGAGTCGACGCGCTTTTCAAGCTCGCCGAGGCCGCGTATCCCGCCCACGAAATCCACGCGGTCGGATTTGCGCAGGTCCTTTATGCCCAGGATTTTATCCAGCACCAGGTCGGACAGCACGCTGACATCCAGCGCCTTCACGGGGTCCTCTTCTTTCGACGGGGTTTTTACCGCGGGCTTCAGCAGGTACCACTTGCCGCCCAGGTAAAGCCCGAATTCGCGGCGCGCGGCGGGCTTGGCCTGGCCCTTCGTTTCCTTCACTTCGAAGCTTTTCTTCACCGCCGCCAGGAAGGCCTCCGGAGTAAGGCCGTTCAGGTCCTTCACTACGCGGTTATAATCCCAGATCTTCATCTCGTTCACCGGGAAGGCCGCGGCCAGGTAGACGTTGTAGGGCTCGGTGCCGGTATGGGCCGCGCCGCGCTGCTCCACCATGAGTTTCTTCACGCGGCTGGCGGCCGCTGAGCGGTGGTGGCCGTCGGCGATGTAGACGGTCTTCTGTTTTTCGGAAGCGTCCGAGATGGCCTTGATATCGGCGGCCTCGTCTATCAGCCAGAGCGTGTGGATCACGCCGCCCTGCCCGGTGGCGGAGAACAGCGGGTCTTTCTTCACGTTCTTCCTGATGACGGCGTCTATCTCCGGGACCTGCTTGTAGGCGATGATGCCGGGGCCGGTCTGGGCTTTCACGTATTTTATCTGGTTGACGCGGTCGTCTTCCTTCACCGGGCGGGTGAATTCGTGCTTGCGGATGCGGTTGGCGTCGTAGTCGTCGACGCAGGCGCCCACCATCAGGCCGGTCTGGATATGCTTCCCCATCTGCAGGCGGTACGCGTAGAAGCAGGGCTTCTCCGCCCTCACGAGCGTGCCGTCGGCCAGCATCTTCTGGAAGTTCGCGGCCGCTTTTTGATAGACGGCCTCGGAATGGACGTCGGTGCCGGGCGGGAGGTCTATTTCGGCCTTAGAGACATGCAGGAAGCTCAGGGGCTTGCCCTTGGCGAATTCGCGGGCCTCCTCGGAATCGAGCACGTCGTAAGGCGGCGCTATCACTTCCTGGGCCTTCCCCCTGGCGGGGAGGATGCCGTAGATCGGGGTAAACAAGGGGAGCTTTGCCATGATGCGCCTATATTTTATCGCCGTTAACGGCGTGGGTGCGTTTGCCGCTCAGCAGGTAGTCGGCTATCTGCTCAGCCGCCTGCCTGGCCACCGTCACCTGGGCGTCCTTGGTGGAAGCAGCGATATGGGGGGTGCAGATCACCTTCTCCATCCCGAAGAAGATGTGGTCAGTGGCGGGTTCCTTGGCGTAGACGTCGCAGGCGAAGCCGGCTATCTGGCCGCTCTCGATGCCCGCCTTGATATCCTCTTCCACCATGATGCCGCCGCGGGCGCAGTTTACCAGGCGGACGCCTTTCTTCATCTTCGCGATGGCGTCCTTGTTAAGCATGCCCTTGGTGGCCGGGTTGATCGTTACGTGGTAGGTGATGAAGTCGGCCTTGGCGTAAAGCTCTTCGAGGGGAACCATCTTCACGCCCAGCTCGCGGGCGCGCTCGGCGGTCATCACCGGGTCGAAGACTATCACGTTCATCTTCAGGCCCATGGCGCGGTCCGCCACCACGGCGCCGATATTGCCGCAGCCGATAACACCCAGCGTCTTGCCGGTTATCTCGACGCCCTCGAATTTCTTTTTCTCCCATTTCCCGGCGTGGGTGGAGGCGTTCGCCTGCGGGATATGGCGGGCCAGGGCCAGCATCATCGCTATCGCGTGCTCGCCGGTGGAGACGGTATTGCCGAAAGGGGTGTTCATCACCAGAACTTTCTTCTCTATGCAGGCGAGGACGTCGATATTGTCGACGCCGGAGCCGGCGCGGGCCACGGCCTTAAGGTTTTTGGCGGCCTCGATGATCTCGCGGGTGAGGGTGGTGGCGGAGCGGACGATGATAGCGTCGAACTCGTGCGCGCAGGCTTTAAGTTCCTCCGGTTTCATCCCGGTCTTCACCACGGCCTCGAGGCCCCTGTCCTTAAGGACTTTCTCGCAGAGAGGATCGGCTTTGTCGGCTATAAGGACTTTTTTCATTTCACGGCCTCCTTGGAGTATTCTTTGGCGACGGCTTCATAGGCCCAGTCGAGCCAGGGGGTCAGCGCTTCGATATCCGAAGTCTCCACGGTGGCGCCGCACCAGACGCGGATGCCGGCCGGGGCTTTGCCATAGGAGTTGATATCGTAGGCCACGCCCTCTTTGTCGAGCATGGAGGTGATCTTCTTCGCGGCCTTGGTCTTCTCCTCGTCGGCCAGCTTCAGGAACCAGCCGGCCTTTATTTTAAAGCAGACCGAGGTGTTCGAGCGTATCTCTTTGGACTCGGCGAGGAAGTCTATCCAGTTAGACTTGGCCACCCATTTCTCGAAAGCGGCAAGGTTGGCGTTGGAGCGCTTAACCAGCGCCGGGCTGCCGCCGATGCTTTCCGCCCACTTCAGGGCGTCTATAGCGTCCTCGACGCAGAGCATGGAGGGAGTATTGACCGTATTATACTCCAGCTCGCCAGGTTTCAGCTTGCCTTCGGCGGCCAGGCGGAAGATCTTCGGGACGGGCCAGGTAATTTTAGATTCGTTCTCCTCCATGCGCTTAACTGCCTTGGGGGAGAGAATGATAACGCCGTGCGCTGCTTCCCCTCCCAGGACTTTCTGCCAGGAGAAAGTGACCACGTCGAGCTTGGCGAAGTCCATTTCCATGGCGAAGACGCCGGAAGTGGCGTCGCAGATGACGATGCCCTCATGGTTCGCTGGCAGCCAGTCGAGGTTGGGCACCTTCACGCCGGAAGTAGTCCCGTTCCAGGTGAAGATGATGTCGTTGGCGGGGTTGGCCTTTTTCAGGTCCGGGAGTTTGCCGTAGTCGGCTTTATACTCGTTCACCTTCGGGAGCTTCAGGTATTTCACGGCGTCCGTGATCCAGCCCTTGCCGAAAGATTCCCAGCCGAAGATGTCCACGGGCCGGGAGCCGAGCATTGTCCACATCGCGAGCTCCACCGCGCCGGTATCGGAAGCCGCCACCACCCCGATGCGGTAATCCGCGGGCAGACCGAGCACTTTCTTCATACGGTCGGAGACTTCCTGCAGGCGGGCCTTGCCCTCTTTGGAGCGGTGAGAGCGGCCGACGAGGGCGTTCTTAAGCGCGTCCACGGTCCAGCCCGGCCTTTTCGCGCAGGGTCCGGAAGAAAAATTAGGGCATTTGGTCTTCACTGTGGGCTTTTCCATTTTTGCTCTCCTGAAGCTGAGATTTGTCGTATTTAATTATTATAAGTATCTCGGCGCGCCTTGGCAACCCATTAATATCAAACCGGAGGAGGTCTAAAATCAGTCCTTCCGGTTGACCTGGATGCCGCCAGCACACGCGCAAGTTATGGCCGTTTGATGCGCATAGCGCTTGTTACGGCACAAACATAGTTTTGGCCGTTTGATGCGCATAGCGCTTGTTACGGCACAAACATAGTTTTGTAAAATATTTTTATGAACACTGCTAAACGCCCCGGTGATTACGAAGTGGAATTCGGCGGCTTCGAGAAGCTGATGCCGTACAGGATCAAGAACGTCCTGCTGGTGGCCTCGCTTTACGACTCCTTCCTGCTGGCCGACGACGACCGCCTGAACGAGGCCCTTTTCGGCGCGATGCAGAACTACTCCCCCCGCTCCGCCCCCAGGATCACCCGCGTTGCCACGGCCGAGAAAGCCATCGAGAAGCTGGACGGCGGCTCCTACGACCTGGTGATAGCCATGATCCAGGTGGGCGAAAGCGACATGGCGGAATTCTTCCGCAGCCTTAAGGCCGGGCGCCAGACGCTGCCGGTGGTGCTTCTTTCCTTCAATATCCAGGACATCAAGACCATCCCGGAGGACACCCTCGCGCTCGCCGACGGGGTCTACCTCTGGAGCGGCGACACCCGGATCTTCTCGGCCATCATAAACGTCATCGAGGACAGGCGCAATTTCGAGCAGGACTCGAAGGTGGGCGTGCAGGCCGTGCTGCTCGTAGAGGACAATATTAAATTCTACTCCTCCTACCTGCCGGTCATCTACACCGAGCTGCTGAAGCAGACGCAGATAGTCATGACCGAGGAATTGAACCCCGCGAAAAAACTTATGCGCCTGCGCGCCAGGCCCAAGGTCCTGTTCTGCAGCACTTACGAGGAAGCCTGGGAGATCTACGAAAAGTATAAAGCCAACCTGCTGGGCGTCATCACCGATATCGAGTACCCCATGGGCGAGGCCTCGGACCAGGAAGCCGGCCTCACCCTTACCCGCAATATAAAGAAAGACAACCCGGACATGCCGGTCCTGCTCCAGTCCTTCAGCGCCAAGTTCGCCCCCGCGGCCGGCGCGCTGGGCGCCTCCTTCATGCATAAGTCGGCGGCGGACCTCTCCAAGCAGCTGCGCGCCTTCATCCTGCGCTACTTCGGCTTCGGGGACTTCGTCTTCGCCGACAAGAACGGCGTGGAGCTGGCCCGCGCGGCCGACCTCAGCACCATGCTCAGGCTGCTGAAGGTGGTGCCCATCGAGTCGGTGCTGTACCATTCCGGCCGCAACCATTTTTCCAAGTGGCTGTTCGCGCGCACCGAATTCGAGATGGCTTACCACATCAGGCCGTGGAGGATCTCGGAGTTCAACAACCCCGAGGAGCTGCGGAAATACCTGATCGAGGCCCTGCACCAGTTCGTCTACAAGACCCAGCTCGGCACCGTGCTGAAGTTCGACCGCAAGCTCTTCGACGATTCCACCCCTTTCTCCAAGATCGGCTCCGGCTCCATCGGCGGCAAGGCCAGGGGCCTGGCCTTCGTCGATTTCCTGCTGAGCAAGACGGACCTGGAGCAGCGCTGGCCCGGCGTCACCGTGGCCGTCCCGAACACCGTGGTGATAGCCTCCGACGTCTTCGATTTTTTCATGGAGCAGAACGGGATGGATTCGCTGGTAAACGAGAACAACACCAACGAGCAGACCGCCGCTTTCTTCGAGAAAGCCCGCCTGCCAGACTACGTGATGCAGGACCTGGCGGCCCTGCTGGAGAAGCTCCAGGGGCCGCTGACCGTCCGGTCCTCCTCCCTGCTGGAGGATTCCAAGACGCAGCCTTTCGCCGGGGTCTACAAAACGTACATGCTGGCGAACAACCACCCCGACCCCGCCCGCCGCCTGGACGAGCTGGCCCGGGCGGTGAAATTCGTGTACGCCTCGGTGTTCTCGCGCGAGGCGCGCGGCTACCGCAGGCTTAACCCGCTTATCATGGACGATGAAAAGATGGCCGTGGTGATCCAGCGCGTGGTGGGCCGGGACTACCAGGGCGGCCGCTATTACCCGGCCTTCGCCGGGGTCGTGCAGTCCTACAACTATTACCCGGTGCCGCCGCTAAGGGCGGAGGACCCCATCTCCCACATAGCGCTGGGCCTGGGCAAGACCATCGTGGAGGGCTACAACGCGCTGCGCTTCTCGCCCAGCCACCCCCATAATCTGCACCAGTTCTGCACCATCCCGGATTTCCTGGCCAACTCCCAGAAAAAGTTCATCGCCCTTAAGACGGCGCCCTCGGAGAACACGCTGAGCTACGAGGAAGAGCCCGCGCTCGAAGCCGCGGGAATCGAAGAGGCGGAGCGCGACGGCTCGCTCGAGCTGGTAGGCTCCACCTACTCCGCCGAGAACGACCGGGTGTCGGACAATATCTCGGAGCCGGGCCGCCGCCTGATCACCTTCGCCCCCGTGCTCAAGAACGAGGCGCTGCCGCTTTCAGAGATCCTGAACACGCTTTCCGCGCTGGGCAGGGAAGCCATGGGCTGCAACGTGGAAATGGAATTCGCCTGCGATTACGACCCGGTCTCCGGGGCGGCCGCCTTCAATATCCTGCAGATGCGCCCGATGGTCTCGCGCAGCCAGATAAAGAAAGTCTCGCTGAAGGATCTAAAGCACGAGAGCCTGCTGCTCCTCAGCGCGCAGGCCCTGGGCAACGGCTCGCACCGCGACATCACGGACCTCGTCTACGTAACCCCGGAAAGCTTCGACGTGATGAAGACCCGCGACATCGCCGAGGAGATAGGCGAGCTTAACGCGCAGCTGCGCGCCGAGGGCCGCTCCTATATCATCATCGGGCCGGGCCGCTGGGGCTCGAGCGACCCGCTGCTTGGGATACCCGTAAAATGGCATCACATCTCCAATTCCAGGATCATAATCGAGGCGTCCTACGGCGACCTGGCCGTGGATCCCTCCTACGGCACCCATTTCTTCCACAACGTGACCTCGCTCGGCATCGGGTACTTCACCATAAATGAAACCGGCCCCGAGTCGTTCATCAACTGGGACCGGATAAAGGCGCACAAGCCGGAAAAAGAATTCGCCTACATCCGCCACCTGCGCTTCGACGCGCCGCTGGATATCCGCATAGACGGCTCGGAAGGCAAGGGCGCGGTAGCCTTATAGCAGGGGGCGGTCCCGGCCGCCGCTTAATGGTTGTTGACTGAAGGCTGGGTGCTGATAGTTAATGGCTCCAATATTTTGCCTGCCGGTTTCTTCCCCGGCTCGCTCAGGTATTCCAGCCCCTCTTTCGCTTCGCTCATCCCCGGCAGCGGCACGCCCCAGACGTCCACGGAAAGAACGTCTTTTACGAACACCCGCCTGTTGGCGTCGCCCATCCTCTCCCATTCGGGCGAAAGATGCTTAAGGGAGCCGCGCAGCAGGAAATCCCTGAGGCCTTCGTCGAAATTCCTTTTAATGTCGTCCACCAGCGGCGAGATGGAAAGCCTGACGCGCTTGCGGTACTCCGGCGTTTCGGCGCTTAACACCGGGCTGCCGCCCCCCGCGGCCGCCGGCGCGGCGCCCGCCGCGCTCTTTTTCTCCCTGGCGATTATAAGCCGCCACGGGTTGGTCTTGAAGCCGTAGTAGTCGAGGCGGGTATTCTCGGTTATATCCCAGTTCGTGAGGGCTTTTATCCCGGAGTACACCACCCCGAGCCCCGGCTTGAAGGAAGCCAGGTCCGAAAAATCCCACCGCAGGGAATAGTCCACCCCGACCCTGGAGGAATACGCGTCTTTCGAGAAGGTAAGCATCAGCGGGCTCTGAACGCTGACAGGCGCGGCCGTAGAAGAAGCCGCGCCCTGCGCCCGGCAAAACGGGGCGGCGGCGCAAAGCGCGGCGAGAAACAGACCGGTGTAGCCGTTTTTATTCACTAAAACCCTTCTTTATGTCCGGCGCTGGCAATCTCCCGGCTTCCTCAAGTAAACCGGCGGCGTCAATCCTTCGGAAAACATCGGTCGACGACGGCCTTTATCGCCAGAGGATTGAACGGTTTTATCAGGTAATCTTTAACACCTAAGGATACCGCCTTACGGCGGTCAGGCTCGTCTTCCTGGCTGGTCAGCATTATTACAGGCACGACGGCCAGCTTCGCGTCGCTCTTGAGGTAGCCAAGGAGTTCAAGGCCGGTCATTTCCGGCATTATCATGTCTGTTATTATCAGGTCGAAATCAGAGGTGAGCAGCAGTTTTACGGCCTCCAGGCCGTTTTCAGCTTCGGAGACCTCTAAACCCCGCACCGTCTCAAGATAGGCGCGCACCACGCGCCTTATTATGGCCTGGTCGTCGACTACAAGGACCTTTTTCCTGTTATTTTCCATGCTCCTCCGGTTGCGGCGCGGAGGCGGCCGCGGCAAAAGTGCTGGTTTCCTCTTCGGTAAGTATGGTCGCGGGGTCTATGACCATGAGCAGCTGTTCGCCTTCCCTTACCACGCGCGAGACGTAACGGTGCAGGTTCATGCACAGTTCTTCCGACGGGTCGATACCCATTTCAGCCTGCTCTATCTGCGCCACTCCCGAGACCTCGTCCACTATCAGCCCCGCCGTATGGCCGTGCAGCGAGGTTATAAGTATCCGGTTAGGAAAGGTGTACGCGCCGGGCTCGAAGCCCAGGCGTTTGCGCATGTCTATTACCGGGATTATATCTCCCCTCAGGTTTATGACTCCTTCCACAAAGGCCGGGGCTTTGGGCAGGGGCGTTATAGCCGCTATCCGCAGCACTTCCCTGACTTCGGAGATATTGAAGCCGCACAGATGCGGGCCCAGCGAGAACCGCAGCAGCGGCAGGCTCATATCCGCACCTCCGGTTTAAACCTGGACATAATAAATTTCCCTATATCCTCCAGGGGCAGCACCTGGGTGGCCGCCCCTGTTTCGGCCGCGGCCTTCGGCATCCCGTAAACCACGCAGCTGGCCTCGTCCTGGGCTATAGTCAGCGCCCCGCTTTGGCGCATACGAAGCAGGCCTTTCGCCCCGTCCTCGCCCATACCGGTAAGGATGACACCTATGGAACCGGGGCCCGAAACCCTGGCCACCGAATCAAAAAGTATATCCGCCGAGGGGCGGCACGAGTTTACCGGCTCGGAACGCTCAAGCCTGATGCGGCCTTCGGCCGTAAGCCGCATGTGCACGTCGCCCGGTGCCACCAGCACCGCTCCCGGGCTGATGTCGTCGCCGTGAGCCGCGAGCCTGACGGGGAGACCGATGTTCTGCCCCAGCCATTCCGCGAAGCCCTGCATGAATTCCGCGGCCATATGCTGCACCAGCAGCGTGCAGACAGGGAAGCCGGCCGGCAGGATTTTAAGCACATTTATAAGCGCCGCCGGCCCGCCGGTAGAGGCCGCGACGGCGAGGACCCTCGGGAAACCGGGCATGGGCAGGGGCGAAGGCAGCCAGGCCGCCTGTTTCGCCGGCGATATGCCGCGCCTGATCGGCTTTATGGGGGCCAGAAGTTTCAGCAGCTTGCGGAAGCGGTCGGTGGCCGCGTTGGTCTCGTCGTCCGTGATAAGCCTCGGCTTGTGGAAGAGGTCCAGCGCCCCGGCGGCGAGCGCCTTGAAAAAAACTCCGCGCTTGCTGTCTATCTCGGACGAAGTGAAGATAAGTATGGGGGTAGGCTGCCGGGACATTATCTCCTGGGTCGCCTCGACCCCGTCCATCACCGGCATATCCATGTCCATCACCACGATGGCCGGGCGCAGGTTCAGCACCAGCTGGACGCATTCTTTCCCGTTGGCGGCTTCCCCTACGATCTCAAAACCGAGTTCCGGGGTGAGCCACTGGCGCAGCAGGGCCCTGATCGTGCCGGAATCGTCGGCCACTACCACCCGCAGGAGCCCGTTATTCATTTAACCAGCTCCCGGATGCGCCCCAGCAGCCCGTTCTGGTCGAAAGCGCCTTTTGTTATATACGCGTCGGCCCCGGCCCGGAGCCCCTTAAGCCGCTCTTCTTCCTTTGATAAAGCGGTCACGAGCACCAGCGGCAGGCGGGCAAAGCGGCTGTCGGCGCGTATCTTCGCCGTAAGCTCGTAGCCGTCCATCTCCGGCATGGAAATATCGCTTACCACCAGGTCGAAGTGCCCGCGGCCGAGCAGGGCCCAGGCCTCGGCGCCGTTGCGCGCCAGGGTCACGCCGTAGCCGGCGGATTCAATAAGCCCGCGCAGCAGCTCCCTGGTAGTCAAAGAATCGTCTACCACAAGGATAGTTTTCTTTTCCTCGGCTTTTATGGCCCCGGCGCCGGCCTGCGTCCAGCTTTCACCCGAGCTGAAGGCGGCGGCGGTAAGGCTGGACGTATCCAGTATTACGGAAACGCTTCCGTCGGCCAGTATGGTGCCCCCGGCCACATGCGGGACCCTGCGGAAAGGCGGGCAGATCTCTTTCAGGACCACGGTCTGCTCAGTTACGGCCGCGTCAACCGCGAAGCCGATGGCGCCCTTTATCCCTTTTAAAACCAGGATCACGGGGCGGTCCGACGGGACGCCGCTTTTCAGGCCCAGCAGCCCCGAAAGACGCACCACGGGGACGGTGGCGCCGCGGCGCCTTATGCAGGCTTTCCCGTCCTCGCTCTGGATCTCCTCCCTCTCCGCGCGGACTATCTCCGCGATAGCCCCGGTCTGGAAGCAGAAGTTCTGCCCGGCCGAGCTCACTACCACGGCCTGGATGACGGAGATTGAAAGAGGAAGGTGTATCCTGAACGCCGTGCCGAGACCGGTCCTGGTCGCTATTTCAATGCGTCCTTTCAAATTCTCCACGTTGCTTTTTACCACGTCCATCCCCACGCCGCGGCCGGAGACGCTGGTAACGACGTCCCGCGTGGAGAACCCGGGGTGGAAGATGAAAGCGTAAGCCTGTTCCGGCAGTATCTTTTCCGCTTCTTCCGCGGAGACAAGCCCTTTCTCCAGCGCCTTGGCCGTCAGCAGGCGCGGGTCAAGGCCGCGCCCGTCGTCTTTGACCTCTATTATCACCTGGCTGCCGCGGTGCTCGGCGGATAACTCTATCGCTCCGGCCGGGGGCTTGCCCGCTTTTAGCCTTGCCGCGGGAGGTTCGATGCCGTGGTCTACGGCGTTCCTGAGCAGGTGCATGAGCGGGTCGGCCATCAGCTCCAGCACCCGCTTGTCGAATTCGGTATCGCCGCCGGTAATCTTCAGCGTCACTTCTTTTACTTTGTCCGAGGTGAGGTCCCTTATGAGGCGCGGCGCGGAGTCGAAGAGCGTGGAAACCGGAACCATGCGTATCCGCATCACGTCGTGCTGGAGCGCCGCGGCGACGTTCTCGGAGTGGCTGGTGGTGGCGCCGAAACGGTTCCGGAGATCTTCAAGGCCCCCGCGCAGCCTGGTAAGCCGGGCTAAGGCCGCGTCATATTTTCCCATGGACCCGTCATCCGCGTACCTGGCGGCCGACCGCAGGCTTTCCCCCAGGCCCTGCCAGCTGCGCAGGACGGATTTGGACTCATCGGCCAGCGCTTCAATATCATTCAAGGCCGCGGCCCGGGTGTTCCGGCTTATTATGAGTTCATCAGCGAGATTTACAAGGCGGTCGAGCTTGCCCAGCCTTACGCGGATGGACTCCGCCGGAGCGGCCGCCGCCCTGACAGGGACTGGGCGGGACGGCTCCGCCGCTGCCTCCCCCGAAAGACAGGTTTCCAGTTCCTTCAAAACAGGCATGGGCCGGTCGGCGGGAAGGTTGCCGGCGCGGGCTTCGGAGAACAATTCTTTAAACGTGTCCGCCCCTTTAAGCAGGGCGTTCGTAACACGGGAGGACATTTTCGCGCTTTTATCGCGCAGGGAGCCTATCACCGTTTCCATGTGGTGGGCGAGCTTTGAGACCGCGTTCAGGCCGAAAGTAGCTCCGGACCCTTTCAGATTATGCGCCGCCCTGAAAAGCTCGTTCACCAGTTCCTGGTCGCCGGGAGTCTTCTCCACGGCCAGTATCAGCCTGATCATGTCGTCCAGTTTCTCGTACGCCTCGGCGACATACTGCTGGTAGAGATTCGCCACCTCCCTGGCGAAGGCCTCCTCCGCCGCGGCTTCTTCCGGAGTGACGGCAGGCGGCTCGGGGGCGGCGGTGGCCCGCGGGGGCCTGGCCAGGGCCTGGTTCCTGAACTCAAGCGAAAGCCTGCTCCCCGCCTCCAGGACCTTCTCTTCCGGGAGCCTGGTAACAAGGACAAATATAAAGCGGCTGGCTTTCTCCGGCAAAAGCCGCCGCCCGGAAAGGCTGACCACTTCGCCGATGTTCCTGAGCTCCGCGCCTAGCGGAGCCAGGCGGGCCGCGACCTCGGCGTCCGGGAGCGACAGTTCCGCCGTCCAGCAGGTTTTCCCGGAGTCGCAGGCGAAAAGGAGGCGGGATTTCTGGAACTCGGTGAGGACCGGCAGTATGTCCCCGGAGAGCCCGGGCAGAATCCGGGAAAGATTGTCGTCCAGGCCCTGGGCCGAGGCGGCCAGTGAAAGAAGGCGGGAGATAACTTCCTCGCCGCCCGCTTCCTGGCCGGAGTCAACACCGGCATTGACGGCGTCCAGAGCCTCCAACAGTGTGTCCATCACCTTCCGGCCAAGCGCCAGGCGCCCGGCCCTTATTTCGCCCACTATCGTTTCTATAGCGTTCGCCAGGTTCTCTATGGAAACGGCGCCCACCACCCTGGCCGTCCCTTTAAGGCTGTGCATCCGCCTTAGGATGTCGGCTATCAGGGCCTGGTCCCCCGGGCTTGTCTCCAGGGAGAAAAGAGCCCTGGAAACGGCCTCCGCGTGTTCCCGGGCTTCCTCCCTGAAATGCTGGAGCAGGTCCAGCCTCCTGGCGTCGTTCATTTTAGACCATTTCCTCCAGGCGCACCGCCATTTCCTTGAGTCCGCCGGTGGCGGCCGCGGTCTGTTCCACCGCCGCCACCGTCTGCTTCATGCCTGAATTTATCTGGCTCATCGCGCCGGCTATCTGGCTGGTGGCGCTGTCCTGCTGCCGGCAGGAAACCTGGATCTGCTTGACCGCGTCCGAAGTGTCGGAGACCAGGCGCGTGATCTCCTCGAAAAGCCTGCCGGCGCCCGCCGAAAGCTTGTTGCCTTCCTCCACGCTTTCCAGCGTCTTCTCCGTGGCGAGCACGGCGGCGCTGGTGGTGTTCTGCATGTCCTCCACCAGCAGGGCGATGTCTTCCGCGGATCTGGCCGTCCTTTCGGCCAGCTTGCGCACTTCCCCCGCCACCACCGCGAAGCCTTTTCCCTGCTCTCCGGCGCGCGCGGCCTCGATGGCCGCGTTCAGCGCAAGCAGGTTTATCTGGTCGGTGATATCTTTGATGGTCCCGACTATCTTTCCCACCTGCTGCGACTTGTCGGAAAGCGCGAGGATCCGCTGCGAGGTGGACTCGGTCTTCTTCAGTATGTCGTCCAGGCCGCGCAGCGCGCCGGCTATGGAGACCTGGCCGGCCGCGACCGTTTCGGAGGTCTTCAGCCCGACGGCGGAGAGGGCGGCGGCGTTCTCCACCACCTGTTTCTGAGAGGCGGAAAGCTCGGCCGCGGTCGCGGTGGTCTCGTTGACGGCCGAAGACTGCTCGGAAACAGTCCGGCGGTGCTCCTCCGCGGTAGCGGTCAGTTCAGTGGCGGAGCTCTTAAGCGTCTGGGCCGCCGCGCGCAGGGAGCTTTTGATAGCCTCGGCGTTGTCCCTGAGCGTCTCGGCCACGCTGCGCACCAGATAAGAGCCGAAAGCGCTCAACACTAAAATGCCGACGATGCATAGGGAAACAATGATGAACAGGGATCTTTTTGCCAGGGACTCCGAGAGAGCTTTCTCTTTCGCCAGGTTCGCATCCTCAGACTTCTCCATTTTCTCGGAGAATTCAATAACAGCGCGTTCCTTCTCTCGTCCCGCGCTGATGGCTCTGGCTGCTTCCGCCCCGCCACCCCGGCGCGCGCTGACCACTGCCCTAAGCCGCGAAATTTCTCCCAGCGCAATAGACTCTAGCTCCAGGGATAGCTTCTCCTGGTCCGGATCGCCGGCGGTCTGTTTCTTTATTTCTCCTATCCGCTCCTCAATAAGCGAACAGGCATTATTAAAGAGCTCCGCGTCACGCGCCTGGCCGCTGATAATATAGCCCCGCACGGCATATTGCGCCTCCTGCAGAAAGCTCCCCGTTTCATCCAGGGTACGGATGAGTTTGGAGGAGTAATCCACGCTTTCCCGAGATTGCTCGAAGCGCACGGTGGTGTAGTATGATATCCCGCCTGTAAGCAGCGTCAGGGCCAGAGCTACGCCCAGGCCCGCTTTTATCCTGTTCTCTATGGACCAGTTCATAAACTCTCCTCCCCTGAACTCCGGCACATTCAAAAGTGCGGTTTATCCGGCGCCGCGCGCCTCAGCCCCGCAATGCCGGCTTTTTCAGGCCGGGCCGCCTATCCGATAAGTTTAGCATTTAGCGGTTTTTTTCCGCATCCGGCCCTGGATATTTTTTTAGCGCGTTTCCCGCTATGAGCGCAAGCATTCCGCAGGTTATCCCTTCCTCTGCGTCCAGCAGTTCTCCCGGCGGCCTGGCCGCGGCCAGGTGCCCGAGGTTCCGGTACTCCCGCGCGGCGTCGCCGGCCCGGCCGAGCTTTTCGTCGCACTGGGCCAGATGCAGCCGCGCCTGAAGATGGCCGGGGTTAAGATAAACCGCCTTTTTAAAATGTTCCAGCGCTTTTTCGGGGCGCGCCAGCTCCAGCAGGCCGAGCAGGTAATGAGCCTTCTCCAGGGCGTAGTTCTCCTTTATCAATCTCCTGCAGAGAGCCGCGGCTTCCGCCGCCCGGCCGGCGTCAGCCAGTCTCTCCGCTTCCAGGAGCAGGGCCCCGGGCGCCTCGGCCGGCGGGGGCGCCGGGGAGATAATTCTCTTTTGCGGCTTCGCGGGTTCCACCGGCGGCTGCGCCACGGCCGGCTCTTCTTTCTTTGGACGGTAAAAAAAGGCCTCGCCAGCCGTCTGGACGGATAAGGGCCAGTCCTGCGGGAGCATTTCCGAATGGCCCAGGGCCAGCACGCCCCCGTCCCGCAGGCAGTCCGTAAAACGGACTATTATTTCCCGGACCCTGGCTTTCTCAAAATAGATCAGCACATTCCGGCAGAAGACGGCGTCGAGCCCGGCCGTGCCGTTAAGAAAAGACGGAAAAAACGTCCCACCCAGGTTGAGGTATTTGAAATCCACTTTCCGGCGGATATCCTCCCTGAGCCGGAACGACTCTCCTTTTTTGCTGAAATATTTTTCAAGTATCTCCGGTGAAAGTTTCTCCACCGACCGCCTGGAATAGACGCCTGCCATGGCGGCTTCAAGGTAGCCCTTATGGATATCCGTGGCCAGTATCTCGATGCGGTCCAGGCAGCCGGCTTCCGCGGCCAGGATGGCCAGGGTATAGGGCTCCTCGCCGGTGCAGCAGCCGGCGCACCAGAGCCTGGCCGGTCTTTTTTCTTCGGCCGCCTCCGCCAGGAAACCGGGAAGCAAATGCTCCATGAAGGCGTCGAACTGCGCCTCGTGCCGGTAAAAGAACGTTTCTTTCACGGTCAGGCGGTCTACCGCTTCAAGGAACTCGGCCGGGTCTTCAAGCCGGGCGATGTATTCGGCAGGGTCGGAAATATGCAGAAGAGAAAAACGCGCGCGCAGAAAATCCTCCAGGGCGGAGAGCTGCTCGGGTGAAAAGACAAGTCCTGTAAGTTTCGCCAGGTAGGCGGCTACCGCTTCAGTTCGTTCGTGCATCTGGAAGTTCCCCGAAAAACAAATCTGGCTACTTGTATTTCGGATAAAGTCTTTCCACGCATTCAGGGCAAAGGCCGTGGGTAAACCTGATAGCCGAATTTTTAGAAATGTAGGTCTCCAGGCTCTCATACGCCTGGTCGTCGCGCCGGACGCGCCTGCAACCGGAGCAGACCGGGATGAGCGCCTTAAGCGTATTGACTTCCGTGTCCAGGCTGAGTATCCGCTGCGCTACCCGCAACCGGACCCGCAAAAGGTCCTTATTAGCCGGTTTTTCCATATAATCGTCTGCCCCGGCGTCCATAGCCTCCATAAAATTCAATTTCCCCAATTTTGTCCCCGTCAGCACTATGAAATAAACATACGGCCGCTGGGAGGCATCGGCGCGCAAAGCCCTGACGAGGTCCAGCCCCGACAGCCCCGGCATAACCCAGTCGCTGATGACCACCTGTATCTTATTGTCATTGATAGCTTTCATCGCCTGGGTGCTGTCCGAAACGGCCACTGGCTCGTGCCCGCAGTGCTCGACTATCAGGCGGTTCATATTCAGGCTGTTCTGGTCGTCATCTACAATAAGTATCTTCATGATTTTCGCATCCTCCTGGATGTCAGGCGTTTAGTCCCGGCCTTACAACTCTCCCGGGAAGTTTGGGCGCACGGGCTCTATGCCGGGCGGTCAAGGCAATTATCATACTAATTTCCTTGGAGTGTCAAATCAGGTTCGTACTTGCCGTGCCCGCTATAATCCCCGCCTCGGCAGGCGACTTAAACCCTGCGCTTCCGCTGCACCTGTCAGCCACGGGCACGGTTGGAAACTTGTTAAAACCCCTCTTTCGTATAGCGCTCGAGCAGCTCCCTGGCCAGGCGGCCCTCCGGGTTCAGCTTTAAAGCCTCGTCGAGGGCGCCCTTAAAATCTGCTTCCAGCCTTGCCGTGTTCTTCAGGCGCTTGCCCTCCACGGCGCGCAGCGCCGCCAGGTCCGCGGCCTTAAGGGAATAAGTCTCGCCCAGGAACTTGGCCGGCTTGATGAACGGGACCAGGTTCCCGGTTTTCAGGGCTTCCGCGATCACCGCGGAGGCTCCGCCGTAGGCTTTATACAGCAGCTGCGCCGCCGCCCTGGGGTCCTGGCCGGCCGCGGCCAGCGACGCGCCCTCCTGGAAATCGGTCTCGGCCAGCTGCCGCCGCGCCTCTACGAGCGCCGGGTAATAGTTAAGCGCGCCCTGGTAGAAAGCGCGCGCCTGCGAATATTCTTTTTTTACCAGCGCCGAATTCCCCTGCACGGTCATCTCCACGGCCTTGCGAAAAGCCTTGTCGGCCCCGGCCTTCGCGTTAAAGCCGGCTATGGCCGCTATAGCCTCCGGATCGCGCAGCGCGTCGGCGGCGGCCACCTCCGAAGCGGAGACGAGCGCGGCCGGGGCGTATTTCTTTACGCCGGGATCGGAGGCCGCTATTTTTTCCGCTTCGGTCTTCATGACCTGCACCCTGGCCGCGCCCGACTCATAGGCCGCGGCCTTCTCAAAAAGCGCTTCAGCCGACTTATTAAGGCTGAGGTAAGCCTCGGACTCCAGCCAGGGCAGCGCCGAAGCGCGGGCGGCCAGGCCGGCCAGCAGGGAGCAATAGCGCTGCCCCGCGCCGCCGGAAGTCCCAAGTTCCTGCGCCTGCGAAGCCATGGCCTCAAGCCCCCCGGTATCTCCCCTCGAGGCGAAATAATCGATAAGCGATTCGCGCGCGCTCCAGTTGAGCGGGCTGGCCGCCAGAGCTTTTTTAAGCGCGGCGGCCTCCAGCTCCTTTGCCCCGGCGAAACCGTTGTTAGAGGCCGAGTCGGCAAGGCGGCCCAGGAGCTCCACGGCCTGCCCCGAATCCGGCGCGTAGGACAGCGCCTTCCCGATATCGGCGAAAGCCGCCTCCACGGCGGCCTGCGGCGGGTTCTGCGCCTCCGCCGTTTTCCGCGCCCTCCCGAGATAGTACTCGGCCGCTTTCTCCTTCACCATCCCGCAGCCGGAAAAGATCAGCGCCAAGAGGAGCAGGGAAGCCAGCCGTGAAGTTCTCATCAGAATTTCTCCGCCTTCAGTATCTTTCCGAAATAAAGCGTATGGAGGTCCTTGTCGGGATAATATTTTTCAAGGACGGCCGCGGACAGAGTTTCCGGCTTCAGAGCCGTCTTGCCGCAGATCTCGCACTGATAGACCAGCCCGCAGCCGTCTATATATTTCAGATCACTGGCCGCGCCCTCCTTAAGCTTCAGCCCGCAGGCGCGCGCCTTGTCGTACTCCCGCCCTGACTTAGTGCCGCAGAAAGCCAGCTCTTTCTTCAGCTCCCCCCGGCGGGGCACGCAGACGCTGAAACGCGCCGCGTTCTCCATCATCGCATGCGTATGCCGCGAAGGCCGCACAAGAACGGTCATCACCGGCCCGCCCCAGATAAACCCCTCCTGCGCCCACCCGATCGTCATCACGTTCACCCGCCCCTTCTTATCCTCCACCACCAAAAAAGCCCCCGGCCCCTCCAGCCCCTCGCAAAACTTCTCAAAATTCTCGCTATATTTCATAATTTTATATAAGGAAACTGCGGTTTCGCATCGGAGGGGTGGCAAGGGTATGGGTTCGCAGGGCCTTCTCGGAGGCCGACGCTTGCGTAAGCGCGGAGGCCGAGAGAGGAGGGCCGAGCACGGTGTGCGCGTGGCCGCATCGGCCAATGCTCCGAGCCCGTGCCCTGCGGGCCCATACCCTTGCCAGGCCCCCGACTACGCATCTTTGACGTGAGTTTCCCGCGAAACCGCGTCTCCTCTTAAATTCCCGTCCAATCCAAAATTATCTTCCCGGACTTCCCCGACGACATTATCTCAAAACCCTCTTTAAAATCCTTAGCCGCGAAGCGGTGCGTGATCACCGGCTTGATGTCCAGGCCGCTCGTCAGCATCGCGCACATCTTGTACCAGGTCTCGAACATCTCCCGGCCATAGATACACTTCAGCGTCAGCGCTTTGAAAATGACGTTGCTCCACGGTATCGTAGTATCCGGCGGCAGTATCCCCAGCAGCCCTATCTTCGCGCCCATCTTGACCGAAGCTATCATATCGTTGAAAGCCTGCGGATTGCCGCTCATCTCAAGCCCCACGTCGAAGCCCTCCGTCATCCCGAGCTTCTTCATCACGTCGGGCAGCTTCTCCCTGCGCGAATCCACCACGACCTTCAGCCCCAGTTTGCGGGCCAGGTCCATGCGGTAATCGTTAACGTCCGTGATCACCGTGTGGCGCGCGCCCACGTGGTTGGCTATCGCGCCGGCCATGATCCCTATCGGGCCCGCGCCCGTGATCAGCACGTCCTCGCCTATCAGGTCGAAAGAGAGCGCCGTGTGCACCGCGTTGCCCAGCGGGTCCAGGATGGAAGCCTCGTCGTCGGAAACCCCCTCGGGGATCGAAAAAACGTTCTCGGCGGGAATAGCCAGGTATTCCGCGAAGCAGCCCGGGCGGTTAACGCCCACGCCCTTGGTATTGATGCAGAGATGGCGGTGCCCCGCCTTGCAGTTGCGGCAGTGCCCGCAGACCAAATGCCCCTCGCCCGAGACCCGCTCCCCGACGAAGTGCCCCTGCACGAACTTGCCGAGCTCGGCTATCTCGCCCACGAACTCGTGGCCCACGTGCATCGGCACCGGGATGGTCTTCCGCGCCCAGTCGTCCCACTGGTAAATATGGATGTCGGTGCCGCAGATAGCGGTCTTCTTTATTTTTATCAGGACGTCGTTATCCCCGATAACGGGCTTCGGCACGTCCTGCAGCCACAGGCCTTTCTCCGCTTTAGCTTTGACAAGAGCTTTCATGGTAGGTCCTCCAGAAATTCAGCGCGGCCGGCCCGCCCGCCGCTAAAAAGATTATATAAAACTAAAACGCCGGGAACCGGATTTTAAGCGACAGGGCTTTTACATGATCCAGGATATAAAGATAAAAAAGAGAGAGCCGCCTCTCCTCCTGCCGGTCGCCGGCAAAAAAATCAGCGGCTGCTTATCTTTTTACGCTATTTCGTTCAACGCCCGGCGGAAGTCGTCGGCGCTGTGGAAGCGCTCTTCGGGGATGGGCGAGAGGCAGCGGTCCACCAGCGCGTCCACCCCTTTAGGGAGGCCGGGCATCATATCGGAGAGCCGCTGAAAGGTTTTATGCGTCTTTTGATGATGGAAATCCGGCCCCGGGAAAGGCAGCACCCCGCTGAGGGCCTCGTAGAAGCACACGCCTAGAGAATAGATGTCGGATTCGACCGAGGAAACCCCGAGCTCCTGCTCCGGGGCCATATAAGCCGGCGAGCCCACCACTTCGCTCCTGGAAGCGCGGGCCAGGGACTCCTGGGCGCGCCTGGCCAGGCCGAAGTCCATCACCTTTATGGTCCCCTCCGCCGAAAGCATGATATTGGAAAGCTTCAGGTCCCTGTGCACCACGTTCTTGGAATGGGCGTAGGCCAGCGCCCCGGCGGTCTCGCCGAACATCGGCAGGGCCCTTTCGAAAGACAGGCGGGCTTCCTTGTTCAGCACCACGTCCAGGGTCTGCCCGTCCACGTGCTCGAACACGAGGTAGATATTCTCTTCCTCTTCGAAGATGGTATAGATCTCCACGATCCCGGGATGGTGCAGCAGGGCCACGGTGCGGGCCTCGTCGAGGAAGCGCTGCTTCTCGCGCTCGTTCACCTTTATCTCCTCGCTCATCTTCTTGATGGCCACTTTGCGGCCGAGGGACTGGTCCGTGGCCTCGTAGACCACGCCCATAGCGCCCTCGCCGAGCTTGCGCTCGATCTTGTACTTCCCGGTGGCCACGCCCTCGTAGAAGACGGACGGAGACAGCACGTCGGGATGCGTGATGCGGGCGGCGGAGACCTCCCCGTCGTTCCTGTTGGACATTATATGCATGAGGCCGGCCGCCACCAGCCCGCCGCCGGTGAGGGTGAAGAACATCAGTATCAGGAACCGCTTGACCGGCGCGCGGCCTTCGCCGGGCTGCGCCCCGCCGCCGGCGGAGGCGTCCCGGCGCGCCGCCAGGCCGCCGTTGAAGCCCGGCACGCGCGGCCCGTACTGCGCCACCGCGTCCTGGTAGCGGGTAGAGTAGGCGCCGCTCAGCGCCGCCGCCTGCTTGAAATCCTCGAGCATGCGCTTGTAGTCGCCCTGCTTCTCGTAGGACAGGGCCCGGTTGAACCAGGCGTCGGCGTAGCCGGGGCTGAGGCCGATGGCGCGGCTGGCGTCGGCCTCTGCGTCCCTGGCCTGGCCCTTGCGGTTCAGCGACCAGGCGCGCATGTTCAGGGCCTGCATATTGGAGGGGTCTTTCTCGATCACGTAGCCCGCGTCCCGCACGGCGTCGTCGTAGCGGCCGAGGAAATTATAGGCGTTGGCCCGCTCCAGGTAAGCCTCGTAATTGGCGGGGTCCTTCTCTATGGCCTGGCCGGCGTAGTGCACTGCGTTCTCATAGTCCCCGAGCCGGTTCTTCGCGACGGCCGTCTTAAGGTAGGCCTTGGACCTGGCAAAATCGGGGGCGGCCGGCTGCTCGCCCGCAAGAGCTTCCATCCCGCCGCCGGCCCCGCCCTTTACCGCGTCGGGGGCGTCGTCATAGGCGCCCATGGCGCGCTTTATCTCGTCCACCGAGGAGATCGACTTGAGCGTGGGCACCGCCTTGCGGCTTTCGAGCAGCGCGGCGAGCACCCGCGCTGATTCGTCCTGCGGGTCGATGCTCATGGCTTTTTTGATATCTTCTATGGCGCCCTTGCGGTCGTCGAGCGAGGCCCTGGCCAGCGCGCGCGCCTTATAGGCGTCCGGATCTTTTGAATCCAGCGCTATGGCGGTCGTGGCGGTCTTTTCGGCCATGGGGAAATTGCGGGCCTCGTTGTAATAGGAGGCCGCCGCGGTCTGCACGGAATGGTCCTCGGGATACTCCTGCACGGCCGAATTTACGGCCTGCTCCGCTTTCTTTTTGTCGCCGGAATCCGAAGCCATCTTGACGTCCACCAGGGCGTCCACCTGGTTGCGCTGAAAGCGCGCGAAGGAGGGGCCGCCGGGGAGATGACCGCCCGTGCCGTTGGGGTCCCAAGCCTGCACGGTGCGCAACTCGTAAGGGGCCAGGCCGACGGTAATGGCGTGGTACTCGGCCCTGCTTATGGTATTGTCCCGGGCGGCCTTGTGGAGCGAGAACATCATCTCCGCGATCTTGCCGGAATACTGCGTTCTGAACGCGGCGACTTCTTCTTTTGATTTCGGCTGTAAAACGCGCAGAAGCGCGGCGGCGGATTCCGTCGGTTTGTCCACCGTATTGAGCCGGAAAATATCCAGGTCGCTCTCCCCCTGGACCGGGACCTCCGCGGGACCGGGCACTACCGCGGGAATAAGCTCGGCGCCGGTGGAAACGCCGGCTCCGGGGTCCCCTTCGGCCGCCAGGGAAGAAGAAGGCGCGGCCGCCAGGAGGCTCAAGCAAAAAAAAGCAGAAAGTATCTTCCTCATAATGCGCTGAACCCTGCTGTTGAAGGATACACTTATCTGTTACCTACATAGGATAAGGGGCAACCATTGATTTGTCAAGGGCCATCGGGCCCGTAAATTCGGGATCAGTATCCGCCCTTCCGGCTGGGCCCTTTGTCCCAGGCCGGGCTGGGCCTTACCGCCCTTGTTGTTTTCCCGGGGCAGGCTAAACTATATACAGCCAACGGAGGAACGATGAAAAACCTTAAATCAACTTTGACCCTCGCCGCGATACTTTCAACAGTCTCCCCCTTTCTTTCAGCGCAGGATAATAAAGATTATTTCACCGTGGCCAAAGAGGCCGTAACCCTCTCCTCCGTAGAACCCGGGAAGGACGCCGTCCCCCCGGAACCCGCCGGTTTTTCATCCCTTAAAGAAAACAAAGGCGCCGAGGGCGGCTTAGCCAATGCCGGGCTTGCCGCCTGGAGCGTGATCACCAGCGGGGCGCCCAGCGCCGCCTACGCCTCCGCCTATGCCTCCGCCATCCCCGGCTTCTCCTTCAACTGGGGCAATATCACCGGCTGGAAAGGCCCGAAAGAAATGGTTTACGGCTACAAGGTCACCAACCTTATGGGCGTGGACGTTATCGACGTAAAATACAAAATATCGTTTTTCTACGGCGGCACCGAGGATTACAGCGGGGATGGGGTCCGGCTGGACGACTACGTTTCCCAGGCCACCGGCAACAGCGTGCCCAAGGACAACAAGGTGCATGGCCGCTACATAACCAATTTCACCGTGCAGCCGGTGAGCGTGAACGTTAAGTGGGGCTGGAAATTCGACCTGGCGGTCAGGATGTCCGACCCTATGAACATAGGGACCAAGCAGGCGCCCGTGGCCGCCCTGCAGGCCTCGCTCAACTGGATCCGCTCGACCCCCTTCTCGACGAACGGCGGGACCCTGACCTACAATGTGGACGGCCTCGGGAACTTCAAGGACCTTACCCCGCAGGAGAAAGAGCTGACCGGCGAGATCCCCCCGGTCCAGCTCTCCGAAACCCCCGCCATCTCCTGGAACTAAAATTACGCAGCCAATAAAAAACCCCGGCCTTCCCGGGGTTTTTTATTTCTTGACTCTCGACTCCCGACCCCCGACTCCTCTATTTCCCCTGCCCGCAGCACTTCTTGTATTTTTTTCCCGAGCCGCAGGAGCAGGGATCGTTGCGGCCCACCTTGGGTTCTTCGCGGCGGACGGTCTCCACCTTCACCGCTTCCCCGCCCTGGAGCACCTCGGGATGCTTCTTCATCCACTTCTTTACTTCCTTGTCGTCGTTGATGTTCACCCCGTCGACGAGCATCTTGCGGTAGATGCCGATGATCAGGGCGCGCATCTGCGGGTCCTTGGCCTGCGCGAGGATCTGCGGCGACATCTTGTCCAGCTCGGCGGCCAGCTCGGCGTCGGTTTTCTCGGAGGGCGCTTTTTCCTTTACAGGGGCGGCCGGGGCTTTAGCCGCGGGAACCTTCTTATCCTCGGCCGGCGCCGCCGGCTTCTCCTGCGGGAGATGGTTATGCCTCTGGACCGGTATCACCGGGGCCTTCTCTTCTTCCTTTTTACCTACCATCTTCTTTAAAAAATCCCAAGCCATAGTTTTTCTCCTTAAGTCGTTACTTTATTGAATTATGCCGCTACTTTAGCCGCGTCTTTCAGAAAACAGGCGAGCGCGATGGAATGCAGCTTGGTCATCGGAGTGTCCGTCCGGGAGGGCAGGATCACCGCCATATTGGAGCCCGCGAGCAGCGTGGCGGACTTCATGCCGGCGCCGAAAAAAGACAGGCACTTGTAAACGGGGTTTCCGGAATTAAGGTCCGGGAACAGGGCGATGTCGGTCTCGCCGGGCACGAGGCCCTTTATGCCTTTCTCGGCGGCCAGTTCCTTCGAGAAGGCGATATAGATGTCGTAGGGGCCTTCCACCACGCAGTTCTTCAGGCCGCCGGCCTTGTTCAGCTTCACGAGCGCGTCGGCGTCCAGGGTGCTGGGGATGCCGGGGTTCACTTTTTCCACCGGGCAGATCACGGCCACCTTGGGCGTCTCCACGCCCAGCATGCGCATCATGTCCACGGCGTTGCGGGTGATCTTGGCCTTCTGGTCCAGCGTCGGGCTGATCATGATGGCCGCGTCGGTCACCGCGAAAAGCTTGTGGTAGTTGGCCAGCTCGAACAGCACGAAGTGGCTGAGCACGGTGCCCTCGGCGACGGCGCCGACTTCCTTGCGCAGGATAGCCTTCATGTAGAACTTGGTGTCCACCAGGCCCTTCACCAGGAAATCCCCTTTGCCCGCCTTCACCAGGTCCACGGCCTTGTTGCACATCTCGGCGTGGTCGCTCAGGTCTATCTGCTCGAAAATGTCCAGCTTCAGCCCGACTTTGGCGGCCATGGCCCTGACCTGGTCTTTCGGGCCGATCAAAATGCCGCCGGAAATTATCCCGTGGTCCACGCCCATCTTGCAGGCGGTGAGGACCTCGTCGTTATTGGCGCCGGGCACGACTATGCGGTTGGTCTTTCCCTTCACCATGCCTAAAAGCTCGTCGAAGTTCTTGAATTTCATGTTTTCCTCCAGCACTTGGAATTTGCAGATCTGTTATACGGAGGCCAGCCGCGGGTGGCGCGCAGCGTAGCTCTTCACCTTGACGGGGTGGTCCAGCGCTATTTCCGCCGACCTGCGCAGCGAAGTCATCTCGTCCCCTCCGGGATAGGACAGGACGGGGGCTATCCAGGAGGTGCGGCGCTTTATCTCCTGCACCACCACCTTGCCATAAGCCAGCCCGCCGGTGAGCACTATGGCGTCCACTTTGCCTTCCAGCACCGCCGCCAGCGCGCCTATCTCCTTGGAGATCTGGTAAGCCATGGCCAGGACCGCCTCTTTGGCCTGCTCGCGCGAGACATTGGCCGGGTCCAGGCCGGAGCCGGGGGTCTCCTCGCCGGTAAGGATGTATTTTTCCAGGGCCTTGCAGTCGGAGGTCCCGGTATAGGCCGCCAGGCCGCCGCGGCCCTTGACCTTCAGTTTTATATCCGATAGCGTATACTTCCCGCTGAAGCACATCTTGACGAGCCCCCCGGTGGGCACGCCGCCGGAGCGCTGCGGGGTGAAGGGCCCGTCGCCGTCCAGCCCGTTATTCACGTCTATCACCCGGCCGCCGACGTGCGCCCCTACGGAAATTCCGCCGCCGCCGTGCATTATTATCAGGCGGCAGTCCTCGTAAGGCTTGCCTACCTGCCGCGCGGCGTGGCGGCCGACGCGCTTCTGGTTGAGGGCGTGGAAAATAGAGATGCGCGGGTTTTCCGGCATGCCCGAGTAGCGCGCGATCGGGTCCAGCTCGTCCACCACCACCGGGTCGGCGATGAAAGCTTTAACGCCGTTCAGCGCGGCGATATCCCTGGCTATTATGCCGCCGAGATTGGAAGAGTGGTCGCCCAGGGCGCCTTCTTTCAGGTCCTCCAGCATGACGTCGTCGACTTCGTAAACGCCGCCTTCGATGGGCTTCACCAGGCCGCCGCGGCCGATCACGGCCTGGATCTCTTTCACGTCCACGCCGTGTTCTTTGAGCGCCTCCAGCGCCATGCGCCTGCGCAGGTCGAACTGGGCGGTGATCTTCTGGCGTTCGTAAGGCTTAAGGTCCTCGGGACTGTAGCGGACGGTCTTGTGAAAGACCTCCGTGACGCCGCGGAAATAACTGACCTCGTCCGAGGTCGAGCCGGGGTTCAGCACCAGGATATTATAGTCCGCCATGAGTTCCTCCTTCGAAGCTGACTTCGTACAGGTAGGGCGCGTTCTTCTTCTCGAGCATGATGAAAATTTTTCCGCCGCCGCCGGAGGCGAAGCCGGGAAGCTCCTTGGCGCCGTAGCAGTATTCGTCCTTGCGGCAGGACAAAAGCGCCGAGGGAGCGCCCCACGGCCCCCACGGGTAAGCGGCCTGGCGCGCCATGACCCGGCCGCCCTCGGCCTCGTAATAAACCGCCAGATAGCTTTTAAGGCGGGCGTTATAGGAAACCGAGAATTCGTCGGGCATGCCTTCCAGCACGATGGAGGCCTCGGAGATATCGTCCGTCCAGGAAGCGGAGGCGGTTTCAAGGCTGTAGTAGGAATATTTTTCGCGCTGGGCCAGGTCCTGCGGCTTTACGCGGGCCAGCTCCGCGCCGTACTCCCCCGGAACCTGCATCGAGCGCCCGTAGACGTAAACCCAGCCGTCCTCGTCGGCCCAGACCGCCGAGCCGAAGGCCGGCTCGATGTCTTTCCACAGCGAGTAGCGCTCTCCCAGGCGCGCCTTGACGTACGGGCCCGCCGGGTTCTCCGCGACCGCCACGCCCTGGCCCACCCTGAAGTAATCGTAGGGTTCGGGCCCGTAATTGTTCATTATAGAGTAGAAAACGTGGCATTTGCCTCCGGCGCAGAGCCCCGAGCGCGGCCAGAATTTGCGCACCTGGCTGTACTCCTTGAGGTCGCCGGAAAGAAGCGGCAGCGGCCACCTGTTCTCGTCGGAAACATAGGCCAGCGCTCCCGCCTGCGCGTAGGGGGAGGTGCTGGGAGAGAAAGCCGCCGCGCCGTCGATTATACCCCAGACCGCCGCCTGGCCGTCGGCCTTCAGCTCCCCGGCCCAGATATTATTGAGCAGCCAGAGCGTGCGGCCGTCCGGCAGCGGCACGGCGAAGTTCCCGCCCTGGGCCACCACCGCCCCCGTGGACGGAGACTGGGCGAGCAGCGGGGTTCCGCTGGAGACGGAGAAGGAAGGAAAAGCGTTTTTCTGCTGGGCGGAGGACGGGAAGGCCAGGGCGAGGAATACGGAAATAGCCGCGAGACAGCGGATTGCAGGTCTTTCCCTTTTTAAGAGTTTCAGCGCCGCGGTCTTTAGCATTTTTAGGCCTCTTGATTTCCATTTATAATATAATAGAAACCGCGCCCCGTGCAACTTATCAGGGGCCGGCCCCGTTTTCTTGTAACATATTAGTCATTGAATTTTAACCGGAGTCTGTTAGACTATAGTTATGTTTTATAAGGCGAAAACGCTTCTCGCGGCCGCCGCCTGCCTTTTGGCAGCGGCTATTTCCGCGCGCGCCACGGACCTCGCGCCCTATGTTTACCAGGCCAGCACCGGCAGCGTCAACTTCACCTGGGCCAACCCCGGCGGGAATTACACCGCGGTGCTCTCGACTTCGCCTTCGTTTACCGCGCAGGTGTCCACCAGCGCCTCCATCGCCGTTTCCACCGCTAATTATGCCTTCCTGGATCCGAACACGACCTATTATTTCAAGGTAAAAATAACCGCCGAAGCCGACAACCAGTATTCCCAGGCCTCCACCGCCACCTGGGTCGCCGCTCCTGGCGCGATCTATTCCATCTCCCCATATTTCACCGCCGAGTCCTCGTTCACGGCCGGCGCAAGCATAGGCTGGGACGCCGCCTCCAACCCGGAATGGACCTCGTACGACCTGCAGTATTCCACGAGCGCCGCCTTTACGCTCTCCTCCACTTCGCTTAACGGGTACCCGCCGGTAATAGTGGGCGGCCTGAACGCCAACACCACCTATTATTTCAAGGTCAGGGCACGCGGACTTTCCGGAACCCTCACCCCTTATACCTCGCCGATCTCGACCGCCACCCTGGCCGTAAAACTCTCCGGCCTTTCCGACGCCGTCTATGAGACCAGCGCCACCGTCTCCTGGACGGCGGTCAACGACGCGACTATACAAGCGCTCCAGTCAAAAGGCTACACTCTGAGCGTGTATAATAACCCGTCCCTTACCTCCCTCGTTTCGGCCTGGAGCACGGCGGCGGCGGCGACGTCTTCCACGCCGCTTTCCGGCCTGCTGAGGAACACGACCTACTATTACCGGGCCGGGGCCCTTAACCTGCCCGGCGCGCCAAACCTCTCCACGCCGCGCTCTTTTACCACGCTGGCCGCCGTGCCGCAGGGCCTGGCGCGCATTTCCGTGGCCGACTACCAGGCCTCGCTCGGCTGGACGGCCCTGGCCGCCGGGACGGCCCTGGGCTACAGGCTCGAGGCCTCCACCAGCAACTTCGCCTCCGGCACGGCCGCGCAGTCCTCGACGTCCTACCGGACGGACCTCAGCACCCTGACGATAAACACGCTCGACCCCAATACGACCTATTATTTCAGGGTCGCCTCGATAAACAACGCCCACGCCGCTAATTACGGGGCCGCGCAATCTTCGGTCACGCTGGCCCTGCCGCTTTCCCCGGACCTGGCTTATATAAGCGCGGCCGCCCGCGAAATAACGGTAAGCTTCACGCCGTTCCAGGATTTCTGGCAGGCCTTCGCCTGCGAAGGCTACAGGCTGGACGCCTCGACCTCCCCCTTCGGCCCCGGGGAGGCGCTGGTCTCCTCCGTCACTTATACTTACCAGAACCAGCTGAGGACGCTTGCGCTCGACGGCCTGGCGGCGAACACCACCTATTACCTCCGCCTAGGGACCCTCAACTGGGAAAAGACGCCGAACTATACTATCCTGCCTTCGACGAAGACCGGCTTCCCCGGCCCGCCGGCGGGGGTTTCGCTGGATAATATCTGGAGCTCGAGCGCGGCTCTAAGCTTCACGCCCGGCATCGCCGCCGGCGGCCACGTCGCCGAGGCCTCCGTCTACCGGTTTTTCGGCAGCATAGCCAGGAGCTCGGCCACCCCGAATCCCTCCGCCTCGAACCTCTCGATAGACGGGCTGGACCCGAACACTACCTACTACTTCAGGGTGGGCGCGCTGTATAACGGGACCACCATCTACAGCAACTCCCTGCCGGAATTCAGGCAGACCCTGCCCCTGGCTCTCACCGGCCTTAACGTTCCCGGGGTTTTCCAGTCCAGCGTCACGGTCGCCTGGACGCCGCTCGCGAACAGCGCCCAGAGCAGCTCGGCCGAGAGCTATTTGCTCGAAGCGTCGACCTCGCCGTCCTTCCCCGCCCCGGTGCTGCTCTCCTCGGACACTGCCGCCATCGGCCTGGACCGCCTGACCATAAACGGCCTGCAGCCCAATACCAGCTACTACTTCCGGGCCGGGACGCTGAACTATGAAGGCGCCGTCAACTACGTTCTAACCCCGGCCACGGCGACCCTGGCCAACCAGCCGCCGCAGACCGACTATACCGGGATCACGCCGCTTACCCTGACCCTGAACTGGCTGCCCAATTCCAACCCTGCCGACACGCTGTACCTGGTGCGGATCTCCTCCAATTCAAACCTCTCGGCTCCGGTATATTCCTCCGCCACGAAGAACGTCTACGCCTCCTTCTCCGGGCTCCTGCCTAATACCACCTACTACCCGGAAATGACCCCTTACAACCGCCTTAACCGCCCCGCCTCCGTGATGACCTTCTCTTCGATGGCCACCGGGGCCTACGACCCGGAAGTCCAGGCCTACTCCGGCCTCGGGGTTTCTTCGGTAACGGTGAACTGGGCCGACTCGGTCTTCCCCTTCAACCCGGTTGGCTCGCAGTACCGCGCGCAGGTTTCGTCCAGCTCCGATTTCTCCGGCACGGTGCTTTCTTCCGTTACCAAGAGCTTCAGCGCTTATTTCGACGGCCTGGTCTCCAACGCCAGCTACTACCTGCGGGTTTCGGCGCTCAACCTCTCCGGGGTCCCGGCCGAGCCGGTATCGATGGGCACCGCCCTCACCCTGCCCGCGACCGCCTACATCCTGCCCGGCCAGCAGATTTTTTCAAACCTGATGACGGACGGCTTCTCGGTCAACTGGGCCGCTAACGGGAACTCCTCTTTCACGGTCTACAATGTGCAGATCTCCACGCTCTCCGATTTTTCGACGATAAGCTCTTCGCAGTCCGTAAGGGCGGAGACCTGCACTTTTTCTAACCTGCTGATAGACGCCGAGTACTGGGTGCAGGTCCAGGCCAGGGGCCAGGGCGGCCTGCTTTCGGCGTACGTAAGCGCCGGCTCGACGCGGACCGTGATCTCCTCCAGGATGAACGCCGTGGCTGGACAGGACACCATCGTGGCCCTTGAGACTTCTTACGGCCGGATCTCCATACAGCTGCCGCCCGGCTCGATAGGCAGTTCCACGGTCCTCACCCTCAAACCCTCCACCTCCGCTTTCGCGGCGCCCCTCTCCGCGGTGGCCAGGCTGACGCCTACCGGCATAGGGCTGATCATAACCCATTCCCCGCCTACCCTGGTGCTGAAGCCTTTAACGATAATCATGCCCTACAGGGTAGCGGACCTCCCGCCGGGTACGGACCGGACCAATCTGGTCCTGGCGCTTTTCGACGAGACCAACGCCCTCTGGATCCCGCTGTCCTCGGTGTCCGACACCGCCAATAACCGCGTGATCGCCCAGACCTGGCATTTATCCACCTTCCAGCTGATGCAGGCTTCGCCGGAGGCCGGCCTTTCCGACGTCAAGGTGTATCCCAACCCCTACAGGCCCAACTCCGTCTCGGACGTGATGCATTTCACCAATATGCCCCCTTACGCCAAAGTCAGGATCTACACTTTCCTCGGCGAGCTGGTGCGCGAGATCAAGGCCGACGTGAACGGCATGGCGCACTGGGACGGGCTTAACCGGGACGGCCGCAATACCGCCAGCGGCGTCTATATCGCTTTCATACAGTCGAAGGACAAGAAATCGTCGAAGAGCCTGAAGGTGGCGGTGGAAAGATAGAAGCGAATTTATGAAGAAGCGGGGCGTGAAAAACAGCGTTTTTGCCGCGGCTTTACTGCCGGGGCTGCTGCTCTGCGCCCTGTTCCTGCCGGGCCGCGCTTCCGCCGCGGGCTTCAGCTCCGGCTCGGCCGGCACCGCCTCCGGGCAGTTCCTCAAGATCGCCGCCGGGGCGCGCGGCGCGGGCCTGGGAGAGGCCTATTCCGCCCTGGCCGACGACGCTTTCTCGCTGGACTGGAACCCGGCGGGGCTCATCTACATAAAGAAAAATTCCATGGCGGTCATGCACGCCCCCTACCTGGCCGGGACCTTCGCGGATTATTTCGCCTACGCCGAGACGGCCGGGGACATGGGGGCCTGGGGCCTGGCTTTCAAGTACATGAATTACGGCAAGATAAACCGCACCGACTCGAGCGGCCTCGTGCTGGGCAGCTTCACCCCTTACGACGTGGCCGTCAGCGTGGGCTTCGCCTGCTACATAACCGGCTTCAACAAGGCGCCCGAGGAGCGCTTCGTGCTGGGCGCCACCGGCAAGTTCATTAAATCCAAGATCCTTTCGGAGGACAATACCGTTTCCGCCGACATCGGCCTGAACATGCCTTTCATGTTCGACAACCGCTTCCGCATGAGCCTGACGGCCCAGAGCATCATGGGCACGCTGCGCTACGACAAGGAACAGGCCAGCCTCCCGCTGATGTTGCGCCTGGGCACCGTCACTAAATTTTCGGATTATTTCAACCTGACCGGCGACCTGGCGGCGGCGCGCGACAACCTCCCCTACCTGGCCATGGGCGGCGAGGCGCGGCTGCCGGTCCACGAGGACATGGACGCCTTCCTGAGGGCCGGCTTCAACACGCGCGCGATAAGCGACGTGAGCGGCGCCCGCAACGTTAGCTTCGGCGGCGGGCTGCGCTACAAGACCTACCAGTTCGATTACGCCTTCTCGCCCTTCGGCGACCTGGGCTCCGTGCACCGCCTCTCCATCCTGATGACCTTCTAGACCGACCGCCTCCGCCGGGGATCAACCACCATGAAAATAGAACTCAGCGAAAAACTAAAACTGTTCAAACCGTTCCTGTTCGAGGAACTTTACCGCAAAGAGCGCTCCGAGCGGGCGAAAGGCAGGGATATCATCAGCCTGGCCGTGGGCGACCCCGACATCCCCACGGCGCGCGGCATCGTGGACTGCGCCGTGAACGAAGTGCGCAAAGGCCTGAACCACAGGTACCCCAACACCAAGGGGAACGAGAACCTGCGGCGCGAGATCTCCGCCTGGCACAAAAGAAGGCACGGCCTCGAGTTTCATTTCAACGACGAGGTATCGATACTTATCGGCTCGAAGGAAGGCATAGCGCATTTGCCTTTCGTGGTTATGAACCAGGGCGACTGCTGCCTTATCCCGGACCCGACCTACCCCACCTACCGGACCGGCGTGCTCCTTTCCGGCGGGCGCATCCACGACGTGCCGCTCGAGGAGAAGAACGCCTTCCTGCCGGACCTCGGCAAAATACCGCGGAAGGTGCTGGCGAGGACGAAGCTGTTCTTCCTTAACTATCCCAACAATCCCACCGGGGCGGGCGCTACGCTCTATTTCTACAAGGACCTGGTAAAATGGGCCCGGAAGAACGGGATCATTATCGCCCAGGACGCGGCTTACTGCGATATCTATTTCGGCAAGCCCGCGCCCAGCATCCTGGAAGTTCCGGGAGCCAGGGACCTGGCCGTGGAATTCTATTCCGCCTCCAAGACCTACTGCATGGCCGGCTGGCGCATCGGCTGGGTGGTCGGCAACTCGAAGCTGGTCTGCGCCCTCAACCAGCTTAAAGAGAACATCGACTCCGGCCCCTTCAACGCCGTGCAGAACGCCGTGGCTTTCGCGCTTAAGCACCATGAGACCATAGTTCCGCCGATACGGGAGATCTTTAAAAAAAGGTCCGACGCTTTCTGCGGCGCCCTCGAGGCCTCCGGCTGGAAGTTTCCCAGGCCCGGGGGCAGCTGCTTCATCTGGGCCAGGCCGCCTGTAAAATGCGGCTCGCTCGACGCCGTCCTTTTCATGCTGGAAAAAGCCGCGGTGCTCACGGCGCCCGGCTCCGGCTTCGGCAAATTCGGCGAGGGCTATATCAGGTTCTCGCTCACCGAGCCGGAAGCGAAGCTTAAGGAAGCCCTCCGCAGGATAACCGCTCTGGACTGGAGCGGGCTTAAATAGAAAAACGCGGCCGCCCCTGGTTTGAGGCGGCCGCGTTTACCTGGATCTCCACTGCTTAAAGATATTTTATTCCGGCGTCACGCCTGCGTGTCCGCGGGCATGCCGCCGTCGCCGCGTTTCGCCGTGAGCGGGAAGGACATCGCCAGCCAGGCGGCCGAGAAAACCGCGCCCAGGGCCGGGTAGAAGCCCGGGACTATCGAGCCCATGGCTTTAAGCCCGGACGCGAAGATCGCCGTGAGGCCTTTGGCGAAGCGGTAGGTGAAGGCGTCGGCGATCTGCTTGGCGCGGTAGCGGGTGTCGTAGGAGAACGGGATATAAAGGGTTTCCTTGGACGCCCGGAAGATGGAATAATCCATGCCCTTGAACAGAAGGAAGGCCGTGGAGGCCAGGCCAAGAGTGGGGTTCACGAAGATCAGGAGGCAGGTGACGATGTGCACGGCCGGGATGACCGTGAGTATGCCGCGCCGCGGGATATAGCGCAGCAGGAAGGGCGTGGCCAGGAACTGCATGGAGAAAGAGAAGACGTTCACGTTCATCCAGAAGCGCCCGAGATAGGCCGTGCGCGCGTCCTTGAGCGGCACGAAGTCCTGAACGAGCTGGGTGAAACGGAAGTCCAGCGTGGTAGCCACGACCTGCGCGCAGAAAATTATCAAAGCTATGAACAGCACGGTGCGGTTCTCTTTAAGGATGCTCAGGTGGAGATGGCCTTTTTTGCCGCCCGCCTCGTCCGCCGCCGGCTTCGGTTCGCCGGCGTTATTGTAGCCGATCCAGAAGAAAGCGGCCGCGGGGAGTATTATGAGAGCGGCGAAAAGAACGAACTGCTCCGTGCCGAGGCCGACGGCGAAATGCCCGAGCAGCCAGCCGCCGATGAGCGAGCCGAGCGCGCCCAGGCCGGCGACGGGGCCGTTGAAGATCTTGCCTTCTTCGTCCTGGAGCACGCTGTTGACGAAGGACCAGTACTGCTCGGAGATTATGACCACGTAGGATTCTTTGAAGACGAGGAGGAGGAAGGCGAGCCACTTGCCGACGTGCCCGAGCAGCGCCCAGGCGAACAGGAAAAAGGCGGCGCTGGAGAGCATGGAAACGGCCATTGCTTTTTTGGCGCCGATGGCGGAAAGCAGGCGGCCGTAGCCGTAGATCATGGCGGCCATCATAAGGGGGACGCAGGCTATGGCGTAGGGTTTTGCGCCTGCGCCGAACTGGTCGATGAAGATGGATTCTGCCGGCGAGCGGATGAACTCGTAGCCGCAGAAGAGGAACATCGCGGAGAGCCCGGCCAGGAAAACTGCGCCGGCGACGTGGCGGCCTCTTTCGGTTTTAAGCGCGGCGAGAAGTGTAGACATGGTAGCTATTATCCCAAATAAGGCGGGGAGCTACAAACGATAGGCTTTCACCGTCCAACGGGGCCGCGGGGTGACAGGAACGCAAAACACGTTCGGCCAGTCACGGATAAACCGCATAGCGGTTTTCCGCGACCCCGCCTCGGCAATTTCGCTTACGTAAGAAATTGCCTGCGGCCTTGCGGACCGGGCGCGAAACATAATTATGTTCCGCTCTTCGCCGGTCCTCACCGTGGCCTCACTCGGTATTCGCCTGCCGGGCTATGCAACCGGCAGGCTCAACGACGGTTTTGCTAACCCTGTCACCCCGCGGCCGCGGAGACAAAAAAGGCCTCCCTGTTTGGGAGGCCTTTTCATTGATGACCGAGAAGACTTAGTATTTGAACTGGCCTTTCTCGTAGATGGTGGCTTTTTTGCCGGTCTTCAGGGTGGCCGTCACTTTTTTGTCTTCGGTGTTGATCAGGTCCCAGTGGACGGCGGAGTCGTTGTAGCCCAGGGCGGTTTTTTTCGCTTTATCGAGCTTGGCGACGTTGCCGGTGTAGGTGTCGGTGTAGGAGTTGCCGATAGCGACGTGGCAGTTGCCGTGCCTGCCGCCGTGGTTCTCGTCGAACAGGGTGTCGGCCATGAACTTGTCGATGCGGGAGAAGCGGCGGTCGGTGAGGGAGTATTCGCCGAGCTGGGAGGCGCCTTTGTCGGTGGCCATTATCTTTTTGACGTACTCTTCGCCTTTTTTGGCGGAGATCCTGACGGCGCGGCCGTCCTTGAATTCGAGGCTGATGTCTTGGACGTAGTTGCCGCCGCGGAAGGCCGGGAGGTTGGCGAAATAGCGGCCGCGGGTCCCGCGCCAGTCGGGGGAGGTGAAGATCTCGAAGCTGGGGATATTGTGGCCGCTTACGCCAAGGAACCTGCGCTGCTCGCCCAGCTTTACTTCGAAGTCCATGGATCTGGACTCGGTGCGGATGGTGTCTATCCCCAGGCCGCTGATCCATTTCTTTATCTGCATCGTATCTTTGTAGATCTGGCCCCATTTCCTGGCGGGGTTCGGCTCGTTCAGGTAGCAGGCCTTGGCTATCTGGGCGGCGTATTCTTTAACTGAAAGTTTCGCCTGCCTGGCGAGTTCCTCGGTGGGGTAGGTGCAGAGGGTCCAGGAGAACTTGCCTTTTTCCTCGCGCTCGTCGCGGATCCGGAACAGCGGCTTGCGGGCGATGGCCACCTGGGACTGGCGCCTGGTGTCTATGCCCTTGAGGTGCGTCAGCGAGGCCGGGGCGTGGATGAACACGTAGCCGTTGAGGTTATTATAGAGCTCTTTATCCCAGGACGGCAGGAAGCCGCGCTGCTGGTCGTCCGAGAACTCGTAGAAGCTCCGCTCCATCACGGGGCTGGGCAGGAAATTGAAGGTCACGTTGAATTTGCGCTGCACGAGTTTCCGGTAGACTATCTCGCCCAGCTCGCGGGCTTCGAGGTCGCAGCGGACCAGGATATTGTCGTATTTTTTGAAAGCCGCGCTGCGGGCGGTGGTAAGCCCCCAGATCAGGGCGTCCGCGTATTTTTCAAGCTGGATTTTCGAGAGCACGCTCATGTTGGATCCTCCGTGGTTCGCGATGTGGACGACCTTCAAATTATATGTAATTGCCCGCCGCCGCAAAAGATATTTTTTGTATGATGGGAGGGAGAAGAGCAGGGAGGAACTATGGGCGGCTACCCGGACAGGAAAAAAGTTTTAAAAGAGATACTCGCGCAGCTCCATAAAGGGCTTACGCTGGAGGAAGCGAAGAAGCGCTTCGAGGCCGAGATAGGCCAGGTCACCTCCAAGGAGATCTTCGAGCTGGAGCAGTCCCTGCTGGACGACGGCGTGCCGGCCGAGGAGATAAAGAAGTTCTGCAATGTCCACGCCCTGCTCTTCAGCAGCTCGCTCGAAAAGACAATGCAGGACCCTTCCGACCCTTCCCACCCGGTGGCCCTGTTCAAGGCGGAGAACGCCGAGATAAAGCGCCGCGTCGAGGCCGCCAAAGCGCTGCTCCCTTCCCTTAAACAGGGGAAAGGCGCTGACTGGGTTAAGAACCTGGTCATAGAGCTGCGCGGGGTGGAAAAGCACTACGAGCGCAAAGAGCATATGCTCTTCCCCTTCCTTGAGAAAGCCGGCTTTTCAGGCCCCTCCAAGGTAATGTGGGGCAAGCATAACGAGGTGAGGGAGCTTTTCAAGAAAGCCCTGGCGGCGGGCCCCGCCGAATTTCCCGAAGCCGCCGCCGCGCTGCTCGAAGAAGTGGACGGGATGATCTTCAAAGAGGAGAATATCCTCTTCCCGGCTTCGCTTGAAAAACTCAAGCCTGCCGACTGGGCGGAGATCTTCCGGCAGAGCGCCAGGGAAGGCTATATCTTCATCGAGCCGCCGGCCGCCTCGGCCGAAGCGCTGGACATCAGCCTGAACACCGCCGCACCTTCCGGGGCCGCGATAAACCTGCCAAGCGGGAATTTCTCCATCCCGGAACTGACCTCGCTCCTCAACGCCCTCCCGGTGGACCTGACCTTCGTTGACGCGGACGATACTGTGCGCTATTTCTCGGAGGGTCGGGAAAGGATCTTCCTGCGGGCCCGGGCCATCATAGGCCGCAAGGTGCAGAACTGCCACCCGCCGCAGAGCCTGGGCGCGGTGGAGGCCATAATAAAGTCCTTCAGGGACGGCTCGAAGAACTCCGCCGAGTTCTGGATAAACATGAAAGGCCGGGTGATACACATCCGGTATTTCGCGCTGCGCGGCGAGGGCGGGAAGTACCAGGGCTCGCTGGAAGTGACGCAGGACATAACCGGCATACAGAAGATCAAAGGCGAAAAGAGGCTGGCTTAATATGACAAAAACCGTTGACCTGGACAAGACGCTTTACGACCTGACCACGCAGTACCCCGAACTTATAGATGTATTGTTCGATATCGGCTTCATGGGGGTGAAGAGCCCCGTGATGCGCGAAAGCCACGGCAAGCAGATGACCGTCAGGAGCGGCTGCGGGCACCTCGGCATCGACCTGGCCGAAGTTGCCGCCGCGCTGCGCGCCAAAGGCTTTACGGTCAAGGAATAGCCCCCGCCGCAGGGCGCCGTTCAATTCCGCTTCAGCAGCCCCGGGTCCATGCTTATCACGTAATAGATCCCGTTGATATCGGCCATGGTATCGCGGATAAATTCCCTCATGGACCGAGCGCTGCGGCCCTCTTTGCGGAAGTCGTCCACCTCGCGCGCAAGCGCGAGGCGCATCGATTCTTCGGGCGACTTGTAAAGGCTCAGCCCTCCGAACACGTTCCAGTGGCGGCTCTTGTCCGAGCCGTCTTCTTTATTTCCGGGCAGCAGGAAATTCTCGAGCGCCACCGAAGTGGGCAGCTTCTCGCGCGGGATGGATTTGACCCAGGCGAAGGGGATTCGCACGGCTTCGTCTATCATCCCCACGGCGGCCAGCTTATTGCCGCCCTTTATGGCCAGGGCCTCGCGGAACAGCAGGACCATCGGCAGGTTATGGTTTTCGAGCGGCAGGTCTTCGAGCTTGCGGTTCGTCTTCGCCGCAGCCCTCAGGTAGCGCCTGTCGTACTGGGCGAAAAGCAGGAATTTCCGGAAATCGCGGCGCGTGGCCGAAGATTTATAGTACTGCCACCTGGCGCGCTGCACGTAATTGTTCAAGTCCAGGAAGTTGCGCGCGGGCGGCAGGTTGACGAGGTCGACCTCGATGGCCAGGTCCTCCTTCGCGTAAACCTGCATCCGGCGCAGGATATCTTCGGCCGGGATCTTCCCGGCGAGATAGCGGGCGTAGTCCGCCGACTCGAGCAGGTCTTTCAGATGCTCCCTGAAATACAGGACCTTGCCTACGAAGACCGGCTGGCCGGCCATGGTAAGGGTCTCGGCGTCTTCCGTAAGGCCCATGAGTTCCAGGAGCAGCTCGTATTCCTTCCCGGCGGCCCAGAGGGCGGCGCAGCGGTCGATCTTCCCTTTAGAGTAAGCGGCTTCTTTCGGCGAGAGGCCGGTTTTTCTTTTCGCGTAAGCCAGGGAGAACCGGATCCCTTCGCTGTAGATCTCATGCCGCAGCCGCCCTTCGTAGCCCGCGGCCGCCCTGGCGCGGACCTGGGGCAGGAACTTAAGCGGCGAACCTTCCTCCGCCTTATGCCGGAGGGCCAGGACGGGGCGCTGCACATATTCGCTTTCCGGCACGTACCGGAAAAATTCGCGCGGGTAGGGGAAGGGCTTTCCGGCCCGCGTGAACTCTTCGCGCACTTTATAAGGGTCGCCGCCGGTATAAAGGGCTTTAAGGAAAGAAATATCCTCTTCGTCCAGCAGGCCGTCATGGTTCACGTCGGCTTTATAGGCCGTTTCAGGCGAAGCGGAAAAGGGATCGGCGATAAGCCCGGCCAGGAGTTCTCCGTCCCGCCCGTCCCACTTATTGTCCGAGTTAAGGTCGCCGAGCATCACCAGCCCCGAGCGCATGTTCACCCTGTTGACCGGCAGGGTAAAATAGACGCCGGCGGCGAAAGCCGCGCCGGACAGGAGCAGGAGCGCCAGGGTTTTAATTTTGAAAAATCTTTTCATAATATTCAATCGTATCAAATTGCCTTTACCCTTTCTATTTATTGCCCCCCGCAGATTGCTAGAATATAGCTATGAGACTAAAAGAACTTATCAGGGTGATCATAACTGAAGAGATGTTGGACGTTACCGTTTACACCGCGGACTCCAAGCTTTACAATTCGGACGAGAAGATAGGCGAGAAACTCTGGGACCTTTATACCAGTATCGCCCACGACAAGAAAACCAGGCTTAAAGCGCTCAGCAAGATCTCGAAGGAAGGCGTCGGCTTCCGCCAGCGGAAGATCCCGGGCGCCTGTTCCATCCAGGCGTCCCTGCGGATCCACGAGGACCGCGCAAAAAAAAGGGTGCTGCTCTACCGCGCCCTGCTGAAGCTGCTGGACAATCTGGAATCCAGGGAGCTCATAAAAGAAACTATTACCAAGGAAAAAGGCTACCTGGCCGCCCTTACCGCGCTCCGCACCGAGCAGAAGGAATCCTCCGAACTGCCGGAATAGCAGCCGGCAAATTAAAAGGCCGTCCGCTTGAAGCGGACGGCCTTTTTTTTCGCCCCGGGACGCGGAAAACCGGTCAGGGCGCCGGGAGGCGCTCGAACTGCAGGGCCAGGTCTTCCGGGATCAGGGCGATAACTTCGCTCCTGGTCACGCGCTTGTCAGCCTTCAGCCCCAGCGTAGCCCCTATTATACGGAAGCTTTTTTTCACGTCCCCGCCCGGGGCCAGCCCGTTCACAAGGACGCGGTAATCGCCTTCAAGATAGGCCGGGACGGAAGGCAGGAGGCTCAGCTTCAGGGCGTTCAGCGCGGAATTTATCAGGGAATTGAGAACGATATTGCCCAGTTCCAGGAGCATGACTTCCTCGGCCTGGGTGGTGGCCGCCCCCCTGGGGTAGGAATAGCCCATGAAGCATTTGGAGATGCACTCCATCTCGCTCGGGTCGAAGAGCATGATAGTGGTGAACGGGAGCCCGCCGCCGAGATTGAAATAGACGGCCGAGGCGGCCGGGTTCACGAAATCGTGGAGTTTTACGGCGTCCTCTATGGTCCCCTGCGAAGCGCTGATGCCAAGCAGCTCCCAGGTTCCCGCGGAAACGCCGGAAAGCCGGGCCAGGCACTTCTTAAGGCTCGCCTCGGTCAATCGCAGCAATGCTCCCGGGTTTTCTGTCATAGGGCTTCAGGAAACCTGCTTGAGGACCTCTTCAAGCTCCGAGTAGGAGAAGGGCTTATGCAGTATGGCTGTCGCGCCCTTCTCAAAAAGTTTTTTATTTATCTCGTCCTGCTGGACGGCCGTCACCATGACCACTTTAGCCAGAGGGTTTATTCCCCTGAGTATCTCCAGGACCTCGAGCCCAGTTTTCCCGGGCATTATCAGGTCCAGCAGCACCAGTTCGGGGTTCAGTTGCTTATAGGCCTCGATAGCCAGGTCGCCGTTCTCGGCCTCGCCCACCACCTGGTGGGACATGTCCTGCAAAATATCTTTTATCATGTCCCTTGTCAGGGCATTATCGTCCACGATCAGCACTTTCATAAAGGCTCCCTTTCCCCCCGCCGGCTATAACGGGCTCCGCAAACACGCGGTTAAGAAGATTATATTATATAAACGGGACTCCGGGTTAGGCGGCGCCCCAATATAATACAATAGGGATAATGAACGGGAAAACACCTCATTCCGGGAGCGGCGGCGCCGATATCATAATCATCGGCGGCGGGCCCGCGGGGATCATGGCGGCGGGCCGCGCCGGCGAGCTGGGCGCGCGCGCGGCGCTCCTGGAAAAGAACCCGCGCCTGGGAACGAAGCTGCTGATCACCGGCGGCGGCAGGTGCAATGTTACGAACGGCGCCGGGCTCAAAGGCTTTATCGAAGCTTTCGGAAAGAACGGCAAATTCCTGTACCGGGCGCTGACCGTATTCTCGAACCGGAGCCTGACAGGCTTTCTGAATTCTCACGGCGTTCCGACCCGGACGGACCCGGACGGGAAGATATTCCCGGCGGACGACAAGGCGCAAAGCGTCCTGGCCGCGCTGAGCGGCTACCTGAGGCACAGTAAAGTCAAGGTGGCCTGCGGCACCGGGGCCGCCGGCGTTCTGCTTAAGGACGGCAGGCGGATAGAAGGCGTCAAACTCGCTGACGGCTCCGTCATGAGCTGTAAAAAAATAATTATCGCCACTGGCGGCATGTCCTATCCCGGAACGGGCTCGACCGGCGACGGCTACGCCTGGGCTGAAAGCTGCGGCCACACCATCGTGCCGCTCAGGCCCGGCCTCACGGCCCTCGAATCCGGCGACCCGTTCATAAAGGACCTTCAGGGCCTGACGCTCCGGGACGTGACGATCTCCGTCCTGGCGAACGGCAAAAAAGCGGCCGTGGAAAAAGGGGATTTGCTGTTCACCCATTTCGGCGTCTCGGGCCCGAAGCTGCTGATCCTGAGCGGGTTCGCCGTGGACGCGCTCCGGGAGCCCGGCGGCAAAGCCGAGCTTTCCATAAACCTGAGACCGGAGCTGGCGCCGGAAGAACTGGCCGCGGCTATGCAGGAATATTTTTCCGCCAACGGCGCCCGGATGCTTTCAAGCTATCTTAAAGAGTCTTTGCCGCACTCCCTCGCCCCGGTATTCGGGAAGCTCTGCGGGATCGACGGCGCCAGGCAGTGCGCCACCATCACCGGGCCCGAGAGGAGGAAACTCGCCGAACTGTTCGGCGGCTTCAGGATACGCCTGACCAGGCCGCGCCCGCTCCAGGAAGCCACCGTAACGCGCGGCGGCGTGAATTTAACCGAGATAAACCCGCAGACGATGGAATCGAGGCTCGTCCCCGGGCTGTATTTTTGCGGCGAAGTGCTGGACCTCGACGGGATCACCGGCGGCTACAACCTGCAGGAGGCTTTCTCCACCGGCTACCTGGCCGGCCAGTCGGCGGCCGCCAGGTAAGGGCGGCCGGCGCGCGCTGATCTTATTTTTTAGTCCCAAAGGTCTTCCAGCGAGAGCTGGTTGTCGGGAACCTTTACGGCGGCTTTCATCCTGGTGCTCCTGGGCAGGAGCTTGCTGAGGAACTCGATGGTCCGGGCCTCTTTGGGATGGGCGCAGAGCTCTTTGGCGGGGCCCGCTTCCACGACCTTCCCGGCGTCCATGAAAATTATCCTGTCGGCGATATCCCTGGCGAAAGAGATCTCGTGGGTGATGACCAGCATGGTCATCCCTTCGAAGGCCAGCTTCCTCATCACGCCAAGCACGTCCTCTTTGACCTCCGGGTCGAGGGCGCTGGTCGGCTCGTCGAAAAGCATGACCTCCGGCTTCATGGCCAGGGCGCGGGCTATAGCCACGCGCTGCTGCTGGCCGCCGGAGAGCTGGGACGGGTAGAAGCCGGCTTTCTCGCCGAGGCCCACCTTTTCGAGGAAATCCATCCCCAGCTTTCTCGCGTCGCCCGCGTGCATCCCTTTCACTTTTATCGGGGAGAGCGTAATATTCTCGAGCGCCGTCATGTGCGGGAAAAGATTGAAACTCTGGAAGACCATGCCGACGCGCATGCGCAGCTCGTGCCGGCTTTGCTTCCAGGCTTTCGAAGAATGGTCGGAGGCGGCGTCCAGGGTGACGCCCGCCACGCTGATCTTCCCTGAATTAAAAACCTCCAGCTGGTTGAGGCAGCGCAGAAGCGTGGTCTTGCCGCAGCCGCTGGGGCCGATGAGTACGACCTTCTCGCCCCTGGCCTGGCCCATGCTGATGCCGTCGAGGACCTTGTGGCTCTTGTAGCTTTTTACCAGGTTCTTAACGATGATCATACGAGAGTTTTTTCTCCAGGTGCCGGGCCGCGAGCGAGGCCGGGTAGCTGAGGCCGAAATAGATAGCCGCCGTCAGCAGGCCAAGTCCCATGTAGTTATAGGTGGCGTTCGCCAGCATGCCGTACATCTTCGTCAGCTCGACCATGGTGATGACGGAGACCAGCGAGGAATCCTTGAACAGGGCGATGAAATCGTTGCTGATAGGCGGGATGACTATGCGCATGGCCTGCGGCAGGATCACGTGCCTGACGGCCTGCATCCTTTCCATGCCGAGGGACATCGCGGCCTCCATCTGGCCGCGCGGTATGGCCTGGATGCCGGCCCGGTAGTTCTCGGCCTCGTAAGCGGCGTAGTTCATGCCCAGGCCGAGTATCGCCGCCACGAAAGCGCTCAGCTTTATCCCGATATTCGGCAGGCCGTAGTAAAGGATATAAAGCTGGATAAGCAGCGGCGTGCCGCGCACCACTTCCACGTAGGCCGTGCTCAGCCAGCGCAGCGGGGCGGCGCCGTACAGCCTGGCCAGAGCGAACATCAGCCCGAGGCCGACGGCGAGCACCATTGAAATGACCGAGAGCTCCACCGTGATAAGCGCGCTTTTCAGGAGGAGCCACAGATATTTGCCCCACGGCAGGCCGGAGGCCGCGCTCTCCTCCACCAAGGCGTCCTCTTTGCCGTAGTGCTTCATCTTGGAGCCCATGCTCTCTTCCCACATGCCCCACTTTTTATAAATAGCTTTAAGTTTCCCTTCCGCAAGCAGGGCGTCCAGCGCGAGGTTTATCTCCGGCAGCAGTTCGGCGTCTTTTTTAGGGACCGCTATCCCGTAATAGCCGTAAGCGAAAGGCTTGCCGGAGAACTTCAGCTCCGCGTAAGGCCTGGCGTAATAAAGAGCTATCGGGAAATCCATCAGGGAAGCGTCCAGGCGCCCGTTCTTCAGGTCGCGGCAGGGCTCGGAGTTGCCGGCGTAAGAAACTATCGTCACCCCGCCCATCTTTTCAAGGAGGCGCTGGGACATGCTGGCGGAAAGGACGCCGACTTTTTTTCCCTTCAGGTCCTCCTGAGTTTTTATATCGTTCCGGCCCTTCTCCGTCACTATCTGCTGGCTATAGATGTAATAAGGCCTGCTCATCGCCACCTGCTTCAAATGCTCAGGCGTTATCTCCAGCCCGTTCATGATGAAGTCGAAGCTGCCGCGGCCCAGCGCCGGGATCAGCCCGTCCCAGTTGTTCTGCACCATCTCGGCCCGCACGCCCCACTTCGCGGCCAGGGCCTGGGCCAGGTCCACCTCGAAGCCGATAAGTTTGTCCGGGTCTTTCGGGTCCTGGTACACGTAAGGCGCGCCGCCCTCCGCGTCGGCCCCCCAGCGGAACACGCCGCGCGCTTTGATGTCCGCCAAAGAATTGGCCGCGGCCCAAGCCGGGAACGCGGCCAGGAGCGAAGACAATAATGCCGCCGTTTTAAAATATTTTCTTGATTTTGCCGCGCCGCGGACCAGAATAGCTTTCATCTTGATTTGAAATTATACCTATATTTTCGCGGAATCCTAGCCATAAATATCTGGATCTCCGGGATATAGAAAAGGCCCCGGCGACAGCGGCCAGGGCCTTTTCTTCCGCCGGAAGTTTATTTAGCCGGCTCCGGTTCTATAATGATGTTCGCTTTGGCAGGCTCCCCGGCGGCGCCGAACAGGCCTTTTTTCAGCATTTCAGCCGGGACAGCCGGGACTTCGGAGGCCGGGGGAAAAGGAGAAACCACGACCGCCCGGGATTTACCGGAGACCAGGGAGGAGTACTGCTCCCACGGGGTCAGCGGCCAGCCCAGGCCGGATTCGTAGCTGTTGTCGGTTGGGTTCAGGCCAGCCGACTCGTAAATATATTCGGAGTACCCGACGCAGTCGAATTTAACGGGGCCCTTCTGGGAGATATGGGTATAATCGTATTTATAGCCTTTCGTTCCAAGCTCCAGGGATAAGGCGACGATCTTCGCCCGCTGCTCCGCCGTGGGGGCCGGGCTGGTCGTTTTATTGCCGTAGTAAGGATACTTGAACTGGTGGGTGAAATTCTTCCAGGCTTTGATATTGCGCACGTCGGGCGGGGTAAAAAAGCCGGGCACGCAGTCGCCGATCAGCACGTAGATCCGCCCGTTCCCGGCCTCGGTGCCGACAAGGATCCCGGAGTGGCCCACGGGCAGGTCGGGGCTTACCCACTCGTTGATCTCGCCGGTCAGGCCGCCGGAATAAATAATATCGCCGGGAGGGATCCCGATATCGGCCGAGAGGGCCAGGCCGGGGACAGTCAGTTTTTCCCCCATTTCCTCCAGCATTTCAAAAGCCGCGGCGCGCACGGCGCCGGCCTCTTCAGGAGACAGGGCCACGCTCTTTATGAAAGCCGCGGCTGCGGCGTCCCCGTGCTGCTTTCCCATGCCGATCAGATTATTTATTTTAAGGGTGGTATCCGGAGTCCGGTAAAACTCCCTGAGCTCTAGAGCTATCCCTTTGCTGCCTATCTCGCCGAGGGCCCAGATGGAATTTATAGCGGCCAGCCTGGGGATCACGGATTTTTCCCCGGAACCCGCGGCCAGGTAGCCTTTGACGTTCTTCAAAAGCAGGTCGACGGCCTGGGGGTTCCTGGTTTCGCCGGCTATTATCGAAGCGCAGCTCTGCACCCCGGCGTCTGGGTCCATTATGGCTTTGGTCAGTATATAGCGGACCGTTTCGTCCTTGCTGTCGCCCAGCGCCTTCATCGCTTCGCAGCGTGCCCTTGAATCCTTGGTATGGTCGGTGGCCGCAAGCAGCAGCTCCCTGGTGGAGCCGGGAGCTGACGCGCCGGTTTGGGCGGAGAGAAGGCCCGCCTGGGCCAGGAAGAGAGAGGTGAGAAGATAGCTTGTTGTATTCACAGTTTTCCTTGGGTTCCGTAAGGTCTTAGGACGATACGGGAACCTGCTATATAAAGGATAACACGGAGAACTTGGGCGGGCATGGGTACAAAGACCCAGTGCCGAAATGAAAAAAGACCCGGCGGCTTGCTACTGTAAATGGTTTTCGCCGGAGAACAGGTCGTAAAAGCCGACCTCTCCGGAAGTTCCGCTATCAGGTTTCGGGTCGAAAGAGGCGAAAGAACCGAATTCTATGCCGCCGTCTTCCGTCTCAAGGTCCGCGAGAAGCTTTGCGCCCTTGTACAGCTTCACTTTGATATTCCCTTTCAAAGCCTCATAATCGTTATACATCTTCCCCTGCGGCGTCATGAACTGCAGCAGGAGGAACTTCTCGCGGGGGGCATAGGCGGAGATCTCCATCCTCTCGCCCCATTTATTGCGCGCTTTCACTTCCCACTTCCCGAAATTCACGTCCACGGTGACGATATCCCCCATAGTGGGCCGGAACAGGTATTCCTGCCCCTGGTGGCGGAGGCCGATGGTCACGGTCTGTATAGGCTCGACGCCGGGATAGATCTTCGGCTGCCCGCCGCCGGAGGCCAGCACCGTGCCGGGAGAGTTCTTGAAATTATTCGAGACCAGCCAGGTCCACCACTTCGGGAAGCTCCGGCCCCAGTTCCGGTCCTGGTAAGCGGGCGCGCCTTTCAATGAAATGGTCCTGCCGCGGTAGTTTATCGTCCCGCTCATCCGGGCGCTCGCCTGGGCGGGATACCAGTAAATATTTGAGAGCCAGCCCTGGGACATCGTCCAGGCCATCAGGTTCACGCCCCAGTCCTTCTCCACGGTCAGGTCCCAGGAGATCTCCCCGCCGCCCGGGGCGGTCAGGCGGCCTTTAAGCATCCTGTCCGTGGCCTGGTTGCCGCCGACGCGGACTAAAGTTGCCTCCGAGCTGGCTGAAAAATCTCCGGGCTTGAAGGTCCGCTCTGCTGTTTCATTATCGCCGAAGCTGCCGGCGCTTACATAGGACCGCGAAGCCGGCTTTGTCTGGTTGGCGTCCCAAGGGTTTACCACCCCGTAGCAAAAATAAAAAGCGTCGGCAGTGCCGGGCACCACGACTTTGTAATACCACCACTCGTACCAGTCGCCCGTAATGGCCGGAGTCCAGATCAGGGCATTATATCCGCCTGCAGGGCCCCGGGCGGAAGGCTGAGCAACCTCTCCGGGAACCGGGGCCGCAACTTCCGGCGCCGCGGTTTTTTCAGCTGAAAAAACATAAAGTTGTTCGGCCGCTCCCGGGATGACCGGGGCCGGCCCGGCCTCTGCTGAACCGGGAATAGACGCAAAATTTACGGTCGCAGCCAACAGGGCCCACACAAGACCGTTTCTTCTCAGGTTCGCTATACGCCTTCTCATCTTCAGACCTTAACCCTTTTGTCTATGACCTTGCGGATCTTGCCGGTGCGCTGGATGCGCTCTATGGCGTTCGGCTTCAGCACCTCGATGACGGGAGCGTCCAGCCATTTCAGGCGCACGCTCTCGTGCAGGTCCTCGCAGTGGCTCTGGATCTGCAGCCAGAGCAGATTCGCCAGCCCGGCGGAGCGCGGCAGGGAAGCCGCGTCCTTGACCTCGACGCGCACTTTCAGCGTGTCCTTATGGCCCTTCTTGTCGATCACGGCCTGGAAATTAAAGCTGAGCTCCGGAACTTTCCCCAGCGCGTTCTGGATATCGTTCACGAACAGGTGCGCCCCGCCGACGTGGATGCGGTCGTCGCAGCGGCCCAGGATCTCGAATAGCGGCTCCTTCCTGCCGCAGGCGCAGGGCTTCATGATCCAGCGCCCGAGGTCCCCCACCCGGTAGCGGATGATGGGCATGCTCTTCTTCGAAAGGCAGGTCACAACAAGTTCCCCCACTTCGCCTTCCTTCACCGGGGCCATGGTCTCCTGGTCCACGAATTCGATGAACTGGCTGGAAGAGAAAATATGGTGCTGCCCCTTCACGCAGACGGGGCACTGGAAGCCCACTACGCCGGCGTCGGCGGTGGCATAGCCGGCCGAGCGCACGTCTACGCCGGGGAACACGCCTTTGAAGAACTTGACCATTTCCTCGCCTACATATTCGCCGCCGTAAAAGATCTTATTGACGCGGAGCTTGTGCTTCTTCGGGTTCGCCTTCACATATTCCGCCAGCTTCACCAGGAAGGAGGGCAGGCCTATCACGGCGGTCACGCTGAAGTCCTCCAGGTAGCCCACGATATTCTCGAGAGGCAAATTGCTGCCGACCGGCACCGAGATGGCCTTGGTATAGGAGATGGCTTTCTCGACCGACAGCCAGCTTGACCAGAGATTCCCGGCTATGAACAGGTTCGCTATCGTATCCCTTTCGCCCAGGCCGGCCGCCTCTAAAGTGAAAGCGAGCATCCGGCAGGTATGGTCGTACTCTTTCTGGTCGTAAAAAATATACTTCGGCTGGCCCGTGGAGCCGCCGCTGGCGAAATAAATTCCGCGCTGCACCCTGGAGGTAAGCAGGTCGGAACTGTCCGGCGGGGTATTGTCCAGCACATGGTGCTTTTCGAGGAAAGGAACCTTCGCGAAATCCTCCATGCCGGTTATCTTCGGCACGGCCTTGAAATGGCGGCCGTAGAAAACGCTGCGGCTTTTCGCGTGCTCCACCATCTCGCTCAGGCGGTCCAGCTGCGAGGGCTTCTCCTCGATGGGCAGCCAGTTCACCAGCGACATCATCGGGAAGATCCCGTCATGCGGGGAGCCGTTGGACTCCTCCAGCATCTTGCCCAGCCTTACTATGCGGGCTATGCCGGCGGGGCCCAGTACCTCCATCACTTTCTTGCGCTCTATCGAGCCCCCGACGCCCACGGTCTGGATATAGCCGCGCATCGGCAGCAGCCGGTCCCTGACTTCCTCGATGCTCTCCACGGTCTTCACGTAAAGCACGCGGTTGAGCGGCGAGACGCGGTAGACGGGGTCCTTCTCGTAGATCACCGTCCAGTCCGTCTTCGGCGCCGAGCTTTCACAAGAGGCGTTCCCCAGCGCGCTGTCCACGCGGGCGAGCTGGCGGGCCTTGTTTATCTCCACCATCTCGTCGGGCGACAGCTTCCCCGGGGGGAGGTCTTTGGCGAGCTGAGAAAAATGTTTTTTGGCCGCTTTCAGGAAATCGGCGGCGAGGGCCTTGTGTTTTTTGGCCGGGGCGATAAAGTAAAGAGTGTGAAGAGAGGAACAGGCCGCCTGGTCCCAAAGCGAAGCGTCGGTGGCCGCGCGCTGGGCCACGGCGTCCATGCCCTCGTTCTCGACGCAGCTTTCAAAGACCACGCCCACGCTGGTCTTGGGGCCGAAGCCCTCCACCCGCACGTCTATCGGGGCTATTTTGCGGTAAGACTGCACCGCTTCGTAGCCGCCCCAGACGAAAACGGCGTTCACGTTCTTCAGCGCGGCCTCTTCAAGGCCCTGGCTGCCGCCTTTCCAGCTGATTATAGCGGCGGACCTGGCAAGGATCCCTTCCTCGTCCACCTCTTTCAGCGCGTCCATGAAAATATTTATGAAGTTGGAGCCCGAAGAGGAAAGCTTGACGATGTTCACGTTCTTGGTCAGGAAGCCTATCACCAGCGAATCCAGGATGCCGAGGAAAACGTTCCCTGCGCCCACATGCAGCACCACGCCTTTCGGCATGGCCCGTATCAGGCCGGAATAGCCGCGCCGCTCCACCGTGGTTTCCAGAGCGTAGGGCAGGAAGAGCTCCATGCTCATCCGCTTGTTCATGCCCTGCTTGTCCAGCAGCTCCGGTATCACGTCCAGGCTTTTGTCTATCACCGGCTCGGAGAAAGTGATGTGCTCTTTGAGATGCGCCAGCGCGGCCTTGCGGTACTTCCCGCCTTTTCTGAACAGCTTCCCCGCTTTTACCAGGGTATTGATTATGTATTCGCGGGAAGCGCCGCGCATAGTTTCGCGGGCGGCCTGCGCCTGCAGGCCGATCTTTTCAAGCTCGGCCGGGGTCCAGGAAGTTTTATCGAGAACTTTGCCGAATAAATAAGTGTTGTGTATCTTCATAGCATCGTAGCGGCGGAGATCGCGCAGCCTTTCAGTTTTGTAACTCCGGCGCGGCCTTTTATTTCAAGCACCGGGCCGGGCAGGCCGCAAGCGCACTTCGGGCGCAGCAGGCCGAAATCGGAGGAAAGGACGGAAAGCGAAGGATAGCTGGTGAGATAAGGCGTGATGAACTGAAGGAGGCCGGCCTCGTTATAACCCAGCGGCTCAAGCGTGCCCGGGTGGCGCGCTATAATGCGGCCGTAATTCGGGACATGGAAATTCCCGAGCCGGCAGTCCACATAGGGCACGCCGTGCTCTACCATGCCGAACAGGTCCCTGACGTTCTCAACCGGCACGCCCAGGTTGTCCGCCAGGATCCTGCGGTAAACTTTCTTGTCCATGGCCTCGTCGGCCAAAGTCTTCCAGCCGCCGCCGGTCACTACGCTGGACTCAGGGTTGAGTTTCGGGTAGCGGCCGTAGCGTTTTTTGAATTCCTCGGTCAGTTTAAGCGCGAAAGCGGGGAAGCCGACCAGGCGTACCAGCGAACCGGCTTCCTCGAATTTCTTCATGGCCAAAACCGCGCCGTCTATGTCGAAATAAAAATCTTTTTTTTCTTTGCTCCAGCGGAAAGTGTAAAAGATCTCCCCCTTCTTCGTGAAGCCGCTGAGCAGTTTGTCCGTCCAGGCGGTGCCGAGGTCTTTGGCCACCTCCGGGTCGTAGGTGAAGCAGATATAATCGTGGGCGCGCTCAAGGTCGGTCAAGCCCAGCCCGGCGAAAACCTGCCAGGCCATGCGCCGCACGCGCATAAGCGAGCCTTTATCCAGCTGCATCCGGCTGCGCTGCCCCGAAGTTCCGCTGGATTTAAGCTCCAGGACTATCTTCGAATAAGGAAGCGTGGTCAGGTCCCGCTCTTTCAGGGCGGCCACGAAGATAAAAGGGATATTCGCGATATCCTTCTCCGTTCTCACGGAGGCGGGGTCGAACCCTTCCGCTTTATAGAGCGCTTTCAGCACGGGCGCGCGCCCGCCCTGAAAAGCAAGCGCCGCGCGCATAGCGGCGCAGAAAGCTTTCGAGGTCTCAGGAGAATACTCGAAAGCCGGAGTCTCGAAAAAAACATCCACCGCGGCCCGGCTCTTAAGCGGCTCATAAAAAGGCGGAAGTCGGTCTTCAACTGAAAGGTCGGCCACGGTTTGTCTCCTTATAAGGCAGCAACTCTATTGTCCCGTATATTTCTGGTCCGTCTTGAAGACCAGCTCGATGTAGTTCTCGCGCCAGAGCTTGAGGTACTCGCGGAGGAAGTTCTTGTAGAGCGAAATGATCTTGACGTTGCGGAAGTCCAGGACTTCGAAGGTGCGCGAGAAGATCACGCAGTCGTAGCGCTTGCCGCCCATCCGCTTCGCGCACGGGAAATAAGCGCTGGGGATGAAGCGCGCGTCCAGCGCGTCCCGCTGGATGGCGGGCGAGTAAGCGTCGATGATGACCTCGACGTAGGCCATGCCCATTTCGCTGACCTTGCGGGCGATGCTTTCGAGCACCACGGCGAAGCTTTTTTCATTGGTCGTGCCGGCGACTACCACGCTGTACTTGTCCTTGGCGTTATAGGTCATGTAGACCTCGGTGCCCTGGTCCGGGGTTATCAGAAGGAGGTTCGGGTCGTGGAACGGCATCACGGTATGCTCGAAGAAGCTGGTCTGCTTGATCTTCTTGTACCTGTGTTTTATGAACTCGGGGGCGGTAATGACTTCGAAATTGAGCAGCGGGATCTTCTGCGTGTGGTCGCTGTACTCCCCTTTTACGTTCTTTATCTGCGGCCTCTCCAGGGCGATCTGCTTGCGGACGATCTCGTAGAAGGGCGCCACTTCGGGGATGATGCGCGGCTTTTTCCTGCGGCGCTGCAGGGCCTTCTCGGTAATATAAGCGGTCAGGCAGTGAGTCTCGTTGTCCTGCACTTTGTGGGTGTTCGGGAAAATGCCCAGCTTTATGAAACCAAGGCTCTCGGTCAGTTTCTGCGGGGCGTGGTTCGCGGTGCGGGTGGTGGCGTAGACCAAATCCACCAGGTCCTTGTTCGTGGTGATGTCGTCGAGGACCAGCTTCATCATCGTATAGGCCAGGTTGTGCTTCCGGAACTCCTGGCTGACCACGGCGCCGAAAGCTTTCGAGTTCCTGTAGGTGTGGTCCAGCGCGTAGACCAGGCTGCCCACCACGCGGTCCTGGCATTCGGCCACCAGCCAGTAGTAGTCGTTATCCTCTATGGCGTGGCGCATCTTCTCTTTGTCGGTGACTATCGGGACGGAATAGCTGCTTCCGTAGATCTCGGCGTAAAGCATCTGGATGCGGCGCATGTCCTGCACCTTGGCCAGCCTGATGATGATATCCGGCTTGCCCTCGGTCTTTATGATCTTTTCTATCTTTTTAAGCGCCATATGCTCCCCTGAACCCTCTTGATGAATACAACTGTATAATATAGTATATAAAATGACACGGCTTTTCTGAATGACTGATATCAGCAGCACAGCACATGAAAACAATTAAACTCTTTTTGCTTCTGGCGGCCCTGGCCCCGTTCTGGGGCTGCGCCTCGTTCAATTCCGGGGATATCCGCGTGGAGCGCGCCACGGCGCGGGCGATGCTCGAGGACAAAGAGATCGTCCCGTTCTCCGAAATACAGGTTTACTGGATGAATTTCCCTTACCGCGCCCCGACCGACTCCATTGGAGAGGGCTCTACAAGGCCCAAAAAGATAAAGCCGCTTCCGGTCGAGCCGGCCGACGCCGCCGCCCTGGGCCGGAAGGCCAGGGAAGTCTTCTCCGAGGCGGGCCTCTACGACAAAGCGCGCGGCCGCGGTACCCTGCGCCTCGAGCTCACCAGCTTCGGGCGGTGGACTTACGGCGACCTTTTCCGCTCCTACCTGGTGGACACCAGTTTTATCTTCCTTATTCCCTCCTCGCTGCGGGTCAACTATTACCTCACCGCCGACTTCGCCGTTTCGACCGGGACCCTGCGCGTCGAGACCGAAGCGCGCCATAAAACGACCTTTCACCTGCTGATGGCGCCGCTTTACCCTTTCTTTTCACCCGGGGCCCGCGAGAACGGGCTGCTGCGCCAGATGCTCTGGCGCTCCGCCACCGACGTTTACGCGAAGCTGAAAGCGGCCGGCGCGCCCCCTCGTGACCTCCCGCCTAAAGCCGCGCAGCCGGAAAGTGAAACCCCGGCCATGTCCGGCCCGCCGGTGCAGCCGGACAGGACCTGGCTCCCGGAGGGCCAGCCGTTGGAAGGAACGCCGGCGTCCTCCGGGCCCGCGCCAGTCCCTGAAAAACCGGACCAGACCTGGGTGGTCCCCGCGGCCGGCCAGCAGCCCCCGGCCCTGCAGCCGGCTCCCGCCGCGCCGGCGGCGCCCGCCACGCAGGAACCCCCTAAAACCGCTCCCGCGCAGGACGAGCCCCTGGACGATTAAAGCCGGAACCAGGGCAATAAAAAACCCCGCCTGGGCGGGGTTTTTTATTGCCGCGGACAGGGAATTACTTCCCGGTCTTCGCGTCGGGCTTTTCCTCGGCGGCCGGCTCCCCGGCGGGAGCTTCGGTCTTGCTTTCCTCGGTTTTCACTTCGGCGGCCGGCAGGTTATCCAGGGCCTCTTTCGCGTCCGGCGCGAAGAAGCTCTCCGGGTTATCCTTAATGAACTTTTTCAGTGCCGCACGTCCGCCCTCCACGTCTCCTCCGACCACCAGTTCCACGGCGTCGGTCAGCTGCTTCTTCTCGTCGGCCAGTTTCTTCTGGGCCTTCTCGGAGACGCCGCCCTTCCAGTAAAGAGCGTTGGCGTCCTCGCCCTGTTTCGCGCCGCGCACGGCCGCGACCGCGCTCACGCGGGTCTTGGACTCGAGCTTCTTCTGCACCTTGGTCTTAAGGCCCTTGAGCATGGTATTATACCAGCCCTTCCAGTCTTTGCCGCTTTCCGCGTGGACCACGCCCACCGCGAAGATCAGCGCCAGCGCTATTAATGCTTTTTTCATAAGAATACCCTCCCGTTCTATCCGCCTCACTTGGACAATTTATCGCCGATGCTCTTGAGCTCGGGCTCGATCTTCGCCGCCCGCTCGGCGAAGGTCTTTATATCGTCTTTCTTGCCCAGCTTCCCGGAAACCCTGGCGAGGTTGAGCCAGATGTTCCCGTCGAAAGGGTCGGCCTTGGAGGCTTTGAAATAATAATCCCTGGCCTCGTCGTACTTGCCCGCGGTGAAGCTCAGATTGCCCATGTTATTGAGCGCTCCGGCGTTAAAAGGCTCCTTTTCGAGGACCTTTCCGAAGCAGCCCGCCGCAGCGTCATAGGCTTTATACTCGGCGTGCACTATGCCCAGGCTGAGGTTAGCCTCGATATCCCCCGGCATTTCCTGCAGGATGCGGCCGTAATATTTCTTCAGGTAGTCGTAGCGGGCGGCCATAAGCGAAGAGATGGCCTCTTTGATCCGGTCGGACAGCCCGGCTGAAGCGTATTTATCGGACTCGGTCTCGGGCAGCGTGACGGGCTCGAACTCGTTCCAGGCGGTCCGCACGTCTATGACCTTCACGTCCTTGTCCATCTTCCTGTAAAGGTCGGCCACGTGCAGGATGGAGTCCTGGAAGCTCTTGCCCACCATGGTGGTCTCAACGCCCACCCACCAGGTATTGTTATATTTTATCAGGTAGTCCTCGGGCAGGCCCACCGCGTTGGCGTCGGTCTCGCCGGTGTCGAACATCAGCGCGATGTGGCCGGGGAAGTCCAGCAGCGCGACGTGCAGGCCGGAAGCCTCGAAGATGCTGGCGAACAGCGCGGTCAGGTCGTCGCAGTCGCCGCTCTTCAGCTGCAGCGTATTGCGCGGGAACTGCACCGTGTCCAGCACCAGGTTCTCCGTGGATTTTATCGTCGCGTAGGGGTTCGCCGGGTCGGCCAGGTAGGAAATGCCGTACTCGCCCAAAGCTTCCCAGGCCATAAGAGCGGTCAGGATGCTGTCGTCGAGCAGGTCGGCCTCCGCCTCGAATTTCATCTTTTCGCCGAGGGCGAAAGCCCTGAAGGCCATGATCGGGGTGTCCTTGATGGTTATGAAGTTGGCCAGCCTGGCCGAATTATCCCACACGATGGCGTTCTTGGAAAGCACCTTGACGGGCTTGTTCAGCGTGGCGGTCTTCTCGGCCCCGTCCTGGTAATAGGTCAGCGTGAGCTGGCACTGGATAGGCGTGTCCTCGTTGATATTAAGGATCCGGTTATTGAGCGTGGCGGACAGGGCCACGTCGGTCTGCGAATGAGCCTTCACCTCTTCCACGATCGTGTCGCTCGGGAAGTCCATGAAGTCCTTGAAGAAGAAAGACAGCTTCACGTTGGTGAAATCGCTGTCGGTGTTGTTCTTCACCGTGATCTTGCCGACCGGGTTCTTCTGGTAATACTTGTAGTTGGCGGAGAAAATATAGCTGAGGTCCGGCGCCAGGATCTCCATAGGGGCGACGTTCTTGTTCACGGACGCCTCGGGCGCAGCGGACGCTTCGGGCGCCGCCGCCTTGAGAGCTTCCGGCAGCTTGAAGTCCGCCTCGACGCGTTCGGAGAACCCGCCCTTCGCGCCGGTGGCGGAGATCCCGGAGACATAGTAGGAATAGACGCCGTCGGCGGTAAGCCCGGTATCTTCGAAAGTTTTATCTTTGCCGCCGCCGATCTCTACCGGCTCCGCCGCGCCCAGGGCGCGGTAAACCTTGAACCCGCCGGTCCAGGCGTTGGCTTTTGCGTTCCAGGAAAGCTTTACGCTCTTCGCCCCGACTTCCGCCTTGACCTCGACGGGAGGAGGAGGGATATAGCTGATGCTGAAGGCCTGGATCCGCGCGTTCTCGGGGTCGGAGACGTATATTTTGTCGTTGCGGAAAGCCAGGCCCTGGGGATCCCAGAGCTCGCGCTCGCCTTTCCCCTTGGCGAAAAAGCTGGCCGTGAAATTGCCGTCGGCGTCGAAGATCTTTACGTTGAAGGCGCCTTTGTCCAGGATGTAGAGGAAGCCCTTGCCGTCATAGGCCAGCGAGACGGGGTCCTGCAGGTTCCCGGAATCGTTCCAGACGCGCAGGAACTTGCCCATGGAGTCCAGCATTATCACTTTTTTAAGCTCGGAGTCCAGGACGTAGACGTTCTTGTTCTCGTCGCAGGACACCGCGACCGGGTTGGCCAGCGTTACGCTGTCCAGCGCCGGGCCCTTGGCAAAAAGGAACATCCCGTCCGCGTTGAAAACCTTTATCATCTTGTTCCTGGTGTCCGCCACATAGATCATGCCTTTGGGGTTGACGGCCACGGAGGACGGCTGCCTGAACTGGCCCTCGTCGGAGCCGCTCTCGCCGAACATATTTTCATAAGCGCCGTCCGGCTTGAAGATCTGGATCCTGTCATTGCCGGTGTCGGCCACGTAGATCAGGCCCTTGGGGTCGACGAAAATACCGCGGGGGGCGCGGACTTGCCCCTGCAGTTTGCCTTCTTTTATGAGCGTCTTCTTGGTGGCCCCGTCAATAAGGGCTATCTCTTTGGCTTCCGGCAGGTACGCGACGATCTTCCCGTCGGGAGTGACGGCGAACACGTCGGCCTTAAAGGCGACCCTGGGCGCAACGGGACCCTTTACAGTGAACCGGTCGAGTATGGCGGCCATGGGGAGCCCGGCCCTGTCTTTTGCGTGTTCAAGGCCGATCATGACAACCTTCTTGTTATCGCCGTCGCAGAGGTAGAGCACGCCGTCCTCGTCGATGGCTATGTCGCGCAGGTTCTTAAATTCGCTCTTGCCTTTCCCCCTGGTGCCGAAGGTCCCTTTCACCTCGCCGGACTCGGAAACTTCCCTGACCTTGCCTTCCCTGGAATTTATCACGTAAAGGAGTCCGTATTTGTCGGTGGCCACGCCGTTGTTGGCGATCGCGTATTCCTTGAGCAGCTTGCCGGCCCTGTCGTACCGCTGCAGCATCGCTTTCTCCGAGTCGGAGATTATAATGTCGCCGGAACGGCTCAGCACTATTTTTTCAGGGTTGAGCTTCGTGACGCCGTCGGACTTGGCCACGGGGAAACCGTAGAGGTAAATGCCGTCGGAGTTAAAGACGGCGATCCTGGAATTCTCGGTGTCGGAAACGTAGAGCCTGTCGTCCGGGCCATAAGCTATGCCGGCGGGTTCCTTCAGCTGGCCGGGCGCGCTGCCTTCGCTCGAGAAGGCCCAGAGCATCTTTCCTTCCGCGTCGAAAACCACCACGCGGGAGTTGCCGGTGTCGGCTACGTAAAGCTTGCCGCCGCCGAAGGAGATCGACATCGGTTCCCTCAGGGCGCCCTCTATTTTCTTGAGGAATTTTCCCTCGCCGTCGAAGACGAACACGGCGTTGGCCTTTGAGTCGGCTACGAAGACCTTGCCTTTAGCCAGCGCCACCGCGCCGGGCTTCAGGAAAGCGGGGGTAAGTATCTGGCCTTTAAATTCTATTTTCTCATAGGCGTGAGAAACGGACGCCAGCGCGAAAAAGATAAGCGAAAAAATAATGCGGTTCATTTTACTGCCTCCCCGTATAATGCTTGTGCCCGCCAGCGCGGTCAGCGGCCGGCGGCCAGGATTAGTGCTTTGCTGTATATTATAATATTTTTTTAGAGCGGCTTTTCAAGCTTTCCATTAACCCAAAAGCTCACGTAACTTCCAGCAGGCCGATTTGGGAACATGGAAGACACTAAAATTAAAAAATCTCCCGTTTTATGACTGTCCCACGGCCAGCCGGGTGGCACGCCGGTAGACTTCTTCATC
>JAJZPF010000009.1 GCA_021811315.1 bacterium
TGTCGAGGCGAAGCCTCGACAGAGACCCACCGCCCGCAACAAGTATTTAATATTTTATAAACAAGCCTTTTGTATAATTTCCTTGTATATTTAAAAGGAATTTTAAATTCCTTAATTGTTTTCCGTTTCAGGCGGCTTTGCCGGAGGAATTAAATGGAGCAGGAACCAAAACTCGACCCGTCCGCGATCACGGACGTGGAAACCGCGAAGCTCGCGCTCCGCTGGGCCGTGGAAAAGATCCACGGCCAGCAGGAGGAGCTTGGCCGCCTGCGCGACGACAACCGCAACAAGACCGGCATCAACCGCTCCCTCACCGAGCAGGTGGAGCAGAAGACCGAGATCCTCAAGAAGTGGCAGGGCACCATCAAGACCTGGGAAGAGAACTGGAAGACCCAGACCGCCATGGAGGCGGACCTCAAGTCGAAGCTCCGCGAACAGATCCTCAACGAGGAGGCCGTCAACTGGCGCTCCTCCCGCATCCAGCTGGAAAAAGAGATCCAGGCGCTCAAGAACGAGCTGGCCTCCCGGGAAGCCGAGATAGGCCGGATCAAGCTGGCCATGATCGACGACCAGCGCAAGAACGCCGAGATGAAAGAGGCGGAGCTCAGCACGCTTTTGACGAAGCACCAGGACAACCTGGCCGCCAGGGAAACCGCCCTGCGCGAAAAGTACGAGAGCCTGGAGAACGAGCTGATCGCGTCCCAGCGCCTCCGCGCCGAGCAGGAGGAGCTGGCGCTGCGCGAGCGCTACGAGAACCGCGAGAGGGAGCTTTTAAAACTGCAGGCCCAGAAGGAAGCCCAGCTCGAAAAATTCAAAGCGGCCCTGGAAGACGAGCGCTTCGAAAAGCTGGAGGCCCTGAAAGCCCAGGCCGAAAAGGACCTTTCCGCGCGGGAAGCCGAAAAGCTCGATTCGTTCTCCGCCAGGCAGGCCGAACTGGAAAAGGACTATGCAAAGCGCTCTGAAAAGCTGGAAGCGCTGAAGATCGAAGCTGAAAAAGAGATTTCCGCCCGCCGCGGGGCCCTTGAAGAAGCCGCCGACAAACTCAGGTCCTCGCTTTACGCCGAAACGGAGGCCAAGCTGGAAGAGGCCCGCGCCGCGGCCGCCGCGCGCGAGGCCGAAAGACAGGCGTCTTTCGCCGGCAGGCTGGCCGCGCTGGAAAAAGATTTCGCCGAGCGCCTCGCGCGCGCCGAGGAAGAAAAAAAAGCCGAGCTTGCCTCCTTCAGGGCCTCGGGCCAGGGCGAGCTTGAGACGCTGCGCGCGAGGATGAAGGAGTCGGTGGAGAAGAAAGAGCAGGAATACGTTAACCTGCGCCTGGACATGGAAAGCCAGCTGGTGGAGCTGGTAAAGAAGCGCGAGGAGGAGATCCGCGCCCGCTACGACAGGTCCCTGGAAGAGGCCCGCGCCCAGTGGGACAAGGCCGCAGAGGCGATCCGCGCCCAGGCCGGGGAAGAGTCGCGCAAAGAGATCGCCCGCCTCGAGATCGAATTTAAAAAGAAAGAAGACTCGCTCGCCGCCCGCAAGGAAGAGGAGTTCAAAGCCTTCCGCGAAAAGACGGAGGCGGAAATGCGGACCCGCGAGGAGGGCCTGCGCGCCGGCCTGCTCGAGGAGCAGAACGCCTGGGCGGTGCGCCAGCAGGCGGAGGCGGACGAAGCCAGGCGGGCCCTGGAAGCCGCCCACGCCGGCCGGCTGGAAAGCCTGCGGGCCGGCCTCGAAGAAGCCTACGTGGTGAAGGAAAAGGCGCTCGAGACCCGCGTGGACGCCGTGAAGCGCCGCCTGAAGGCGGAATGGCTGCAGCGCGAGGACGAGTGGGGCCTGGAAAAAGAAAGCGCCCTGCACGAGGAAAAAGAGAAACTCAAAGCCGAATTCGAGCAGCACCGCTCCCTCCTGCACAAGAAGCTGTCGCAGTTCGAGGACGAGCTGAAGCTGAAATACGCCCAGAAAGAATCCGAGCTGGAAACCGCGCAGAAAAACGCCGTTAAAGCCGCCGAAACCGAGCTTAAACGGGAGCTCGAAGCGGAGAAAGAGCGCCTGGCCGCAAAAGCGGAAGCCGGCCGCAGGGAACTGGAAGCAAAAGAAGCCGCGCTGCGCGCCGAAACCGCCGCGGCCGAAAAGAAATTCGAAGAGAAGCTCCTGAAGCGCGAAGAAGAGCTTAAGAACGATCTGCGGCGCAAACAGGAAGAGACGGAAACGGCTTACAGCGACAGGCTGGAAGAAGAGAAAGCGCGCCTGACCGCCGAGTTCTCCGCGCGCTCCTCGGCCGCGGAGCGGGAAAGGCTGAAAGTACTGGAGGAAAAGGCCGCGCTCGAGGAAGCTCACGCGGCCAAGGTCATAGAGCTGCGGGCGGCGGCTGAAGACCGCGTCCGCCAGGAAAGGGCCAAGGCCGAAGAATCCTTCCGCTCCCGGGAACTGCAGCTGCAGGCCCGCGAAGCCGAACTGGACAAGCTGAAAGCCGCCGCGGACCAGGAGCGCGGGGAATTCAAGCTGGCGCTCTACCGCGAACTGCAGGACAAGGAACACGAGCTTTTCGGGAAGCTCGCGGCCGCCAAGGAAGAGCTCTACAAGGCCCTTAACTCCCACCGGGAGGTGCTCGACAAGGAGCACGAAGACCGCCTGGCCGGCCTTATGCAGAAAGAGAACCAGCTGCAGGCCCATTTCGACCAGAAGCTCAAGGACGCCGACGCCGCGATGCAGCAGCGGCTGCAGGACGAGTCGGAAAAACTCTACGTGAAATTCGAGGGGCGCAAGGCCGAGCTCGAAGCCAGGATGAAGAACCGGGAGCAGGCGCTGAACGTCCTTTTCTCGGAGAGGCAGGCCAAGCTTGAGGCGGAATTCAACGCCCGCGAAAGAGAAACCATGGCCCTGCACGAGAAGAACATGGAAAAGCGGCGGCAGGAGATAGAGGCCGCCATCGCCGTCAGGGAGAAAGAGCTGGACGCCCGCCACGCGGACATCTCCGAGAAACTTTACGCCCAGTACCACAGCGAAAGGCTGGCCTGGGAGTCGCAGAAGCTGGAGGTCCTGAACGGCGACCGCCAGGCCCTCCGGTCCGACTTTGAAAAGAAGGAAGCGCTACTGAACCAGAGGCTGGAAGCCGAGCAGGCGAAGCACCGCGCCGAAAGCGTGCGCCGCGAGGAAGAGTTCTCGGCCAGGAAGGACGAGCTGGAAAAGAACTACTACGCCGAGCTGGAGCGCGGCCGGGCGGCCGTGGACAAGATGCGCAAGGAGCAGGAGAACGCCCTCAACGTAAAATTCGCCGAATTGGACGAAGAGCATAACAGGCTCACGCTCTGGGTCCTGAAAAAAGAAGAAGAATATATCAAGAAGAGCGCCCTCAAGGAACAGCACCTGCAGAGCAAATGGGAAGAGACCGAAGCGGCGCTGCGCGCCAGCTTCGAGCGCAGGATAAAAGAGCTCGAGGAAAAAGCGCGCAAGCCTTAAGCCCGGGTACGGCCATGAACAGAGATTACGAGGACATCCTTAAAGAGACCGAGCTCGACTCGGCCAAGATGGTCCTGCGCCTGACCTCGGAGCTCCGGGACAAGGAGCTGGAGCTGGCCTCCACGCGCTCGCGCAGCTTCGAGGAGGTGCAGCGCAGCAGCAAGGCCAAGGAGGCCGAGTTCGAGGCGCTGATGCGCGCCCAGGAAGAGCGCATAGCCAGGCGCGAGCAGGACCTCGCCCGCCTGCTGGTGGAGAAAGAATCCGCCCTCTGGAAAAAATACCAGTCCATGCTCGACGACGCGGTAGCCCTGCAGCGCTCGGAGTTCGAGTCGGAACGGGAGCGCCTGAAGGCCGACATAGGCAAGAAGGAAGCCGAGCTCGCGGCCCAGAAAAAGAATTTGCGCCTGGAGATGGAAAGCCTGTTCAAGAAATGGGAAACCGAGCGCGAGGCCGATTTCAAGAGCGAGAGGGAAACCTTTATCGAGGAGCTCAAGCTGGGCAGGGAAACGGCTAAAAAAGAGGGCCAGGACCGCGCCCGCCAGATGGAAGAACTCTGGCGCCTTAAGCTGAGCCAGCAGGAAACCGACTACCACAGCCGGGAAGCCATCTCCGCCGAGGAGATCCGCAGCCAGATGCGCCGCGAGCGCGTGGAAGAGCTGAAAACCCTCAACGACCGCCTCAACGCCGAATTCACCAAGCGCGAGCACGAGCTTTACGCGCACTACGCGGGCTGGCTCGAAGAGAACAAGAAGCTTATCGAGGACAAGTACTCCCGCCGCCTGGAGGCTGCCGAAGCCGAGTATAAAGAAAGGACCGGGAGGCTCGAGGACGCCCTGGCCAAGACCCGGGAGGACCTGGAAGGCAGGGAAAGGTCCTGGGAAGCGAAGTACGCTGAATTCAAACAATTTTATATCGAGAAAGAGGCCTCCCTCGCGGCGGCGGCGCGCGACCTGCAGGCCCAGCACCTGGCCCGCGAGCGGGAGCTGGCGGAAAAGCACGAGCTGCTCGACAAGGAGCTGAAAGAGGACTCGGCGCGCCGCAAGGACGCCCTGCTTAGGAAGGAAAAGAGCCTGGAGCAGCAGTTCGCCAACAATCTGGCCGAGTTCTCGGCCGAGACCGAGCGCCGGCTGCGCGCCATGGACGCCCGCGAAGCCGCTATCGCCAAGGAGCGGGAGGAAGCCGCCCGCCTCCGCGCCCAGGTCGGAGACCTGCTGGCCCAGAAGCAGCAGGAGCTGGAAAAAACTTTCGAAGAGCGCAGCTCGCTGTTCCGCCAGTCCCTGGAGGAATCCTACAAGATTAAAGAGCTGAGCCTGTCCAAGAAGTACGACGAGATAGAGCACCAGTACGCGGTCCTCAATTCCCAGAAGGACTCCGCGATGGCGAAGGTGGATTCGCTGCTGCAGGAGAACGCCCGCCTGAAAGAGGCGCTGGTCTCGCACGATTCGCAGGCGCGCGGGGTCATAGAAACGGAGAAGACCCGCCTGGAGGAGGAGCTCAAGCGCTCCGAAGAGCAGCTCCAGATAAAAGCCGCCAGGATCAAGGAAGAGGCGCAGCAGCACGAGCAGGCGCTGCGCGCCGACTACGCCGAAAGGCTCCAGGCCGAAAGCTTCCGCCTCGGCGCCCAGCTGAAAATAAAGGAAGAGGCGCTGGAGAGGGAGCGCGCCGCCCTCGAAAAAAGGGCCGCCGAGATGGAAGCCCGCTTCCTAGAAGCGCTGAAAACGCGCGAAGCCGAGGTGACCGAGAATTTCAACCGCCACGCGGAAGCCCTGAAAGCGCAGGCCGAAGCCGCCAGGCGCAGCTGGGACGAGGAGAAAGCGGCGCTGGACAATGCCGCGGCCGCGCAGGCGGAGCAGGCGCGGGCCGAAGAACAGAGGAGCGCCGCCAGGCGCGAAGCCGAGCTTAAGAATTTTTACGAAGCCAGGGAGCGCGAGCTCAAGGCCCTCTCCGCGGAAGCCGCTGCGGACATGGAAAAGCGCCTTTCCGAAGCCGCCGCGGTGAAAGAGCTGGACCTTCAGAACAGGCTTGGAGCAATGGAGCAGAGCCTGGCCAGGGCGACCGAGGAGAACGGGATCTCCGCCATGAGGCTCTCCGCCCTTAAAGACGAGCTGCAGCTGCTGGGCGCCAAGCTGGAGGAGACCGAAAGAGGCCGGCAGGCCCTTATCCAGGAGAACCTTACCAAGGCCCGCGACCTGCGCCAGACCCTCGAAAAAGAATTCCTGGACAAGATAAAGGACATAGAGCAGAACTACCTGGGCCAGCTTACCGACATCTCGAAGCGCTCGGACGAGGCGCGCCGCGCCGACCAGGAGGAATATTTCCGCAAGCTGCAGTTCGTCAAGGATGAATTTAACGCCAGGCTGGCCGCCCAGGCCAAAGAGATGGAAGACTCCTACCTTGCGCGCGAAAAGAACCTGATGGCGGCGCTGGACAGCTCTTATAAACTTAAAGAGAAGTCCCTGGAAGCCCGCCAGGCCCAGATGGAGAACAATTACCAGGCCATGCTTTCCGAGAAATCCTCCAAGATAGAGACGGACCGCTCGCTGGCCGAAAGCGTGGGGCGCCTCAAGGACGAGCTGGAGCAGAAGAACCTCCAGCTCAACGAGACCATCTCCACCTATAATACCCGGCTCGGTGAGCTTGAGACGAAGCTGCGCGCCGAGCATGAGGCCAGGAAGAAGGACCTGGAGGACGGCCACCGCATCCGCGCTTCGCAGATCGAGGCGGAGCGGGGCAAGCTCCGCAGCCTGCTCGAGCAGGAGCAGCGCCTGGTCACCGACCTGCAGAAGCGCGAGGCCGCGCTGCAGGAAAGCTACGCCGCCCGCGAGGCCGACCTGGCCCGCCGCTTCAAGGAAGCCCGCGAGCGCCTGGAAAAGGACTACCAGGACAAGATGAAGGACATCAAGGGAAACTAGGCCCGCCCGCCCTACAATTTATTATAATTTACGCATGTCATCATTCCCCGTACCCAGAGAAGTATTTCTTACCAAAGGCTTAGGGCGGCATAAAGAAAAGCTCGCCAGCTTCGAGGAAGCCCTCAGGGACGCCAAGATCGCGAAATACAATCTTGTGCACGTCTCCAGCATTTTCCCCCCCTACTGCAAGGTCATCCCCGCCAAGAAGGGCATCGAGAAGCTCAAGGACGGGCAGATCGTGCACTGCGTGCTGAGCCGCAACGCTATCAACGAGAACCACCGCCTGATCGCCTCCTCGGTCGGCCTGGCCGTGCCCAAGGACAAGTCGCATTACGGCTATATCTCCGAGCACCACACTTTCGGCGAGACCGACGAGAAGACCGGGGACTACGCCGAAGACCTGGCGGCGCTGATGCTCTCCACCATCCAGGGCATCGAGTTCGGCGGCGAGACCACCTGGGACCAGAAAGAAGAGATCTGGAAGCTGAGCGGCAAGATAGTAAGGGCCGCCAATATCACGCAGTCCGCCATCGGCACCGAAGGCGTCTGGACCACCACGGTAGCCGCGGCGGTTTTCCTGTTCTGAACTATGGGGCTCGCGTGAAAGTACGGGCCCGGTAACGGGCCCTTATTTTTAATACTGAACATTTACAGAGGACTTATGGCTTTTAAACCCGCAGAGAACCAGTTCGTGCTCCGCAAGAGGATAAATTTCAAGGACGCGGCCTTCATCGTGATGCCCATCCCTTACGAGAAGACCACTTCCTACGGGCAGGGGACCAAGTACGGCCCCCCGGCCGTGATCGACGCCTCCTACCAGATAGAGCTCTGGGACGAGGAGACGAAAGAGGAGACCTGGAAGCGCGGCATTTTCACCACGCAGCCGGTGAACTGTTCAATGACCGAGAACAGGTTCTTCCCCAGCCTGGAGCGCACGGTGGAAAAGCTGCTCTCGTCCACCAAAGCCATACCTTTCTTCGTGGGCGGAGAGCACAGCGTGACCCAGGGCCTGCTGCCGCCTTTCATAAAGCGCCACAAGGACCTGTCCATCCTCCATTTCGACGCGCACGCCGACCTGCGCCTGACCTTCGAAGGCTCGAAGCACAGCCACGCCTGCGCGGTCTACCCGGCTTCCCGCACCAACAAGATAGTGCAGATAGGCATCCGCAGCGTGGGCGTGGACGAGCGCCAGTTCCACAATGCCGGCAACGTGACGACCTACCTGATGCACGAGAACCTGGACTTTAAAAAGCTGGAGAAAGACATCCTGCGCCAGCTGACGGACACGGTCTACATGACCATCGACGTTGACGGTTTCGACCCGGCGGTGATGCCGGGCACCGGCACGCCGCAGCCGGGCGGCTTCATGTGGCACGACGCGCTTAAACTGTTCAAGGCCGTCTGCCTGAAGAAGAAAGTGGTGGGCGTGGACGTGATGGAGACGGCGCCGATAAAAGGCTCCCCCATCACCGAGTTCAACGCCGCCAAGCTGATGTACCGGCTGATGGGCTACCTGAGCTCCGGCCGCTGAGATCCCCGCGCCCGGCAGTCAGCGGCGCCATGCAAAAAAACCGTCCGCTTAAAGCGGGCGGTTTTTTTACGCTCCGGAAAGGGAGCCTACGGCAGAAGGTTAAACCAGACTATTTCGGCTTTGGCGGCGGCGGCGGCGGAGTCCATATCGGGATATTCTTCGGCGGGCTTCGCGCTCACCGGGAGCCAGTTCATCTCGAGGATCTTGTCGTCGAAATATTCCTCGCGGAAACCGCAGACCCCGTCCTCGTCGCGCCGGAAAAAACAGACCCTGTGCTTGCCGTCCGGGGCGTAGGTGGTTTTCAGCAGCCGCACCGTCCCGTGCGTGCCGCCGACCAGGAAGAAATCTCCCAGGGAACGCCACAGTTTTTTTAAAAGCGAGGGCTTTCCCATAGTCCTAAAAAGTATCGAGCTTGTCGAATTCGGAGACTTTCTTCTTTTCCAGGACCTTCGCCATGTCGCGGCTGAAAGCGAAAGGACCCTTGGGCCAGCCGAAGCCAAGCTTGGCGGCCGTTTCGATGTCGTATTCGGAAGCCATGATCTCGGAGGCCAGGAGCCTGGCCTCTTCGATAACGGGCCTCATAAGCTCGGCGAAAATATCCTCTTTGAAAGTTTTTTTCAGCCCGAGGTATTTGATCATATTCGGCAGCACGGGGTTCTCCCCCACGATGCGGCCGTCCTCGTAAATATAATACCCGATGGTGGTCTTGCGGCCGAGCTGGCCGTACTGCACCAGGCGCAGCTGCGTCGGGGACGGGGCAAGGCGCTCCGGGGCGCCAAGCGCTTTGTAAATAGCCTCGGTGGCCCGCAGGTCCGCGTCCAGGCCGGCGAAATCGGCGAGCTCGAAAGGCCCGAACTGCGCGCCGGCGACTTCTTTGAAGGCCTCGTCTATCTCGTGCGGATAGCCCTTGCCGGATTCGAGCAGCCTGAGCGCGGCCAGCATGAAAGGCCGGGTCAGCCGCTCCACTATCTGGCCCGGGTTGTCCTTGATGATGACCGGTGTCTTGCCTATCTTGCGCAGCAGATCGGTCGCGGCTTCGAGATATTCGTCCCTGGTATGGTCCGTGCGCACGACCTCCACCAGCAGATTGGTCCGCACCGGTTTTATGAAATGGAAACCTAGCGCCCGCTCTTTGGGCAGCTCGGTATATTCTACTATCTCGCTCAGGGGCTGCACGCCGCAGCGGGCCGCCACCACGCAGTGCTGGTCCAGGTGTTTCCTGAGCTTGGTGAAATAAAGCTTCCGCTCTTCGGGCGATTTCGCGGCGGCCTCTATGATTATATCTGCCCCGTTAAAGGTGGAGAGTTCCTGCACGCCCTCGATATTGCCCATCAGGTCTTCGGTCCCGGCCTGCTTGAGCGACCAGGAGATCTTGGCCAGCGCGACGTTCAGGCTGTCCTTGAAGTCGTCGTAAAGCCGCACCTGGTAGCCGGCCTTCAGGAAAAGCTCGGCGGCCCCGGTGCCGGTGGTGTTAGACCCCATTATACCGATAGCTTTAATTTCCATTTCTTGATCCCCGCTCCCCGCTCTTCGCTTCTTGACTCCCGACCCCCGACTCCCGATTCTCGATCCTCTATTTTCCTAGGCTAGCTTCACTTCTTCAAGCCTGACTATCCCGTCTTTATTGAGGACGATGCGGATGCGCTCGTAATGGATGTTCACCTTCGCTTCTTTGTCGAAATAGGTGTACTTGAGCACCATGTTCAGGTGATAGACCCTCGCGCAGGCGGCGACGCGCACTTCGCCGGTGACGGGATCGACGTAGGGATAATCCGCCGCCGAGTCGTCGGCCTGCGCTATCAGGTCGCGGATATTGAAGCGCATGATATCGTTAAGGTCGCGCCGGCGCTCGTGGCTCTTTATGATCACTTCGGGGTAGAGCACGATCTCCTTCTTGTATTTGAAGACGCGCTCCGGCTTGCCCTCTTCGTCCACGGAGGTGATATTGTCTATGCGGCGCAGGCGGGCGATGTCGGGCGGGATGTTCCGGTCGGAGATGAAGGTCACGGCCTCTTTAAGCAGGCCTATCCGCTCCCCGCCGCCGGAGGAGTCCAGGATGTCGATCTTGCGGTCGGAGATCCAGCGGGTGAGGTTCTTGGAGAACAGGAGCTTAAGCCAGTCCTTGATGCGGTCCTTGAAAATATAGCTGATCACCACGGCGAGCAGGAAGGGCATGCTGTTGACGGCGTAGCGCCGCCCGACGAAGAAGGTCACCACGACGACGAAGAACATCGCGGTGCCGGCGGCCAGGCCGAAGAAGATCTGCGTCAGGCCTTCCCATTCGGAGAACTCGGCCTTGAGGTAAAGCACGCTGGAGATGAATTTTTTCAGCACGCCGCGCCGGTAGATGATGGTCTCGTTGGAGGAGCCCGGCACCAGCACCGACGGGTACTTCATGGCCTGGCGGTAGCGGTTCTGGACGGTGACGATCGCCAGCACGCCCTTTTCCACGTCCGCGAAGCGCTCCCGCACTTCGGGGTCCTTCCTGAGCGCCTCTATCAGCGTGGTGAGGTATTCCTCGAGTATCAGGCTCATGTATTCGTCGAAGAAAGCCGCCGTCTCCCGCACCTTGACCGGCACGGCGGGGTCGGAAAGATTGGCTTTGACGGAAGAGAGCGCCGCCTCCAGGGCCTTAAGGTCGCCCAGGAAATTCTCGAGCCCCTCCGCCACGAACAGCTTGCGCTGGGCCGCCGGGACCGCGCTGCCGTAGGTGGCCAGCCCCGCCACGAAGATCTTGACGTAGTCGCGGATCTCGCCGCGGATGATGCAGCCCAGCATGCGGAACTCGTTGCAGATCTTGTCGGCCAGGTCCTGGTCGCCGGCGCCCGAGAGCACGCGGCCCAGGTCCTCTTTTATGCGGTTGAGAGGCGAGGTCTGCAGAGTCGGGTCGCAGAGCTTGCCGAGGCTTATCTTGGGCGTGCGGAAGCGGATATAGCGCTGGCTGGAATTGTAGAAATCGTCCTTGGTGTAGTTATGCGGCCCGATATTGAGCGCGCGGGGGACGTAGAAATAGGTCTCGACCTCGTAGGAACTCTTCAGCGAGGCGTCCAGGTCTATATCCAGCTTTATCTCGAAGCGGTGCCTGTCGTGCAGCTTTATCCGGGAATCCAATATATCGTTCTGGTCTTCGATCATAAATCTTAGCTTTTACTCCCGACTCTCGATTCTCGATTCTTTCGTTTATTTATCGGGGTGGTACTTTTCATGCGCGCGCTTGATATCGCCCTTGTCCACGTGGGCGTAGATCTGCGTAGTGTTCAGGCTGACATGCCCCAGCATCTCCTGCACCGAGCGCAGATCGGCCCCGCCCTGCACAAGATGGCTGGCGAAAGTGTGGCGGAACAAATGGGGATGGGGCTTTATTTCCACCCCCGCCTCCCTGCCGAAAGCGACTATGTCCTTCCACATGCTTATCCGGCTCAACTTTTTACCGGCGCGATTGAGGAAGAGCTCTTCGGCTACGGCCTGGCCGCCGAATTTCTGCTGCCTGGTCTCAAGGTAGTCTTTAAGCCGCGAGAGCGCCGCCGCGTTCACCGGGACCATGCGCTCCTTGGAGCCTTTGCCGAAAACCCGCAGCCAGCCCTGCTGGAAATTCACGGACTCGAGGCGCAGGCCCAGCAGTTCCGTGACCCTTATGCCGGAGGCGTAAAGAAGCTCTATCGCGGCCGCGGCCCGCACCTTGGCGAAAGCTTCCCCCGCCGGGTAGTTCAGCAGCGTCTCCATATCCCGCTTGTCCAGGAAGCGCGGGATCTTGCGCGGCAGCTTCGGAGCGCGGAAATTGGCCGTGGGGTCTTTTTCGGCCTTGCCTTCAAGCCGCAGATAGCGGTAAAAAGCCCTGAGGGCTTCGGTTTTGCGGTAGATCGAGGAGGCCCCCAGCCCTTTCTCTTTTTTTAAAGACCACAGATAAGCTTCAAGGAAAGGCGCCTCGGCTTTGGCCGGGTCGGTCTTCCTGGCCTCGCAATAGGCCAGGAAAGCTTCGGTATCTCCGGAGTAGGCCAGGCAGGTGTTCTTTGCCAGGCCCCGCTCCATGCCGAGATGCCGCGAGAAGTCGACCGCTAAAGGACGCATTTGTCCATATCATACCACTTCGGGGTTCAGCCGAAAAGACGCAAAAAGGCGCAACAGCAAAAAAGAGGATTTTTGCTTGTTGCGCCTTCCCGCTGTTCCGAAGCTATGCTCGTGGCGTTTCGCCACTTTCTTGTGCCGCCATCAAGGCTATGCCATCAGGGCGGCCGCCTACTTCTTAGCGGCTTTTTCTTTCTTCTCGGCGTAAGCCTTGTCGGCGGCTTTCTCTAAAGCCTTTTCAATTATCTTCTCGGCGGCGGCTTTCTCGGACGCGACGGTGGGCTTCAGCCCGGGCAGCAGGAAGCGGCTGCGCAGTTCGGTCTCGATAGCGGCGGCTTTGTCCTTATTCGCTTTAAGGTAGGCCTTCGCATTGTCGCGGCCCTGGCCCATGCGGTCGCCGTTATAAATATACCAGGTCCCTGATTTCTCCAGCAGGCCCGTTTCCACGCCCATATCCAGCAGGCAGCCCTCGGTGGAGATGCCTTCGCCGTTGACCATTTCGAACTCGGCCTGGCGGTAAGGGGGCGCGACTTTGTTCTTCACGACTTTCACGCGGATGCGGGCGCCGGTCACTACGTCGGCGTGCTTGATCGTCTCTATCTTCCTTATGTCCAGGCGGACGGAAGAGTAGAATTTAAGCGCGAGGCCGCCCGGGGTGGTTTCCGGGTTGCCGAACATCACGCCGATCTTGTGGCGGAGCTGGTTGATGAACATGACCGAGGTTTTGGAGGAAGCGATTATCGAAGTGAGCTTCCTGAGCGCCTGGCTCATCAGCCTGGCCTGCAGGCCGACGTGCATGTCGCCCATCTCGCCTTCGATCTCGGCCCGGGGGACGAGAGCGGCGACGGAGTCTATGACGATGATGTCCACGGCGCCGGAGCGAACCAGCTTCTCGGTGATCTCGAGGGCCTGCTCGCCGTTGTCCGGCTGGGAGATGAGAAGGTTGTCGACGTCAACGCCCAGCTTCTGGGCGTAAACGGGGTCGAGCGCGTGCTCGGCGTCTATGAAGGCCGCCATGCCGCCGCGCTTCTGCGCTTCCGCTATCACGTGCAGCGTAAGCGTGGTCTTGCCGGAGGATTCAGGCCCGTAAATTTCTATGACGCGGCCGCGGGGCAGGCCGCCTACGCCGAGGGCGAGGTCCAGCGAGAGCGCGCCGGTGGGGATGGTCTCTATCTTCATCCGGGCCGAGCGGTCGCCCATCTTCATGATGGCTTCCTTGCCGTAGCTCTTCTCTATCTGCGCGAGCGCCGCTTCGAGCGCTTTGTTCTTTTCTTCGTTTGCCATATAATAAAACCTCCGTTAATTTAAATCCTTACCCTCATAGTCTACATTACCAACCCGACAAGGGCGTGTCGGGTTGTTTTGGCTAAAAATTACGCGTTAAAAAGAACAAGACCCTTATCCGCTGCCTAATCAGTATACACCATACCGGGCCGCTTGTCAAGTATTAAGGAGGTATTGCCTTTACCGGCTTTGTATGTTATAATCTGAATATGCACCCTATACAAGAAAAGCTCCTGCATCTTTCCAAAGAGCAAAACCTTGCCCAGGTCAGCCTGCGCGAAATGGCCAAGGCCATAGGCCTCCCCGACGAATCTCCGCAGAAGATCAAGCACCATCTCCAGCAGCTGGAGAAAAAAGGTTTCTTCACTATCGACCGCGACAAGGGCTCGATGGAGAAGACCTCTTTAACCCCGGGCTGGGCCAACGGCCTGCTCAAAACCGCTTCTTCTTTATTCTCTATACCTATAGTAGGCACGGCCAGCTGCGGTCCAGCCACTATTTTCGCCGAAGAGAATTTCCAGGGCTTCCTTCGCGTTTCGGGGCGGCTGCTGGACAGGGCCACGCCCAAGGGCCTTTACGGGATAAAGACAAACGGGACCTCCATGAACCGCGCCGAGATAGCCGGCAAGAAGATAGAGGACGGCGATTACGTGATCATCGACAGCAACCGCAAAGACGTGAGGAACAACGATATCGTCCTCGCCATCATCGACAACAAAGCCACGATCAAGCGCTTCATCGACGACCGCAAGAACGGCCAGGTGATCCTGAAAGCGGACTCTTCCTACGATTACGACCCCATCTACCTGCACCCCGACGACGACTTCCTGATCAGCGGCAAAGCCGTGGCGGTCATCAAAAGATAAAACCCGGAACGCCGCGATTTTTTCTCTTGCTATCCCTCTCTTAATTAGTTTAAATTTGACCATAGTCAACTTGATGGAGGTCAATAACAAATGAAGAGAACAACCTTAACCCTCGCCGCCCTCGCTTTCTGCGCGGCCAATCTCCCCCTCGCCTTCTCCGCGGACAAAGCGGGCGATAAAGTAATTTATGGCGACGACAACCGCCTGGACCTCTACCAGGTCACCGACGCCAGGATGCTTAAGCTCGCCGACTCCACCGTTGGCCTTTTCCAGGGTTACGACGTAAGCATAGAGGGCGACAAAGCCAAGCTTACCACGGAATCTTACGCGCAGGCCTACGGCCTCTGCAAAGAAGAGCCCTTTTACGAGCAGGCCACCGGCGCTTTCTGCTCCGGTTCCCTGGTCGCCCCGGACATCATCATGACCGCCGGCCACTGCGTCAAGACCGCCGACGACTGCAAAGCGATGAAATTCGTTTTCGGCTTCGCGGTAAAGGCCAAGGGCGTGCTGCCCGAGAGCGTTCCGGCCAATGACGTTTACGGCTGCTCCGAGCTGATCGGCCGCGAGCAGGTAGGCACCGGCGCCGACTGGGCCCTGGTCCGCCTCGACCGCAAAGTAACCGGCCACGAACCGCTTAAATACAATACCAAGGACACCCTTAAGAACGGCGACGAGCTGGTCGTCATCGGCCATCCCGCCGGCCTGCCCACCAAGGTAGCTGGCGGCGCCACCGTGCGCGACGCTTCGCCCAAGGGCTATATAGTTGCGAACCTGGACACCTACGGCGGAAATTCCGGCAGCGCGGTCTTCAACGCCAAAACCGGCGTGATCGAAGGCATCCTTGTACGCGGCGAGAACGATTACGTCTACAAGAACGGCTGCCGCGTCTCCAACGTGTGCGCCTCCGACGGCTGCCGCGGCGAGGACGTGACCAAGCTTTCATCCATCACCTCCCCCTTCGAGAAAGCCTCCCTGGCGCAGGCCGGAGCCCCCGCTACCGTAGCCAAGGCCTCCCCAGCCTTCGAAATGCTGAAGACGATCGCCCCCGAACTCAACTAGATTACGGGCGGCGGTAAAACCCCCGGCCCTGAAAAGCCGGGGGTTTTTATTTGGTCACTAACCTGAAAAACACAGTTGCCCCGCTTGAGCCGTCGTGCGGAGCCGGATTTTTCTATTCCGTCTTTCCGGCGCAAGCCGGAATCCAGTTCCCGTCGTGGTCTGGGCACCGGCTTTCGCCGGTGAGACGAACCAACTGAAGTTACCAGGTTAAGGAGGTGTGTTTTTATTTTCCCCGCCCAGGCAGCACTTTTTATATTTGAGGCCGCTGCCGCAGGGGCAGGGATCGTTGCGGCCCGCGGCAAACCGGGCCCGCGCCGGCCCCATTTTCAGGTGCTTTTGCTCCGCCACATGGCGCCCGAAATCACGCATAAACCCGTAGCGGCTGCGCAATTCGGCGGGCAGGTTGCCCGCCGCTTCAAGAAACCCGTCCGCGATATCCCGCAACCGGCCGGGCTGTCCGCCTTCAATCTCCTTAATCCTGAGTCTTCCGGTTTTAACGTTGTATATGACATCTCCGAGCAGGACGGCGGTGAGCCGCGGATAAGAAGGGGCGCGGCCGAACAGCCGCGCTATCGCGTTCAACAGCCGCCTGAGCGGGGGCGCGGACGGAACTTGATAGAGGGCGAGATGCGCTTCGGCGCAGTCGCATGAGGGCGAGATGCAGTAGGAATCTTCGGCCAGATAGTGCCTGTTGCCTTTGCCGAACAGCAGGGGCTTTACTCGCGGAAAAACCTCGGTCCAGTAAACCAGGACTCCGTCCTCAAGCCAGGTCCAGTCAGCTTCTTTCCAGTAGCGCTCTCCGCCCCAGTCTTTCGCTTCCTCGTAGTGGCGGCGGAGAATGGAAAGGTGGGCTTTCGTCAGGCCTCCGGCGACCTGGCTTAAAATTTCCTTTTCCCGGGCATTTGCCTGATACTTTTCCGGAAAAGCGGCCGCTCCGTCGGCAAGCGTAATTTCAAGCCTGACCGGGGCGCCGGAGCCGTCCGTGCCGGGTTCTGCCCCCACAACTTCAACATGGGCTATATCGCAGGTGCATTCGGGGTTGGTACAGTAGGATTCGGCAAGAGTCAGCGGCCGGGGGGAAGACAGACTTTTCCGCCACAGCGGTTTGATTCGGATGGTTTCCTCCAGCGCTTTTGTTTTGTTAATGACGGTAAAGGCTGTTGTACTCATGGCTGGTTATCCAATGGCGGCGGCTTCTTCAAGCGTCTGTGTTTTCAGCCCGGAAAGGCGTTTTTTCCGGTTTCACGAAATGCGTAGCCCAGAGCTGCTCGATCTGCGCGTTGCCCGATCTGGAAAATCTCAATCGCAGCTTAGGTCCCTTTCCCCAGGACATATAAGCCGTCCAGCTTGGCTTCAGCTTGCCGCTTAAGCTGTTCTTTCTGACGTTCGTCATGAGGAAACTGATCCGCGCCAGGTTGATTTTAACCACCTGCTCCAGGTACGGCACGCGCCGGAGGCGCCAGGCCTCGTAATCCCTCCGGTCCAGGCAACAGAGCGAGATAAAGAGGTCCGGGTAGCTGATATAACCCTTTTCGCGCAACAGTTGGCCGGCCGCCGGATCCAGTTTTATCAGGAGCTCCTGCCTGTTCATTCCCTATTCCTTCCTGGCTGTTATGCCGTTGAGGCCCGCCCCTTCCGGAGTTACTCGCCGTATTCCGCAATATCACGCTTCTTTCCTATCATCGTCCGCTTATATGCGTTGGTCACTGCGGGATCAGCCAAAGTAAACGCCGGCCGTGGCGTGGATTTATGCGACCCTTTTCATTTGAAAATCACAGCGTAAACAGAGCGCAATGCCCTTCCCGGTCCCGCTAGGTGAACTGCACTGATCACAGTAGTTCCACCCGCATTTCTCGCAATAGTAAATAGTTTCAGCGATCTTACCTGTGCGCTGACTTCTATCTCCTGGCAAAGCACCGCAGAAAAGGCACCGTGCTCTGTCCGGGCAGACTTGTTCGTCCACTTTCAATATCTTCTCTCTTCTCATTCAAACACCCCCGATGCATGGATATCTCAATCAGACGGCAGGGTCGCCATGAATCCATCATGGTCATACGTAAAGAGATGCACCTCCGCCGTGGGATACCCGTATAAAAGGCCCCATAGGTCGGCCGGGATCGCGGCATCGTGCTCAGCGATGAACCTGATGAGTTTCGGGAAGCGTGAAATGTGGACTTCCGCATACCTGACCCCCTTCTCGGGCAAGCGCCAGATATCCCCGCCCAGCCTGGTTTGAATAAGGTAGGCATATGGAAACTCAGAGAGAAAATCGTGTATTTCAACAATAACTTTCTTGTTGCCGTAAAAGGAAAAATTCAGGACCGGTTTTTGCAGGCGATCTACCAGTTCAAATTTCTCCAGGTCGTCAAAACCGTTTGATATTCTGGCGCCATACTTCTTAAGGAGCAGTTGCCCGAGATGTGTCTTGATGTTTGCGAGGGCGCCAGGCTTCGCGTAGCCTGTTTTTGCCTTTTTCATAAGCATTTTATCCGGAGGATATTTTAAGAAGGGCTTCCATAAGGGGCCGCAAGCCCTTCAGCAGTTCCGCCGCCTGTTTCGGCACCGTAAAATGCAGCCCCGCCTGATCTTCTGAAACCAGCATTTTAAGGCCTTCCGCCGCTCCGCCCGCCTTGCCGCCGGGCAGGCCAAGCAGGCCGGACAATGCCGAGGCGGCGGGGGCAAGATCAATTTGCACCGCCCTGGGAGCCGCCGACCCGCCCGCTTGCCCGCAGACCGTCTGGAGGGCCGGCCCGCCCGTCCCCGCCCCGGGAGCCGTGGCGGCGACAGCGTCGGAGGCGGCGTCGGCCTGCGCCGGGATTTCCGGCCCGGGGCCGCCCGCCCGCGCGCCGTTATCGTCCGACGGCACCATCATCTTCATCTTTTCGGCGAATGACGCCTTCTGCGCCGCGTCAAAGCGGATGTTGCCGGTCCCCTCGTCAAAGATCCCGGAGAAAAGGGCTTTCTTCTGCCCCAGCAGGTTGAAGATCCTTTCCTCGATGCATTCCGAGGAGATAAGGTTTATCACCTCCACCGATTTTTTCTGCCCCATGCGGTGCACGCGGCCGATGCGCTGCTCCAGCACCGCCGGATTCCACGGTATCTCAAGATTGATCACGCAATCGGACGCCTCCTGGAGGTTGAGCCCCACGCCGCCCGCGTCGGTGGAGAAGAACACCCTCGCGGCCGGGTCTTCAATGAAGCGCCTGACAAGCTGCTCCCGCTTCTTAAGCGGCACCGACCCGCAGAACAGAACGGAGCCGCAGCCCAGCGCTTCAAGAGTCTCCCTGGAGTATATTTCGGCAAGGCGGAGCATCCGCTCCCACTGGCTGAAAATCACCACTTTCCGCGCCGGGTCGGCCAGCAGGTCGGAGAGGACCCTCTCGAACTCCTCCAGCTTCGGCGAGCCTATTTTCTTCCTGAGAGCGGGTGAAGCCCGTCCGGCGGTCAGCACCTCAAGCTCAACGGTTTTCCAGTCGTACTGGCCGAAGGCGTTTGAGACTATGCGCATGCAGGTGAGCAGCATCATCAGCCTGTCGATATCTTCTTTGGCCAGGCGGCCGGACCTTTCCAGCTTGCGCAGAAGCGCCACCACCTGCGACGAAAGCTCGCTATGGACCTCGCCCTGCCGGGGGGTGAGGCCGGTCCAGTAATTGTTATCCGTGCGTCCGGGGAGCTGCGGCAGCACGGCCGCCCGTGTGCGGCGGATGAGGAAGCTGCTCATTCTCGCACGCAGCTGCTCCAGATTGGTGTAGCCGGAAATCCTGTCGTTTTCGTCCAGTTCCGCGTAGGTGGGAAGGAGTTTCCAGGCGGGCCCGAGCGCGCGCGGATGGAGGAATTCCGAGATCGAGTGCAGCTCCTGAAGCCGGTTCTGGAGCGGCGTGCCGGTCAGCACCAGGCAGAACGGGCTTTGGAGTTTCTTTACGTTCCTGGCTATTTTCGTCTCCCAGTTCTTGATTCTCTGGGCCTCGTCGAGAATTATGAGATCGGCCTTGAGCGCGCGCACCGCCTCCAGGTCCCGGTACAGAAGTTCATAGTTGAGAATAAGAAAAAATTCCCGGCTGGTTTTGTAAAGTTCAGCACGCTCCCCGGCGGAGCCGGAAACAACGGCGGCGGACTCCCGGCAGACCTTCTCGATCTCCCGTTTCCACTGGAATTTCAGGGAAGCCGGCGCGATGACAACGGCGCGGCGGATTTCCCCCAGCTCCTTAAGGAAAAGCGCGGCGCAGATGGCCTGCACCGTCTTGCCCAGGCCCATATCGTCGCCGATAAAAGCGCGGCGCTTTTTCACGGCATACAGTATCCCGTCTTTCTGATACGGGTGGAGCGGTATTTTCGCCGCGCCGGCCGAGTTCCTCCATTCGCGGCAGGTTTCGGGGGAAGCGGCAATTTCGTCCATACGCCGTTCCCATTTGAAGGCCTCCGCCCCGGACTGGAGAAGCTCCCTGACCTCGGGCGCCACCTCGACCCTGAGCCCCCGCGCGGCGAGTTTCGCGGCCAGCTTTTCAAAAGATGACCGCCGCGATACCGGATCCGCCCCGTTGAGCAGATACCCGAGCGGATCAACGGCGTTTTTAATCTCTTCGGCCGCCATTGCGCGGGGATCAGGGGGAACATAAAACCGTATTTCCTCCGCCGGGGAATACAGCTTTTTGTGCGATTCCCGCGGCATGTGATAGACCGAGATGGTCCGCGCCCGCCGTTCGGCGGCAAGAAGCCCGCGCGCCGCGGCGGGTTTCTGAAAAAGCCGCTTCACTCTTTCAATATGCTTGCAGGTTCCAAGCTCGTTTTTCAGGAAATCAAGGCAGCCGCACGTGGCATGGGCGAATTCCGCATCCCGGATGGTGACCTGATAGGGTTTGCTGCCGGGAGATATTTCAGCGGAGGACACAAGATAGGCGCCCAGGGGCCCGTTAGCCGGTTTCCGGAGAATGCGTATGCCCTGTTCCCCGCACCGCGCTCTCCGTTCTTCCCTTTCAATTTCAGCGAGTTCGCCGAGATATTTTTCCCTGGAGCCGGGGTCCGGCCGGGTTTCCCCCGCGGGCATAGGCGCCGCATCAGGCGCCGGCTCGAAGCCTGTTTCCTCCCGCTGCCACGCGATCAGCGCGGCCGCCGCATGTTTGCATAAAGGCTCCCAGTCAAACGGGCAGGTGCATTTTGAAACAGGCATTCCCCACTTATCAAAGCGGATCTCGACATCGTAGGGGCCTTCTGTTGTTCCGGCTACCCGCGCCGTGATCCTGTTGTCTTCATACGATTCAAGCGAAATCACATTTCCTTTCAGGTAATAATCCCGCGCCCTCGCAATGACGCGCGACGACGCCCAGGAATGAAGGTTGTTTTCGACACAAAACGGGTCAAGCCCCGCCTTTTTAGTTCGTATCCCGTCAGCCGCGGCCGTAATTCCGCCGATAACCGGCCGTTTTCTGTTCCATAAGGGCGGGGCGGGCCTGTGTTTTCTGGTTGTGACGGAAATTGCCATATTTCGGGGCTCCTTAATGATGCGCATACGAATAAATTGCGAAAAAAGGCGGAATCGCACAAAATAAGACACCGCACCCCCATTGCCGCTTCATGGCCGGGGATGCGGTAAAGCGCGAAGCCCGGTTTATCCCTGGGACGGCCTGATCTTGGCCTGCTCCATGGCCAGCTGGCTCACATGCGACAGAGCCTTGGCGCCGGAAGCACCTTCAATGGCCTTGATCGCGATGTCCTGCACCTGCTTCTTGGCTTCTTCCAGCCGCTGGCCCAGGCCCTCGATCTGCGTGAACTGCCTGGCCGCGGTTTCTTCAAGCGTCCTGATCTTCAATTCGGAAAGGCGCTTTTCTGTTTCGGCGTCCTTTTTCAGCACCACCAGCTCCTGGGCGTGGCCGGCTTCGGCGGCTTTGACAGCTTCCGCGACCGCTTTCTGGATCTCCAGCCGGCTTTTTTCGGGGAACTCCGCGGCTTCCTTTCTCAGGCGGTTCAGTTCGTCTTCCCGCTCCCTGAGGGAGGCTTCGCGGGTCTGCCAGGTTTTTTCCAGGGCTTCCTGCTTTTCCTTGTTTTTACGTTCCTGGAGGCGCTGGGCCTCGTTCCAATCGTCCTGTTCCGTTTTCCTTTCGATAGCTTTCTGATATTCGTATTCTTCTTTTTCGCGCTGGCGCTGTTTTTTCAGGTTTTCCTCGTATTCCTTCTGTTCCAGTTCGCGCCCGGACTCTTCCGAATTCCACGCGGCGCGGGCCTGGGCGGCCTGTTCGTCAAACTCCCTCTTCTTCTGGCCGTACTCTTCCAGCAACTGGTCCAGGGAGGTGGCCGCGGTGTCTATTTTATGAAGTTTTTCAATTTCTTTCCGCTCAAGGGCCGCCGCCTCGCGCAGGGAGGTCAAAAGCTCGGTTTCGGCCGAGAGTTTCGCCGAAAGTTCGGAAAGGGTCTTTGAAATTTCAATGCCGAGGGCGGAAATTTTCATGGCGACGCTTTCCGTGGAGATCTCCTTCAGCGCTTCCTTGATCTCGGTTTCCCGCTGCCGGGACAGTTCCTCCAGTTTGGGATTGAGCTCGCTCTTTTCCTGCGCGGCCTGTTCCCGGATCTTTTCAAACTCCTCCTGCACCTCGGACTTGGATTTTCTCGCGCGGCTTGCGGTGTTTCTGGCGGCCATGGCCCCTCCTGTAAACGTGGTATTATAACGGCAGAACGCCGTTGGCAAGGTTACCGCAAAATTATACACAATTTCCCGCGGCGCGCGCCCGAAAAAGAATTAGCCGGCCCGGGATAGGCGTGGAGCCGGCTTTTTTCCCCGCCCCCATGTTTTTTACGGGTTATTCCAGCGCTTTAAACCCCGCTTCCCTCAGCGCGGTTTTCGGCAGGCGCAGGACCACCACGCAGCCGTCGTCCGCGGTCCACTCGGTGCGGACCACCTGCGCGCCCTTGATCACGGAATTTATTTTAGTGGCGAGCGCCGAGTCCGTCTCCATGGCCTTTTCCACGGTTATCCCGCCCTCAAGCTGTACTCCCTTCACGAAAGACAGCATATTGTACTGGCCGTTCACTATGGAGGCGTTGCGCGAGGTGGCCATGCGCTGCGTCTTGTTCTCCAGCGCCTGGTCGGCCGCGCCCATGCCGCGGGCGAAGACATAATTCTTGGTCACCCCTTCTTCAACCCACTCTTTCTCTATTTCACCGGTTTTTGAGACCATGCTCTTGTCCGGCGCGCTCCCGCAGGCGCAGGCGAAGAGCGCTATAACCATAACGCCGATATGTGTTTTCGTCATTTCTTTGTTCCTCCGTATGTTCTATGCGACACTATTTTATACTTTTCGCTTCTTTTAAGATCGCCGCTATCAGCGGGGAATCCGGAATATCGTCCGTCAGCGGTAAGAGCTCGTGGGAGTGATCCAGCAGTTTCTTTCCGGAAAAACGCAGCACCAGCCGCCCCGTATTCCGAAGGTCGCCGCCGGACTGCACTATCAAGGCGTTCCCGGCCTTCAGCGGCTGCCCGGGAAGCTCCCCGGTATGCCCCGCGATTATCAGGTCCAGCTGCCCGAACTCGGCCGCAATTTTCTCGTTCTCGGCCAGCCCCGCGTGTGAGAGGAGTATAAGGAAATCCGCCCCCTTTTCGCCGCCCAGTACTTCCTTCAGGCCCCTGAACTCCAGTTTCGCCGTGAATTCCTCCGGGTAGAGGGAAAAGGCCGCCGGGCTGACAAAGGAGACGATGCGTATCTTCAGGCCGCCCGCCATTACCGTTTTCTCCGCCAGGCCAGGAGTTCCGTCCCTGAAACGGATATTTGAGGCCAGGAAAGCCGCCTTCTCTTTTGCGGCTTCCACGGCAAAACCCGGGTAAGACAGATCCTGATCGCCGACGGCCACGGCGTCATACCCCGCCAGGGCCAGCGCCCTGAAAACAGGCCCGGCCTGCGCAGCGGACACGCCGTAAGGGAGGAAGTCCCCTGAATCCAGCAGAAGCCGGTGGGGATACTTCCCCGCCTGCCGCTCAAGGAACGAAACCAGCTTTATAAAGCCGCCGGACGGCCGCGCTTCCAGGCGGCCGTTGGCCGAGCCGGTAAAATAAACGGCCACTTCGGAAGGCTTATCCCATTTCCTGCCGCTCAAAGCGGCGAGCTTTTCCTCCAGGGCCGCTTTCCTTGTCTCATCGTACGATTCGGCGGCGTACTCTATAGTCCCGGCCGGGGAAATAATGCAGGTTTTGGGCACCACCAGGAAGGCCCCCCGCAGCAAATCGTACTTCTTTCCCATGGTCCCGGCTTTGGGGTCCCAAAGCACCGGGAAAGGAATCTTGTGTTTTGCGGCGAACCGGACCAGCTTCTCCCTGTCCGCGTCCACGCCGACCAGGTAAACCGCGGCGTTATGTTTCGGCGCCGTCACGGCCAGGTCCTTGATCTCCTCCAGGCAGCTCTCGCACCAGGTGCCGAAGAAGGAAAGCACCACCGGCTTCTCCCCGCGGGTCATATCCGCGAGCGAGACGCTTTTGCCGCCCAGGTCCGCCAGGTCAAAATCAGGCGCCATGTCGCCGGCGGCGGGGCCGGCGAAAACGCAAAGCGGCAGCAGCAGCGATCCGGCTATGATCAGCTCTATGACAGAGCGTTCACTGTTTTTCAGCATGCGTCCGGGCTGCGGCAAAACCTCCCTTATCTCGCCAGTAATTTCTGCGCCAGCGCCTTGCACGCTTCCCTGAGGCCTTTTGAATCCGCCGCTTCGGCTTCGTAAGAGGCGAGTATTTTCCCGGTCTGGACTTCCACGAGGTTTACCGTTATGTGGTAGGAATCCAGCAGTTTGGACATGGTCCCCACCACTATTTTGGTGACGTTAAGCAGCTTGCCTATCTGCGCCGCGCAGTCCTGTTCCGTGCAGCCGCTGTTCTGGAATTTCTGCTCGGCCAGGATGGCGTCCATGTTGGCGCGGTCCAGGATGTTGAAAGCGCCGGTACCGACAAGCTCCGTCCGCATCAGGTCCGTCACTATGGAAGCGTCCGCCTGCGACACGTTCTTGCCGGTGAAGTCCAGCACCGCGAAGATCTCCAGACCGGTCAGCTTCCGGCGGGCTGCCGCGCTGCCGGGGTCGATTTTAAGCGCCTCGCCGCACCAGGCCAGCGCCTGGCCGCGGGCAGGGGTTTCACCGGCCATGGCCTCGTCGGCCAGGCCCAGGTAGGCCGCCACAAGGCCGTCCTTGGCCTCTTTCCTGTCCTTCTCCAGTTCAAGGACGCCCTTGAACGCGGTTTCGGCGCTCCGCCACTTCCCGGTCTCCAAACCGGCCTTCCCCTCGCCCAGAAGGGCCTCCAGCCTGCCCGCCAGATCGGCGTCCCTGCCGAATTTCAGGCCCAATGAAAACCTGTGGCTCAAGCCCAGCTCTTTCTCCCGGCTGCTCAGCAGCGCGTAGTCCAGGACCGCATTCCCCAGTTTCACCCCGAAGCCGAAAGTCGGGTCCGGCTTGTCGTAGCCGGCCCGCAGGGAGAGGGAATCAAAGTTATACTCCACCCCGGCGGCCGGGCGGGCGTCACCCCCATTCTTCTTCCTGATTTCCGCGCTTATCACAAGCGCCCGTTCCAGCAGCCTGACCGCGGCCCCGGCGGAAACGTCAAGCGGGAATTCGTCGGTCAGGAACTCCCTTTTCAGGCTGGGCGCCACAATGTTCTTAACGCTCAGGCCCAGGCTGAACTCGGCCGGGGAGCTTTCGCCTGAAATATCGACCAGCAGGCCGGCGTCCAGGCCATAGCCCGAGGTTTTGTAGGAGTCCATGCTCCTGGAAACCTGCTTGGCGGCGAAGCCGAAATACAGCCGGTTCTCCACCGCCTCCGTCCCTATGCCCGCCAGGACAGTCGAGTAGCTGTCAGAGAACTTTCCCAGGGGATTGTTGAGCGCGTCGGTCTTTATTATCCCGCCGGTATAAAGCTGCCCGCCGCCCAGGCCCAGCGTCAGTTTCTGGAAAGGATGCGCGTAAACTATGAAATCGTGCCGGGTCTCTTCGAACAACTGGACATGGGTAAGGGACAGTTCTTTGCGCTTGACCAGAGCCAGCCCCGCCGGGTTCCAGTACAGGGCGGAGGCGTCGCCGCCCAGCGCGGTATAGGCCCCGCCCATGGCCAAAGCCCTGGCCCCGGCGCCCTGGCTCAGCCAGTAACCCGGCAGCCCGCCGGTACCGGTTTCGGCGGCTGAAAAGCCGGCTGAAAGGGCCAGCGCGAAGAAAAGAACGGGGGTTTTTATCGATTTGGCCATTTTATTTCACCGCTATCTTGACCTTGCCGGTTTCGCCGCCGGCCTTCACTATGCAGATATACGCCCCCGCGCCCACATAAATTCCTTTGTCGTTTTTGCCGTCCCAGGGCACGTCGTTGACCCCCAGGCTGCCGCCGGTTTCACCCGGCTGTACGCTTTTATGCCATACCAGCGCCCCGAGCAGGTCGTAGATCCGGATCTCCACGCCGGAGTCCGTCTTCAGGCTGTAATGTATCCTGGTCTGCCCGCCCCGGCCGGCCGTAAAGGGATTCGGATAATTCCCGACGCTGGCCAAAGCGCCGGCCTGGGCCGTATAGGCCACAATTTTGAACAATGAGAAATGATTCACCGTCGCCGTAACCCTGCGGCCGGCTTTATCCACGACCGAATCGTAGATGATCTCCCAACGCGCGCCGGCCGGGTTGAAATGCGCCAGCCTGAGGGAATCCTCGTCCAGCCCGGCCACCTGCCATGGCTCATAAGCTATTGAAATAGTCACGGTCTTCCCCGCCTGTATCGTTCCGGACGACAGGCCGATCTCCCTGTAGACCCCGATATCCTTCGTGGTGGGATCGCGCGGCGCGGGCGGCACGGCGGCGGCGGACTTTGTCTCTATCACCATGCTGGCCGCTCCGCTGATGGTGCCGGAGGGGATGCTTACCACGACCTTGTCCCCCCCGCTGCCGAAATCAAAGGTATTATCGCGCACGGGGTTTATCGCGCTCCCTATATTAATTTCGTAATGCCGCGTCTGCCCGGCGAGCCCGATATTCCCCGCCGCGTCCTTCGCCACCGCGTGGAAATACCAGGTCCCGGCCGCCAGGCCGGCGGTTATCTGTGTTGACGAACCGGCCAGATAGGCGTCGTTAACGCCGGGGACGGTATTGGAGGCCTGGTCGATCCTGTAATAAAAGCCGGCCATGCCGGAAACGGGGTCCGCCCCCGAAAGCACGAACCGCGCGGCCGTGGAGAAATATATCACGGCAGGATCGGGATGCGACTGTGAGGTGATCGTAGGCGCGGCGGGCGGCGTGGTATCCACCGTTATGCCGTCGCTCCAGGCGGAATAAGACCCGTAAAGCCCCCGGCCGTTCTTCGCCTTGAGCCGCGCAAAATAGGTTTTGCCCTCCTCCAGGCCCGTCAATTGCTTTACAAGTGCCGTCCCCACATCGCCGTCAAAGGCGCTCTTATTGTTCGTGGCTGTATTGGTCCCCGCCTCCAGGTAATACCCGGTGATCCCGGTTTCAGGGTCGGCGGACGAGCCGATAGTCCAGTTGAAGGTCAGCGCCATGGAGCTTATGAAAATCCCCTCGTCGGCTGGAGTGGAAGGCGCGCCGGTGGGCGCCGTGTAATCGGGGACGAAAGTGGATACCGCGGTGGCATAGCCCGTAACCGCGCCGTCTCCGTTTTCGGCGGCCACTTTAAAATAATTCGTCGTTTCCGGACCAAGAGCGGCAATGACCGCCGGGCTTGAATAAGTCGCGGTAAGCACGTTATAACTGCTGTCGTCCAGGGACCGGGCAATTCTGTAAACCGTAGAGGAGGAATTGCCGTTCCCCGTCCAGGCCAGTGTTACTGTGCCGGAAGAAACGGCGGTCAACTGCGTACCGGACGGTGGATTGGCCAATGTATACTTGGGGGCAGCGGCCGCGGCATAGGCGGTGGAAAGACCGTTGTGGTTCACGGCCTTCACCCGCGCATAATAGCGGACGGATACTTCCAGCCCGGAAAAGTCGGCCTGTGTATTGGCCGTGACGGAAGCGGCCAGGATGGGCGAGAAATTGCTGAATTTAGAGATCTCAGCCGAATAGGTGGTTCCGCCCGGATTGCCGTTCTGGTCCCAGCCGACTGTAAAGCCGGTGGTCGCAAGGTTGGAGAAAGCTACCGAGGCCGGAACAGCGGCCAGGGTATAAGTTGAAACCGCCTGGCCGGAAGTAATATTGCCGGCGGCGTCCCGGTATTTCAGCGTCTTGCCGTACAGCATGTCCGGTTGTAAGCCGGCGGTAGCGGAGCTGGCCCCGGCCTGCCATGTGGCCCCATTGTCAAAGGAATAAGGCTGGGCATGCAGACCGGAAATTGAATCGGCGGGCGCGCCGGCGTTCCAGGTGATGGAGGAAAGATAAACCTGGTGGCCGCCGGCAACGGGCGGATTAGGAGTCGGCGGCGTCAGGTCGACGGTTATGCCCGCGCTCCACGCTGTGTAGCTCCCGTATAGCCCCGCCCCGTTTTTAGCCTTCACCCTGGCATAATAGGTTTTGCCCTCGGCCAGTCCGGTTAAAGTTTTCACAGTTCCGGTGCCCGTCTCGGCGTCGAAATAGCCGGCGTCGCTGGCGGCGGTATTGGTGCCGATCTGCAGGTAATACCCGGCAATGCCGCTTTCCGGGTCGGCGGCGGTGCCGATACCCCAGTTGAAGGTGATGTCGCCAGTTGTGCTGTATAAAGCCCCTGCGTCAGGGGTGGAAGGTGTCCCGGTCGGCCCGGTGACATCAAACACTGTAAATCCTGTCAGGGCCTGGTCATTGGATTCGTCGCTCTGGTTGGCTACACTGTTCACATCCAAAGTTACACCGACATACCTGCTGCCCGCGGTCACGCCGCTTGCGGGAATATTCAGCGCTTTGCTTACGTCTATATAAGAACCGGCGGCTATCTCCGCGGTGGCGAACTCGGAAAGCAACGGGTCTGAAACCGTAAGGACTGAGTCCTCGGAATACCGTATCCTGGTGGTGGAAGCATTCGCCGTACCCGCGCCCTGATTGTAGATACGGAAGGTCACAGTAATTCCCGCGCCGGGCGCCCCGCTGGAAGGATTAACAATGAAATTCTGGACGACAAGATCGGAACGCGCCAGTGTGGTTGTTGAAATTCTGTTCAAGCTGTAAGCGATATCGGTTTCCGTGGACAGCTTAACCTCGAAATAATAGGTCGTCGCGGGATCAAGCCCTGGGAAGGATTTTGTATTGACGCCGATTGTTGTTGACGACGTAACCGAAGAATACGAACTATTGCTGGACAAGACCACAACATAATTTGCGCCGGGAATAGATGCCCATAATGCCGTCAAGCTAGTGCTGGTACGCACCGTAAACATTGGGTTAAGCGCGGTCGCCGAAAGGCCGGAATAGTAAATTGTAATACGGTGGTTGTCCGCATCAGCGACATATACATTCAAGACATTGTCTGTCGCCACTCCATAAGGATGCTGTAAGGTGTTAGTGGAAACATTCCCCCCCCTGTTGGCGGCACCCGAAACAAAATCTGCTTGCCCCAAGACAAGCGACGCCTGCATCCCGTCTGAGAGCGGCGGAATGAATTTAACAACTCTGTTGGTGTTGTATTCTGATACCCAGACATTTCCCATCCCATCCACATTCACCCCGCGTGGGTCGCGAAGTTTGTTTTGCTGCGCCGTGCCGCCGAGATCCTGGTTAAAGACTGTCTGCCCCAATACCTGCATAGCATTGGCCCCATCGGCTGAGGGAGCAGCGTATTTCAAAACCCGGTTGTTATTGGCGTCGGCCACCCAAATGTTCGTGCTTTCGCTATATATGCCGTATGGGGCATTTAATGTGTTTGCGGCAACTGTTCCCCCACGATTGGATAAATTGCCAGTGAAGCTGGTTTGCCCCAAAACAAGGCTGGCATTTACGCCATTCGCTAATAATGCCGCGGTGAATTTTAAGATGCGATTATTGCCAGAATCGGAAACCCAGACATTACCACTCTCATCAACCACAACGCCGGCGGGATACTGCATAGTGTTGGCGGCAGTGGAGCCACCCCTATTGTTCAGATATGAGTTGAAATCCGCCTGGCCCAAGACAAGATCCGCCGCGCCGCCGGTGGCGAGCGTAGCGCCGTTATAACGCAACACACGGCTATTTCCCTCGTCTGCGACCCACAAATTACCATCCTTATCAACCGCCGCGCTATATGGGTCCCGCAATGAGTTGGCAGTGGGCGGCAACAGCACGGTGCCCCCTGAAAAATCAGATTGCCCTAATACCCCGTCAGCCGGCCTGCCGGTGGCGAGAGCCTGAATAGTGTTCCACCAAAGCACCCGGTTATTGGAGGAATCCGCCACAAAAACCCTGCCCCACTTTTTATCGATAGCAACACCATATGGATAATACAGCCCTCTCTCCTCTATGGAATTAACATTCGCTTTTGTAAAAGTGCTTTGCCCCAGCACCAAGGACGCGGCGGAGCCATTTGCACCAGGGCTTGGAAACTTCAGCACACGATCATTGACAGTGTCAGCTACCCAAAAATCTGTGCTGTAGGCATTAATACCTCTCTGCATAGACAAGCTGGTTGAAGACCGGGATACTCCCTGATCCGGATTATTTGAGGCAAAATTAGTTTGACCCAAAACCAGATCAGCTCCCACATTTGTTGCAGGTGAGTCATACCGTAGCACGCGGCTATTCTTATAGTCAGAAACCGTTACCCGCCCGTTAGCACTATTCACGCTGACATCAAGGGGATAACACAGCGTCATTGATGAAGCATTATTGCCATACATTCCTGCACCCCGGTTGCATTCCTTCGCGCTAAAATCAGCCTGCCCAATAACCAGGCTTGCGTTGGGTCCGTTAGACGCAGGGGCATTGAATTTCAGCACACGATGATTAACATAGTCTGCCACCCACAAATCCCCGGTACTGTAGTATGAACTCATATCAATTCCCAATTGGGAGCCGGGCCCGGTTTGCCCGCCGAAGTAGGCTTGACCATCAAAATACGTATTACTAATAAAATCAGGTTGCCCTACTACGAGGTTGGCATTCATTCCCGTGGCTAACTGCGCAAAAGTAAACTTAAGGACGCGGCTGTTGCCTGCATCCGCCACCCACACATCAGAGTTGTCCGGATTTATGGCGACATCGGTAGGATAGTTGAGCGTGTTTTGCCCTACACTTCCCCCTCCATTTGCGGAATTGGATGTTGCATTGGGTTGGCCTAGAACAATATCCGCCGAAGCCCCAAAACTTGGAGGATTGGGGAACCGCAGAACCCGATTGTTACCGCAATCAGCCACCCAGACGGCAGTACTCCATAATGCGATGCCGCACGGTTTATTTAGCGTATTACTGGCGGGGGACCCGCCCCTGTTTGCTTTTCCCTGCGTGAAACCCTCCTGCCCGATTACCCCATCCGCTGCTTGGCCGTTGCCTAGACCAGCTGCATTGGACCATTTCAGCACTCGGTTGTTTTGATAATCCACCACATATACCGCGCCATTTTCGGCAACCGCATACGGCTGATTAAAAGTACTGCCTGTGACGACATTTGGATAATTGCTTATCGCATCCGGCTGGCCCAACACCAAATCCGCCGGCGAACCGTCAGAAATTGCAGCATGCAGGTTATTACCACATAAAATCAGCAAAACAATCGCCGCCACGTATTTTACCGGCGCGCGGCGACACCTCCTGGCGCACCAGATCTGTTTGCGCGCACTCACACGCAGGCAGGCAAGCGGCTTAAAATATTCCAAACACGTTTTCATAAACCCGGTTGTAAATGACATAAAAACAGCGCAGGGCCCCCATAGAATACAATGATGTTATAGCAGAACAACGACTATAAGTCAATGGATTGATTATCTTATATATTATGTCGGCCGTGCGCACTTCTCTCCTACAATTTACTTGCGGAACCGCCGGTAAAGTTCTGGAGGGATAATGCGCGGAGATATTTATTCTATTTTGGGGGACAGGATACGGGAAGAGCGCAAGCTGGCCGGGCTTACCATGGAAAAACTGGCTGAACTGGCAGGCATAAGCACCAGTTTCCTGGCTTATATCGAGACCAAGGGCAGGAAGGCGAGCCTGGAGACCATACAAAAACTGGCCGAGGCTCTGAGGATCCCGGTGGCCAGGTTGTTCGAGACCGCCCCAGGCCCCGGGAAAGACGCGGTTTACAAAGCCACCCGGCAGTTCGCCCAGTTTATCCGGGACAAAAACGCAGCGGAAACCGCCGGTATCCTTGAAGTGGCCAGATCCGCCGCCAAACACCTGCGCCGGAAATAAAGCCGGACAAAATCCGCTTCATGACCGCGCTTATCCCGCCGGCAAACCGTAAAAGCGCCGCCTACGTTCAAAACACCTCTTTTATCCCGCCCGCCACGGCGGCGAACGGAACAACCTCCACCTTGTCGTGTAATGAATAACGCTTTTCGCCGGGGTAAATTACGGCTATACGCTCAAGGGCCAGGTCTTTCAAAGCCGTAGTCATTGATGGGGGTCAGGCGCGGCGCGTCCTCGCGCTTGCATTCAACTCCCAGCAGCTGCCGTTCTTAACCAGTAAAAGGTCCAGTTCCGCGCCGCCGTGAGTGCCCTGGTAATAGACCTCGTCGAAGTAATTTACAGACCCGGGGTTTGCCAACTGCCGGGCCAATGTGGTTTTGCCGCATTGCCGCGGCCCTATAAGGGCTGTTACGCGGCTGCGTTTCGCCGAGGTTTTTAACCGCCTTAAAAGGGCGGCGCGCTTGATTTGCATATTTTCTTACACCATGAAATAGGAAAGTGCAGCTTTCGATTTTCATGGCGGCGCTTTTTAAGCGCCAAGCGGAGCCAGGGCTGAAAAAACCAGTCTTTCGTTCTTTATTTTATTACGGTAAAGCGGACGGCGCCGGATCTTATGGTCCGGCCGCCGGTATTGGCCGCAAAATATACGCTGTGGCGGCCGGGAACCAGCGGCCAGGAAACGCTTTCTCCTTTCTCGGGCAGTTCCGCCCCGTCCATGGTCCAGGTTATTTCGCCTTCCGCGCCGGCCGCTTTCAGGAAAACCGCCTGCGCGGCGAGCGGGGTTTGCGGGTCTATGCGGAAAATATCGCCCTCTGCCGGGAATTTAACTGAAAATTTTACCGCGGCCGGGACTGGCGCGCGCTCGGCCGCGGGCGTATGTTCGGCGCATTGGCCGGAGGGCAGATTGGCGGCGGAGAAAACCTCGTCCATCGAAGCCGGACAGAAGGAGGAGGGCGGAAGGCCGGAAACGGGACAGACCTTTACCGTCCTTATGCCCGGCGGCCGCCTGAAAGGCGTGGAACCGTAAAGTTTTTCCAGCTCCAAGGCCAGCTCTTTAAGGGCCGGGCCGGCGCCGGTTATACCGGAGACTTTCCTCATCGGGCTGCCGTCGAAATTGCCCACCCAGACCCCGGCCGTCCACTCCGGGGTATAGCCCACGGCCCAGTTGTCGCGGTAATCCTTGGTGGTCCCGGTCTTGGCGGCGAAGTCGAAAGGAAGGTTGAAAACGGAATTCACGCCGAAAGCCGGGGCGCGCGCGCTATTGTCCGAAAGGATATTAGTTATAAGATAAGCTTCGCTCCGGCCTATTGCGCGGCGCGGGGGGGCGGCCGGGCTTTCCATTTCGAAACGGGCGGGAAGCCAGATCCCGCCGCGGGCCAGGGCGGCGTAGGCGTTCACCAGCTCGAGCAAAGTCACCTCGCCGTTGCCGAGGGCCAGGCCCTCGCCGTAAAACCCGGCCGGCTTGGTCAAAGATCCAAAACCAAAATCCTTCAGCTTGGCCAGGAAAGCCGGCACCCCGTACTTTTCCGCGGTACGCACGGCCGGCACATTATAGGAGCAGGCCAGGGCCTCGCGCAGGCGCACCTGGCCGTGAAAGGTCTTGTCGTAGTTAAGCGGGGCGTGGCCGCCGGCGGCGTAAAGCGGCGCGTCCTCGATCAGGTCCGAGGGCCTGGCGCCTTTGGAGAAAGCCAGGGCGTAAAGGAAAGGCTTGAGCGCCGAGCCGGGCTGGCGCAGGGCTGTCACGCCGTCCACCTGCCCCGCATTGACCTCGTCGAAAAAATCATTTGAACCCGCCCAGGCTAATATTCCGCCGGTGGCATTGTCTATCACCAGGGCCGCGCCATTGGTGATATGGTGGCTTGAACCGAGCGCGGCGAGGCGGTTCCTGAGCGCCCCGGCCGCCGCCCGCTGGGCGCGGAGGTCCAGGGTGGTCTTTATCTTCCCGGCGCCGGAGCGCTTCAGCGCATAGTCGCAGAACTGCGGGGCCTCGAAATGTTTTTCTTTTTCCCTCACCGAGACTTTTTCGGCCAGGGCCCGGCGGTAGCTTTCCTCGTCCGCCAGGCCGAGGTCCAGGAGGCGGCGCAGGATCAGGCGCTGGCGGGCGAAAGCCGCTTTCGGGTTCCGGCGGGGATCGTAATTTACGGGCGATTTAGGGAGGCCGGCCAGCAAAGCGGCCTGCGCCAGGCTGAGGTCCTTCGCCGGCAGGCCGAAATATTCCTCCGAAGCAGCTTCGGCGCCGGTAAGCAAAGGACCGTAGGAAACGCCGTTGAAGTAACCCTCCAGGATCTCTTCCTTACTGTGCTTCGTCTCAAGGCGGAGGGCCGAGAACATCTCATAGAGCTTGCCGGAAAAAGAGCGCGGGTGCGGCTCTAGCGCCCGGGCGAGCTGCTGCGTTATGGTGGAAGCCCCGGAGACGGTGCGCCCTCCCCTGGAATTCTGCCAGGCGGCTCGCGCCACCGAGCGGAAGTCAACGCCCGGGTGCAGGAAAAAGCGCTTGTCCTCGGCGGCCACTGTGGCCAGGACAAGCCAGGGCGAGACCTGGTCCAGTTTCACCGGCACGCAGGCAGCGTCCGAATCGCCCCCGGAGTAAGCGCGCAGCGGCGCGCCGTAGCGGTCGGTTATTTCGATGGAGGGTTTAGGCTCGCCCGCCGAGGCGGCGGCGGGCAAAAAAAGAAGGAACAGGGCCAGGGCTTTCATTCGCAGTAAAAATCGTGCTCGGCGAAAGTATTCAGGGTTATTTTATAATCGGCCCTGAGGCCGAGTATAACTTCAGGCAGGACTTTTTTATCAGCCTGCTTGTGGTAAGCCGCCAGGGAAAGGACGGGCTTATACTTCTTTATTATCCTTTCCGCCCCGAGCAGGACGTTCTTTTCGTAGCCTTCTACGTCTATCTTTATAAAGTCCACCCGCCCTTTCACAAGTCCGTCCAAAGGCGCCACTTTCACCAGCCGCCGGCCTGAATAGGTTATTTCCCGGTTAACTCCCGCGTCTCCGCAGTCTATCATCGAGGAACCTTCCCCCCGCGTATTGAACTTTATCTCGGCCCTGCCGTTCTCCGCGCCCAAAGCTATATTCACGGGCTTAAGCGCGCCGTTAAGGGTCAGATTGCGCTTTAAAATTTTACATGTCTCGGCCACTGCCTCGAAGGAATAAACCTTTTTCGCGCCCAGGGCGCGGGCATATAGGGAGAATAAACCTATATTCGCCCCCGCGTCCACGACTATCTTCCCGGCCAGCTCGCCGGCATTATACTGGTCGCGGATTATTACGCAATCCACATCGTTGATAAAATTTCCAAGGTCCGCCGGGACGTTAAAAAGCATCTTTTTTTTGTTCCAGAGGCGTATTTCCAGACGGGACGGTGTAAGCCCCAGTATCTTTTCAATAGCTTTGGCGCAAAGCTCCGGCTTTCCGGACAAGGCCCGCTTCAGGCGCAAAACGGCCTCCAGCGCCGAAGCGTCCAGTTCAAGGACCGCGCCGTCAGCCCCGTATAAGGTTATAGCGAGCCCGCGCCCGCGCCTGTCTTTTATTTTCATTGTCGATAAAACCCTGTTTCTATTCAGCTCCGGCCTCTTTTTCGGGCGGCATAAAGAAGGAATCGGCTTCTTCCGCCGCTTTCCCGCCAAGAGCGTCGTTGAGCTCGCCGAAGTTCAGGCCGCCGTAGTTTCCTTTATTGAAGATGATAGTGGCGCAAGTCCTGTTCAATTGCCCGGCATCCAGGCCTTTCCACAGTTCGCCCAGCGTTTTGCCGCCCGGGGCTGCCCTCGCGGCCGGTTTGCCGGTAAAAAGGATATTCAGCTCCTCTACCCGCTTTTCGCCGAAGATCTCCCTTATATCATCCATATTCGCCCCGGCAAATACGCCGCCATCAAACCGGAGGCTGGAGCAGAACCTGTTAATCTGGGCGTCGCTGAGGCCCTTAAGATATTTGCCCAGAGGGTAGCGCGGGAGCCTGCGGCGTCCGGCTGCGTTTTTGCTTTTTATTTTTTTCTTTTTAGGCTTATTGCGCAGTTTCATCTCCGGGAACAGCCGTGCCAGCCCTTCGTAGATACCGGCGAAGGGTTCCTCGTCGGACCAGCCCTTAACGGTGTGCACTATTTTCCCGTCCTTGATAAAATAAAAAGTCGGGGAAAAGGAGAAATCCACTCCCGGCCAGTCCTTGCCGGAAGCTGTCACCCGGTATTGCAGCTTATGAGCCGTGTTCCAGCTCCCGAGCGAGGCGAAATCGATATCCGAGGTGAGCGGCAGCGCGTATTTCCGGAAGAGAGGGCCCAGTTCCGCGTCTTTTTCTATGCTCCCCAAAGCGTCGGCCGCGAAATGGCAGCCGGGCCTGGCCGCCACCAGAATGCGGCGACCGCCCTTCTTTACCTTTTTTATCTCCAGGGCGGTTTTCCCGTCTTTGGTGTAATAGACGGCCGCCTCTCCGGGTTTTGTGCCCAGACTCCCTGTTATGGGAGGAACCGTCTGTAATTCATAGGCCGGATATCGCTCTTTAAGCGCTGAAGCTTTGGCGAAGAGTTTAAAATCAAGCAGGCGCTGGTGCAGGTCCTGAACTTTATTCTCATTGGCCAGGCCGCGCTTCCCAAGCTCGGCCAGCAAGCCCTCCTGGGCCGCAAGGCTTTCTTTATCCGGGGTATAGCAATTAAAGTAACTGGTCAGGTCATAAGCGTTCTTCAATGTTCCGATATCATAAGCCGGCAGGCTTGCCGGGGCGAAGGCTTTCCCGGCCAGGAGAGTTTTGAATTCGGAACTTACCAGCCTTTTCCTTTCATCGTCCCAGTCGTCCTGGCTGCTGGCAAGACGGCGGATCCGCAGCGCGCTCTCCAGGCGTGCCGGTACTTCCAGGAGCCCGGCCTTGTCCAGGCAGGAGCGGAACTCCGCGGAACTTCCGGCGCCGCGCCAGCCCTGCAGGTCGCACAGGGCGCTTCCATCAGAATAAAAGATGACGCGCGGCTCGGCCGAAAAGACGAATTCCGGCCAGTCGCCGGTGGAATACATCACCGTATATTCAAAAGGGCTGCCCCGGTTCCACTCCGCCGCCGCGTTCAGGCTCTCCGCGCTGGTTATGAAGAAAGCGCGGGCCAGCAGCGCGGCCTTCGCGGTATCGTCCCTGGCAAGATCCTCCATCGCCTGTATCGAGAAAGCGGCTCCGGGCTCGCCGTAAAAAATTATTTTAGTCCCGGCAAGGTCCAGGGCCGGCCTGCCCTCCGGCTGGCCCGCTTCGTTTATCAACTGGTACCTGTGCCGCCCGGTTTCGGCCCCGGCCCGCAAGCCGGCCCCAAGGAGCAAAGCTGCCGCGGCCATCGCAATAAATTTCATATTTTCCCCTCGCCGCGCAGATAGGCGGGCGCGGAGATCTCCCTGAAGAAACCGCCCGAAAGGCGCCAGTCGTTATCCGGAAAGGCGCCGTCGACATTACCGCTGCCGACGAAGCGGCCCCGGCCCCGGCACACTTTCCCGTCTATCCAGTCAAAGCCGAAAAAACCTTTTTTGACCGTAACAAAACAAGAATCCCCGATCTCGACAAGCTCGAATTCTTTCCGGCGCACATTAAATTTGTAAACCTCCGAAGCGCCGGGCCAGGCCGATAAGCCGATAGTAAAGTTGCTGCCTTTCCCGGACGAAGCGTGTTTTAACAGGACCTTAACCTCATACCTGGCCGCCGCTGAAATGTCCTGGCTGCCGTTAAGGACCATAAACCAGCCCCAGCACCACAGGACGATCCCCAGTCCGCCGAAAGCCAGGCTCTTCCCGAAAGCGCGCAGCCCGGTGGAAGTTCCTTTAACCCGCAGATAAATGTAGGAAAGAAAAACAATTTCAAAGGCCAGGGCGGCGTAGAGCGAAGCCTTGAGCATTTGCCATTTCAAAACCGGCTCAAATGATTCTGAGCCCCAGAAAGCGACGAGCGCGCCGCAGAGCAGGAGCGCAATACCGCCCGCTGTGAAAACCAGCTCGGTACGGCGGCGGCTTTCCGTCAGGGGCGTAAGCGTGCCCTGGCCGGGGGCGGCCGGCATAATACGGTCCGTCAGCGCCAGCATAGCCCTGGACGCCTCCACCATATCAGCCGTTCCGATCTCGCTGAAATCATCGCAGGGAATTTTTGTCAGGATGCAGCGATTACCCTGCAGTTCAAGCGAGGTAAACCGCTCCAGAAGCCCTTTCAACTTGCTTTTGGCCTCCGGGGAAGCCAGCAGGCCGCTGATGAAAGAGCTGTCGTCGCACTCCATATAAACGGCCTGGTCGAAAGCGGGGTCGTTAAGCTGGATCTCCTGGTTGAGCCCGTAATCTTTTCCGAGTTTGTCGGACTTGGATTCGGTACGGAACACCGCCCGCGCGTTAAAATTCCCCGTGAAAGAAAGCTTAAGGATGGACGAATTGTCATTCCCTCCGGCCTTATAAGTAAAAGCCACCTGCCGCCCGCGGACATCCAAAACCCCTGATTTACTCCTGCGCAGGTAGTTAAAAAGATTTGTAGCCAAAGGGGCCCCTAAAAAGAAATGCGCGAACGCCACAATTGAAAGGAAAACGAGGTAGAAGGCGAAACAACCTATGACTATCATCGCGATAAGCGTAGGAAAACACATTCATTCATAATACAAAAAGTCGGAGCTTTTTTTCGAAATTCTGAAAAGGCCCTCCTCGCCGGCGATTTAAACCCCGAATAATCCTCTTGCTTTCCAAAGCCCATTTTTTGCTAGTATCTAGGCATACCCGCTTTTGAAGCCTGTGACAGAGCCGTAAGGCGCTGAGCCCTTTAAACGGCGAACATGAGGTTGAACGCGGTAAATTTGAAGCAGAGCAAGGAGAAATACAATGGCAAACCCGAAATTCATGAAACCCGTGCAGCCGGACGCGGACCTGGCGGCGGTGGTAGGCAGCACCCCCATCCCCCGGACCGAGATCATCAAGAAGATGTGGGACTACATAAAGGCGAAGGGCCTGCAGGACAAGGTCAACAAGCGCAACATCAACGCCGACGCGACCCTCCTGAAACTGTTCGGAAAGCCCCAGGTCACGATGTTCGAACTGGCCGGCATCATTTCCAAGCACGTAAAATAAGCGGCCTCCCGCGCTGTATTAAGGAGCCTCCCGTTAATTCGGGAGGCTCTTTTTTTTGTACGAAACCGCGGGAATACGCCCCGGCTTTTTGTATTATAGACAGAACCGGCGGCAAGCCGCGATTTTCTTAAACCGCCTTTATTTGCCGCGGACCGCAGGGGAGGCCTCAATAATGACGCTCGACAGCATACTGGACAGAATGACCGGCTCAGGAACCATGTCCCCCCTCCTGGCGGAAAGCCTGAAAGGGCTGGAGGCGGAGCGGCCTTTTTCCGTCCACCGGGAACTCCAGGCTCTCCTTTACCTTGGCGCTATCCTCATCGCCGCCGGCCTCGCCGCGACGGTGAAAGCGTATTTTGACCTCCTTGGGCCCTGGACCGTACTGGGCGGGCTGGTCGCCGTCTTCGCGGGGTCCGTCGCTTTTTGCTTCAAGCGGGGCGGCGGGTTCGGCCGGGGGGCGGTCCGCCCCCCCACCCTGGTCTTCGATTACGTCCTCTACCTGGGCTGCGTCGCCTGGGGCCTGGCGGCGGCTTACGCCGAAACCCGCTTTCATCTTTTCGGCGGCGCGTGGAAAACCCACTTCCTTATTTCTTCGGCGCTCTTCGCGGCCCTGGCCTACCGTTTCGACAACCGCCTTGTCCTTTCCCTCGGGCTTTGCTCCCTCGCGGCTTGGTTCGGCCTGCAGCTTCAGGGCCTGCACTTATGGTCTTCCGAAAGCTACCGCTTCTTCGGCCTGGTCTTCGGGACGCTTGCCGCGCTTGCGGCGTATCTCTCCGTTCGCACGGAACTGAAGAGCCATTTCCAGGACGTCTACGGCAATTTCGCCGGGCATTTCGTCCTCGCCTCCCTGCTCTCCGGGACGGCGACCAGAGACCCCTACCTTTACTTCGCCGGCCTGCTTGCGGCCTGCGGGCTGACGGCCGCCCACGCCGTCCGGTCGCGGAAATTCTTCTATATGGTCTACGCCGTCTTCTACGGCTACCTCGGGGTCTGCTCCGTCCTGCTCCGGAATATGCGTGAAATAGGATTTATCCTTCTCTATTTCATCGTGTCCTCGCTTTGCGTGGGAGCCGGCCTGTTCTACCTGGCGCGCCGGTTCAAGGAGGAAGCATGAGGATCTATGAACAGGAAGACGAGGAAAAGCTCCGGCTCTGCATGCAGGCGGCGGCCTGGCGGCGGAACGGGCTGATCACGGAACCCCAGTTCAGGGAGATCGAAACTTCCACCCGGACCGACCTTAAGCGGACCACGCTTATGCTTCGGCTCCTCCTTTTCGTTTTCGCCGGGCTCCTGACGGCGGCCACGGTGGCTTTCGTGCTCTGGCTGCTCGACCTCGGGGACGGGGGAAATTACGTTTGGCTGGCGGTCTCTTCCGCCCTCGCCTACGCCGCGGCCGAACGGCTGGCCGGGCCCCTCCGGTTCTACCGCCACGGCGCCGAAGAAGCTTTCGCCGCCGGGGCGCTTGTCCTGGCGCTGCTGGCCGCCGGGCATTATATAAGGCACGGGCTGGGCCTGTACGGTTCCGAAAAGGAGCTCCTGCTGGAAATATTGGCCGCCGCGGGGTGCTTCGCGCTTTACGCCCGCTTCCGCCACCTCTACCTTGCGCTGGCCGGGGTTCTCGCCCTGGCGTATCTCCCCTTCACCTATTTTGATGAAGTAATATGGCAGCGCGCTTTCCTGGCCGTCATATTTATTTCGGGGCTTTTGTTGACCTGGCGGGAAGAACGTGTTGAGCCGCCTGTCCTGCTCCGTGAAGAGGCCTCTTTCCTCTTCGCTTTCCTGCTCTTCGGCCTTTGCCTGGCGGTGAACCTGCGCCTTGGCGACCTGAGGCCCTGGGATATCCCGCACATCCTTAAGGCCAGGGCCGGGGTCCCGGCGGCGGCTTATTGGCTGTCTTATGTCCTGACTTTCCTGATCCCGCTTGCCGGGCTGGCCGCCGGGATCAGGACCCGGCGCCGCGCGCTGCTGGCCGCTTCGGCCGCGGGTATCATCCTGGCCCTGTGCACGAACAAGGATTATTTGGGGTTCCGGCATTTTCCCTGGGATCCGGCCGTCCTGGGAGCGCTGCTGATAGGGATCTCAATAGCGCTCGAGCGCCGGCTTAAAGCGGAATGGAAAGGCTATACCTCCAGGCAGCTTCTGTCCCCGGCTTCGCACGGCCTGGAGGCCGCGGCCGTGGCGGCGGGCGCGGCCGGGATCTCTCACGCCGCGAATGCGGCGCCGGGAGAAGGCGGAGCGAATTTCGGCGGCGGCTCGTCCGGCGGCGGAGGGTCCTCCCGCGGTTTTTAGCGAGCCCATCTTTAAAGCTCCCTCCAATAAGGCAAAAGAGCCTCCCGTTAATTCGGAGGCTCTTTTTTTGCCCGCTGGTCCGCGTTTTGTGGTATCTTTATATTCGGCGGGAGTATCGCGCCGGCTGTTATTGCGGCAAGGCCGAGACCGTAAGCCAGTATTTGCCGAAGTCTCCCAGCAGATTTTTAAAACCCTCAAAACTTTCCGGCTTGGTTATGAAAGAGGCAGCCCCGCATTCATAACTGCGGGAGACGTCCTCCATGGCGGAGGAAGAAGTCAGCATTATTACAGGTATTTTCTTCAAGAGCTGGTCCGCTTTTAAGATTTTCAGCAGGGCGAACCCGTTCATCAGGGGCATGTTAATATCCAGCAGCAGTATATCCGGCAAAACAGGTTTCCTGTCCGCGTAGCTGCCGCGGCATTGCAGGTAATCCAGCGCAGCCTGGGCGCTCATTACCGTTTCAAGTTTATGAGGGAAGCTGAGCTGAGCGAAAGCTTTTTGGGCCATTATAATATCGTCTTCGCTGTCGTCCACCAGCAGGATGTTCAGGCCGTTATGGTAGTTGTTCATATATCCCCCTTGGCTTGGAAATAAAACAACATACAGCTTTACGATCCAGGCGTTTCAGGCCCGTCGGTATCGCCGTTGTCCCTCGGTTACAGTATAACAGGCCTGGTAAATATTTCAATAGCATCTTGAGTACATGAAACCTGCGCCGCCGGCGCGCCGGTTTGGGACAGGCTCTGACGCCCCGCACGGACGCTCCAGGAAGATTCCCTACCCCCCCAATGTTTCCTCCGGGAGCGCCATGTAATGCGGGCCCGGGCTTAAGGTATTAATTTATCGGGAAGATTATACCAGGGCTCCGCGCTATAGAGTTTCCTGGCGCAATTCTTGCACATGCAATGGGAAAACTTACGCCCGGCGAATTTCTTTTTATAGCCGGGGACGGCCCGCCAATGTCCCTGGCTGTCTTTTATTTTTTTGCAGTTGGCGCAGACTAAAACGAGTCCGGCCCCGGCTTTTGTGGTTTTGGTTTTCATCACAGGGGCTTTACGCCAGGGCCTTGGTTACCGCGGCTGTAAAAGCGTCCGCGTCGAGAGGCTTCTCGAAATAAGCGGCCAGGGCCGGGATCTTATCCGGGTCGAGCTCTGACGCCGAGCCCGTCACGAGTATGCATTTGGCGCAGCCTTGTTTTCTTTCAAAGATAGTTATAAGGTCGGTGCCCATACCGTCCGGGAAAACCAGGTCTGTTACCAGCAGGTCGTAAGTGTTAGAGTTTATGAGCGCCGCGGCCTCGGCAAAACTGGAAGCGAGGGAAACAGCGTACCCTGTGCCGGCAAGCATGCGTGTATAGATACTAAGCAAAACCGGATCGTCGTCGGCGATAAGTATTTGTTTCGGCATAACACCCCGGCTTAAAGTACCTGCAGGGCCGGCTATTATTGGCCGAAATGAAGTTGTGTGGTGAAGAGAAACCGCCCCGTATCCTTGATACCATATACTACAATAGGGTCATAAGCACTGTCAACGGTGCCCTTAACATCTTCCCGCAGGGGGAGAAATGTCTTTCAATAGGAGTTATGGACAACTTCTATGCTGAAATAGGCGGGAGGATGAAATCCGTGCGGACGGCTTTAAGGATGACACAGGCCCAGGTGGCCGAGGCCGCCGGGATAGACACCTCTTTCTACGGCCAGATAGAGCGCGGCGTCAACACGCCGAGTTTAAAAACTTTTGTGGATATCGCTTATGCCTTTAAGGCGGACCCGGCGGACCTTCTCCCCAGGCGCACGCCGGGGCGCGAGCGCCTTTATGAGACCGCCGTGGGAGAACTGCTGGCCGGCCTGCCCCCAAAAAGAAAAGCTCTCGTTTTAGGCCTTGTTAAAGACATAGTGGCCCGATACAAATCCGAATAGTTTTTAAAAACACTGCCGGCATAGCGCCCCCGTGCTCCTATATCGTGGACGGCAGGGTTGCGCCGCTATTACATCGTTTCTGTTTTTCCCAGGCCCGGAACGAATTGCCGGCGATCAGTCATTTAGTCATCAGCCTCCCCTCCCTGCTGTTTTTTGATATTATAAACAAATCCTTTTGCCGGAGGTACCTATGCCTGAAGAGCTCTACCCCGTTAAGCCCGAGATCGCCAGGGTGGCGCATGTCGGTTCCATGGAAGAATACCGGCGCCTGTACGACCTTTCGATGGCGGACCCGGAGAGATTCTGGGCGGAGCAGGCCGAGACGCTCACCTGGTTCCACAAGTGGTCGACGGTCTTCGACGCCGATTATGAAGAAGTGGACTTCGGCTGGTTCCTGGGCGGGCGCCTAAATGCCTGCTTCAACTGCGTGGACCGGCACCTGAAGGACCGCGGCAACCAGACGGCCATAATCTGGGCCGCCGACGAGCCCGGCGTCTATAAGCACATCACTTACCGCGACCTTAAGCACAATGTTTCCAGGGTGGCCAATGTCCTGAAAGAGCACGGGGTAAAAGCCGGGGACCGGGTCTGCATCTACATGCCGATGATCCCGGAGCTCGCTTACGCCATGCTGGCCTGCGCGAGGATAGGGGCGGTGCATTCGGTGGTCTTCGCCGGTTTCTCGGCCGAAGCGCTGCGCGACAGGATAGTGGACGCCGGGACCAAGGTTGTCCTGACCGCGAACGAAGGCCTGCGCGGCGGGAAGGTCATCCATCTAAAAAGGATAGTGGACAGAGCGCTGGAAGGGATGCAGACCGTAACGACCGTCCTGGTCGCCAGGCGCACCCCTTCGGAAGTCCCGATGCAGGCGGGCCGCGACCACTGGCTGGAGGACGAGGTCAAGCGGCAGCGATCCACCTGCACTTTCGAATGGATGGGGGCGGAGGACCCGCTCTTCATACTTTACACCTCAGGCAGCACGGGAAAGCCGAAGGGCGTGCTGCATACTACCGGCGGCTACCTGGTCTACGCCGCGATGACCCACAAGTACGTTTTCGATTTCCGGCCCGGGGATATTTATTTCTGCGCGGCGGACGCGGGCTGGATCACGGGGCATTCCTATATAATCTACGGCCCGCTGGCCAACGGCGCGACCACGGTGATGTTCGAGTCCACGCCGGTTTACCCGGATCCCGGGCGCTACTGGCGGATAGTGGACGATCTGAAAGTCAATATTTTCTACACCGCCCCGACCGCGCTGCGGGCCATAGCCCAGGCGGGGGACTCCTGGGTGAAGGAATACAAGCGCTCTTCTCTGCGCGTCCTGGGCTCGGTCGGCGAGCCTATAAACCCGGAGATCTGGCGCTGGTACCACGACGTGGTGGGCGAGAAGCGCTGCGCCGTGGTGGATACCTGGTGGCAGACGGAGACCGGCGGGATCCTGATAACGCCGCTCCCGGGCGCGACCCCGACCAAGCCGGGCTCGGCCACGCTGCCTTTCTTCGGCGTGAAGCCGCTGATCGTGGACCATGAAGGCAAACCGCTGGAGGGCAACGGCGTGTCCGGGGCGCTCTGCCTTAACTCGGCCTGGCCGGGGCAGGCGCGGACCATCCACGGCGACCACCACCGTTTCAAGGAGACTTACTTCACGCAGTATCCGGGCTACTACTTCACCGGGGACGGAGCGCGGCGCGACGAGGACGGCTACTACTGGATCACCGGCCGCATCGACGACGTGATCAACGTTTCCGGGCACCGGCTGGGCACGGCGGAGATAGAGAGCGCGCTGGTGGCCCACGAGGCCGTCGCCGAGGCGGCGGTGGTAGGCTACCCGCACGAAGTAAAAGGTACGGCCATCTACGCCTACGTGGTGCTGGGCGCGGAATACGCCTGCCGGAGCCGGCAGGAGATGCAGGGCGCGCTCAAGGAACAGGTCAGCCAGGCCATCGGCCGTTTCGCCGCGCCGGAAGTGATCCATATCACCGCCTCGCTGCCCAAGACCAGGAGCGGGAAGATCATGCGCCGCATCCTGAGGAAGATCGCCGCTTCGGAATACGAAGGAATGGGCGATATAACCACCCTGGCGGAACCGGAAGCGGTGGAACGCCTGGTGAAAGAACACCGGGACCTGTCCGGCCGCTGAGGCTGCGCGCTAAAGAAGAGAGCCTCCCTTTGATCCGGGAGGCTCTTTTTTCGCCTATGCGGAGCGGCCGGGAGCTATTGCGGCTTCCCCCCGCCGTTCAGGGCCGCCTCGCAGATCCCGATGCGCTGTTCGGCTTTTCTTACCGAATCCGCGGACGCTCCCTTTTCGATCACCCGCCTGTAAACCCCGATAGCCAGTTTATATTCGCCCTGACCTTCCAGCGCTGCTCCCGTATCCAGCAGCGCGTCCTGTCCCCCGGCCCGGCCGCGCAGCTCTTTCGCGGCGGCGGTGTCCGGGTATTTCTCGACTATTTCTTTGTACAGGGCGGCGGCTTTTTCTTTATTCCCCGCCAGCTCGTAGCACTGCGCCATCCTCCCCCCCGCCTGGGCTTTGATCCAGTCGCGGTAGGTATTTTCTATGGCCAGTTCATAGTATTTGACGGCTTTCACGCAGTCCACCGGGGTCTTAACTCCGCCATTACCCGAATAGAGCTGGCCCAGGTAAAGATAGGCGTCGCCCAGCCTGGAGCTTTTGGGATAGCCGCTTATCAGCCGGTTGAGGAACTTCTCCTCCTCCCTGACCGCCGAAGGGTCGTTATCCCGCGCGGCTATCCAGTCATAATTTACCGCCGTCATCAGGAGCGCGCTGTCCGCCATTTCGGAATCCGGGAACGTCTCCGCCACCTTCCGGTAAAGGGCTATGGCTTCCTCGTATTTTCTGTCCTTATAGGCTTTCTCGGCTTTGGCGAAGTCATCGGAAGACGTCCCCGCCGAGCGTATCACGAAGGTGTTGCTGTTCCCTACCCGGGAATAAGAAAGTCCCTTCCCCTTGAGGAACAACAGGATGTCCGCCACGGTAGTCTTGGTAATTACGGTAGTGATGGGAATGTATTGCGTTTCGGAGTTCACCACGAAATTCACCTTGGCTTTCGCGGACACGATGTCCAGGAAAGTTGTAAGAGGCGCTTCTTTCAGTCTGACGCCGTCAACGACGCGCTGCAGGAGCGGGTCCTCGATATCTTTCCGCGTAAGCGGCGGAAAACCCGCGAAGGGGACCGTGCTCCGCGAAACCTGGTAATTATCGGTATTGCCTATCTGCCGGAATTCCAGGTCTTTTGATTTCGTCAAAAGCTCCATAATCTCGCTGGCAGGGCTGTTCCTTATGAACACCGTGATCTGAAGATCGGCCAGGTCCTCTCCGAGCGAGAACGAGAGCCCGGTATGTTCTGATAAAAGGCCCAGCAACTGGCTAAGCTTCGCGCCCTTCAGTCTTACGGTAACGCGCTTCTCCAGCGCTTTAGTTCCCCCCCGCTGCGCGGCCACGGTTATCCGCCCGTTGGGAGTTTCATTCTCCTGGGCGGAAAGAGGAGCGAGCAGCGCCGCGGCCGCCAGCATCGCGAACAGTAGTTTCAGTTTCATAGCTTTTTCTCCATTGCCTTTGGCACTTAGTGCCGTTCAACCCGGAAAAGTTCACAGAATACCGCATTTGGCGGTCTCGCAGGTGTCCGCGTAGACATAGGCGGCGCGGCTCCCGCCGGGAACGCCGCCCGGCGCCCGGAGCCCGCTGTTCACAGTAGCGGGGCCGTCAGAAAAATAAAGCGCTTCGGCCGAAGCGGGGCGCGGGGCACGGGGCCCGGCTAAAAAAACAATGCCGGCATACATAGCGACCGCGAAGGCGGCAAAGCCGAAGCCCCAGGCCGGGCTGAACAGGCGGCCGAAGACCGAAGGAGTATCCACAAACGCGGTGGCGGGGGCCGGCGTTTCCAGCCTCTCCATAAGCCGGGCCGTGAAATCCGCGGAAACGGGCGCGGGAGGAACGGAGGCGGCCGCGGCTTCGAGCCGTTTCAAAGCCTCCATTTTAGACCGGCAGGCGGCGCATGCCGCGAAGTGCGCTTCCGCGGCCGCGCCGGCGGAGCGGTCTTTACCGAAAAGATGATCTATAAGTTCGTCTTTAGACAGGCAGTTCATTTTCATTCCCCCCGGGCGCCGGCTTAAGTTTTTTCGCCAGCGCGGCCATTGCGTTATGTATGCGCGAGCGCACCGTCCCCACCGGGATATCGAGCGCGGCGGCTATCTCTTCGTATGAAAGGCGTTCCCAGCAGCTCAGGAAGAGCACGGAGCGGTGCAGCGGCGAAAGCCCGTCGATAGCGGCGCGGACCCGCTGCCCGTCTTCTTCGCGCTCGAAAGTCTTTTCCACTGAAAGCGCCCTGTCCGGCGGCTCGCGGTCCTCATCCTTCTCCGCGAACAGGCCGGACTCGCGACCCCTGTCCCGGAGCCGCCGGCGGCAGACATTGCGCGTCAGGGCATAGGCCCAGGTTCCGAAAGCGGATTCGCGGCGGAAACCGCCGAGCGATTTATAGATCTGGATGAAAACTTCCTGGGCGATATCCTCGGACTCCCTGTCCGGGCCAAGGAGGCAGAGGATGAACTGGTGTATCTTGTCTTTATAGAGGTCGACCAGCCGGGCGAAAGCGTCCGCCTCGCCGCCCAGGAAGCGCGAGACCAGGTTGTTCTCGAGAAGCGTCAGTTCTTTTTTATCCCGGAGGTCCATTGCCTTAAATCAGCGCGTGGAGTTCTTTTTCAGGGGAAGCAATTTAGTATAGAAGAAATAGCCGGAATCGTCCCCGACCCTTTTCCTGCGTATGGTTATCTGCAGCGACTCTATCGTCAGCGCGCAATCCTTGCCTTTTTCGGTTATTTCGGATTCCGGGTACTGGTCCAGGAGCGGCCGGCAGAGCTGGTAAAGCCCGCAGATCGGATTAGCCCCGTCGCTGCAGTCCAAAGCCTTCGCATTATCACGGGACAGAGCCCTGACAGCCGCGGGAACCGCTAAACAAAGACCTGCCGCCGCCACCGCATAAAAAATTTTTCTGAACATACCAACCTCCGGCTAAAACAGTTCGCTCCCTGTTAGTGCCGGGATCCTAAAAAAAGTTCACATATGGAGGATACCGCGGCCGGCATGCCTGGCCGCACGCAGTCCTACTCGCAGCACTTGAAGAACGTTATCGAGAGCGGCGGCAGGGTGAGCAGAAGCGACCAGGGGCGGCCGTGGGAGGGCGCGGCTTCCGCGGGGACGCCGCCCATATTGCCCATGCCGCTGCCGCGGTAGGCTACCGAGTCGCTGTTCAGCATCTCTTTCCAGAAGCCGTCGCGCGGCACGCCCACGCGGTAGCTGTGGCGCGGCACGGAGGTATGGTTGCAGACCGCCAGAATGGTCTCGCCGGGCTTTTCGCCGTGGCGCAGGAAAGCCGTCACGCTCTGCTGCGAGTCGTTCGCGTCTATCCATTCGAAACCGGCCTGGTCGCAGTTGAGGTCGTGCATCGCCGGCTCGGCCTTGTAAAAAGCGTTCAGGTCCCTCACCCATTTAAGCATGCCCTCGTGAGGCCCGTGCCCGGTCAAATGCCAGTCCAGGCTGGTATCGTGGTTCCACTCGTTCCACTGCGCGAATTCGCAGCCCATGAACAGCAGCTTCTGCCCCGGCTGGGCGTACATGCTGCCGTAAAGCAGGCGCAGGTTCGCGAACTTCTGCCAGGAATCCCCGGCCATCTTGTTCAGCATCGAGCCTTTGCCGTGCGCCACTTCGTCGTGGGAGAAAGGCAGGACGAAGTTCTCGCCGAAAGCGTAGAGCATCCGGAAAGTGAGGCTGTTGTGGTGGTATTTGCGGAAAACCGGGTCCTTAGAGAAATAAAGCAGGGTATCGTGCATCCAGCCCATATCCCACTTATACCCGAAACCCAGGCCGCCCAGGTAGGTAGGCCGCGAAACCATCGGCCAGGAAGTCGATTCTTCGGCGTAAGTCTGCGTGCCGGGATAATTTTCATAAACCACCTGGTTGAACTGCTTCAGGAAGGCCACCGCCTCCAGGTTCTCCCTCCCGCCGTACTTGTTCGGGATCCACTCGCCGGCCTTGCGCGAGTAATCCAGGTAAAGCATGGAAGCCACAGCGTCCACGCGCAGCCCGTCGGCGTGGTATTTGTCCATCCAGAACTGCGCGCTGGAGAGCAGGAAGCTTTTTACCTCGTTACGGCCGAAATTGAAGATGGAACTTTTCCAGTCCGGGTGGAAGCCCTGGCGCGGGTCGGCGTGCTCGTAGAGGTGCGTGCCGTCGAAATAAGCCAGGCCGTGCGCGTCCGCCGGGAAATGCGCGGGGACCCAGTCCAGGATCACGCCTATCCCTTCCTGGTGCAGGCGGTCCACCAGGTACATGAAGTCCTGCGGGCCGCCGTAGCGGCTGGTGGGAGAGAAATAGCCGGTGGTCTGGTAGCCCCAGGAACCGTAAAAAGGGTGCTCGGTCACCGGCATCAGTTCCACATGGGAAAAGCCCATTTCTTTGACGTACTTCGGCAGCTGCTCCGCGAGTTCGCGGTAGGTCAGCGAGCGGTTGCCCTCTTCCGGGACCCGGCGCCAGGAGCCGAGGTGCACTTCGTAAATTGAAACGGGGCTTTTTAGGCCGGTGCGGTCGCCGCGGGATTTCATCCATTCGCCGTCGCCCCAGTTATAGGCCAGCGAGCCGACCACGGAGGCGGTCTTGGGCGGGATCTCTGCCGCGAAAGCCATCGGGTCGGCTTTTTCGGCGCTGAAGTTCTTATAGCGGGAAAGTATGAAATATTTATAATTCTGCCCCTGCCTGACTCCGGGAATGAAACCTTCCCAGATGCCGGACTGCCCGCGCTGCTTCAAAGCGTCATGGCTTTTGTTCCAGCCGTTGAAATCGCCTATCACATGGACTTCTTTGGCATTAGGCGCCCAGACCGCGAAGAGGGTTCCCTCTACCCCGCCTATGACCGCCGGGTGCGCTCCGAACTTCTCATAAAGCTTGAAATGGTTGCCCTCGTTAAAGAGGTAAAGGTCCTGGTCCGTCAAAAGGTGCGCTTCGTTTACATTTTCCATAGTGTTTTCCTGTATTTCAAATAATACAATACTTGTAAGGAAAAAAGCGGGCGGCCCCCGGTCGGGAGCCGCCCGTTTTATTTAAGCGTTTTCGCCCTGCTCAGGGCTTGGCCGCATGTATAGCGTTGGTCAGGCAGTCCACGTAAGCCATCAGCTGCTGAACGCTTGCGCCGGGGCCGGGGTCGGTGCAGCCGTTCATGAATTCCAGGCCGGGGGCGGTAACGCCTTTCATTTCTTTCAGCAGGTCGTCCCAGCGGGTGTCGCGGGACCAGGCCAGCTGGTCGTATTTCTCATTGTAGCCCTTGACCGGCAGGTAGATCGCCAGGCCGTGGGAAGCTTCGTCGCGGCCGTAGGTTTCTTTGTAGGCCGTATTGTCGATGACGAGCTTGCCGGTCAGCGCGTCCGTCATTGCGCGGCCTTTTTCGGCCAGGTTCGGGTCGGCCTCGGCGGCAAGGCGGGCGAAGTCGAAAAGGTCTTTATTGTCCTCGTAGGCGTAAGAGGCGGCGGAATAAGCCTTGGCCTTTATCTGGGGCTTCTTGTCCGAAGCCAGCAGCGCTTCGGTCCAGGAGTTGAAAGCCGTCATGAACTCGCCGAGCGCCGACATCCGCACCGCCGAGAGAGTGACTTTCTTGCCCTTGGAGGAATAAAAGCCGTCATAGGAGCGCACCATTTCGGCGGCAAGCTGCTCGCCGGTCTTCGAACCGTCGAAAGCCCGAAGCAGGGTGTCGTAAGGGAAGCCGGTCCCGGGCACGGTCTCCTCGGAGCCGACCACGTAGTCCGCGTAGCCGTTGACCTCGTAAAGAAGCTCGGCCATCTGCATCAGGCAGGCGTCATAGGCCAGGATATCCACTTTGCCGATCTCCCTCATCGCCGCGCCCAGTTCGGGGGTGGAGATGTGGTTCTTGGTCTCGAAATCGTAGGAGATGCCCTTGTTGGGAATGCCCGGCTTGTCGGTGATCCAGCCGGAGCCGTGGTTCCAGATTATCAAAGCGTAGTGTTTAGCGGGGTAATTCTTCATGCTCCATTTAGCGAAATCCGCAAGATGCTTCCAGTCGCCCATGTCCACCCTGTCGAAGGTCTGCATGGCCTTGGATTTGACTTTTTCTTCGTTTGAATCCTGGGTGACGTAGAAGCGGCGGGAGCCGGTCCAGTTGCCGTCGAAAGAGACGTCGTTCTGCTGGCCGTTCATCCGGCCGGTCTCGGTTACGATATTCAGGGAAGCGTTGGAGCCGACCGTTTCCATCTTGTTGAGGTTGTAGAGGCCGGCGACTTCAAGATCGTTCTTGCCGTTCATATAGACCATGACGGTCCATTCTTTGGGGGCGAGGGGTTTGGGATCTTCGTGGGAGAACCAGCCCTTTTCGGGGGCCGGGGCGGAAACCTGCGGCGTGTCGATGCCGGACAGGGCCGCTTTCAGGTCGCCGGTGCCGCGGTCGAAATCCACCTGGGCGAATGCCGCTGGAGAAAGGGAAAGGATAAACGCGAAAGCCGCCGTTATGCGCCTGGTCATTCTGCCTCCGTTAACTTTCAGCAAATTCATTATCTAAAGTATAAGTAAAATGCGGGGAAAAATTCAGAAGCCAAAGACCCAGGCCGGGCCCGTATTAAGGGATATGGAAACCTGGGTCCAATGGTCCGCGGGCCCATTTGACCGCCCGGGCGAAATATGGCTAACATTGATTGAAGCATGACCGAAGAAACGCCCCAGCCCCATAAACGCCGCGTCCGCTACAGCGGGAGGAACCCGCGCAAATTCGCGGAGAAGTACAAAGAGCTCGATCCCGCCAGATACGCCGGCGACATCGAGCATATCCTGGCGAAAGGCCAGACGCCGGCGGGGATGCACCGGCCTATCTGCGTCGGCGAAATACTTTCGATACTGGACCCGAAACCCGGCGAGGTCTGCCTGGACGCCACCCTGGGCTACGGCGGGCACTCGGAGAAGCTGCTGCCGAAGCTGCTGCCCGGCGGAAAGCTTTTCGCGACCGATGTGGACCCTTTGGAGCTGCCGAAAGCAGAAGCGCGCCTGCGCGGGCTTGGTTTCGGCCCGGACGTCTTTATAGCGCGTAAAATGAATTTCGCGGGAGTGCTGGGGTTGCTGCCCGAGGCGGGCGGCGGCTTCGACTGCGTCCTCGCGGACCTGGGCGTTTCTTCGATGCAGCTGGACAACCCGGCGCGCGGCTTCACCTACAAAGCCGACGGGCCGCTTGACCTCCGGCTGAACCCCGGGCGCGGCAGGCCCGCCTCGGAAATGCTGAATACTATTTCCGCCGAAGCGCTTGAGAAGATACTTTTCGATTATGCCGACGAGCCGCAGGCGAAAGAAATAGCGCAAGCCATTAAAGCGGCGCTTCTGCCGGTAACGACCACGGCGCGCCTGGCCGCCGCCGTGAGCGACGGGCTGAAAAAACTGGACCCTAAAACAGAAGACAGCCTGATAAAGAAAGCGCTGCAGCGCACTTTCATGGCGCTGCGCATCGCGGTGAACGAAGAGTTGAGCGTGCTTGACCGCTTCCTGGACATTCTGCCCTGGTGCCTTAAGCCGGGCGGGCGGGTCGCGATCTTGTCTTTCCACTCCGGCGAGGACCGCCGCGTTAAAAAAGCGTTTTTAAAGGGAGAGGACGCCGGTATATATTCAAAAATAGCGCCCTCCCCGATGCGCCCCTCCCCCGAAGAGCGCCGCGGCAACCCCCGCTCCGCCTGCGCCAAGCTCCGCTGGGCCGTCCGCTCGGACAAGCCGGCGCAGTAACGCTCAGTCGGCATTCCTCTTCGGACGCTCCGGCACCCCGCCCCCTTCGCCTGTATAAAAGACCCGCCGCTTTATCAAAGCCACGGTCTCCTTGAAGATCTCATGCTTAATAAGGTATTCGCTGCACCCCAGTTCCCGGCAGACGGCTTTATCCGCGGGATCTTCGCTGGAGGTATGCATGATCACGGGGATGCTTTTAAGGCGCGGGTCGGCCTTGACACGCTGCAGCAGTTCTATGCCGTCCATGCCCGGCATATGTATGTCGGAAACCAGCAGATAGGCCTTGCCCGGTTCAAAACAGGGTTCGCTTTTGCCTGAAAAGAAATTCCAGACCTCGACCCCGCTCTTGAACCGCAGCACCGGGTTGGCCAGCCCGCTCTCCTTTAAACGCTCCTCCAGAAGATAGGCGTCCCCGTCATTGTCTTCGGCGAAGAGTATGGTCAGCTGCCTTTTCTTTTCCATATCTCACCTGTGCCCGGCAGGCCGAAGCCGGTTTATCCGACCCGGTCCAGCCGCTGTAGTATTTCAGTCAGAAACAGTTGTTTCAATTTTAAATGCCCCTCTTAAATATAATTGAATTTACCGGATTTGGGTATGTGATAATAATAGGTACTGAATGGGTATAGAATATACCCATTAACCGCCTGTTTTTTTTGCCTCACCCGGTTCAGAGGCTTTGCAGGAATGAGGTCAGGTTCTTGCCTTTTTTGGTCAGGCCAAGTTTCTTGCGGATATGGTTGCGGTGCTTGTTCACGGTCTGGGGAGAAGAGCTTGAAAGGCCGGCTATTTCCTTGGTGGTCAGCCCCGACTTTATCATATTGCAGATCTCTATCTCTCTGGGGGTAAGGTTAAGCTTTTTTTCGGTCAGGTTGCGGCCGAACGAGGAAACCAAGGACCTCAAGCTGTTCTCCAAGAGGACGGCGTAGTCGCGCGACGCGCCGCCCCCGCGTTTTATTTTCAGCACTATCGGCATGACGATCTCGTTTATATTCGCGGAGATATCGTTCTTTATCCTGCTTTTTTCGGCCTCTATCTCGCTTATCACTTCCTGGAAGGCGACGTTTTTATCCGCCAGGCGCTTTTTCCCGGCTTCCAGCTCCGCGCAGGTTTTTTTAAGCGCCTCGTCCGCCAGCTTACGCTCGGTGATGTCGCGCACGATGCTTATGGTGGTGTCGTCGATACATGGCGCCATCCGCACCTCGAAGTATGATTCCCGCCCATCGATCGGAAGAGAGTAATTAAGCGTCAGCACGGCGTTCGAATCCAGTGCGTCGGCGATCCCTTTCATCAGCAGTTCCGCCACCGGCGGCGGCAAGACCTCCGCGATCTTCTTATGAAGAAAAGCCGCCGGCGGAAGAAAGAGCAGGTCCTGGTCGAGCGCGTGGACGAACAGGAACTCTCCGTCCCGCCGGTTCGTAAAGATCATGTCCGGTATGGCTTTGATGAGCGAGAGGTTCCGGGCCTCGCTGGCGCGCAATTCCTCCTCCGCGCGCTGGCGCTCCGTGATATCGCGCTCGATGCAGATCCCGAGGCGCCTGCCCCCTACCGCTACCTCCTTCACCGAAGTTTCCACGACCAGGGTCGAGCCGTCTTTCCGGCGATGGCTCACGACAAGGACGCCGCCCCCGGCGCCCTGGAGCCGGCGGCCGCGCTCCATGACCATGGGCGCGGCGTCCGCGTCCGGGTCAAGGATCCCGATAGATTTTCCGATAACTTCCCCGCGCGTATAGCCGTGCATTTTCAGAGCCGCGGGGTTGGCATCCCGGAGAATAGGCGGCCCGCCCGGCGCCAGCTCAAGCAGCATAATGCCGTCGCGCGCATTCTCGAAAAGCAGCTGGGACAGCTGAACGGCCTCGTCTTTTTCCCCCTGTGCCATTTTAAGGACCTTCTTTTCCCCGCGGCCTGATGCCGCACGGCTCGGCGGGGACCACCATCCTCACAACTCCGCCGGGCAAAGGATCGCGTCCGATGCCCATGGAAAAGCCTGAAGAGATAGAAAAGGCGGTGCAAAACGGTCTCGATACGCAAGAAAACCTAAAAAATCGCGGTTTTATCCCCCCGTGTGACCAAGCCGGAATTTCAGAAAGGATCTCCGGATATTTTTACCTGTTCCCGCCGAAGATCGGCATAAGAACCGTGCCCGGTTCAAGATCCTCCGGCTTTGAGTTTAGCCGGGTTTTCTCAGGCCGTTCGGCTCGCCCGCCATCGTTGTCTTCGGCTTTACTTCGTTCCATTTTTCAGTCAGCGGCGGGCAGGGGCAGCCTTCATAGCTGTTCTCTTTCATCAGGTCGAACTCCGAGGCCTCGCCCATGGCCCAGGCGCCGCCGGCGCCGGGATTATAGCTGCGCTTGCTGGTCAGGTTATAGCGCTTCAGGACTATCCCTTTTTCGGTCAGCTGCCGCGAAACCAGCTCCTCCACTTCTTCGGTCAGCTCCCCAGGTATCACGAAGCCGGACCGCTCCCGCCATTTCGCCAGGAAATAATAACCGCGGAGGAAGTCGTACTCGTAGAACCTGGGGAAAGCGATCTCCAGCCAATCCTTGTCTATAATTTCCCCGGTGGAAGCTTTTCGTAAGAGCTTGTGCTTCAGCAGGTAAGCCGCACCCTTGTCCAGGAACTCCGTTTCTTCAGCGGTCAGTTCGCGTTTTCGGCAGAACAGCACCGCTTCAAGGCAGGGCAGCGTGGTAACTATGGAGCTTTTGGGAACGGGTTTTGTATAAGCCGCCTCGTCGCAGTTCAGGCCGCCGTCCGGCAGCTGGTATTTGAGGAACCAGGGCCTCATCCAGGGCAGTTCTTTATCCACGTCGACGCCGCAAGCGAACAAGAGCTGGTAGGCGCTGCCTACGGCGCAATGGCAGGCTATCTTCCGGTACGGGTCCGTCCCCTCCGGGAATTCTTCGGCCTTTACCGGGAAGACCGGCAGATAATGGCCCTTCAGCACTTCCGTCATTTTAGAGACCGCGGCGGCGGGTATCTTTTCCGCCAGCCCCAATTCGTAAAGCAGAAGCATATGCCACCAGGGCGAATCCCATTTAGGCCAATAAGGATCGCGCCCTATGCTTTGCAGGGCTTCCGTAGAAGATAAGTAGGCGAGGGACCTTTTTAAGCCGCCGGCGGGAGTAGACATGGTTACTTGATGAAACCGGACATCCTGGCTATGGAGGCGCTGGGATTGGCGTAACTGCCTTTGTAGTAATGGCCCCATTCCAGGCAGACCAGGTTGTTCATCTCGGAAGCGGCTATCTCGTGGAAGAGCATGAAGCTGGAAAAAGCGAAGAGAGGGAGGCCGACCGAGCCCACCACCGCCCCGGCTGTGTGCATGGCGAGGCGCTCGAAAGCGAACTCCAGTACTTTTTCGGTGCCGATGATGCCGGCTTCTTTGCCTGCATGCCAGGCCAGGTGGTGCCCGACGGTCTGCGATTCCTCGACCGGCCCGACATAGACGCCTTTCACGCTCTGCTTTACGGCGCCGGCAAAGCGGTCTATAAGCTTGTCCGCCTCCGCCTGCTTAGATTTATTATTCTCGAAACTTTTATGGCAGCCGGCCGCCGCGCGCAGCGAGAAGTAGATAGACCCCTGCAGGTACCCGGCGCAGGAAGCACGGCCCTCGGCGCAGTCGCGCTCGCCCAATTTCCCGAGCATGGAGCCGCAGGCCATGAAATACATCGGAGTTATTTCCCCTTCCTCGGCCTGCTGTTTGCACATCTCCAGCACTTCGTTCACGCAGTTGAACCCCCTGTTATTACAGCGCCCGCCGCCGATGCCCTTGGCGAAATCCCTGATCGAGTTGTTCGCGCCGTTGCAGTCGTCCATATGCTTGTCGCAATAGGCGATGGACTTGTCGAGATGGCGCAGCACGGCCTCTTTCAGGTCGTCCTTTACCGCCGTCGCGGCTCCCTTCTGGTTCCCGGGCATGACTTCAAGGGCAGGGACTATACCGGCGTCGCCCCCGCTCCTGCTCTGCATAAGGGCCTCCCTCATGCTCCCTTCCACGCCGTCAAAATCGCCGGCCCCCGCCGCGCCGCCAAGCGCGCAGGAGAGGAGAAAAGCGAGAAGCAGGTTCCTTTTGGTCATATTAGAATAATGGAAAACGCCGCCCCTATAGTATAATGGGCGGCCCTTGACATGTCAAGGGAGGGAGCTTCTTTTTATTTTATGAGATGTTTTACGGCCACGGAGGCGCAGGCCATGCCGAAAGCGCCGGTCACGAAACCGGCGGTGCCGAGGACCACGCTTTTCTTGGTGCAGCTCTGGAATTCGTTCTCGCCCTGGGGGCAGAGGCAGCCGGCTTTGCAGTCGGTGGATTCCATGGAGTCATGCGGCTTCTTATGCTGCTCCAGGGTGCAGACGCAAGTCACGCCGAATTTCCCTTTCCTGGGGAAAGCGTATTTTTCGCGCAGGATATTCCGCACGGCCCGGGCCAGCGGGTCCATCTCGGTCAGCCCCAGGTCCATCACCCGAACCTGCGTGGGGTCCATGCGCCCCCCGGAGCCGGTGGAGACCACCAGCGGGACCTTGTTTTTATGGCAGTAATCTATGAGGAAGCATTTGGAGGTGATATGGTCGATGGCGTCTATCACGAAATCCGGGCGCTCGGCCATCATGGCTTCGCAGGTAGTGTCGTTGAAATAGTTGGCGATCCCGTCCACCCGCGCCTCGGGGTTCACCAGCCGCAGGCGCTCCGCCAGGAGGAGGGCCTTATGCTTGCCTATGGTCCCGCTCAGGGCCTGGAGCTGGCGGTTGAAGTTGCGGATGCAGACGGTGTCGAAGTCGACCACGGTGATGCGCCCTACGGCCGCCCGCGCCACGGTCTCGGCCGCCCAGGAGCCCACGCCGCCGCAGCCTATCACCATGACGTGGGACTTCTTCAGCTTTTCCATGGCCCCGGGGCCGACCAGGCGCGCCATGCGGTCGAAGCGCCGCTCCGGGTCTTCCATCTGCGAAAAATTTACAGGTTCGTTCATAGTCGCCTGTATCTATTTTATATTTTTTAGCTGCTCCGCCGGTCGACAATCCTCAATAATGCGCCCCGCTGTGTTTCAGCTCGGCTTCCCCGGTCATGGGGACGAAGATCACCGGTATCAGCGATTCTTTTCTGAAGCCGGTCCCCGTCCTGCGTATCAGGACTAGCTCCTGCGAGAGGCGCGTTCCGACCGGCATGACCAGCCTGCCTCCGGGCTTGAGCTGGTCCAGGAGCGGCTGCGGAACGTGCCCGGGCGCGGCGGTGACCATGATGGCGTCAAAGGGCGCCTCCTCCGGCCAGCCTTTATAGCCGTCCGCGCAAACCGTGCGCACCGAGGAATAACCCAGGCGGACCAGGGTCTCTCTCGCCGACCTCTCCAGCTCGCAGATTATTTCCACGGAAAACACTTTGTTCGTAATACTGGCGAGCACCGCCGCCTGGTAGCCGGACCCGGTCCCGATCTCAAGCACTTTGTCCCCGGGCTTAAGCCCGAGCGCCTCCGTCATATAGGCCGCTATATACGGCTGGCTTATGGTCTGGTCCAGGCCTATGGACAGCGGCCTGTCGTCATAAGCCGCGTTTTTCAATTCCACGGGCACGAACTCATGGCGGGGGACCTCCCGCATCGCTTTCAGCACGACGGGATCCCTTACCCCCCTGGCCTCTATCTGGCCGGCCACCATAGCCTCCCGCCTGGCCCGGAAACCATCGCTGATGGCGATGGCTCCGGCCCGCTCTTTAAGTTTAGGCCGCAGCAATACGGCAAAGGCAATGACCAGCGCCGCGGCGATCAAAGCCGTAAGATAATTTCCCATGACCCCCCCCAACCCCGATTATAACAATTAGAATGGAAAAATCAAGCCCGAGGTGGAAGAAAGTCAGGTGAAATGGGAAACCGGCAATTGCGGGGAAAGCTCCCCCGCTGTATACTTAATTTGGGGAGGGGTTATGAAAAGCCGGGGGTTAGAGATATTTATCGCTCTCGCTATTTTTTGCGGGGCGTCCCCCCTTTTTTCAGCGGCCGGGGAGGGCGGGGGCGACTGCAAAGGCGTTTCGGCGCGGATAGTAAATTTCGCCATAGCCAACGATATAAACAGGATTTCAGTGCTGACTTTTTCCGAAAAGGGCGGCGCGGAAAAGGACGAGGCGGCTTATATTTCGGAAAGAATTAGCGCCTGCCTGGCCGGCCGCGAAAAGCCCGTACTTATCGAACAGGCCCTGCTGGAAAAGATCCTGAAGGGGGCCGGCGGGCGCCGGCCCGGGAGGCCGAACGATATTTTTCCCGTAGACGCGGTAGTTGCCGGCACGGTCTTCGCGGCGGGGCCTAAACTTAAAGTCTTGACCCGGCTTATAGATATCAGGACGGGCAGAGTGCTGCTGGCGGACCAGTCCGAATCAGAGCGGGAGCGGGCGCAATTCCCTGAAGTCCCTGACATAGAACTAGAATGGGACGGCACGGCATGGCCCCTCCCGCCTTCGGATTTCAGGGACGCCGTTTCAGATCCCGGTCAGGGCTCATGCGCCGGCCGCAAAATGCGGCTGACCGGGCTGAATTCGGAACTTGTGGAAACGAAAGCCAGGTACTGGGCGGCCAAGATGAAAGAGCCCGGGTTCACGGTCCGCGGCCTGAGCAGGAACCCCGGCACTGAAATAACGGACCCGGAAGTTAAGGCCAGGTTCTATAAGCTGCTTGGAGCTTACTACAGGTCCGAATACGAGGAGCCGCCGGACCCGGCCAGGCTGACGGCGGTCCTGGACCTGATAGCGGAAGAAGCGAAAGTTTACAATGAATGCGGCTCGCGCTAGAACCGCCCTTTATTCTACTCCGGGAAAATTATATCCCCCGCGTCGCGGGCCGGGTTCTCGAAGTAGGCTTCGTAATCCAGCGCGGCCCCGCCGCCGTTATCCTTGCCGTCCGGGCCGAAACTGTAGACCAGGAATTTCTTCCCGGTCTTATTATAGACCAGCGGCGCGAATTTATTGAAAGGATCCTGCGGCACCGCGTCAAGGAAGCCGGGAACGAGCTGGTCGAGACCGTCGGGCAGCCGCCTCTTCGCGCGCTGATAAGACTTTATAGCCAGCGCCGCGCGAAGCAAGTTCAGCCTGGCCAGGAAGAGGTGGTAGCGCGGGATGATCTTTTCATAGGCCGGCGTGCCGATGCTGAGCATATTGTCCACTATAGCCTGCGCCATCCCTTTTTTTGCCGCGGGCCCGCCCCGCAGCCCGTCCAGGATCCCTGAAAAAGTTCCGATCTTGTCGACCGCCTCTCTGCGCGCCTTGATCTCCCCGTTGCGCTTCCCGAGGTAGGCCGCGACGGGGGCGGGATCATTTGCGCGGAAAGCCCCGACCAGGACCCCGGCGTGCGCGTCGACGGCGGCATTGTAGTCCCGGTAGATCCAGGAGAAGAATTCCTGGTCCTGCAGTTTCTTCGCCCCCAGCCGCTGCAGGAAGCCGAGCTTCGCGCGCTCCCCTTCCATCGTGCCCGGGTTCACCGCTTCCCGCATGGAGCCTTTCGAGATCTCTGCCTCCTCGAGCATGGCCGCCCGCATAAAGTCCTGGTTCCTGTAAACTTTGTCCAGCCGCGCCGCCAGTTCTTTCAGGTAAGCGGGCCGGGAAGAAGGCGCGCCCAGGCTTTCGGCGAACGCCGGGGCGGCTTTCAATATCGCGAGCTGCTCCACCATGGAGCTTAGGATAAGCGCGGATCTCTGCGCCGACAGCTGCGCCATGAACCCGGCCGCCGCGAGAAGATCTTTTTCCGCCAGGGCGTACTGCTTCTGCGCCGCCTTTATTTTCGCTTCGATAAGGAGCAGCCTGAGCAGCCTGGTATGCGCGGCGAACTTGGGCGCCGGGGTCCTGACGCTCAGCTTCTCCGGCTTCGGGGCGAGCAGATAGCCGTCATTGGGCTCTTCGGCGGCCTGCCTGAACAGTTCCATAGCGCCTTGGTTTTCGGCAAGATAGGCCGCAGCGCGCGCGTCTTTGGCCAAAGCCGCCGCCGGCAGGAGCAGAAGCGCGTCCAGCTCCTTGCTTATCTCGCCCACCTTCGGGCCCTGCATATCCTTAAGCGCCCCTTCCGCCTCTTTATACCCGGCCGCGGCCGCCCCTGCCAGGCCGAACAGCATGATCAGCGCTAATGTTTTCATTTTAAGTTCCTTATTACCGCGCCGGTCTCATTCAGCCGCCATTCCCGGCCGCGAAATAGAAAGGGAACGGACCCGATATTGGGCGGCGCCGCCAGGCTTTCCCGCCGCCTTCTCAAAGGCTGAAACAGCTCCGGCCGCAGCGGGGAAGAACAGACCGGCCGCCGCTTTATTTAATTAAATGGCCACCTGAACAGTCTACCACCCGCCGCCCGGATGCGCAAGCCCGCTTCCTTGTCGTCCCGGAGATCCGCGGCACCGGTTCCGGGGCGGGCATACGCTTTAAAAGGAAGGGTGTACCGCGCGATCTGAGGAAAATATGAGCTTTAGCTGAGTATTGGCTGAGAAAGCGTAAGTAGACTTGTAATAAGGCGGTTCCATTATGACAAACAAAGAACCCTTAGCGGGCATGACATTTGAAAACCTCAAGAACATCGAGGCGGAGCTGTTCGCAAAAAAGAATAAAAACAAGGCCGCCAAAGAGGGCGGGAAGCCGGAGGACGCCGGGAACGACCGGGCCGCCTGGAAGCTGAACCAGGAGGTGCTGGACGCGAAGAAAGAAAGCGCCGCCCTTAGGAACGAACTTGAACAAGCCAGGACCCGGCTTACGGAGCAGGACGTGCTGACCGCTTCCTCGCTTTCAGCCCTGAAAGAGCTAAATGAAGACTTTAACCGGCAAAAGGCCCTTTTAGACGAAAAGGAAGCGAGCCAGTATGAGCTGCGTTCGGAAATACGCAGGCTTAATTCCCAGCTTAACCTGAAAAAAAGAAATGAAATTGAACTCGGAGGGAACCTGGCCCGCGAGGCCGCGCTCAGGAAAGAGGCGGAAACGCTTCTGCTGGAATCCCGGCAAAAAGAAGCCGAGCTCAGGCGGCAGATAGGCTTATCAGCGGTGGAACTTAAGGCTAAGTTCTTCGCTGTATCCCACCTCCTCAGGGAGGAGAAGCCGCGCAGGTTCGCGCCCGGGAATTATTAGGCGGGAAAAGCCCGATTTTAAGCCGCCGGCGTCAGGCTCCGGTCAGCAGTTCTTCCGCGCCGCGGAATTCGCCGGAGGGGACGTTCGGGGACGCCATCATCAGGTATTGCTCGAGCGTCATAGGCGGCTCGGGGAGCAGGCTGAACAGCGGCAGAAGCGGGAAAAACAATTTGCGGGGCAGGCCTATTACCGGCCTGTTAAAGCCGGAGGCCTTGAGCGATTCCGCCACCAGTTGCCTGAAACTTAGCACCCTGTCCCCCGCCAGTTCGAAGATCTCGTCCTTTACCGCCCCGTCCTCCGCGGCCCGCCCGAAGCAGGCCGCCACGACCGCCGCCTCCACCGGCGCGACGAAAGCGTCGGAGGGAACCGCGAAAACCGGGATAAAGCGCGCGAGTTTTTCGAGGTCCCGGCTGAATTTCTGGCCCGGCCCGGTTATGAAAGAAGGCCTGAAGATGACGTAAGGCAGGCCGGACTCCCTTACCGCGGTTTCTCCGGCGAACTTGCTGCGGTGATATTCCGACGGAGCGCCCGGGGCGGCGCCGAGAGCGGACATCTGTATGAACTTTTTAACGCCCGCCGCGCGCGCCCCGGCCAGCAGGCGGGCGGTGTACTCCCTGTGCACCAGGTCGAAAGAGGCTCCCGGGGTTTCGCGTATTATCCCGAGCAGGTTTATAACGACTTCGGGCGCGGATCCGATCACCAGTTTTTCCAGGTCCCCGTTAAAGACCGGGAAAGAGCCTTTCACTCCCGCGCGCCTGAACTTCTCCGGCTCCCGTGACGGGAGGATAATCTCGTGCGCGGCCAGCCTTTCCAGCAAGGCCCCGCCGACGAATCCCCCCGCCCCGGCTATCAGTATTTTCATTCTCAATAACCTTCGAGCGAGAAATGCATGAAATCTTTCTGCAGGCCCTCTATTTCCCCGCCCCATTTGAAACCGGCCGCCTTCATTTCCTTCACGATGACGGACTCGCCGGTCAGGGTTCCCCTGGCGCCCGGCTTCCAGGGTCCGCCCTGGATAAGGCGGCAGCCGGGCCCGAAGCTGACGCAGTTCTCGTAAAGGCCGCTCCTGGAGCGGTTTATATCCACGGCGGCGCCGTAGGCGTGCGCCCTGCCGGGCGCGAAGAGACCGTTAAAAGCAAAATGAATAGCCTCAACATATCAGCTAAGCCTTCCAGTAGAGCCGGATGGCCTCTTTGATCACTGCCGGTTCGAAGGGTTCGCGCGCGGCCTTGTATTCCAGGTAAGCCGTAATGGCGTCGCGCTCCTGTACATTGAATTTGGAAAGTTTTTTCAGCATATAAGCCTTCATTTCGGGTTTTACGTTTTCCCCGGCAAGGTATGATGTCAGATGCCAGGCTGGATCGGCTTGCGATGATAGCGGGTCCGTAAGGTCATAAACCAGGTAGGCGGGCAGGAAATATCTGAAGGCCTGTGCGGGGAAAAAAGACAGGCAAGCGTTTTCACGGTCTAAAAATTCAGGATGCAGCCTACGCCAGTCCTGGCCGAAGAATTCCATAGCGTATTCCGACGCCTCATCCCCAAGCCTTTCAGTACACATTTCCTTGCGTTTCGGAGCTGGCGTATCTTTAAAGGCGGCCTTTATTGTTTCCACCAGCGCGCGCGCTTCCGGCTCTTTTGCCTGCGGCCAGTCGTAAGTATACAGCCCTTTGTAAAATTCAGTGACCTTGTCCAGCGCGGGGCTTGGAACCTTGTTCCAGCCCCACCTGAGGGCCTGCGCCGACACAAATTTTAACCTGGGCGCAGTGTCGAAAAAAAGTCCTAAAAAAGCGGCGACCGCTTTGTACTGGCCTTCGGTGAATAATGCCGTCTGCTCGTCAAAATCCTGATCCTTCCCGGAATTGAAATAAAGTGCGGCAAAACTGGGGACCAGGCTGAAAACCACGGAATGCTGAAAACTGTGCCCTGCCCCGGGACGCAGCGCCTCCATAAGCAGCGCCGGCAGATAATACCTATAGCCCCGCCGCGGCAGGTAGCAATAGGAAGACCAGTTATCGGCGAGAAATTCCGGAGTCAAAGACTGCCAGGCTTTGCCCTCGAATTTTCCCCCCGACCGCTTCATGGACGCCCAGTCCAAAGGGCGGAAATAAGACTTCGGGAGCAGCAGGTCAGCCGCCGCCGGAGGAACGGTTTCGGTAAAAGCGGCCAGTATCAGCCCTCTTACTTCTGCCACCCGGTCCGCTGGTAACTGATATATCTCAGTATCTATCATAGATTCCCACAAAACGCGAAAAAATCAACAAACCACTACTTCTCTTCGCCTTTTTTCTTGCGCTTTTTGGTTTTTTGCTCTATCCGTTTAATCTGGTTCTCAAGGTCATTCTCCGCGTCGATTTCCACGATAACCCGGCGGGCATTAAATTTATCGTACTCTTCAAGCGCCAGGTTTTGCGCCACTTCCATCGAAACCCTGCCGGCGTCCTTTAGTATCTCATGCTCATGGAACTTCAGGAAGGCGTCCAGCTTCCCGCGCCAATCCTTCATATAAAGCACCTTGCGGCGGCGGGCCTGCTCTTCGGCATAATCGAGGTACATGTTGACGATTTTGTTAAGCTGTTTTATCTCTTCCCCGGTAAGATAATTTTTAGCCACGGTGACATCACCGCGGCGGACCTTTGAACCCTTCCAGCTTGTCAGGCCTAGGTTGGGTTTATTGGCGCTTACCCGCCCGTGGATTATTTCGGCGGCGGTATGCCCGGCAACAGCCCAATGCAGTTTATTCTGGACTATCCGGAAAAACTCATGCGTTTCGCCGGCATCCGGCCTGTAGTCTATGGAAAGCTTGTAAATATCCCGTATTTTCTGATAAAACCGTTTTTCGGAGGCACGGATATCACGGATCTGCTCAAGCAGATCGTCAAAGTAATCAAGGCCGCCGGGCTCTTTAAGCCTTTCATTATCAATAACAAATCCTTTAACGATGTACTCTTTCAATTTTTCAGCGGCCCACCGCCGGAATTGAATACCCCTTTCAGAGCGCACCCGGAATCCGACCGCCATAATCAGGTCCAGATTATAGAATTCCACATCCCTGGCCACTTCCCTTGAGCCTTCTTTTTGAACTATTCGGAAATTCCGAATAGTTGCCTCAGCTGGGACCTCTCCCTCGGCATAGATGTTTTTAATGTGCTCATTCACAGTATGGACGGCGACCTGGAAGAGCTCGGCAATAAGCCTTTGCGAGAGCCACACCGTGCCGTCCTCAAGCCGCACCCGAATCCGGCTTTTTCCGTCTTCGGTGTTATAAATTATAATTTCAGATTTATTCATATTTATTCCCGCACTTCCCCTGAATTACCGCCTCAACACTATTGTTTTCTCACGCCCTGCCGCCCAGGCTTAATTCTCGCAGGAATTCCCGGTAGATCCCGTAGTAAAACTCGTTCCGCAGCAAAACTTCCGTAATAAGCTGCTGAAGACTTTTATAAACCGACGGAGGCATACTTGCCACAAAAATCCAGATCAGACCTTTTCACCACCAGTTCATCGGCGCCGGCAGTTACGGTTGGGTCTGAGCAGACACAAAGGTAAGCCAGATTATCCCAGCCTGTGGCGGCCAGCCAGCCGTGTAAAGTCTGCTGTATAAGCGCCAGTGACGGCACCAGCACCAGGACATTTTTAGCTTGCAGTCTCTCGGCCGCCCATAACGATAAAAGAGTCTTGCCGGTGCCGCAGGCCATTATTACGGTGGCTAGGTCTGCGGTTTTCAGGGCCGGAAGCAGGTCGGCTAAAGCTTTCTCCTGGTGCGGGCGCGGTTTTGGGATTTCCCTGGCTTTTGGCGCGCCTTTCAGCCATTCTTCGATAATTGAAAGGTCAGCCGGCGTAAGCCTGTCCAGATCTACCCCGCGAATGGCAATAAAGTTCTGCCTCTGCTCTATGGTTGAGGCGAGGCTGTCGGAATTTGTGAAAATTATAGTGTGCGAAACCCGGTCGGAGATGGCAAAGAATGTGGAAAGCAAACTCCAGTTAAGACTGGGGCGGCCGGTATAGAACTTGGCTTGGTAAGAGGCTATTCGCCCGTCTTTCGACTCTACAAGCCCGTCCGTTCCCATGTCGCGGGAGACCGGCAGGCCGAGGCTTTTAAGCAAGGCGCTGGGCGCGCTGTTCTGCGGCCAGACTTCCTTTGCCTGGCATATGGGCTGCGTGGCAAGGTAAGCCTCAGCAAAAACCTCAAAAGCGTCGCCGCGCTCTTTTTCCAAAGGCAAAGCGGAAATCCTGGCCTCAAGTTCGCTAAAACTTTTCAGGCCGCTAAAGGTCCCTGCCGCGGTAAATTTATTAGATTGCGAGTGTTTTGCCATTTTTATCCCAAACATGACCCTTTTGAAATTATAACACTTTGCCAATACACGCCTTTACTCTAACGGAATTCGTGCTTTTGATATTGTCAGGGTTTAAAGCCGGTAATTCTTTTGACCTTCGGATCAGAGCCTGCGGACGGGGACATCAGCATTTTTATAGCGTCAAAGACGCTGCTAAACTGCGCGTCATATTTCTTTTCCAACTCCGCCAACTTCCGCGCCAATTCCTTATTGGCAAGCAGCATAGAGCGCAGCTTAACAAACGCCCGTACCACCTGTATGCTTGCCTGAACGGCGATTTCGCTGTTTAAAATCGCCGCCGCCATTATCGCCCCATGCTCAGTGAACGCAATAGGCAGCTTCCGTCTTCCCCCCGGCCCTTCTTTGATGTTGCAGTCTGCAACATCAAAGACTTAAATTCTACCGGGGTCAATTCAAAAGCGAAATCTTCCGGGAATCTGGCCCTGTTACGCCTGAACTGCTGATTCAGCCTGGCGGTAGATACCCCATAGGTCCTCGCAAGTGCGTCGTCAATTATTACACGGTGCCCCCTAAAACTCAAGATGCAACTTCCTATTCCGGAGGCTTCAATCTTCAAATGTTTTTCCATAAACCCTCCACAACCAGGTTTCACCTTAATAGCATAGCAGAGCAACCCGACAAGGGCCTGTCGCGGAAAAAAGAAAACCGGCAAGCCAAAATTCGGCCTGCCGGTCTCCGCTTTATATGCTGCTGTCTACCTCGCTATCTCCACGGTGCTGCCGGCGGTGCGGGCGAAGACTTCCGGCTCGTACATCCCCTCCACCAGGCCCGACGGGGCGTAATACACGCCCGGGCTTGTGGCCTGCACCACGTAGGAATATTTATGCGTGCCCGCCGTCAGGTAGTCGGCGAAAATAAGCAGGCGGTCGTCGTAGCGCTCGGCGCGCTCGAATTCGCCCCAGCCGCCGCCCCGACCTCCCTTCTTCGCCAGCGCCCGCGCGTCTTCCTCGCCCTCGACGGCGAACTCGGTGTTGACTATCTCGAAACCGGCGGGGACAGGGTCGTTCACCGCCACGAAAGTCCGGTCCTGCGGCGTCTTGACGGTGATGGTCACCACCGCGCGCGCCCCGGCTTTGAACACTTTCCCGCCGTCCATCGGCTTTATCTCCCGGCTCAGTTCAAAACCTTCGGAGGCGGGCTTATCCTTCTTCTCCGGCACGAAGCCCAGGCGCAGCGAATAATACATCCGTCCCGTCCCCGCCTTCGAGAAGAGCAGTTTGGCCGTATCCCCTTCGGTGAACACCGAGTCGAAACCGAAACTATTCGCCAGGGAGAAGAGCCCCCTCCCCTTGAATTGCTGTTCCAGCAGGGGTTTTGGCGTTCCGCCCATCGCCAGCACCGAACCCTTGAAGTCCGGCTCGTCTTTCTCGTAGCGGAGGTAGAAAGTCTGGAAAGCCCGCATCGCCCAGGAATTTTCCTGGGTGGTCCGCCAGCGGCCTATGTTCTTCTTTTCGGTGGTCAGCCACTTTACCGCTTTCTCGTCCCCGGCGAAGCCGCCCTCGGCCTCGAGCAGCGCGTCCAGCATCACGGCCGTGGTCTGGACCGCTGAGTTATGTATCCACGGCATGGGCTCGGCGTCCTCGAAGTGCAGCTGCGTCGGGGAATACCTCGCCTGCGCCATGATCTCGGCCGAGAGCTTCTTCGACGACTCCGCGTCGAAATTCAGCAGCTTTGCCGCCATGATCATATAGCCCTTGGCGAGATATGGGACCTGCGCCCGCTTTAGATAGAGCTGGTCCAGGTAAGGGCTTTCGTTCCACCCGTACAAGGCCAGCGCGTAAACCACGTAAGCCCGCGCCGCGTAATCCTCGCTGATGCTGTAAGGGTAGGCCCAGTCGGTTTTACGCGAAGCCAGGTAACGTTCAAGCCAGTCGGCGTTCTTTTTCAGCACGCCGGCGTCCACTTTATAGCCTTGACGCTGGGCAAGCATCGCCGCCTCGAGCGCGTAGGCGCTCAGGTAAGGGTCCGGCTGACTGCAGCCGCCGGTCCAGTAGCAGAAACCGCCCGACGGATGCTGATAATCCGACAGCTTGTCGAAAACTTTCTGAACCTCCGCCTGAAGCGTGCCCATGGAGCCAAGACCGAAGGTCTGTATGAGTTCCGCCCAGTAGATCACCGGCATGGAGCGCGACAGCTTCTGCTCGAGGCAGCCGTAAGGATATTCAAGCAGGTAGCGCGCGCCTTCGTTAAGACCGGTCAGCGCGGTCGGGGAAATTTCAACGGCGAGGTCCCCCTCGGCGCCCGGGAAAGGCCGTTGAAGCGTTTCTTCCGCCGTGCCGGCCGTAACCCCGCTGGCAGCCGCGTATTCGCGCGGCTCCCAGGTTTTAACCGGAAGTTTCCACTCCAGGCCGTCGGTTTCTTTGCCCGCCGAGGCGCGGAATTTGAACACCGTCTCGCCCGGCTTTTCGGCCGCGCAGTTCCAGGTTATCTCCGCGGCTTTGCCGCTTTCGACCGAAACCTCGCGGTCGGTTTCGCCCTTCACGCTTACCGCGTCGCCGGAGGCCTCTATCGAGACCTTTACGCTCGCGGCTTCGGGCGCGTAATTATGCGCCACCACCCCGCATTCGAAAGTATCCCCCGCGCGCGCCAGGCGCGGCATCGAGGGCCGCAGCATGAGCGGCTTGGAGACCGTCACCGCCGCCTCTCCCGAACCGAACCTTTTGGCCGAATTCGCCACCGCCATCAGCCTGAACCTGGTGAGACTGTCGGGCAGCTTGAAGGAAAGCGAGGCTTTGCCGTCGGGCCCGGTCTTTACGGACGGGTTCCAGTAGGCCGTCGGCACGAATTTAGAACGCAGGTCGATGCCCGCCAGGGACGCCCCGCCGCCGCCGCCGCGCGCCTCTCCCTTCTCGCCGTAGTTGCGCTGGCCTATCACGTGAAGACGGGAATCCGCCGTCAGGATATTCAGCGGGCGCGGGCCGTAGAAGGCCGAGAAAGCGTCGGGGGTGGAGTAGCCGGTGAGGCTGAGCACGCCTTCGTCGACGGCGAACACCGTCAGCTCGCCGGCCGCCGGTTTCCCTGCTTCGTCGAGCGTTTTTATATCCAGCTTAACGTCCTGGCCGGGGCGGTAATCGGCTTTATCGCTCTTAAGTTCCAGCGCCAGCCGCCGCCCGGCCGGGCTCACATTGAAAGAAAGATAACCGAACTTGGCCTGCGGCTTCGAGAGGTCCGTCTCCCCGTCCTCCGAGAATTTCTGGTCCCCGGCCCGCCCTTTTACCAGGATCACGCTGATAAAAGCGTTGGGCAGGTATTTTTCTTTTATCGGAACTTTTATGAAGTCCGCGCCGCCCTTGGTGGTGGTCAGCCAGCGGTCCAGAACGCCCTCGCGCTCTACGGTCACCAGCGCTTGCGCCTCGTCGTAAGGGGACTTCACCATTATTTTTGCGGTGTCGCCGGGCTTGTAGTCGTATTTCTCGGACACGAGCTCGATAATATCCGAATCCTCGCGCGCCCACCAGGCGTCGCCCTTGCCGAAGACGTAGAAGCTGAAAGCTGTTTCGGTATCGCGGCCTTCTTCGTCCATGCCGGAGACGGTGAAGATATAATAGCCGCCCTCGTCCGGTGTGAACTTATGGGTTTCGGTAGAGGCGGTGGTGGTGTATGTAAAACTATCCACTACGGTGTCTTTAACGTCGGTAACCCATTCAAGCCGGCCGCCCAGGCCGGCGCGGCGGGAACTGAGCCATTGCCGCTTTATCAGCTTGCCGGCGCCTGTAAGCCCCGGCGCCGGAGTCCCGTCGGGCCGTACGGCGATAAGCTCGGCGGCCCAGGGCTTGCCCGCTTCGACGAAACCTCCCGAGGCTTTAATGCCGAAATAAAGGTTCGCCTTATGCACATAGGCCGAGGCGCGGCCGAACAGGCGCTGGCGCTCCGGGTCGCTTACGCCGGCTTCGAAATAGGCGCGCAGAGCGTTGCCGGCTCCGCCGTATTTGTTTTCCAGCTGTACTTCTATCGTCGCCTTGCCCTTGGTATCAAGCTGCGCGCCGCCGGAGCCGGCCAGCTTGTCTACGGAGCTGCCGCGGAACTCGCGCCCGAACTCGAAGCCCTCTTTGCCGGGCGGCTCGTAATGCGAGCTCTCCAGGCGCAGGGTCCAGTCGGCCTTGCTTTCGCTCATCGGCGCGCCGAAAAGGTACCAGCCCTCCACCGAAGCGCGGAACTTGCTGCCGGCGAGATAGGAGGCGTCCAGGGAGCGCGCTTTCACCTCGAAGACGGCGGGCTTGAATTCCTCCACGCGGAAAGTTTCAGTGAACAGGAAGGGCCGCTCTTTGCCACGGTAATTCCGGTATCCGTCCTCCTCGTCCCCCTCCACGGCGCGGGCGGAGGAAGGGTCGTCCGCGTAAGGCTCGGCGGCTTCCACGGTCCACACGCCGGTGGGCGCGGCTTCGGAAAGTTTATACGCGTAGTCAAATGAGGAAAAATCAGCGCTGACGGGCACGGTGGCCTTGAAAACCCGGTTGCCGCGCGAATCCCTGACGGAAAACTGCACCACGGGCAGGTCCAGCGCCGCCCAGTCCCCGTCCGCCAGCTTGCGGCCGAAGCCTTTCATGTCCACCGTCTCGCCGGGGCGGTAGACGCCCCGCTCCGTGAACAGCGCGGCGGAATAATTCCTGGGCCGCGGGGAGCTGTTGTAATTCACCGAGAAGCGCCAGGGCTCCACGCCGCCGGTCCAGCCGCTGTTCATCACGGCCGTCCCGTTCTTGTGTTTGGCGAAGACCCACAGGGCGGGCCGCTGCCAGCGCGGCCAGTCGGCGATCCCCAGCTTCAGCCAGCCCGGCGCGTCCGCGAAACCCTGTTTATCGGTGACGCCGGTCCATAAAACTTTATTATTATCGTCCCTTATTTCCACGGGCACCGACACCGCCGGCTTGCCCGTTCTAAGGAAGCTCGTCCAGATAAGCGTTGAATCCTGGGAAGTCTTAAGCGTTATGCCGATCCGTGTGATATTATCAAGCGCGCGGAAAGGGGTTCCGCTCTTCGCCGGCACGGATAAATAGCCGAAACCGCCTTCCTCCGGCCCGAAAAGCCCGGCATAGTCCAGGAAGGTCAGCAGTTTATAATTATGCTGGCCATAGGAAGGGTCCCAGGCTTTCTGGACCGGGAGGGTCAGCAGGCTTTGATCTTCCATCCTGCCGCGGAAAAAAGGGATGAAGTTGTCCTGGCTTACGGCGCTTTTAACGATATTCAGCCCGGCGGCGTTCACCGTGGTGAAAGGATGGCGCGCGGGCAGATAACCCTCGAGTATCCCGAAGCCGGTGGGCATGTCCCAGTACGGGCAATAGTCCATCGGGCCCAGCTGGAAATCGACGGCCGCGCCAAGCTTATTCCCGAAAGTATCCGTGAACTCGGGCGAAAGCTTGAAAGAGTAAACGGCGCCCGGCTTGAACATGCCGTAAGGCAGAGCGAGGTGGGCCGCGCGCTCGCTCGGGTTTCCATAGCTCTCATAATCCTCTCTTTCCTTGTCCAGCGGCGGCATGGCCGAAGAGGGCTCTACCGACATATGCTTGTACAGCTCCGAATATTTTACCGGGTTGGTGAAGACCAGGCTGAAATACTCCGGCAGGCAGGCGTTCCCCGGCAGCTTTTTAAGGCGGAAAGTGTAGTAAGGCTCGAAGTTTATTACTCTCTCCGCGCCCAGGCCCAAATTGCCTTCCGCCGCGGCCAGGCCGGCGCCGAATTTAAGTTTATAGGAATGGTCCGGCTTAAGCCTGGAGGCCGGGCGCACGGCGATGACCGTGCCGGTGGAGATATCCTGCCAGGGATTCGGCCAGAGCTTTTTGACTTCTTCGTCCCTGGCCAGGCGCACTCCGATGAGGACTTCCCTGACGCTGCCGTCAGGGGCCTTCTCCTCTAGCTTTATGGAATCCCTGGCCCTGGCGGAAGCCATAGGCATATTGAAAGCGGCGAAGAGCACGGTGTCCAGCGGCAGCCAGCGCTCCCCGTCGCGCGGCTCGCTTTCTTTTATGGAGGGGCGCAGGGTCTCAAAGAACCAGGCCGCGTCCTCTTCCAGCGCCTGCCCGCCGAAAGAGAAGCCTTTTTTTATGCGGGCCGCGTAAAGGGAGGATATTTTCAGGGGCGCGCCCGGCTCGAAAGAAACGGTCTGCGTGCCCTGCCAGCGGCAGCGGCCGCCTACGGGGCGTATATCCTTGAAATCCTCTAAAGAGGCGGAAGAGAAATCTTTATAGTTCGCCCCCGTCAGCGCGTCTTTTATTTCGAAAACTTCCAGCGGGCAGGCCTCTCCCATTTTTTCCGCCGAGCTCAGGGCGGCCATGGGCCGGCTGAAGGTGGCGGCTATCGCCTGCGCGGAGTTCATGTCCGCTATCGGGCCGTACGGGGTTTTAGAGACCACCTGCACCTGGGCGGAAGCGCCACGTGGCAGTCCGAGCAAGGCAAGGGACAGGAATATCGCGGTTTTTTTCATATTACCCCTATTATAAAATCCACCCCAATTATGCTTGTTTTACGGAGGTACTGGCAAGGTAAAAAATGTTTTGACAATCCCGGGAAATTTTGTATGCTGACCTTGGGTAGGGGACGGCACGCACCACAGCAAAGCTTCCTTTGTGATCCTATGCCCTGAAAAAATCAGCCGGGGGGGTGCGCTATGCATTTAATGACGAGAGATAACCTGCAGGAACTGCTTACGGAGGGCGGTGAACCCTGCGTTTCCGTCTTCATGCCCGCGGTAAAAGGCAGCGAAGGCATAGAGACGAAGCAGAACCCGATAAGGTTCAAAAAACTGCTGGGCGAAGCCGCAAAGAAACTTGAAGCGGCGGGACATAAGCCGGCCGCCGCGAAAAAACTGCTGGAGCCGGCCCAGCCGCTGCTCGAAGACCACAAGTTCTGGCAGTACCAGAGCGGCGGGCTGGCCCTGTTCCTGTCCCCGAAACTGAAGCGGGTCTACGACCTCCCGCTGAACTTCCGGGAGCTGACGGTAGTCTCCGACCACTTCTGCGTCACGCCGCTGCTGCAGCTCTTCGCCGAGGACGGCAGGTTCTACGTCCTGGCGCTGAACCAGCATTCCATTGAATTGTACCAGTGCAGCAGGTACAGCGTGACCAAGGTGGACCTGCGGCAGGTCCCGAAGAGCATAGCGGACCTGCTGGAGCTTAACCCGAAGGAAAAACAGCTGCAGTTCCACGGAAATTCGGAAATGCGCTCCGGCGGGACCGGCAGGTCTGGCATGTTCCACGGCCACGCCCAGGACAGCAACGAGGCCAAGTCCAACATCCTCGTTTACTTCCAAAGCGTGAACAAAGGCATTACGGCCATGCTTAAGGAGGAAAGCGCTCCTTTGGTTACCGCCGGGGTGGATTACCTGAACCACATCTACTCCGACGCCAATACTTACAATAACCTGTACGTCAGCAGCATCGCCGGCAGCACGACCGGGCTGAGGCCTGAGGAACTCAGGGACCGGGCCTGGGAGCTGCTCAAGCCGCTCTTCGAAGCCGAGTCGCGGGCGGCGGTGCACAGGTATGACCAGGTTCGCGGCACGCCCGCGGCCGCCTGCCATGTCAAACCCATACTGCTCGCGGCCGAGCAGGGAAACGTCTCCACACTCTTGGTGGCGGCTAACGCGCAGAAATGGGGCATGTACGATCCCGCCACCGGCGAGCTGGACCTGCACAAGAGCCCGGAGCCGGCGGACACCGAACTGGTGGACCTCTGCGTCACCCGGACCCTCGGCCACGGCGGTAAAGTCTACGTGATGGAAGAGTCGAAAATGCCCGGCATCACCCCGATAGCCGCCATCTTCCGTCATTAGAGCTAAAGGGGACAGGCTACTTTTTTTAAACCGGGCAGCGCCGCCGCCTGATAAAGTAGCCTGTCCCCTTTTTACTATAATTATTGGATGAAGCTCTTCACTTTTTCCTTACTTCTCCTTCTCCCTTTGACCGCTTACGCCAGGCACGTGAAAAAGCCGGAGGCGAACATTGAAAAGCGCGCTCCCATCGTCAACTCCGCCGCGCCTGTCGTCCTTACGCAGGACAAGCCGAATTTCTGCATAATAGGGGCCCAGTCCGGGAAAGATTTCAGGAGCGAGGCGGCCTTCAAGTCCATAGTCTGGAAAAGCAAAGTGGTTTACGTCGGAGAGACCCACGACGAACCGCTGGACCATATGGCCCAGCTGGAGGCGCTGAAAGCGATGAAGATAGCCCGCGGCGCCAAAATAGCCGTCGGCTTCGAGATGGTGGTCTCCACCCTGCAGCCGGTGCTGGACGACTACGCCGCCGGGAAAATAACCGAGGAAGAATTCCGGGAAAAAGCCGATTGGAAAACGGGCAAAGGCTTCGACTTCGCCCTCTATAAACCCCTTTTTGATTTCGTCATCCAGAACAAGCTCCGCGCCCTGGCGCTCAACGTCCCGAGAGCCGTTATAAAAAAGATAGCCCGCACCGGCCTTGAAAGCCTGACCCCGGAAGAGAAGGCTTTCCTCCCCGAAAAAGTGGAAGTGACCAAGCACAAAAAGTACAACGAATACCTCAAAGAATCCTTCGGCGGGCACGGCAGCACATCCACGGTCACGACTTTCGCCTTCGATAACTACCTCGCCTCCATGGCCGCATGGAACGAAGGCATGGGCAGCCGCATCGTCACTTTCCTGGAAGAAAACCCCGCCTACGCCGTTCTGGTAATAGCCGGGAACGGCCACCTGATGTACAATGCCGCCATCCCCGCCTCGGTAAAATCCAGGCTGAAAGGGGTATACCAGGCCTCTTTCTTAACGGAAAACGCCCTCAAATGCCCCGAGACCATGCCCAAAGAGCAGAAAGACATGGCAAACTATATCTGGTACATCAACCACGCCCCCAAGCCCGAACCCGCCATAACTATTTCCACAGCAACCGCGGCCGCGCCTGCCATCAGCACACCCCCCCTCCCCTCCCCCGCCACCCCCGCCGCACAACCCGGCAGGTAGGTAAAATTATTCACCAAGCTCTTCCGGAGGGGAGACCACAGGGGCCAGGTTAGCAAAAGCCCCTCGGAGGCCGAGGCTTGCGTAGCGCCGAGGCCGAGAGCGGCAGGCGCGCGCACGGTGTGCGCGACGCCGGTTTTGCGTTCTGGCCCCTGTGGTAGGCCCCGACTTAGCATCTCGCGGTTTGCTTTCTGCACCATGAAGAACTTCATCAACAACTACATCGCCGGGTTCAAGGCTTTCTCCCCTAATGCCAGGAACTTCCTCCTCCTGACCTTCCTCATGTCCTTCGCCCAGAGCGTCTTCGGCCTCGTCTTCAACCTCTATATCCTCAAGCTCGGCTACACCCGCGATTTCCTCGGAACCCTCGGCGCCATCCCCGGCCTTTCCATAGCCGCCCTCGCCATCCCCCTCGCCGTCTTCTGCGGCTCGCTCCCCGCCCGCAAAAGCCTGCTCGCTTCGCTCGCCCTCAGCTTCGCCTCAATGGCCGGCATGGCCGTTTTCCCCGGCCGCGCCCCTCTCATGTTCTTCTCCCTCGTCTCCGGAACCGCCGGCGCCCTGTTCGCCATCACCGCCATGCCGCTCATGGCCCGCAGCACCGCCGAAAAAGAAAGACAGCACCTCTTCAGCTTCCAGTTCGCCGTCTCGATGACCGCCGCTTTCGCCGGCAACCTCGCCTCAGGCTGGCTCACCGGGTTCTGGGCGACCGCTTTCTCCTACGGGGACGAAACCGCCGCCGCCTACCGCGCCACCATGCTCGCCGCCTGCGCCCTGCTCCTGGCCGCCGGCCTCCCCGCGCTTAAGATAAAAGAAGCCCCCGCCCCGAAAGACAAGTCCGGCGCCGCGGCCTTCTCGTCCATAGCCCTCTGGCCCGCCCTCCTCGTCCTCGCGCCGCAGCTCATAATCTCCTTCGGCGCGGGCATGATAATGCCGTTCCTGAATATTTTTTTCAAATCAAGCTTCGACCTGCATATCTCGAAACTCGGCTTCTTCATGGCCCTGATGCCGCTCGCTATGGCCGCCGGCGGCCTGATCGGCCCCTGGCTGGTCACCCGTATAGGCCGCGTGCGCGCAATGATAACCTTCCAGGCCCTCTCCATCCCTTTCCTCGCCACCATGGGCTTCTCCGGCTATGTGCTGCCCACCGTAGCGGCGGCCTTCGTCCGCACTATGCTGATGAACGCAAGCTGGCCCGTCTACAGCGTCTTCCTGCTCAGCCATTTCCCGGCCTCCCAGCACCAGGCCGCAAGCGCTCTCTTCACCGCCGGCTGGAACCTCTCCTCGGCCCTCTCCGCCCGCCTGAGCGGCCGCCTCCAGATGGACTTCGGCTTCACCCTGCCTTTCCTGATCACCATCACCTGCTACTCCGCCGCCACGCTCCTCTTATCGCGCCGCTTTCTCAAAGAAGACAGCAAAAAAGCCGTCACGCAGACGGCCATCAAGGAAGAGATAGAATAAGCAAAAAAGCCGCGAATATAACAAATGATTTAAAAACTATAAATCCTTAAGCGCGGACCAGAAATCCAGGGCGTCGGCGTATCTTTGCGAGGGCTCCGGCTCCAGTGCGCGGCTTATCACTTCATCCACCCCCGTCGGGAGCCAGCAAACATTGTTACCCGGCGCCGATTCAACACATCAGCCGCTATGCCCTAAAACAAGGGTGGCCGATTTCCCTTGGAATGCCGGCCGATTTGGTTTGGAATACGCACGTGACGCCTCGCCCAACGGCTACTACGTGGCCAACCTGGACACCTACGGCGGCAATTCCGGCAGCGCCGTCTTCAACGCCAAAACCGGCGTTATAGAAGGCATCCTTATGCGCGGCGAGAACGACTATGTCTACAAGAACGGCTGCCGCGTCTCCAATGTCTGCGCCTCCGACGCCTGCCGCGGCGAGGACGTGACCAAGCTTTCGTCCATCACTTCCTCCTTCCAGAAAGCCTCCCCGGCCCGGGCCGAAGCCCCCGCGACGGTGGCCAAAGCCTCCCCCGCCTTCGAAATGCTGAAGACGATCTCCCCCGAAGCCAATTAAGGTAAAGGAGCCGAGAAAGCCCCCCCGGATTTTAAGCCGGGGGGGCTTTATTATTATATCCGCAGAGTATTATCTATCTATATCCCCATATTCGCTCAAAGTCATTATCAAATGATTTACTTAGCTTTGCATCTGCACGAAATTCAAACAGGGGGAATAGTTGCGTGTCACCCCGGTCTTGAAGCGGAAACATAAGAACCACAGGAATCTTGTCAAACATATATAGCTGATAACTCATAGGCCGATTTATCATTTTAATAGAAACCTTACTTCCAAAAGTTTTAAATGTATCGATTGTCTTATTTATATCCATCTTTACCGCTGCAAACGTACGGGCCTTCTGCTTCGCGATGCAAGATACTGCAATTTCAGACTTTGGATTCGGAATTATTACTCTAATAGAAGTTCCATCTCTTGTTAAAAATTTTTTAATATTTTCCGTATTAGAGCCCAGCCATCTGGCGCTATAATTAAAGGCTATTTTTATTTCTTTGGTGGTGGCATTAAAAAGCCGGTCCCAGTTTTCCCGCCATTCAGTCGCCTGCGAAACCATTTTTAATGATTGGAGACCATATATATCAATGGGGGCTTTGTTTTTTTGCGATTGCAGAATCTTCTTAACCCTTGCATCGGATACGCTATTCCCACGAATCCAGCCTGTAGCTGGAGTGGATTTAATCAGGTTGGCTAGGCTCGCAGCTACTTGGCCTTTAAGATCCTTCGGGGAATCCCAATATCTGCACGATTTTTTCTGAACAAGCTCTCTAAACTTTTCTAGTTTCTTCTTGTCGTTCCCGGATTTCTCCCGCTGGTTGTCCGGCAACGAGTCTGTGTTCTTATGAAGGAATGCAAGGATTGGTTTCTTGCATAGTTTTGCGTATTTATATTCCTTTTCAGTATAGCTTACACCCCTCGGGGATTTTGATCCGTATCGGCCGGCAATGATAAGAACGTAATAGTCGCAGTCATTAATCACTTTTTTTATTAACGCCCACTGGCTTTCATTCGCTGCCGGGAACAACTCCATCCCAGCTGGGATGCACTCAAGCTCCAGCAAAGCCTGCATCACTTCTTGGCGCTCAGCTTGCAGGTCCGTGAAAGTTGAGCTGACAAAAACCTGATATCTCTTATTCATTGCTCTCTCCTTTTGCGTGCACTGCATTACGTGATTTCTGAAACTATAATAAATGATTACTTGCCGTCAGTTCCCCACCTGTGTCGGCGTGTTCCTGTTTGTTACATCTCCAAGACCTAGTTGGCCGGAAGCATTATATCCCCATGCCCACAATGTCGCATCTGTTTTTAGCGCCAGGGTGTGGCTTCCACCACCTATAACTGAGGCCCAGTTGGTATCCGATCCTACCTGGGTCGGAGTGTTTCGATCAGTAGTATCACCTTGACCTAACTGACCACGCAAATTAAATCCCCAAGTCCAAAGTGTGCCATTTGTTTTTAAAGCTAGTGCGTGATTTCCACCTCCGGAAACAGAAGACCAGGTAGTGGCAGATCCCACCTGTGTTGGCGCGTTCCTATTTACCGCATCTCCAAGACCCAATTCGCCGTGAGAATTGTATCCCCAGGCCCAGAGTGTCCCATCTGTTTTAATAGCCAACGTGTGCCACGTGCCACAGGAAACAAATGCCCAATTAGTGCCTAACCCCACTTGTGTCGGTGTGTTTCTATTAGCACTATTCCCGAGGCCTAATTGGCCGAAATTATTATCGCCCCATGCCCATAATGTCCCATCTCTTTTTCCTGCCACCGTATACGACCAGCCACCCGAAACAAATGCCCAATTAGTAGCAGATCCCACTTGTGTCGGAATGTTTCTGTTTGCGTTATCTCCAAGACCTAATTCACCGGAAAGATTATCTCCCCATGCCCACAATGTACCGTCTGTTTTTACCGCCAGTGTGTGGGCCACACCGGAGAAAGCAGAAGCCCAGTTAGTGGCAGACCCTATCTGCATCGGCGTGTTCCTGTTTGTTGTATCTCCAAGACCTAATTGGCCGTGAGAATTATATCCCCATGCCCACAATGTCCCATCGGTTTTTACTGCCACAGTGTGCTCTGCGCCGCAGGAAACAGAAGACCAATTAGTGCCAATTCCCATTTGTGTTGGGGAGTTTTCGGCAGTTGTATTGCCAAGACCTAATTGGCCGGAAGCATTATATCCCCATGCCCATAGTGTTCCGCCTGTTTTTATTGCTAACGCATGACCTGCGCCGCCGGAAACAGCTGCCCATGTAGTTCCCGCTTGTGCAGGGATATTCCTGTCTACCATATCACCAAGGCCTAATTGGGTATAAAGATTCGAACCCCAGGTCCAGAGTGTCCCGTCTATTTTTACTCCCATCGTGTGATTCCAGCCGCCGGAAACAAATGCCCAACTGGTTCCCACATGTGTCGGTGTGTTTCTATCGGCTGTATCCCCAAGCCCTAATTGGCCGGAAGCATTAAATCCCCAAGCCCAAAGTGTCCCGTCTACTTTTACTGCGACTGTGTGATTCCCACTACCGGAAATGGAAGACCAATTGGTGGCAAATCCCACCTGTGTCGGTGTGTTTCTGTTTGTTGTATCTCCAAGCCCCAATTGACCGTAAGTATTATTCCCCCAAGCCCAGAGTGTCCCATCTGTTTTTACTGCCAGCGTGTGACCCGCGCCGCCGGAAACAGAAGACCAGTTGGTGGCAGATCCCACCTGTGTCGGTGTGTTTCTATCGGCTGTATCCCCAAGCCCTAATTGGCCGGAACCATTAAATCCCCAAGCCCAGAGTGTCCCATCTGTTTTTACTGCCAGCGTGTGACCCGCGCCGCCGGAAACGGAAGACCAGTTGGTGGCAGATCCCACTTGTGTCGGTACATTTTTGTCGAAGTTTATACCGCCAAGCCCTAATTGGCCGGACCCATTATATCCCCAAGCCCAAAGTGTCCCATCTGTTTTTACTGCCAACGTGTGATTCCCGTTACAGGAAACAGAAGACCAGTTGGTGGCAGATCCCACCTGTGTCGGTGTGTTTCTATCGGCTGTATCCCCAAGCCCTAATTGGCCGGAACCATTAAATCCCCAAGCCCAGAGTGTCCCATCTGTTTTTACTGCCAACGTGTGACCATTGCCGCCGGAAACGGAAGACCAGTTGGTGGCAATTCCCACCTGTGTCGGTGTGTTTCTACTGGTTGTATCGCCAAGCCCTAATTGGCCGACAAAATTAAATCCCCAGGCCCAGAGTGTCCCGTCTGTTTTTACCGCCAGCGTGTGACCATTGCCGCCGGAAACGGAAGACCAGTTGGTAACAGTCGGGCCAGTTATTTCAGTTAAGGGCATCCCTGTTGCGGGGGCATTTAGTAGGTCTTGCGCCTCAAAATAATAAGTGTAATTCGTCCCGGTAGAAGTTAAGACTTTGGAATAAGTGTAAATAGAGCCAGTAACCGGTGCACCGGAAACAAAACTCATAACAAACGGGCTGCTGATTATTTCGGTTCCGCCTTTCTTTATATGCAGTTTTGGATAATCCGAAGTGGGGATATCACTGTCTGAGTCACTATATTTAACTCTGAAAACATAGCTTGTAGCACTCGTGCCTGTTTCTGGGTTAAGTCCGTCAGCAGTATAGCTGACTTCCCCAGTCCATAAAAGAATTGGACTACTATTAGTGATGTCGGGGGCATCAATAGGTGATGTTTCTATTGCGGGGATGTTATAAGAATTTTTAGCCTCAAAATAGTATGTATAATCAGCCCCTCTCAATAATGTGGTTGTGTACGAATAAATAGCACCGCTGGAATAAGCCCCGGAAATATACGTCATGGCGAATGGGGAACCGGAGATTTCCGTTCCGCCTTTTTTTATGTGGACCTTCGGGTAACTACTTGCAGGCGCATCGCCGTTAGGGTCTGCATATTTTACGCGGTAGATTATACTATCTATTGAAAATCCGACTTCCAGATTAAGTCCATCAGCAACATAATTCGTTTCGCCAGTCCACAATAGAACCGGAACCAATACAACCACGGGGGCATTAATCGCGGACACCGGAGAGCCAATAGCGACCTGGCCATTTATGTTTTTTGCCTCAAAATAATAGGAATAATCGCTGCCTAGAACCAGGGTTGTGGAGTAGGAATAAATTGCGCCGCTGGAATAAGCCCCGGAAACATATGTCATAGCGAATGGGGAGCCGGAGATTTCCACTCCACCTTTTTTTATGTGGACTTTAGGGTAACCGCTTGCCGGAGCGTAGTTGTCACCATTTCTATATGCCACCCGGAAAACAAAAGGTGTTGCTGCCGTCCCCGCTTCGGGATTGACTCCGTCGGAAACATAATTTGTTTCACCGGTCCAGGTAAGGGTTATCGCCCGGCCGGCCAGAATCTCATTTCGTTTTAATTCAACTTTTTCATCCACTTTATCAACTTTCTTTTTGACTTCTTTTATAAGACCCAAGCTGAAGCCAGCAAAAAGGGTTGACGGGAGCATACTGATAAATAAAAGGCTTAAAATGGTTTTTCGCATCTGATTTTCCCACTGGCCGGTTTATTTAAAATGCCAGTAAATACCCATATTTATTATGTAGCCTATGCCACTTACTGATTCAGAGAATTCATTATCGTTTAGGCTTATATACATAGGGCCGAAATCCATGGACAGGCGTAATGGACCAGAAAGAGAAATATCCCCGCCGATAAATGCGCCGCCGGCAAAGCCGGAACCTTCACTTGTTTCTCCTTTGAAGCCTATATAGTCCCCTTCCAGGCCGCAGAACAAGGACAAGCCATTATTGGAGCCCAGTTGGTAATAAAACCTCGGCCCCACCACAAGAACCCTGGAGCCGGATTGCGCTTTGACCTCCCAGGCGGTCCTTGGGCTTGACTGGTATCTTATAGCCGCGCCGGGATATACCAGGCCAAGAGCCCAGTTTCCGGGAACGGGATTTTTTACTGGAGTCGTGTTTTTCCCCGCAATAACCGGCTGTGTGTCGGTGAGTCTGCCGGGAACGACTGTGGTCCCGACTTTTTTCAACCGGGCCAGTTCGTTAGCGCTCAGATCCGTGAGGGTTTTTATCTGTTCCGGCTTCGCCTGTGCCCGGCCGGCTGTGTGGTTTTTTATTGAGTCAATTACTTCTTCGCTTACCCCCGCATCACGCAATTCCATCAGCGCCTCAGGGCTTGTATCAAACCCGGATGGAAAGCGCGCAATCAGGGAGATAATCGTGTCGTCGGCGATACCGGATCTGGCCAGTGAGATTACCTGCTTGTTCGTGAGCGGTTTTGTTTCGGCCCCAGGCCGGGCCGCATCCGTTTCCGCGCTTTCCTGCAAATCGGCATCAATGAGAGTATTTTGCTGCGTGGCGGCGATAACGGAAAAGGCCAGAAGCATATAACAGCCAATCGTTATTGAGCAATACTTTTTCATTATGAAACTCAAATTTCTTGGAAAGGTAAAGAACAACCCCTTTCCCCTGAATATATCATAGCTCGCTGCGCTGTGCATGTCAATGCTTAATGTGTTTATATTATTTCTTGCGTTTGTGTATGTGGACCGCGACGGGCAGAGGTTATACAATTTCCACATGCCAGAACAGGATTTTCGCGCGGTTGCGGGTAAAATAATACGATCGGAACGATTGAAAATGGGCTGGTCCCAGGAGGAGCTTGCTGAAAAAGCGGAACTCCATCCGTCTTTTATAGGCCAGATAGAGCGCGGGCTCAGGGCCGCTAGTTTCAAGACTTTGGAGCGCTTGGGCGTAATATTCGGCTTAAAACCGGCTGATTTCCTGGCGGGCGGGGGGCGCGGGGACGCGGCCTACAAGCCGCACCCGCTGGAACGCCGAATTCTGGGTCTCGTCCGGGGCTGCTCTACGCGCGAACAGCAGCTTGTCTACCAGACCATAAAGCACCTTCTCCGCCAGAAACGCAGGCTCGGAAAATAGTAACCATCATTCCCAGGCACTTCCCTTGCCGCCATGATGCCCTTGAAACTTAGCTATTTATAGTATATACTGTAATTATGGACTTTACCTGGGATATAAAAAAGGGCGAAGCGAATGCAGTTAAACACGGCATTTCATTTACAGTCGCTATTACGGCATTTGATGATCCCTTCCAGTTAAGAGCCCCCGATCTAAAACATTCAAGCCCGAGCGAGAAACGGCAATGGTTGATCGGAGAAGCCGATGTTGGTGTTTTAGTGATCGTCTTTACAATCCGACAGCCGGGAAACGTCTTTCGGATTATCAGCGCAAGAAAAGCCAATCGTCGTGAAAGGAGGCAATATGAACAAAATAAAGGAATTCCCTTTTAAACAGGCTCATCGGGTTACAGGCAAAGAGGTGGAGATGGCCCGAAAGGCTATTGAAGCCAAACTTGGCGTCAAAAGGCCTTCCCGCGGGCGGCCACCGAAGGGCCTTAATAAATATAAATCCATTCAAATCCGGCTTAATCCCAAAGCGCTGGAATGGGCGCAAGCTCAAGCCAGGCATCGTGGCATAGGCTATCAGACGCTTATTAACGAAATACTTATGCATCGCGCGGCTGCCGGCCGCGCTCATCACTCCCCGCATAAGTAGTTCTTTCGTCTGGGCCCGCCGAACCCATACCCTTGCCCCTCCAGAGAACGTAAAAAAAACAGCGCGCCCGGGAAGCCTTCCCGGGCGCGTGTTTTCTTAAGCCCAGCTTTTGAGCGTTAGTCGAAGGTTACCGACTTGGGCGCCGCTTCCGCGGGCTTTATCGCGCTCGAATCCACGCCCCTCACTTCCAGGACTTCTCCGGAAAGGTCCGTCGAAGTGTCGCCGGCCATCTTCGGGATGTAGGAGGAGATCACGCCAACCTTGGTCACGTCCTCGCCGCGGCCGCCGGTCTGTTCGTAGGTGGACTGGGTAACGCAGCCGGCGGGGCTGAGCTCGAAGTCCCTGTCGCCGCGCACCAGGATGCCCTCTATCTTATTGGTAGCCGCGTTGAAGACCGGGGAACCGGAGTTGCCGCCGAAGGTGTCGAGGTCGGCGGTGAAGTAGCCGATCTTGGAGAAGTCGCGCACTTTGGCGTCGCCGGCCAGCTTTATAGGCAGGCCCACGGGGTGCCCTATTACGAAGATACCGGAACCGTCCTTAAGGCCGGCCCCGCGGTTCACGGGCAGCGGCTTGCGCCCGGTCACTTTGCGGTCCAGCTTTATCAGGGCGTAGTCGGGGCCAAGGTTCTGCCCGGTGGGGTTTTCAGAACCGGGCTCGCCGGCCAGGAAGCGTTTCACTATCTTGGAGCAGGTATAGACATTCTCGGCGGGAACGGTGGTCACGGCCTCCGCGCCTTCCTTATTTACCGCGAAGCCGAAAACCAGCTTGGTGTCCGCGCACTGGGCCTCGCTGGTTATGCAGTGGCCGGCGGTCATCACCATGTCCTCGCCCACCAGGGAACCGGAGCAGAAAGCCCCGATGGCCTGCTCGGCGAATTTTTCTCCGGGGCAGAGCTTCTTGCCGCCGCCGAAATCCCTTTCCCCGTATTTTAAAGTCTTAAGCTTGAAGCCGGAGCCTTCGGCCGTCACCTGGGCGGCCTCCCAGAAAGAGACCACGGAGCTGGAGAGGCCTTTCATCTCCGCGGACATCTGGAAGAAGTCCATGCGGTTGTCTTCGCCGTAGATGCTTTTCCCGGCAGAGAAAGAAAGCGCCGGCAACATAAGCAGGGCGGCCGCGGCGGTCAGGATATTTTTTTCGATGTTTTTCATAACTCCTCCAGTACACTCGTTTGCTTCTGGTATGTTATACCGCACAGGTTGACATTCGTCAATAACCATAGGACCCAATTTTTTAAAGCCAGTAGACCCAGACCCATATAGGCCCTATGGGCAATTGTTTCGTAAACAGCGACGAAGAGGAGCAAGGGTATGGGCCCAGAGCGACCTCTCGGGATGGAGCGAAGCGACAGTTCTGCGCCCGACGCTTGCGTAAGCGCGGGAAAGGCCGGGTGGCCAGCAGGCCACTGCAGTGAGAGGAGGGCCGAGCACGGTGTGCGTGTGGAGCGAAGCGACAATGCTCCGAGCCCGTGAGCGATGAGCCCATACCCTTGCTCCCCAATGCAACAAAGAGCCGCCGGCAGCCCCTTAAGGGAACTGCCGGCGGCTTTTTATAGAGAATATATGTTTAAGGCAACGGCTGCGTCCAGACCGCGTAGCGCTCGCCGCTGGCCGCCAGGGTCCAGCCGGCGCCGGGGTTCCAGCCCCAGTTCTTGCCAAGCTTCACCACCACGCGGTTCGTATCGCCGTCTATCACGGCCGCGTAAAGCTCATTGGTGGCGGCCAGGATCCCCATGCGGCTGGTAGAGCTGATACCCGCGGCTTTCCTTATATTAATAAGCGCCTGCAGGCGGTTGCGGTAATCCGTGCCCCAATCAAAGAAATGCGGCCAGAAAACGCAGGGGATGCCCGGGTGCGTAAGGATGTAGGCGTAGCCCATCATGCGCTGGATTTTATATTCAGCCGAGGCGTTCTGGAGGAAGTTGGGATCGCGGGGAGAGGTGTCGTGGCTTTCCACATAAGTAACGGCCTTGGCGGGCCACCAGCCGATAAGCCCGGAAGGGCGGCCATTGTCGTTCAGAAGTTCATAGCGCTCGTTCTCCACAGCGGAGATCAGGTTGTATCGTGTAGTAAAATCGAAAGCGGTGGAAGCGTTCAGCTTGCCGGAGGTATTGTCGGTGGCGCTTACCCAGTCGGCCAACTGCTGGCGGTTGGTATCGTAATATTCCCCCACCGAGAAAACCGGGCTCGAGGCCTCGTTGTAAAGCTGCACGTAATAAGCCGGGTAGCCCTTGACCATGTCGTAGCGCCAGCCGTCGAAGCCCACCGTATTCTTCAACCAGCGCATGAAGATCTTGACCTCGTCCTGCACTACCTTCTGGCGGTGGTCCAGGTCGCGGCAGCCGGAATCGCCCTGCCCCTCGTCGTAATTGGGGCTCTTGGCCCCGCCCTGCCATTCGTCGTCCTTCACAACCACAGTGGTCGGCCAGTCGGGGTTGGTAAAATCGGCCCAGTCCTTCGTCCCGTTGCGGTGGTTCACCACGACGTCGGCGATCACCTTCACGCCCGCGGAATGCATGTTCTTAACGGCCCTGAAAAGGTCTTCTTTCTTCCCCCACTGCGAATCCATGTTATACCACTGGTTCGGGTAGTAGCTGCCGTTAGAAGCCGGAGGGAACCAGACCAGGTCGAAACCGGACTTGCCCACCTCGCCGGCTTTGTCTGCCAGCACGCCCCACCAGCCCTTCGCCGGGTGGTACCAGTAATCGTCCGCGTACCAGTGGAAGCCCTGCAGCATCACGAGCTTGCTGCCGTTAGTGTCCAGCCGCTGCTGCTTCGCGGGCTTGAAAACTTTATCGGAGTAAAGGCCGGTCGCGCGGAACCATTCGGCGCGGACGGTGTTTAAAGGGGAATTCTCGAGGCGGCCCCTGGAGGGCTGGGGCAGAGTAAATTCGAAAGGCCCCGCCTCGGACTTAAGCTGTTCAGCGACGGGGCCCGCGCAAAAAGCGGACAGGCCCGGAAGGGTAAGGATAGAAATTGCGAAAAACAGCCGGAAAAATCTTGAAGTTGGCGACATTCAGTTTTCTCCACCCCGAATATACTCTCAGTATATTATATAGGGCGGCTATAAAACCACCAGTGCCTTAAGGCCTACATGGAGGGTAGGCCTAGCAGGAAACCAGGTCCACGCTGAAGGCCGTTTCATTAACGACCAGGTTAAGGGATTGGCCGGAAGCCTCTCCGTAGAGGTAGTTGCTCTCTTTAAGGGCGGCTTTCCAGCGGGTGAAATCCGCCCTGTTCCAGGCCCAGACCTCTACGCGCTCGCCTTTATTAATTTCCTTCTTTATGACTTCGCGCAGCCTGAGCCCGCTCGGCACGTCTTCTTTAAGGATCACCAGCCGCCCGTCTTTTATGCGCCTGGCCACCTTGGTGAGCTTATTGACGGCCACGTTGCCGCACTCTATCCAGACCTTTATGCCGCCGACGCCGTCCGGAACCATAAGGTCCGGCACAAAGCCGATGTCGGCCAGCACGTGGTCGCTAGGCCCGGGCTCGACAGGTTCTCCGTCGAAAAAGAGAGCGGCCGCGGCCAGCCGCAGCGCCAGGTGGTCGGGCGTTTCCTCGTCATTCCCGAAGATAATGACCCTGCGGGAACCGCCGTTGATGTTAAGCTCGGCTCTCAGCGTCATCTTAATTTTTCTATCAGCCTCAGCGCGGCCTCGGCCCGCGGCCCGGCGCGGCCTTTCATAGGCTCGGTAACGATCTCTCCGGCCGGGCCGGTCACGGTTATCCTGTACGGCTGGCCGAGTTTGCGGACTATCAGCGAATAAGCCGTAAGCTCGGCGAAATCCTCGGCCCAGGACTTCGAGCCGTACAGAGAAACGAAAGGACTTCCTTTCAAGCCGTCATACAAAGCCGGCGCGCCGGAAAGCTGGATCTTGGGGCTGCCGCCCAGGCCGTAAAAACTGAGCATATCCCTTCCCGGATAATCTTCGCCGGGAGCCGGCGAGGAATACTTTGCCCAGGCCGCCGTAAAAAGACCTACATATGAACGGGGGGCCTGGCGGTACTCCGCCGGCATATACGGGTCCACCAGCGGCGTGATACCCTCGAAGTAATCCACCGCGTGCGTTCCCTCGTGAAAAATGGCGTAGGCCAGCCCTTTATATTTTGTGCCGGCGTCGACCGAGACCTTCCAGCCTTTGGCCGGGATGAAGCAGCTCCTTTCCCGCTCGGTCAGGGTTTCGGACAGGGTCTGCCTGAAAGCGGCGGGGTTAAGCGCCATGTGGAAATAAACTTTGCCGCTGGCATCGGTCACCCAGCTGGTCATGCCGTTCCCCATGAAGCCCTCTACGAAATAGAGCCCGACGCATTTTTCCCGGAAGATCCGCTCTACGGCAGGGGGCATAAACCGCAGGTATTCAAGGAGCAGCGCCTTTTCAGCCGGCGAAGGGGAATAAGACTTATAGTCAGGCCGGCCGTCCATGAGGCGGTACTGCTCAAGCAGTTTTTCCGGCATCGGCCCTATGCGGTCTTCGAAACTGGAGGAGGGGTTATAGGCGTAAACCTCCAGCTTCGCCATGGCCGGCAGTTCAGGGGGCTGTTTCTTCGCGCAGGCCGCCGCTCCGCACAGCAGCAAGGCCAGGCAGAGGAAGCGCGTGAAAGAGCTATTCTTCGGTATCATCTTCTTCCGGCTTTGTGGTGTCGAAATAAAGTTTCATGACGCAGCGGGCGCAGTCGAATTCAAGGCGGAAGCGGTGGCCCTCCGAGTCTTCAAGGCGGAGCGGCTCGACCTCTTTGCCTTTTTTGCAGAGACCGAGGCGGCGGCGCAGGCAGTATTTCATTACCATCAGCGGCTTGTCGGTAAGGTCGGCGCCGGCTTCGGCCGCCAGGCCGATCTCTTTGACGCCGTGCCGTTTATAGAAAGCGGCCGCCCTGGAATTAAGCACGTTCCCGGTATGGTCAAGTATCTCTTCCGGGTAGGGATGCTCGGTGGGCAGGATCTTCGCCTCTTCGCGCTCCGGGACCAGGCCCGAGGCCTGCTCGAGGGCGGCCAGGGCCTCCCGGCGCAGGTCGTTAAGCGCCGAGACCGGGACAAAAAACGGCTTGGAAAGCTTCAGCTCTAGTTCCTCAAGATAGAAGTCGGTCTCCCCGAGCTTCGAAAGCTGTTTTTTTATGGTTTCAAGCGCCGCCTCGGGCTTTTCAGCCGGGGTTTTTACGCCGCGAAGCTTCGCCGAGGCCGTAGCCCCGCGCTCGTCGGAAGCCTTCAGCTCCAGGCCGCCTTCGTAGTCGGAGAATTCCAGGCGCAGCGCGAACTTGCGCTTTGCGCCGTCCCTCTCCACGGAGCGGAGGAATTCTTTGTCCAGGTTGCGGTACACGTCGGTTCCGTTCTCCATCCCTTTCAGGTTGTCGGCGCGCACGCGCCCGTCCTTCACGCCGTTCACCAGCGAGCCGGACAGCGTGCCGTCCTTGTCGAAGAAAGTGATGCCGTCGCCGGGATGCAGCCTTTCGGAGTTGTGCAGCCTGAACGAGCCGTTCTTGATGTCGGAGACGCGCCCGAGCGGCTCGCCCACGAATTTTGGCGTGTCCGGGGAGGCGACGTCCACGGGGTTGCCGTCCAGGAAGAAATCGGTATACCCGCGGTTGAAGGTCTTGGCCGGATTGGGTTCGAAAGCGGCGAAGCTTTTGCCCAGCGAAGGGCGCGAATAGCCCTTCTTGGCCATGACCTTGTCCAGCTCGCGGCGGTAGAAAGCGGTTATATTGCGCACGTAGTCCCTGTCCTTCAGGCGGCCCTCGATCTTGAAGGAAGTTATCCCGGCGTCCGCCAGGTTCCCCAGCCTGCGGGAAAGGTTCAGGTCCTTGAGAGAGAGGAGATGCTTGTTCACGGCTAGAACTTCGCCGGAGTCGTCCTTCAGGGAATAGAGCTTGCGGCAGGGCTGGGCGCATTCGCCGCGGTTGCCGCTCCGCCCGCCCTGGGCGCAGCTGAGGTAGCACTGGCCGCTGTAGGAAACGCACAGGGCGCCGTGCACGAAAAATTCCAGCTCGACGGTGGTCTTTGCCCTTATGGCCTTTATCTCATCCAGGGTGAGCTCGCGGGCGAGGATGACGCGCTTGAAGCCCGCCTTCTCCAGGAACAGGACTTTCTCGGGAGTGGTATTGTGGGTCTGCGTGCTGGCGATGAGCGGGATCGGCGGAAGGCCCCCCTCCAGCAGGCCCATGTCCTGGATTATCGCGGCGTCGGCGCCGGCTTTCCAGAGCCCGTGGATGAGCTTCTGCGCGCGGGGCAGTTCCTCATCGGTGAAGATGGTGTTCACCGCGGCGTAGACCTTCGCGCGGTATTTATGGGCGTAAGCGGCCAGTTTTTCTATGTCCGCCAGCGTATTGCCCGCGGCGGCTCGCGCACCGAAATGTTCCGCGCCTATGTAGACCGCGTCGGCGCCGCAGTTAACGGCGTCGATGCCGGTCGCCAGGTCTTTAGCCGGCGCGAGAAGTTCGAGGGTTTTTTTATTGTTCATAATGCATCCTGGGGAGAAACCAAACCGCGGACCGCGCGCGGCAGACGGTTTCCGAGGCCGCGGGAGGAGCTTGCCGCCGCTCCCGGTTTACTGTCAAGATCCCCTGGCCGCGCCCTGGACGCCGGACAGGGCGGCGAAATCGGCGTCTATCTTGTAATACTTGTAGGTCAGCTTGGCCACTCTCGAGATGAAATTCTTGGCTTCGGTGTAATTCGGGGCTTCGCCGGTAAGCACCGCTATCACGTAGTCGCCGCGCGGGGAGAAAACTATCCCCACGTCATGGCAGTTCTTGCGCAGCAGCCCGGTCTTGTGCCCTATCTCCCAGCCCAGCGGCAGCCCCTTGCGCAGGCGGCTGCGGCTCTTGTTGTGCTTCAGCACGTCGAGCATGAACTCGCTGGACTCCTTGCTGACCAGCTGCCCCGCGTAGATGCGCTCCATCAGCGAGGCCATCTCGCGCGCGGTGGTGAAATTATCGCGTTTCACCCGGCCGGAGGAGAGGCTCATCCCCTCGGGAGTGATGTTGGTGTGCACCAGCCCGAAGTCCTTAAACGCCCCGTCGAGGTAAGGCATGCTGACGTAATCTATCAGCATTTTGGTGGCGGTATTGTCGCTCTCGGTGATCATCTTATAGATGATCTCCATCACGCTGAGGGAAGTCCCCTCCCTCACCCACTTCAGCGACCCGGAGCCGCCGACGCGCTCGCGCCTGGTCAGCTTTATCTGGGTATCGAGAGTCAGGTCTCCCAGCTTTATTTTTTCAAAGACCGCGGCCATGATAGGCACTTTGACCAGGCTGGCCGACGGGAACAGCCTGTCGGCGTTATAGTCCCAGGTCTTGCCGCTCTCAAGGTCCTTGATATATATGCCGACCCGTCCGCGGTAGGAGCGGGAAAGTTTGTCGAGGCCTTCGACCATGGACTGCCACTCCGCGTCCTTGAGAGGAACCTCCACCACCTTCTTAGGCTCCGGCTGCGGCTCGAAGCTGCGCATCAGCCTGGCCCCGGTGTAGTAGACGAAAAGGCCGCCGCCGGCCGCCAACAGGAGGGAGAGCAGCAGTTTGCCGGTCAGGCGGTAAAAAACTCCGCCGGCCGCCGGAGGCCTGTGGGCCTGGGCCGGCTTTGAGGGAGCGGCGGGCGCGCTGTGATTCTTAGGCTGACGGTGGTGGTGTTGCAAGCTGAACTCCGGGCGGACTTTTCCCGCCTCTGGCTGCCCTTAACAAGGCGAACCCGCGCTTCTCCGTAACGGGCCGAAGCGCGGGGCGTGCCGCTTTTATGACCTAGATCTTCAGGTCCAGGGCGTCGCCTTCGCCTTTATAGTCCACCTTAAGGACGTCGCCGCCCTTCATGGTGCTGTTGAGGAGGAACTCCGACATCGGGTCCTCGAGGTATTTCTGCACGGTGCGGATAAGCGGGCGGGCGCCGTAGTTGGGGTCGAAGCCTTTCTTGACGAGGAAGGTCTTGGCCGCCTGGGTGATGTTGAACTTGATGCCCTTGTCCAGGAGCTTTTTCGTGACCTTCGTCAGGCTGAGCTCCAGGATCTTCTCCGTGTCCACCTCGGTAAGCGGGCGGAACACGATGACCTCGTCGATGCGGTTGATGAACTCCGGGTTGAAGACGCGCTTCACCTCGTCCATCACGGTGTCCTTCATCTCTTTGTAATCTTTTTCCTTGTCGTCGGCCGGCATGAAGCCGAGCGTCTTGCCCTTGGAGATAAGGCGCGCGCCGACGTTCGAGGTCATGATCAGGATGGTGTTCTTGAAGCTGACCTTGTGGCCCAGGCTGTCGGTGAGCGTGCCCTCGTCCATGATCTGGAGGAGGATATTGAACACGTCGGGATGGGCTTTTTCTATTTCGTCGAGCACCACCACGCAGTAGGGTTTGCGGCGGACGATCTCGGTGAGCTTGCCGCCTTCCTCGTAGCCGACGTAGCCGGGAGGCGCGCCGATGAGGCGCGACACGGAGAACTTCTCCATGTACTCGGACATGTCGATGCGGACCATGGCCTCCTCGTTGCCGAACAGGAAGTCCGCCAGCACGCGGGCGAGCTCGGTCTTGCCGACGCCGGTGGGGCCGAGGAAGATGAAATTACCGATGGGCCGCTTGGGGTCCTTCATGCCGGTGCGGCTGCGCTTGATGGCCTGCGAAACGATGGTGACGGCCTCGTCCTGGCCGATCAGGCGCTTGTGGATCTCGCCTTCCATGTGCTGCAGCTTCTGCGTCTCGGTCTCGGTCATGCGGGTAACCGGGATGCCGGTCCACTTGGACGCTATGCCGGCTATGTCCTCTTCGGTCACTTCCGGGAAAACTTTGTCGCGGCCTTCGCGCCATTTCTTGCGGGCGTCCTCGAGGGCTTTCTTCAGCTCCTTCTCGCGGTCGCGCAGCTTGGCGGCCTTCTCGTACTCCTGGCCGTAGATGGCGGCGTTCTTTTCCTTGGAGGCCTCTTCGATCTCGGTCTCCTTTTCCTTGAATTCGGGGGGCGCGACGGACAGCGTCAGGCGGGCGCGGGAGCCGGCCTCGTCGAGCAGGTCGATGGCCTTGTCGGGCAGGGCCCGGTCGGTGATGTACTTATCCGACAGCTGGGCCGCCGCGAAGATGGCGGCGTCGCTGTATTTGCACTTGTGATGCGACTCGTACTTTTCCTGCAGGCCTTTCAGGATCTCGATGGTCTCGGCCACGCTGGGGGGCTCGACGATCACCATCTGGAAGCGGCGCTCGAGGGCGGGGTCGTGCTCGATATGCTTGCGGTACTCGTCGAAGGTGGTGGCGCCGATGCACTGCAGCTCGCCGCGCGCGAGCGCGGGCTTGAGCATGTTGGAGGCGTCTATCGCGCCTTCCGCGGCGCCGGCGCCGATGACGGTATGCAGCTCGTCGATGAACATGATGATATTGTTCTTGGCCTTGCGGATCTCCTCGATGATGCCCTTGAGGCGCTGCTCGAATTCGCCGCGGTACTTGGTTCCGGCCACGATGGAGGCCAGGTCGAGGCTGAGCAGGCGCTTGCCCATCAGGGTGTCGGAGATATCGCCGGACATGAGCTTCTGGGCGAGGCCTTCCACGATGGCGGTCTTGCCGACGCCGGGCTCGCCCACCAGCACGGGGTTGTTCTTGGTGCGGCGGCCGAGCACCTGTATCACGCGGTCTATCTCGTCGGAGCGGCCGATCACGGGGTCGAGTTTCCCCTCTTTGGCCATCTGGGTGAGGTCGCGGGCGAATTCGTCGAGGATGGGGGTCTTGGTCTTGCCTTTAGTGGCGGTGTGCGTGGCGTGGCTTTTGGAAGCCGGGGCTTCCTTGGGGGAATCTTTCTGTTCCATCTCGCCGAGGATGCTGAGGACTTCCTCGCGGACGGTCTCGAGCTTGAGGCCGAGGTTCTCCAGGACGCGGGCGGCGACGCCTTCTTCTTCGCGTATCAGGCCGAGCAGGATGTGCTCGGTGCCGATATAGGAGTGGCTCATGTGCTGGGCTTCTTCCACGGCGTATTCAAGCACTTTCTTGGCGCGCGGGGTGAAGGGTATTTCGCCCAGCAGCATCATGTTGTCGCCGGTGCCGACGATCTTCTCGATCTCGGCGCGCACTTTGCGCAGGTCGATGCCCAGGTTCTGAAAAACCTGGGAGGCGACGCCCTCGGAAAGCGCGATGAGCCCAAGCAGGATATGCTCGGTGCCCACATAATCGTGGTTAAGCCGCTTGGCTTCTTCCTGCGCAATAAGTATCACGCGCTGAGCCCTGTCCGTAAATCTGGTTCCCATAGTAGTTCCTCCGTAAAAAGGCTGAAAAATCCGTTAAATACCAATAAAACGTCCCGGCAACCGGGACCCTGCCGAACCTATATTATGACACAATCCCCGCCCTAATTCAAATTCCTCTAATATAATTATAAATACGCCGGCAAAGCGGCGTGTTTTGATAAGGAGGAGCATGTACGCGGTTAAAGCGAAAAATCGCTTGGGCGGCCTACCGTGCCGACCGGAACGCAAAACACGTTCGGCCACACAGTAAGCGCTGGGCGGCTGGGCGGCCTACCGTGGGGGCAGGAACGCAAAACCGTGGTCGCTAAGGGTGGCAAGGGTATGGGCCCGTCGGGCACGGTGTCGGCCACACCGTGGCCGCACCTCCTCCCTCGGCCTCCGCTCTTACGTAAGCTCCGGCCTCCGGGAAGGCCCGCCGAACCCATACCCTTGCCACCCTCGAAGGCTCCACGACTTTACTAAAAGGGAATGGAGGGGAGACCGCAGGGGCCAGGTTAGCAAAACCTGTTATGTGAGGTGTCAATACCTCTAGTCCTGCCTGGCCCGTTTTATCCCATAGTGCCGCAGTTTACCGCGCTGAATTGCCGTATCTTCCCGTAAGCGAAACTTTCTGTTATTC
>JAJZPF010000047.1 GCA_021811315.1 bacterium
ACCGTGCGGGCCGGGTTAGCAAAACCCTCGGAGAGCCCGCCGGTTGCATAGCCCGGCGGGCGAACACGGAGTGAGGCCACGGTGTGGCCGAACGCGTTTTGCGTTCCGGCCCGTACGGTAGGCCGCCCGGCCATCTAGCGCTTTCTAGATGTGGCCGGACGCATTTTTCGCTTCACCAGCGGTCCTTGATTATTTTAGTTTGCGGAGTTTTTCGGAGAGGTCGGGGAAGCCGTTCTTCTGGGCTACGCCGGCGGCGTCCAGGCCGAAGCGGTTGAGGGCCGCGGGGCGGGCCCCGCGCGAGAGAAGCAGCATCGCGGTCTCAGTATGGCCGCGCCAGGCTGAAAGTATCAGCGGCGTATTGTTGTCCGAGTCCATCGCGTTTATGTTGGCCCCGGAGTCCAGGAGTTTGTTTATCACGGCGTCTTTACCGCGCAGGGAAGCCCACATAAGCGGCGTCCAGCCTATCCGGTCGCGGCTTTCGAGATTAGCCTTCCGTTTAAGCAGACTATCCAGGGCGGCTTCCTTCCCCCACCTGGCGGCGAGGTTCACGGGCGTTTCCCGGTCGCGGTTCCTCGCGTCTATATCCGCGCCTTTGTTCAGAAGGAGATCGGTTATCTCTCCGTCGTTCTGCATCACGGCCAGCATAAGGGGCGTCCAGCCCAGTTCCGGGTTCGTATTTACCGGGACCCCCTGGGCAAGCAGGAGTCCGACTTTCGCCTTGTCTTTATTCCTGATCGCGGTGTTCAGGAGCAAAGCGGGGTCTTTTTCGCCTAAGCTGCAGGAAACCGACAGCGCGGCGAGAAAACAGAAGACGGCTGTCCTTATGAATATTTTATGCGGTGCAGTCATTGGCGTAGTTGAAAGTTTTGCTGGCCCTTACTATGATACAAACGATTCGCGTCCTTTGGCTATAATGCGCGGCCTCCGCGGCTAGGGTTTTCACGCTCTTAATTTGTTAGAATTTAAGCGTAGTCCTGTTCATCCTCCTGGCGGGTCTTGAGGTTAATCACTGATGGATCAGATCCTTATCTTGGACTTTGGCAGCCAGTATACCCAGCTTATCGCCCGCAGGCTCCGCAGCCTGCGGGTTTATTGCGAGATACTTCCTTTCGGCGCCGCTGTGGAGGACATCCTCTCCCGGTCGCCGAGGGGGATAATACTTTCCGGCGGGCCTTCCAGCGTCTACGACAAAGCCGCCCCCAAGCCGGACCCGGCCGTGTTCAGCCTGGGGATCCCCGTGCTTGGCGTCTGCTACGGGATGCAGCTCATGGCCCGCGAATACGGCGGGGACGTGAGCAAGGCCCTCCAGCGCGAATACGGGCTCGGTAAGGTAAGTTTGCGGAAGGGCTCAAAGCTCCTCGCGGGGCTGCCCGAAACTTTGAACGTCTGGATGAGCCACGGCGACGAAGTTAAAAAAGTCCCGCCCGGTTTCAAGGTCACCGCTTCGGCTTCCGCCGCCGGGATCTCGGCGATGGAAAACCCCGCGCTCAATCTTTACGCGCTCCAGTTCCACCCCGAGGTGCACCATACCGAGCAGGGCACGAAGATGCTCGAGAATTTCGCGCGCGGCATCTGCGGCTATAAAGAGCGCTGGACCCCTTCCTCTTTCCTGGCCGAGAGCATCGCCGAAATTAAAAAACAGGCCTGCGGCAAGACAGTCATCTGCGGGCTTTCTGGCGGGGTGGATTCCTCCGTGGCCGCCGTGCTCGCCCATAGGGCCATAGGCGACAAGCTCCGCTGTATTTTCGTAGACACCGGCCTGCTGCGCGACGGGGACTCGCAGCGCATGAAAGAAGTCTTCCACGACAAATTCGGCTACAGCGTCAGGATAGTCGACGCCTCGAAGCTCTTCCTCGGCCGGCTGAAAGGCGTCACCTCGCCGGAGAAGAAGCGGAAAATAATCGGGCATACTTTCATAGAAGTCTTCGATAAAGAAGCTAAAAAGATCAAGGACGCCTCTTTCCTGCTGCAGGGCACGCTCTATCCCGACGTTATCGAATCCGTTTCCGTAAAAGGGCCTTCGGCGGTCATAAAGAGCCACCACAATGTAGGCGGCCTGCCCGCGAAGATGAAGATGGGGCTGATCGAGCCGCTCAGGTTCTTCTTCAAGGACGAAGTGCGCGAGCTCGGCCGCAGCATGAAGATCCCCGAGCCGGTGCTGATGCAGCATCCTTTCCCGGGCCCCGGCCTCGCGATACGCGTGCTGGGCGAAGTAACGCCCGAACGCCTGAAGATCCTGCGCGAAGCCGACCGCCTGATGCGCGAGGAGATCCAGGACGCCGGCTGGTATTCGAAGATCTGGCAGGCTTTCTGCGTCCTGCTCCCGGTCAGGTCAGTAGGCGTGATGGGCGACGAACGCTCCTACGAATACACCATAGCTATCCGCTGCGTCAGCTCCGTGGACGGGATGACGGCCGACTGGTCCAGGCTGCCGCACGACCTGCTCCAGAAGATCTCTTCGAGGATAGTCAGCGAGGTGCGCGGGATAAACCGCGTGGTTTACGATATCACCTCCAAGCCGCCGGCCACCATAGAGTGGGAATAAAAGAGGTTAACAATGCTCCAGAATAAAATCGACTTGGGTCTTACCTTCGACGACGTGCTGCTGCTGCCCGCCATGTCCTCCGTGATGCCGAGGCAGACCGTGATACAGACAAGGCTGACCGCTAAAATAACTCTTAACATCCCGCTGATCTCCGCCGCAATGGACACGGTGACCGAATCCGGCCTGGCCATAGCCATGGCGCGCGAGGGAGGGCTGGGCATAATCCACCGCGCTATGCCGGCGCGCGAGCAGGCGCTCGAGATCGCCAAAGTTAAGAAACACGAGAGCGGCGTGATCACCAGCCCCGTAACCATCTCCCCCGGCGAAACCCTCAAAGACGCGCTCGAGCTGATGCGCAAGCACGGGATCTCCGGCCTGGTAGTGGTTTCCCACGGCAAACTCGCCGGCATTCTCACCAACCGTGACGTCCGTTTCGAAAAAGACCTGGATAAAAAAGTCGCCGCCGTGATGACCAGCGAAGTGGTCACGGCCAGGGTCGGCATCTCCCTTGACCAGGCCGAAGTGCTGCTGCACAAGCACCGCATAGAGAAGCTGCCCCTTGTGGACAAGGCCGGCCGGTTGAAAGGCCTGATCACCACGCGGGATATGATGAACACCAAGGATTATCCCGACGCCTGCAAGGACAAGGCCGGCCGCTTGCGCGTAGGCGCGGCGATAGGCGCGGGCGAAGCCGCCATAGAGCGCGCCGGCGAACTGGTCAAGGCCGGCGCCGATGTGCTTTCGCTTGATTCCGCCCACGGCCATTCGGCCAATGTCCTGAAGACCCTCAAGGAAGTGAAACGCCGCTACGGCGTGGAAGTGATAGCCGGGAACGTGGCCACCTACGAGGGCGCGCTGGCCCTGATAAAAGCCGGCGCCGACGCGATCAAGGTGGGCATAGGCCCAGGCTCTATCTGCACTACCCGCATAATCTCCGGCGTGGGCGTGCCGCAGCTGACCGCCATCAGCGAATGCCGCAGGGCGGCCGCGAAGTACGGCATACCCGTCATAGCGGACGGGGGGATAAAGTTCTCGGGCGACATCACCAAGGCTATCGCCGCCGGCGCGGACTGCGTGATGCTCGGAACCCTGCTTGCCGGGACGCAGGAAGCGCCCGGCGACATCATTTTGTTCCACGGGCGCAGCTATAAAGCTTACCGCGGGATGGGCTCGGTCGGCGCGATGGAGGCCGGCTCGAAGGACCGCTACGGCCAGGCGGGCGTGGAAAAAGAGAAGCTCGTTCCCGAGGGGATAGAGGGCCAGGTCCCTTTCAAAGGTTATGTTTCCGATATCGTGCACCAGCTTACCGGCGGCCTGCGCTCCGGCCTGGGCTATTGCGGCTGCAAGGACCTCGCGGAGCTCAGGAAGAAAGCGCGCTTCGTGCGCATCTCCGGAGCGGGGCTGAAAGAAAGCCATGTCCACGATGTGAAAGTGACCAAGGAAACTCCGAACTACGCCCTTGACGACTAAGTAACCCGGGCTAATAAAAGGACAGCGTGAAAGCGCTGTCCTTTTTTATTGTATTAGCGCCTGCGACATATTATAAAAATATAACTTCGGTGCCGGACTTGTCATAAAAATCCCCTAAATTTCGCGCCTATATATTCATCTAGGCCCTCATTTTATCTTCCTCCGGTTTTGTTTAATCCAAAGAAGTCCTTATATTTCAATGACTTTTCAGGATAGGCCTACTCCCATAGACCCAAGGGCCTATGCGGGGAGGGCCTAGAGAGGCCTAGGCCCCCCTGGGTATAAAAACAAGGCCGGCCTGGGTACTTGGCCAC
>JAJZPF010000002.1 GCA_021811315.1 bacterium
ACTATTTTTTCAATAATCTGACTATTAGTGAGCATGGGTGTCCTCCGTGGGGTATCTTCTCGTAAAAGTAATTCTACGAGATACCCATGCTCCTTACAAATTTACACCCGTTATTCTAACACAACCCCGAGAGGAGGGAGGCCACGGTGTGGCCGACCGCGTTTTGCGTTCCGGCCACCCCGCACAGGCCACGCTTTGAGAGGGACATAAAAAAAACCGCCCCCCTTTTCAGGAGGGCGGTTAGTAAACCATTAAAGGTTCAGATTACCACTTGTCGCCGTAGCCGCCGCCGCCGCCGCGACCGCCGCGATCGCCGCCGCGTCCGCCGCCGTCACGACCGCCGCCGAAACCGCCGGTGCGGGGGCGGGCTTCCATGGGGCGAGCTTCGTTAATGGTCAGCTTGCGGCCGCCGAAATCGGAGCCGTTAAGCTTTTCCATGGCCGCAATGGCCTCTTCGTCATTCGGCATCTCGACGAAGCCGAAGCCGCGGGACTGGCCGCTGTACTTGTCGGTGATCAGCTTAGCGCTGGTAACCGCGCCGTACGTCGCGAAAAGGGCGTTCATTTCCTCTTCAGTGGTTTTAAAGGGCAGGCCGCCCACGTATATTCTCTTGCTCATTGTACTATCCTCCTAGCTATCTTTACCTGATCTCAACTCTCTCTGCGCTTCCCTTGCTCTACTGCTAGCAGGATAGGCTTCAAAAACTTGAGTCTCGGTTTGACTACCCTAATATTATGACATTAATCCGGGTTAAGGTCAAGCTAAATCACTCCCCGATGTCCTCGTTCCAGAGCTCCGGGCGGGCTTTTATGAAGTCCGCCATCAGCTTTTTGCACTCCGGGAGGTCCAAATTCACCAGTTTTACGAACTTTTTAGAATAGCTTTCCGGCCCCTTGAAAGTCTTGTTTTCCCCTATGACGACCATAGGTATTTTATAGAGCAAAATAGCCCCGGTGCACATCGAACATGGAGAAAGGGTGGAGTAAATGACGCATTCCTTGTAATCGGCGGCTTTAAGCCGGCCCGCATTCTCCAGGCAGTCCATTTCAGCGTGCAAAATGGCCGATTTATCCTGGACCCGGCGGTTATGGCCGCGCCCTATTATCTTCCCCCCCTTTACCAGGACCGCGCCTATGGGTATCCCACCTTCTTTAAGGCCTTTCCTGGCTTCCTTAATTGCTTCCCCCATAAATTTTAAGCGGGCGGTTTTTAGGAGATTGGACATTTTTATTTCCCTTTTTCCCCGCTTTAGCGGCGGGGTCCTTGAACTGTTTCCGGAAACTGCCGGAAGCGCTGCCGATCAGCGACTTAGCATACAGAGAGGCCTTGAGGCCTTCTTCCTGGAAAGACAAGGAACCGTTAAGGAGCATCGAGTTGAAAACCAGGCTGCCGTTTTCGTCGAAACAGGCCGAAAGCTGCATTTTTGGAATGCCGGGGATGAAAGCTGCTATAGAAAAGCAGCCCTGGCTGGAAGGGGCCGCATTGAAAGTTCCTGAATTGACCCCTTTGGAACAGGGGCCGGAATAATTAAAACTCCCGGTCAGGTAGGACTGCTTTTCAAGAACATTCGCCTTTACGTCCCAGGCGCAGCCGTCCGGAGAAGTGGTGACCGACCCTTTCCAGGCGCCGGCCAAAGTCTTTATGCGCGGGTCGCCGGCGGAATGCGCCGGGAGCGCGCAAAACAGCGACAGTACTAAAGCACCCTGCAGAATATGCATTTAAGGTACTCGCCTTCCGGGTAGTCCGCCGCCACGGGGTGGTCGGGCCCCGCGCCCGATTTTTTGAGGATCTGCACCTTCCGCCCGGCGTTCGCCGCGGCGCCGCGCAGGATGAAAGCGAATTCTTCCATCGGAACCATGCCGCTGCAGGAGCAGGTGACGAAAATACCGCCGGGCTCCACCAGCGACAGCGCTATCCGGTTGAAATCCCTGTATTTGAAGATGCCCTTGTCGCGCTCTTCGCGGTTCGAGACCAGCTTGTAAGGGTCCAGCACCACCATGCCGTACTTCCGCTTGAGCTCCAGCATCTGGCGCATATAGGTGAAAGCGTCCGCGCAGACGGGGTCTATCTTGACCTTGTTGATATTTGCGTTGCGCTTGGCCATTTCATTGGCTTCGGGATCCAGCTCCACGCTGGTCACCGAAGTCGCGCCGCCAAGCTTGGCGGCGTAAATGCCGAAGCCGCCGGTATAGGAGCAGAGGTCTATCATGTTCTTGCCGGAGGCGAAAGAAGAGGCCAGAAGGCGGTTCTCGCGCTGGTCGCAGAAGAAGCCGGTCTTATAGCCGGCCTTCAGGTCTATCTCGAACTGCACTCCGTTCTCGGTGATGCGGGTCTTGTGGGAAGGCCCCGGCTCCGGCTTTATAGTGAAGCCTTCCATGTCCTGGGTATAGGCGGTGGCGCGGTGGTGGAAGGTCGCTTCCGGGAAATGCTTCTTGAAGGCCGCTTCGATGTTCGGCCAGATCCGGTACATGCCCAGGGAGTAGAACTCAAGCGCGATCTGGTCCTTGTAGATATCCACCGTCATGCCCGGCAGGCCGTCGGCATAGTCGTGGATGAGGCGGTAGGCGTTCGTCTTTTCGGGGAGCTTCAGGATATCGCGGCGCAGGGCGATGGCGCGGGCTACCCGCTTTTCAAGGAAGTCGTCTATCTGGAACTCTTCGGGATTCTCGCGCGTGAAGATGCGCAGCGTGATCTGGCTGCGCGGGTTATACAGCGCGACGCCGTAAGGGTTGCCGTTCTTGTCGTAGACCGCCACCATCTCGCCGGCCTCGGCGCGGTCGCAGGAGTCTATCATCCTCTTGAAAGCGTTCGGTCCCGCCGGAGCGTGGGAAAGCTTTACCCTGGGCAGACCGCCAGCTTTGGAAAATATTTTTTCAGCCATATGTCAATTATACCTTTAGCCTTTCAGAATATCTATGTTCCGCCAGAGGCCGGAGCGGAAGCGCAGCGAAAAGAATACGGCCAGCAGGACCATGTAAAAAGCGCCCCAGGCCCACGCGTGGATGAGCTCGCCGCCGGCGTAATGCGTTATATACCAGATGCCCGGCACGAACAGCAGCCAGGCGGCGGCGCTGCCCCCCAGCATCTGGAAGCGGGTGTCCCCCGCCCCGCGCAGCGCGTCGGCGAAGATCATGCCGATCGCGTCGAAGAAGACGAAGACGGCCAGCACTTTCATGACCGGCCTGCTCATGGCCAGGATCTCCGCGTATTCGGCGGAATTGCCCGAGCCGAAGATATTCACGAACAGCCACGGCGCCGAGGCGAAGAGCACGCCCAGCGACAGGGCGTAGAGCGCGGCCAGCTTGGCCGCGTTATAGGTCACCCGGACAGCTACGTCGGGCTTGCGCATCCCGATATATTTTCCCACCACCGTGAGCGTGGCGATCCCGAGCCCGATGACGGGCATGAAGGCGATCATGTTTATCGAGGCGATGATATTGCTCGCGGCCAGCGAGACCTTGTCCATAGCGCCGATGATGAAGATAAAAGCGCCGAAGGAAGCCACGTCCAGGAAGAACCCGACCCCGTTGGGCGCGCCGTATTTGACGAGGCGCAGGAACAGGTCCCTGTTCAGCCCGGCGAGCCTGGCGGTGCGGTAGCGGCGGAGGTTGTAAGGCGTGAAGAGCAGGGCCACGTAAAGGCCGAGCATCAGCGCCTGCCCCGCCACCATCGCGAAACCCGCGCCTTTTATCCCCATGGCCGGGACCGGGCCGGCGCCGAAGATCAGCAGCCAGGACAGAAGCACGCAGAGCGCGTTGCCGGCGATATTGACGACCATCGGGACCTTGGTGCGGCCGCGGCCGGTGAAAAAGGAGGAGAAAGCGGTGGCGGTGAGGTAAATTATCCCTCCGGAATTCAGGATCAGGAAATACTGCTTCTCCAGCGCTATCACCGGGGCGGCGTGGCCGGAATGGTCCATGATATAGTACCCGGCCGGGGTGAGGGCCAGCAGCAGGAGCCCGGCGGCCACCGACAGCCAGACGCCCTGCCAGACCGCGACGGAAACGCTGGCGGCCTTCCCCCTGCCGTGGTACTGGGAGACGAAGGCGTTGGTATACGAGACCACGCCGAAGAAGAAGCAGCAGAAGACGAAAGCGAGCATGCCGGCCGGCACGCAGGCGGCCAGCGCGTCGGGGCTGTAATGGGCGAGGAAGATCCGGTTGATGAACTGCATCACGGTGGTGGAAGCGGTGGACAGCATCATGGGATAAGCGACCTTGAGCATCTCGCTTATCCCCCCCTCTCCCCGGGTGAATAATTTCATAGCAGGTCCGCGTAAGCGTTCGCTTCCAGGTCGCTTTTCTTTATCCCGAGCGCGAGCATAAGTTTTTTCGCCTCGCGGCGGCCGGCGGAAACCGGTTCGCCCGGCTTCATGACCACTTCAAGTTCGATAAAGCGTCCCAGCCCCCTTACCTCGTCGAAATGCACGCGGGTGCGGCCGACGAAACAGACCAGGCGTTTTTTCACCACTTTGGACTTTACGCCCAGCGCGGCGGAAAGCGCCTTCAGCGTTCTTTTCGGGTTAGGCTGAGGCAGGAGCGTGTAGGAAGAGGCTTTGGGCCCTTTCTGCCCGGCCCGGCGGTAGAATATAAGGAAGGCCCCGGCGCGGCCCTGCTCGCGCAGCTTAAGCCGGCCGTTCGCGCAGTTGAAGAAAATATCGGTTTGCCCGAGGCGCTCGGTACGGTCCGCCAGCGCGAGGCCGGCCTTGAGCTGGGCGGCCCAGTCCGAAGCCCGCGCTTTTATTTCAACGTTTACAGGCATTGATAGGGTTCTGCCGAGGGGGTTCTGCCGAGGCGAAGCCTCGACAGGGCTTATTAGAAGTAGCGTTCCAGTATATAAGGCGCGGCCATGAGCGCGGCCCCGATAAGCGTGATATACAAGGCGTTGGAGACGAAGTACGGGTACAGCATCATGGCTATGCCGCAGACCAGTTTATTTGTGTCGCTTTCTTCACGCCCGCGCTTGAAGTAGAAATAACCGATCATGGAAAAGATCAGCGAGGCCAGCATGCCCCACATGGTCATGCCGAAAAGGGTGCCGGGGCCCCCCTGCCCGCCGAGCTTGGCGGCGATGGTCATCGCTGAATTCTCGTCCATAGCTTACTCCGGGCGGCGCTGGACAGGCCGAGGCTAGTCCTCTACTTTCTCGCCGCGCTTGCGGAGGCTGTGGTCCAGGATCTTCTTGCGCAGGCGCAGGCTCTTGGGCGTCACTTCCACGAATTCGTCCTCTTCGACGTACTCGATGGCCTGCTCCAGGCTCATATTGCGGTGCGGGGTCAGGCAGATGGACGCGTCGGCGGTGGAAGAACGCATGTTGGATTGCTGCTTTTCCTTGCAGGGGTTCACGACCAGGTCGTTGGAGCGGCAATGCTCGCCCACGATCTGTCCGGAGTAAATATCCTGACCGGGGCCGACGCACATGATGCCGTGGTCCTGCAGGCTGTTAAGCGCATAGCCGCTTGAGAGGCCGGCTTCTTTGGCGATGAAGACTCCGTTGCGCTTGGGCCTGTTAAAGTTGCCCTCGGGCAGGAAGCCGTGGAAGCTGTGGTGCATCAAGCCCGAGCCCTTGGTGAAGGTCATGAACTCCGACTTGAAGCCGATGAGCGCCTTGGAGGAAATGACGTATTCGAAACGGACGCGGCCGTCCTCGCCGATCACCATGTTCTTGAGCTTCGCGCCGCGCGCGCCAAGGCCGTTCATGACCGCGCCCTGGAATTCCGGGGGCGAATCCAGCAGGAGCAGTTCTACGGGCTCTACAGTGATCCCGTTTTCCTGGTGCGTTATGACCACCATCTTGGAGACGCAGAGCTCGAAGCCTTCGCGCCGCATGGTCTCGATAAGGACGGAGAGGTGGAGTTCGCCGCGGCCGGAGACTTTAAAACCGCCTTCGCCGGGGATCTCCTCCACTTTCAGGCCCACGTTGATCTGCTGCTCTTTGAGCAGCCGGTCGCGCAGCTGCGTGGCGGTGACGAACTTGCCTTCGCGGCCGGATAAAGGCCCGTCGTTAGCGTAGAATTCCATGGCGAGGGTAGGCTGTTCTATCTCCAGGCCGGGAAGCAGGCCGGGGTTCTCGACGTCGGAGACGGTGTCGCCGACCTCTATGCCTTCAAGGCCGGCGATAGCTATGATGTCGCCGGAGCGGGCTTCCTTGATCACGATGCGCTCGAAGTTCTTGTAGCCCATGAGCTGCATGACCTTGCGGGTCCTGGCCGGGACGGCCGCGCTGGCGATGGAGACCTGCTGGCCCGAGGCGATCTTGCCCTGCACTATGCGGCCGACGGCTATGCGGCCGGTATAGGAGCTGTAGTCGAGCATGGTCACCAGCAGCCTGAGCGGCTGGTCGTCCAGGTCCAGGGGGCCGGGCACGTGCTTTATGACTGTCTCGAAAAGGTGGGACAGGTCCGACCTTTTATCGTTGAAGTCGGGCGAGGCCCAGCCGTCGCGGCCGACGGCGTAAACCACCGGGAAGTCCAGCTGGGCGTCGGTAGCTCCAAGTTCCATGAACAGGGCGAAGACCTTGTCCAGGGCGGCGTGGGGGTCGCAGTTGAGGCGGTCCACTTTATTGATGACCACGATGGGGTGAAGCCCCAGGGCCAGGGATTTTTTTAGAACGAAGCGGGTCTGCGGCATGGGGCCGTCGAGGGCGTCCACGAGGAGCAGGACGCCGTCGACCATGCGGAGCACGCGCTCGACTTCGCTGCCGAAGTCGGCGTGGCCCGGGGTGTCGACTATATGGATGGTGGTGTCTTTATAGCGGACGGAGGTGTTCTTGGAGAGGATGGTGATGCCCCGCTCTTTTTCGAGGGGGTTGGAGTCCATGATGCAAATGGCTTCTTCTCCGGTCTTGTCGTGGTAGGCGCCGGTCTGCTTGAGCATGGCGTCGACGAGCGTGGTTTTGCCGTGGTCGACGTGGGCGATGATGGCGATATTGCGAAGGTCGGTGCGGCGCTTGGCTGTGTCTTGTTGCATGTGGGTGTTGTTCTCCTTAAAAATCTGTTGTGTCATATGTCCTTAAACCGCAACCGCGAGATGCCCAGTCTGGGGCCTGTCAGGGGCATTGTCCCCCGAACCCTGGAAGATGGGAACCGTTGCGCGGTTCCCCCCCGCCTTGGGAATTTATGGCGGGGTCCCCCCTTCCCCAAAGGGTTCGGGGGGCAACGCCCCTGCCACCCCTCCGAACTAAACTGCGGCTGACGCGGGGACCGGGTTAGCAAAACCTTCCGGAGGCTGAGGCTTGCGTAGCGCCGAAGCCGGAGGAGGAGTGAGGCCACGGTGTGGCCGAACGCGTTTTGCGTTCCGGTCCCCGTGGCGGCCGCTCGCTACGGGATACCTACTGGCTGGCGGCGGTTTCGCCGGCTTCTTCGAGGGCTTTCAGTTCCGCGGTGTTGGCGGTTATCTTGGCCTCGAGGGCGGTTATTTTGTCGCCCAGTTCTTTTACCTGCTTATAATCGGAATGGATCTCGGGGGCGGACATTTTGGCGGCGAGGGTCTCCACCGTTTTGCGGGTGTAGGCTATGTCTTTTTTCAGGGTCTCGGCGCGGCGGGTCTTTTTGCGGGCCTCGGCTTCCTGGCGCTTTTTTTCTTCGTAATCCGCGTTATCGGCTTTGGGCGCTTCTTTGGCGGTCTCTTTCTTTCTGGCGCCGGCGTTCTCGGCCTGGATCTGGTCCTGGCGGTAGCGGAAATAATCGTAGTTGCCGGGGTAGACGGTGGTCTTGCCCTGCTCTATGTGCACTACGGAGTCGGCGAGGGCGTTGATGAAATAGATGTCATGGCTGATGAAGCAGAGGGTGCCTTCGAATTCTTTAAGGGCGGCGACCAGCGCGTCGACGCTGGCCATGTCCAGGTGCGTCGTGGGCTCGTCCATCAGGATGACGTTGGGCGGGTCCATCAGCAGCTTCACCAGCATCAGGCGGCTCTTCTCTCCGCCGGAGAGGACATCGGTCTTCTTATAGACGTTGTCGCCGGGGAAAAGGAAGGTCCCGAGCACGGTCCTGACGGAGAGCTCCGGGTTCATCCGGTCATTATTCATCGCTTCCTGCAGCACGGTCTTGCGGGGGTCCAAAATGCCTTCGCGGTGCTGGGAGAAATAGCCGGTCTTGACGTTCAGGCCGAGGACGCGCTCGCCGGAATCGGGCTCTATCACGCCAGCGAGCATTTTCAAAAGGGTGGATTTGCCGGCGCCGTTATGGCCGACGAAAGCCATCTTCTGCCCGCGCTGCAGCTGGAAATCGAAGCCTTCGTAGACCCTTATCGGCTCGTGGTCGGGAACATTATAGACTTTGCTTATATTCCTCAGCTCCAGCACGTTGGTTCCGGTGCGGCTGGGCTGCGGGAAGCGCATCTTGACCGTCTTTACTTCCTGGATCAGCTCTATCCGTTCCAGCTTGTCCAGGCGCTTGATCATGCTCTGCACGCGCGCGGCGGTGGAGACGCGGGCGCGGTTGCGGGCGATGAAGTCCTCCATCTGCGCTATCTCTTCCTGCTGCAGGCGCCAGGCGGAGTAGGTCTTTTCTTTCTCGGACTGGCGCTGGGCCAGGAAATTCTCGTAGTCGCCGTGGTAGACGCGCAGGGTCTTGTCCTGCAGCGAGACGATGGCGTTGCAGATCTTGTTTATGAAATCGCGGTCATGCGAGATGACGAAAATAGCTCCCTGGTAGCGGCCCAGGTATTCCTCCAGCCAGATGAGCGAGTCCAGGTCCAGGTGGTTGGTGGGCTCGTCCAGCAGCAGGAGGTCGGGTTTTTTGAGCAGCAGCTTGCCCATGGCCACGCGCATGGCCCAGCCGCCGCTCAGGGTATTCACTTTGCGCTCGAAATCGGTTACCTTGAAGCCGAGGCCCATCAGGATGGACTTGCCTTCGGCCTCTATGCGCCCGTCATAGTCCTCCACTCCGTCCAGGGTTTCCTCTATCACGGAGCGCTCGGAGGTAGGCGGGTTCTCCTGCGGCAGGTAGCCGACTACCACGCCTTTCTTGAACTGTATCTCGCCGTCGTCCGCTTCCTCGGCGCGCAGCATCATCTTGAAAAGGGTGGACTTGCCGGCGCCGTTGGGCCCGACCAGCGCGAAGCGCTCCCCTTCGTTTATCTGCAGGGAGGCGTCCTCGAAAAGGACCTGGGAAGAAAATGATTTACAAACGTTCCTGAGGGTTATCATAGAAGAAAGCCGCGCCGTATAGCGCGATCAGTAGTTAAATTTTCCGGGAACTGAGTAAGGACTTCTGTTCAGGCCGACCGGACTGGCAACGCTATTATTCTAGCATTTTCGGGGCCCCGAAAAAAGGCCCGCGCTTTTTATATAATTGACGGAGGCCGGAATACGGCGCGCCGCTGAAAGCTATGGAGGTTCCTATGACAGATACCGTTATAAATATAGGCTGGGCTGTGCTCTTCGCCCTTATCGGCGGCGCGGCCGGGGCTTTCCTGCTTATCTGGTTCTCTTCGCGCATTCCCGCCGTGTTCAATAAAATGACCCCCGACATGGACGAGGGCAAGGAAATAATACGCGGCAACCGCGCGGTGGCCGATTATTTCGGGCGCATAGTTTCAGCGGCCATACTCGGGGTCAGCATCATAATAGCCGCTGCCGTGCTGGGCGGCCTGATCGCGGCCCTCCACGGATGAAATACCTGTTATTAGCGGCGATACTCCTCGCGCCCTGCGCGCCCGCCTGGTCCAGGGCCGGCGGAGGCGGAGGAGGCGGCGGCGGGGGCGGCTGCTTTCCGGCCGGGACCGGGGTTGCCACGGACTCCGGAGTGATCCCGATAGAAAAGCTAAAGCCCGGCGACCGGGTCATAGCTTTCTCGGACGCCGGGCTGGTCCGCGCCGAGGTCAAGGAATTTTACGAGAAGAAAGACCGCCTTATGGTCATCAGGACCGGCAAGGGCAAGCTGACGGCCACCCCGGAGCACCCGCTGCTCACGCGCTTCGGTTTTAAGGAAGTGCGCGACCTGAAGAAAGGCATGGAGGTCGGCGTGCTGTCGGACGGGCGCCGCGTCTGGGCGAAGATCAAGTCCATCAAGCCGGGCGGCGTCGCCGCGGTTTACAATATCGAGGTCGCCCCCCCGCACACCTTCATCGCCGACGGTTTCATCGTCCACAATAAAGGCGGCGGCTCTTTCGGCGGCGGCTCTTACAGCCGGGGCTATTACAGCAACGGGCACTACTACAGCCGCGGCAGGTCCTCCGGAGATAATCTGCTGTTCGCCATGGCGATCACGGTCCTCCTTATAAAGGGCTTTCTTTACCTGTCCGAGCGCGGGGGCGGCGGCGGGAGCACGGTGAAAAGCCAGCTCCTGCCGAACGGGAGCGTAACTCCCCGGGCCGAGGCCACGCTCGACATCCTCAGAAGCCTAGGGCGCAGGGAGGCGATGTTCAACCCCGATATGCTCGAAGGCCTGGTACGGGACGTCTTCATCCGGGTGCAGACCGCCTGGCAGGCCCGCGACTACAGCACGCTGGGCGGGATCATGATGCCGAACCTTCACGCGGGGCACACCGCGAAAGTAGCCGCCATGAAAGAGCGGGGCGAGATAAACGTGATGGACGACCTTAAGATCCTCCATATAGATTTCGTCCACGTGCGCTGCCCGAAGGAGACGGAAGGCCGCTCTTTCACGGCCCTTATTACGGCCTCGGCCCGCGATTACACGATAAGCGAGGCCTCCGCCTCCGGCTCCGGGAGCGGCGTGGAGCCTTCCACGTTCCAGGAATTCTGGACCTTCTACCAGTTTAACGGGAACTGGGCCCTCGCCCGCATAGACCAGGTCGGCGAGCTGGACTTCATGCACGCCCCCAATCTGCCCGACAGCCCGCAGAGCGCGGCGGCTTTCCAACAGGCCGCCGGCCTGGCCGGCCTCGCGGCCGCCGCGGCGGTTTCTTCCGCGCCGCGGGAGCTGCCCCCCGCCGAAGCGGGAAATATCGCCGGGGCGGCTGACGACCGCTGGGACAGGCAGAAGATGGAGATAGCCGCCACGCTGGCTTTCGAGAATGTCTACGAGGCCTGGGGAAAGAACGACGGTTCCCTGCTGAGCCCGGAGTTCGTCTCGGCCGAGGCGCTCGCCAAGCTGAAAAAAGTGATCGATGCCAGGAGGGCCGAGGGCCTGACTTTCGAATTCGATAATTTGTTCGCGCGCAGGGCGGAAATAGTGCTGACCAGCCCGGCCGAGAAAAGCAGGATCCGCCTCGACGAATTCACCGCCAGGATAACGGCCACCGCCGTGCGCGCGATGTTGCGCAACGGCAAGGAGCTGCACCGGGACGCGGCGCCGGCGCCTTTTACCGAATACTGGGTCTTCGGGCGCCAGAAAGACGATTGGAAAATGCGGGATATTCTGCCGCGCATGGAGCAGGAAGGGGCGGACACCACCCAGGACGGAGCTCCCACCCCGGTGCAGATAGAATGGTATTGGGCGGCCTAGGCAAGGAGAAAGCGGCCGGCGGACCTTATCAACCGACCAGCCTCACTTTATAGCCGGCCGCCTCGAGTTCGGCCTTAACGAAATCCCTCCGGTCGCCCTGTATTTCAAGGACGCCGTCCTTGACCGTCCCGCCAACGCCCAGACGCTTCTTGAATTTACTTAGCAGTTCTTCCTTTCCCGCCGGGTGCATGGGGAGTTTCTCTATCAGCGTGAGCCCGCTGCCTTTGCCGGTCCTCCGGAAGGAGACCCGCACCGGTTCGGTCTGAGTCCTCTTCCTGAGCTCCCCGGCCAGCCCCTCGGGGCAGGCGCAGGGCGTCTTGCCGCAGTTGGGGCAGCTGACTTTGCCGTCGGGCCCCGTCGAATATACCAGCCTGTCGTTATCGCCCATATAAAACTCCTAGAAATTAGAAACGTTCCACTCCGCCTCTTCTTCCTCCCGCGGCAGCTCGGGCGCGGGCGGCGGCTTTACCAGGGACATGCGCTTCCAGCGCCCGGTATTGAAATAAACCCAGGAAAGGGCCAGGCCGGTGATCCAGGCCGCCGGCACTCCCCACCAGATCCCGTCCGTGCCCATGCGGGCGGAGAGGTAAGTTGAAACGGGGACCCTTATGCCCCAGAGGGCCAGGACGGTAACCAGCATCGGAAAAAAAGTATCCCCGGCGCCGCGCAGCGCCCCGTTTATTACGAACATGCTGGAAAAAACGATATAGAACCCACCGACGATAAGCAGGTAGCGGCTGCCTATGGCGACCACGGCCGGGTCGGAGTTGAACATCGAAATAAGATGCCAGCCGAAAACGACGACCAGCAGGGTAGTAAGCAGCGAAGTCGCGCCGGAGATATAGAGGGACATCCTAAGCCCCCTCTTCACGCGCTCCATCTTGCCCGCGCCGATATTCTGCCCGACGAAAGTGGAGATGGCGATAGACAGGCTCATGGCCGGCATCACGGCGAAAGTGTCGACCCGGCCGGCCGCGGTAAAAGCGGCCACCGCGTCGGTGCCGAAGCCGTTCACGAGCCGCGTCAGCGCCATCATGCCGCCCGCGACCAGCATCTGCTGCACTCCCGACGGGAGGCCTATAGCCAGGCTCTGTTTGAAGATAGCCCGGTCGAATTCGAAACCCTTTAGCCTGAACCTCAGCACCGGGTGGGTTTTATTCAGGTAGAGCACCGCCAGCAGGAAGGAAAAAGCCTGCGCTATCACCGTGGCCCAGGCGGAGCCGGCTATCCCCCAGTGCAGCACGGTGACGAAAAGGAGAACGAGCGCTATATTAAGGATAGTGGAAAAAACGAGGAAATAAAGCGGGGTCTTCGAATCCCCGAGCCCGCGCAGGATCGAGCTGAGGGTATTGTAGCTGAAAAGGAAGACCAGGCCGCCGAAGGTAATGCGCAGGAAGGTAAGCGCCTGGGGAAAGATATCGGCCGGTGTATTCAGCAGTTTAAGTATGGTTCCGGAAAAAGCCAGGCCCGCCCCCGTAGCGAGCAGGGAAGAGACGAACAGGAAAATGTACGAGGTATCCACCGCCCGGCGCACGCGGGCCATGTCCTTGGCGCCGTAGAATTGGGAGATAAGCACTGAAAAACCCAAGGTGGCGCCCATGATGAGCGACACTAAAAGGAAAAGTATGGGAAAGCTCGCCCCGACGGCGGCCAGCGCGGACTTGCCGATCGCCCGGCCCACGATGATGCTGTCCACAACGTTGTAAGACTGCTGGAACACGTTCCCGATGAGCATGGGCACGGTGAAATTCCAGATCAGCCTGCCTTCCCCGCCGGTGGTAAGGTCTTTCATTTATTTGGCGGCCGGTTCTTTTACGAGCAGGCCCTTCAGCGTTTCCATGTCCGCCCTGAACGCCGGGCTTTTTTTATAGGCGCGGTAAAGTTTGTCGGCCAGCTTTTTGCCCGCCTCTATGTCGGAAGGGTGGTGCACCCCCCCGATCACCCTGTCCAGGGCCGCCTCGTCCGCGCGGGCTAAAAAAACTCTCTTACGGGAGGGAACCAGGTCCGCGAGCATCAGCGCGAACAGGCGCGAGATCGTGGCGTGGCCGCTTGGATAGGCCAGCCCGCCGATACGGCCAAGGCAGGGCTCCAGAGCCGGGTCGCGGAGGAAAGGCCGCGGCCTTTTAAAGACCTCCTTAATGTCCGCGGCCGCGCCGTCGGTTTCGGTCTTCACCCTTCCGAGGATTAAGGCGGCCTCTCCAGGCAGCGGCTTCGCGAAAGGGCTGATGTCGCCGAAAAATTCTTCATAGCCGGCGTGCGCGCCGGCTTTCGCCCTGGCGCAGTCCCGCGGGGCGCGCCTCTTTTGCCAGTCAAGAACTATGGCCAGGTCAGCTTTGTCTTTTTTCGAGCCGGCCTCCGGCGGGGCCGGGAAATCCGGGAATTTCTGCTGGTCCGCGCTTATATAATAAGTCGTGCGCGGGATCACCCATTCTTCGGAATGGAGGAAGACGGGAAAGAGGAGCGCGGCCGCGAGGCTTAAAAGAAGTTTCCGTGGTTTCATAGCTAAATTGTACAAAACAAGCCCGCCGCCGCCGGTCCCTGGAACGCGGGTTTAAAAATTTTCCAGGAACGCTTTTTCCGCGGGCGAGGCGGCCCGGCCTTTAAGCCTGACCAGCGAGATCCGGTTTATCAGCTCCGGCCTGCCGGTCCTGACCGCCTTTACGGAGCCGGCTTTCAGTTCCTTTTCCACCAGGTATTCAGGGACTATCCCCAGCCCCAGCCCGCCCTTGATGCCGTTCAGGATGGCCTGCACGCTTTCCACCGTCAGCACTACTTTCAATCCGGGGAAACTCTTATCGTAATGGTGGCGGAACCAGTTGAGCAGCGCGGGCCGGCCGTGGGAATAGTCGAGGAAGTCGCAGCCGGCCAGGGCTGCCGGGTCCGCCCCGCTTTTCAGCCGCGCCGAGTAATACCCGGCCGAGCTGGCCAGAACGAGTTTTTCCGTCAGGACCGAAGAAACGGTAAAAGGAGGCAGGTTCTTGCCCCCCCTTCCCGGGAAGATATCCGCGAAGACGAAATCAAGCTCTCCCGCGGCCAGCCTCGGGAGCAGCACGTCGGGATGGCCAAGCGAAACCTCGAAGAATACCGCAGGGTGCTTCCGCCTGAAGGCCGCGACCAGCTCCACCAGGTTCCGGGACCCGAATTCCACAGGCGCCCCGATACGCAGAACGCCGCGCGGCCCCGATTTTTCAGCTTCCAGCCAGGCCAGGCCTCCCTCCAGGTTGCGCACGAAAGGCTCGATTATCTCGTAAAGGCTGCCTGCCGCGGCGGTAGGAACCAGTTTTTTATGCAGCCTTACGAAAAGCTGGGTTTTCAGCTCGCGCTCAAGCTTGCCCAGGCTCTGGCTGACTGCGGACTGGCTTATATACAGTTCCCTGGCGGCGGCGGCGGCGCTCTTGTGCCGGTAAATGGTGTAGAAGACCTTAAGGCGGTTGAAATCTGTTAGCATAAGTATTACTTAACCTGTGGTTGTTATTTATTAATTTTACTAAATTGAGGCCATAGGGTACAATATAGGGAAGACAAGACACAGGAGGCATTTATGAACACCGCACTTAAGGAGAAAGCAAAAACCATGAAGAACGACTTTAAAGTTAAAGATATGAGCCTGGCCGCCCTCGGCCGCCGCGAGATAGAGATCGCGGAAAAAGAGATGCCCGGCCTGATGTCCCTCCGCGAAAAATTCGGAGCGAAAAAGCCCCTCAAGGGCGCGCGCGTGATGGGCTCCCTCCACATGACCGTCCAGACCGCCGTCCTTATCGAGACGCTCTCCGCCCTCGGCGCCGAAGTGCGCTGGTGCTCCTGCAATATTTTCTCGACCTCCGACCAGGCCGCCGCGGCCATCGCCGCCACCGGCATCCCGGTCTTCGCCTGGAAGGGCGAGACCCTGGCCGAATACTGGTGGTGCACCGAGCGCGCCCTCGACTTCGGCGGCGGCAAAGGCCCCCACCTCATAGTCGACGACGGCGGCGACGCCACCATGATGATGCACCGCGGCGTCGCGGCGGAAAAGAACGCGAAGATACTCGACGCTAAAGCCGACTGCGAGGACGAGCAGGAACTGAACAAGTGCCTGAAAGCAATCCTCAAATCCTCCCCCAAGCGCTGGCATTTGGCCGTGAAGGACTGGAAGGGCGTCTCCGAGGAGACCACTACCGGCGTCCACCGCCTGTACCAGATGCACGAAGCCGGCCAGCTGATGGTCCCCGCGATCAACGTGAACGATTCCGTGACCAAGTCCAAGTTCGACAACCTCTACGGCTGCCGCGAATCCCTGGCCGACGGCATCAAGCGCGCCACCGACGTGATGATCGCCGGCAAGGTCGTGGTGGTCTGCGGCTACGGCGACGTGGGCAAAGGCTGCGCCCGCTCCATGCACGGCTTCGGCGCCCGCGTCATCGTCACCGAGATCGACCCGATCTGCGCCCTGCAGGCCGCGATGGAAGGCTTCGAAGTGGCCACCGTCGAGGACACCCTCGGCGCCGGCGACATCTACGTCACCACCACCGGCAACAAGGACATCATCCGCCTCGAGCATATGCTCAAGATGAAAGACCAGGCCATCGTCTGCAATATCGGCCATTTCGACAACGAGATCCAGGTGGAAGCGCTGAAGAAGGCCAAGGGCGTGAAGCAGGTCAACATTAAGCCCCAGGTGGACCGCTTCGACCTGCCCAACGGCCGCTCGATGTACCTCCTGGCCGAAGGCCGCCTCGTGAACCTCGGCTGCGCCAAGGGACACCCGTCCTTCGTGATGAGCAATTCCTTCACCAACCAGACCCTGGCCCAGATAGAGCTCTGGACCAAGAAAATGGCCGTAGGCGTGACCCGCCTGCCCAAGCACCTGGACGAGGAAGTCGCCCGCCTGCACCTCGAGAAGATCGGCGTGAAGCTGACCAAGCTCACCAAGGACCAGGCCGCCTACATAGGCGTGACGCAGGACGGCCCTTACAAGCCGGACCATTACCGCTACTAAGGCATAGCAAAAAAAGAAAGCCCGGGCCGAAAGCCCGGGCTTTTTTTGTTATCATACAGGCAGGGGGATACATGAAGCTTCGTCTCTTGACCATAAACCTGCACAAGGGCTTTTCGCCGCTGAACAAGCGCTTTGTATTACCGGAGCTCAGCCGCTGCATACACTCGGTGAAAGCCGATATAATATTCCTGCAGGAAGTGGTAGGAGAGAACATCCATAACGCGGCCAAGCACCGGAACTGGCCGGCCAAGCCGCAGCACGAATATATCGCCGGCGAGGCCGGCCTGGACCATGTCTACGGCAAGAACGCCATCTACACTTACGGCCACCACGGCAACGCCATACTTTCGAAGTTCCCCATCCTTTTCTTCGACCGCCTCGATATCTCCACCAACAGGCTTGAAAAAAGAGGCATGCTCTACGCCAAATTGAAACTGCCGGGGCGCGGGGCTGGCCTGCACTGCATCTGCATCCACCTCGGGCTCCTTTACCGGTCGCGGAAGAAACAGTTCAGCAGGCTCAGGGAATATATACAGAAGATGGTCCCGGAGAACGAGCCGCTTATCGTGGCCGGCGACTTTAACGAATGGCGCCGGAACAAAAAAGACGAGCTCGAAACCCGCTTGTTCATGAAAGACGCGGGGCTCGAGCTTTACGGCCGCAAACTGCGCACCTTCCCCTCCGTCCTCCCCATCTTCCCGCTGGACCGCGTTTACTTCAGGGGCTTCAAGGCCCTGGAAGCGCGCATCCTTAACCAGGGCTGCTGCGGAAACCTCTCCGACCATGCCGGTTTTTTCACCGAAATAGAAAGCAGCCCTTCCTAAGCCGCCCCCCTTACGGGGCCGCGCTTTTTATAGAATATTACCTCAATGAATTTGCTGCCAATACTGCAGAGCGCGGAGCTCATCATAAAAGCCGCGGCCAAAAGCCGCCGGCTGATAATCTCTTCCCCCCCCGGCTCGGGCAAATCCACGAAAGTTCCGCAGCTCCTCCTGGACCGCTGCGGCCTTAAAGGCCGGATAGCCGTGCTTGAGCCGCGCCGCCTGGCCGCGCGGATGCTGGCCGACCGCGTCGCCAAAGAGCGCGGCGGCAGCGCCGGCGGCGAGGTGGGCTACCGGGTTCGCTTCGAGGACAAGACCGGCCCAAAGACCCGGATAATCTTCGAGACCGAAGGCATACTTCTGCGGGAGCTGGTCTCGGACCCGCAGCTTAACAGATATTCAGCGATAATCCTGGACGAATTCCACGAGCGGCACATCCACGGCGACATCACCCTGGCCGCCTGCCTGGCCCTGCAGAGGTCTTCGAGGCCGGACCTGCTCGTGGTAGTGATGTCCGCCACCCTCGACGAGAAAAAGCTGGCCGCTTATATGGCGCCCTGCGAAACGGTCCTGGCCGAGGGCCGCGCCTTCCCGATCACGGTAGCCTATTGCGGGCCGGAGACCGCGAAGCTCCCCTCCTGGGAAGCCGCGGCGAAAACCTGCGCCCAGGTGCTCCCCGCCGTAAAGGAAGGGCACGCCCTGGTCTTCATGCCCGGCGCCTACGAGATAAACCGCACCGCCGCCGCGCTCGCGGGCCTGCCGCAGCTTTCCGGCTTCGCCATAATGCCGCTGCACGGCGAGATGCCGGCGCGCGACCAGGACGCGGCGCTGGCCCCTTCCGACCGGCGCAAGATAATCATAGCCACCAACATCGCCGAAACCTCGCTTACCATCGAGGGCGTCACCGCCGTGATAGACAGCGGGCTCGCCCGCATCGCCCGCTATGACGGCGAGCGCGGCATAAACACCCTTTTCACGGAAAAGATAGCCGTCCCGTCGGCGACGCAGCGGGCGGGCCGCGCCGGCAGGACCCGCGCCGGGGTCTGCGCGCGGCTCTGGACCGAGCGCGAGAACGCCGGCCGCCCGGTCCTGCTCGAGCCGGAAATATTGCGGCTGGACGTAAGCGAGGCCCTGCTGACGCTGAAAGCCTGCGGCTATAAAGGTTTCGACGCCCTGCGCTGGCTGGACCCGCCGGCCCCCCAGGACGCGGCCCGCGCGGAGACTCTGCTGCGGGAGCTCGGCGCTACCGACGCGAAAGGCGCGCTGACCGCGGAGGGCCGGGCCATGGCGAAATACCCGCTCCACCCGCGCTACTCCCGGATGATGGTGGAGGGCGCCCGCCTGGGCTGCGCCTATGAATGCGCCCTGATAGCCGCCGCCGCGCAGCGCCGCGGCCTCTGGCTCGACGAAGGAAGGCAGGCGGAGAACCGCTACGCCGAACTGCGCTCGGACCTGGCGGCCGTTATTAAAGCTCTCGAATTCTGCGCCGACTCTAATTTCGACGCCTATGCCTGCCAGCGGTCCGGCGTGAAGCAGGCGGCCGCGCGCGACGCCTGGAAGCTGGCGAAACGCCTCGGCGGCGCGGCGGAGCCCTCCGGAGGCAAAGCCCTGGCCCTGGCCTCGCAATGCTTCCTCCGGGCTTTCCCGGACCGGGTCGCGGCGCTGTTTTCCGCCGGGCGGGGCCGCTACCAGCTGCCCGGCGGCAGGCACGCCCGGCTAAGCCCCAAAAGCGCGGCTTCCGGGGCCGCCATAATCTGCGCCGGCGAGGCGATGGAAAGCCTGCAGAAGACCGGGGCGGACATCACGCTCTCTTTCGCCGCCGAGATCAAAGAGGACTGGCTGCTCGCGGCCTTCCCCGGCGATATAGAAAAACTCTCGCGCCCCGCCCTCGACGAGGTCATGCTTACCCCCGTGACCGAGAACCTGACGCTTTACCGCGGCATAACGATACGCCGGGAAATAACCGCGGCCAAACCGAGCAAGCCCTCCTCCGACCTGATAGCCGATGAATTCACGGGCGGCCGCCAGAAGCTGCAGCACTGGGACGAGGAAGTGGAGGACTGGCTGGCGCGGGTGGAGTTCCTCGCTAAAGCCTGCCCCGACCTTGGTTTCGAGATTTTAAGCGAGGAAGACCTGAAGCTGGTGATAGCCGATATCTGCGCCGGGGCGCGCAGCGTGGCCGAGGCCAGGACCCGGCCCGTAATGCCGTCCCTGCAGGAGTGGTTCGGCTGGGAGAAAACCAGGCTTATAGATAAATACGCCCCCTCGCGCCTTGAAATGCCCGGCGGGCGCAGGGCGAAGATAAAATACCCGCGCGGCCGCGAGCCCTACCTTGAGGCGAAAATACAGGATCTTTTCTCGGTGACGGAAACCCCGAGGGTAGCCGCCGGCCGGGTTCCGCTGGTGGTGCACATCCTCGCCCCCTCCATGCGCCCGGTGCAGGTCACGAAAGACCTTAAAAGCTTCTGGGCCGAAAGCTATCCAAAGCTTAAACCCGCCCTCGCCCGCCGCTACCCCCGCCATAAGTGGCTCTAGCCGGTTCAGCTCAGGCTGAAGAAATTCCTGATCGTAGAGAGCAGGTTCTGCTCTTCGGTTTTAAGGCCGGCCAGGGCGTTTTCGCCGGCCAGCTTCTCTTTGGCCTGGTTCAGTTCGAGGCGCCTTTTAGCGAGCAGGCCGGCTATCGATTCCGCTATCTCCGGGCGGCTCGCAAGTATGTCCGAGAAGCCTTCCCGGTCAAGCCTGTAGCAGTTCACCTCGCCGTCGGCCACGACCGTGGCGGAGCGCGGCTCGCCGGTAAGCAGCCCGCCCTCGCCGAAGAAGTCGCCGGCCGCCAGCCTCTTTACCATGCGGTACCCGCCGCCGCCTTCGGAATACAGCCGCACTTCGGCCACCCCGCTTGAAATGATGTAAAGCCAGTCGGCCACCGCGCCCTGCCTGGTCATTATCTCGCCGGTGGCGAAAGGCGTGGGCTTCAGGCGGCCGGCGAGGAGCTCTTTTTCGGCCTCGGTCAGGACCTGGAAAACATAGACCCCTTTCAGGGCCGCGGCGCGCCTGGCCTGTTCCTGCTTCCTGCTCTTCTCGGCCACTTCCTCGGCGCCCTGCGCCAGGACCATCGTCCTGCCGTGCACGGAAAGCTTTATGCCTGCGCGGGAGAGCGCGTAGAAGATGCGTGACCGCACCAGGGCGTCCACGCCGCCGGGGGCCGAGAAATCGGTAAGCCAGTAGCGGGCCTCGTACACTATGCAGTTAGGCTGGAAATCTTTTATCACGCAATCCGGGGGCGGCTCCGAGGCCACGCCGGCGGGCGGGTCCTCCCTCAGCGCCTGCTCCACCGGCCCGGTGACCTCGCCAGGGTGCCGGTCGTAATATACGTTGAAAGGAACGGCGCGGAAGCGCTTGTTCCCGGCCGCGGCCCCCAGCACCAGGACGGCGCTTTTCATAAGGACGATATTGGGGATGATTATTATATCCCCCCCGATGGTCGCCAGCGTCGACTGGCGCCAGCGTATCTCCTTCAGGACGCCCTCGAACCCCTCCACCCTTATCATATCGCCTACGACGAAAGAGTCCTCGAGGTGCAGGACCATGCCTCCGATAATGTTCCCGAGCGTATCCTGCAGGGAAAAAGCGACCACGCCGGTCACCAGGGCCGAGGTGGCCAGTATACCGCTGAGGTTCGCGCCGGAAGCGGAAACCACCGCGAGCCCGGCCACTATGTAGGCGCCGGCGAGGATCAGGTCCTCCACGAACTTGGAGACGCCGGCCTTGAGCTTCGGCATGACCAGGGAGAAACCGAAGACCCCGGCCAGGTTTATCGCGGCTATCACCGCGAACAGGCGGGACACCAGCTCCACAAGTTTCAGCAGGCCGCCTGAGGAGGCGCCGCCCATGAGCTTTACCGCCAGGAGGCCGGCTATAGAGCTGACGGCCAGGAAAAAGGTTCCGCCCAGCCTTTTGCGCGAAGCCGGGCCGGCGAGGTAAAGAAGCGCGGTCGCTATGAAAAGGAAAGAGTAAAAGCCTATTATCCAGGTGCCGAAAAGCGCGGAGATCTGTTGCATGGCTATATTGTAGAAAATCTAAGACTATCCTAACGCCAGATAAGCCGGCAGAGCAGGCCGAGCTGGACGACCACGGCGGGGACGGTCGCGGCCAGGAAAAGGCGGCGCTTGCGGACGGCTATCCTCGCCGAAGAAACTATCTGCCCGACGATATCCTCGTAATACTGGGTGGCGGTAACGCCGCCCCCGAGATACCTGTCGAAGAGGATGACCAGCTCTATCTGGGGGTATTTGGCGATATCGTGCGCTGAGATAAGGCAATCACCGGCATGCCGCCCGTCCATCCGCGGGTCGAGCAGGGGGACCTGCCTGTTAGTTTCGATCAGGGGAGAGAGCGCGAGAAGGCCGATCGGCAGGATCACGCAAAGCAGCGCGAGCGCGAAATGCGAGAGCCGCCCGCCGGGGACTACGGTTTCAACAAGCGCCATCTGGGCGGCGGCGAAGGCCGTGAGCGCCCAGAGCTTCAGGTCGGTCCGGCTTGTCTCGCCGAGTATTTTGGCGTGTATTATCCAGAGGCGCCGCTCGGGCTCCGGGCTGAGATGGGAAGATACGCTCATAGCTGCCTCCTGGCGCCCGCCTTAGTTGTCCTGAAGGCGGCGCAGCTCGCGGTCGGCGTCGCGCAAGCGCAGCGCCTCCACCGTGGAAAGACGCTGAAAGAAAACCGCGCCGACGGCCGGGTCGCGGCGGGAGATCCCGTCGAAAGCTTCGCGGCCGATCACATAAAGGTCGGTGTCGGTCAGGGCCAGGGCGTCGGCCGTCCGCGGAGTTCGGGCCAGGAAAGCGACCTCGCCGAAGAAATCCCCCGGCCCGAAGACCGCGAGGTGATGCTGGCGGCGAGTGTCCTTCAGCGGCAGGACGATGCGGACGCGCCCGCGGCGGATCAGGAAAAGTTCGTTCCCCTTTTCCTTGCGGAGAAAGACTGGTTTTCCGGCTTCTACCCGGCGTTCGGTGATCGCCGCCCGCAGCCCGGCAAGCGAGGCCGGGTCGATCTCGTGCAAAAAGTCTATCTGGGACAGGTCCAGAAGTTCGCCAGGGGCCGCCCGCTCCAGGCCGGCCTCTTCGAGGGCCCTGTCCTCCGCCCATTCGAGCGCGTCGTGCAGCGTTTCAAAGACGCGCCCCCCGCCTTCGTCATGCGTCAGCCCCAGATATTTAAAATAGGTTATCAGGTCCTGCCCCGTCGGCAGGCTCTGCGGGAGATGGGAGAAAGCCAGCGTCCCGCCGCGCTCGCGCAGCATCGCGCCCACCTGCTCGAGCATGTGCACGGCCGTAAAATCCACGGAGGTAACCCTCCGCATGTCCAGGATAAGGCGCCGGCAGGAACGCATCTCGCTCTCTATTTCCGAAAAAAGCTGGTCGGTGGTCCCGAAGAACAGGCTGCCCTGCAGCTCGACGACCAGGGTTTCGGCGCCGCGCTCCGCCAGCACCGCCCGCTCTCCCTCCAGGCGCTGCTGCTTCGAGGAGATCTCGGCGCCCGTGGCTTTGCGCCGGATCACGGTAATGTTCATCTGCTCGCGGATGAACAGCAGAATTGAAAGCGCTATGCCCACGCCGGCGGCCGCGATCAGGTCCACGGCCAGCGCCGTCCCCGTCACCGAGAGAATAACGGCGAAGTCGAGCATCGTGCTGCGCCGGAGCGCCAGCCGTACGCTGGAGCGGTCTATCATGCGGGCCCCGACCACGGCCAGGATGCCGGCCAGCGCGGCCAGCGGGATGCGCCCGATCGCGCCGCCCAACGCGAGCGCGGTGAGCAGGGCAAGCGCCCCCTCGATGATACCCGCCGCCCGGGTTTTCCCGCCGCTCGCCAGGCTTACCATGGTCGCCCCGAGGGTCCCGGCGCCCGGCATGCCCCCCAGCAGGGCGGAGACGATATTCCCCGCTCCCTGCCCGGTGAGCTCGCGGTTGGAATTATGCCGGGTCCGGACTATGGAATCCGTTACGACGCAGGTCTTAAGCGTGTCTATGGAAAGAAGCACCGAGAGCGTCAGCGCCGGCCCAAGCAGAAGGTAGATCTCGTGCCGCCCCAGCAGGCGCAGCGCGCCGAAATTGGAAATTACGCCGTCGAAAACGGCTCCCGGGCTGGTAGAGATGGCGCCTATGATGAAAGGATTCGCTTCGAGCGCGAGCAGCTGGGGCTTTAAAAGCCCCGCCGCCAGGTGCGCCCCAATGCCGGCGGCCAGCCCCAAAATTGCGGCCGGGATCTTTTTAGTGAAACGCGGGGCGGCGACCGTGACGGCGACCGTGACAAGGGCCACGAATACCGCCGGCCATTGCCAGGTACCGGGTGAAAGCAGGCCGGCGAGCGGCTCAGCGCTCTTCGCCAGCCCGAGGAAAGGAACTATCTGCTTCAGGATGATAAGCAGGCCGACGCCGCTCATATACCCGGTGACCACGGGATAGGGAATATATTTGATCAGGCGGCCGCCGCCGAGCGCGCCGTAAACGGCCTGCAGCGCGCCCGAGAGCAGGCCTACCAGGGCGAGAGAAACTACGACGCCCGACGGCGAAGCGCCGTCCCCCAGCAGCCGGACGCAGAGCGCGGCCATCACGGCCGCCGCCGGGGCGCAGGGAGCCGAAATAAGGCGCGGGGCGCCGCCGAGCGCCGGGGCGATTAGGCCTATGGCCACTGTCCCCAGGACGCCGGCAAGCGCGCCCGCGCCGGCAAAACCGGGCCCGAGCGGCGCGTACATCGCGACGCCGAAAGCGATGGCGGAAGGCAGAGCGACGAGCATCGCCGCCATCCCGCCCCAGGCGTCAGCCCACTCGAAACTTTTGGCCGCACCGGACGCGCCGGTCGTTGTTGTCATAGACTTCATTAATATACCAAAGTAAAGCGACCCCGGCAAAATAAAGAGCGCCGTTTACAGGCGGCGCGGTTTATAGATAGACTATGGACGAGGAAACCTTATGCAAAACGAAGAAAAGAAAGAGATAATTCCAGGAATGAACGGGGAGTTTAAACCGGAGGACGTTCCGGAACAATACCGGGAAGCGGTAAAAGCGAAATTGAAAGCAGCCAAATCCGGTAAAGAAACTCCCGGCGTCTCAAAAATAACCCTGCACAAGGATTTTCAGTTCAGATTCCAGGGCGGCTCCGGCCTGGAAACTATTTTTAATTTGCTTCTCAAGGCTTCGCAGCCTCCCGGGCCTCGCCCCCGGCCCCCGTCCTTGCAGTCCAAGGGAGCGGCGGCCTCCGAGGAAAGACAGGAAACCCGCTACGAACAGCCCAACCCCGGGGCGGTAAAGCCTTCCTCTTCCGGCTGGCTGATATGGGTGATCGCGGCCATTCTCGCGGCAACCTACTTCATCTCTTCCAGGGCTCTGCTCAAATAAAGCCGCCTGAAAGGAGCGCCGCGCCTATTTGTATTTTTCCGCTACCTTCCGGTAAGCGTCCCTGAAAGGCGTGCCGCTCTCCACCAGCTTGTATACTTCCTCCGTGGCGAACAGCTCTTCGGAAAGAGCGCAGTTCTCCGCGTCGAAACGCAGGCCTTCCACCACCACCGACATTATCCCGAGCGCGGCCAGCGCGGCGTCGAGGCAGCTGAAAAGCGGCCCCTTGGCCAGCTGGATATCCCTGTTATAGCCGGAGATTAGATTGCCGGCCAGGCTCTTTATCTTGAATTCTTCTCCGAGCACGACATGGTACTTGCCGCGCACCAGCTCCAGCACGTCGGGGTTCTTCTTCTGCGGCATGATGGAGCTGCCCGTGCAGAAAGCGTCCGGCAGCTTCACGAAGCCGAACTCCGGCATGCTGTACATGATAAGGTCGGAGGCCAGCTTGTTCAGGTCGAACATGACCTGGGAGCAGAGGTGGGCGATAGTGGCTTCGAATTTATTCCGGCTCATCTGGGCGTAGACCGGGTTATCCATCGCTTTCGCGAAGCCCAGCAGGGAGGCGGTCATCTTTTTATCTATCTTCAGCACCGGCACGCCGTAGCCGGCGGCCGAGCCCAGCGGCGACTGGTCTATCAGCTTAAGCACGGAGTCCGAGAATTTATCGTTATCGGCGGCGGAGTCGGAGAAGCAGCCGAGCCAGGTTCCCACCGTGGTCGGCATCGCCCTGCGCATATGCGTGTAGCCGGGAAGAGGTATTCGCCCCTGCCTCTTTTGCGCGGACCGCAGGGCTTTCCTAAAGCCCGCCAGTTTCTGTTTCAGCGTACCCAGGCTTTCTTTCTCGTAAAGCCGGAGGGCGGTGAGCACCTGGTCGTTGCGGGACCGCGCGGTGTGGATCTTTTTCCCGGCGTCGCCGCATTTTTTTACCAGGAAGTTCTCGATGGCGGTATGGCAGTCTTCGTCCTCTTTATTAATGACGAAAGCGCCTTTTCCGTCGAGCCGCAGTATTTCGCGGAGGCCGTTCTCAAGGCCGGCGAGCTCGGCTTTGGTCAGCAGCCCAATCTTGCGCAGCATTTTGGCGTGCGCCAGCGACGCGGCGCAGTCGTGCTTCACCAGCCGCCGGTCAAGGATATAATCGTCCCCCACCGTGAAAGACTCGATATCCTTGTTCAGCTCGCCGCCCTTGTCCCAGAGCTTCATTTCTTGCCGCCGTGCTTTTTCATGATAGCGCTGTGCGCCATCAGCCGGGTGGCGTGGATCTTTATGAAGCCCTCGGAGTCCTTCTGGTTGAAGCCGCCCTCGATGTCCATGCTGGACAGGTCCTTGTTGTAGAGCGAGCTGGCGCTTTCGCGGCCGGTCACCATGACGTTGCCCTTGTAGAGCTTGAGCGTCACGCTCCCGTCGATAGCTTCCTGGCTCTTGTTGATGGCCGACATCAGGAAATCCATCTCGGGGCTGAACCAGAACCCGTTGTACACCAGCTCGGCGAACTTCGGGGACAGCATGTCGCGCAGCCGCATAACTTCCCTGTCCATCGCTATGCCCTCGATATCCTTATGCGCGGCGAACAGGATGGTCCCGCCGGGAGTTTCATAGATCCCGCGCGATTTGATCCCGACGAAGCGGTTCTCCACCATGTCTATCCGGCCTATGCCGTTCTTCGCCCCGAGCTCGTTGAGGAAATTAAAAAGCCTGAGCGGCTCGGTCTCGGAGCGGCCTTTGTCCAGGTCGGTGACCTTCACCGGTATGCCGTCCTTGAACTGTATCCTCAGGCGGGTCGGCTTGTCGGGAGCTTTTTCCGGGGACACGGTCTTGGAGAAGATATCCTCGGTCGGCTCGTGCGCCGGATCTTCGAGGATCCCGGCCTCGTGGCTGATATGGAGCAGATTGTCGTCCTCGCTGTAAGGTTTTTTAATGGTCGAGCTGATCTCGATGCCTTTGGCCTGAGCGTAATTTATAAGGTCGGTGCGGCCCTTGAACTGCTGGAGGAAAGATTCCATTTTCCACGGCGCGAGCACCTTTATTTTCGGGTTAAGGGCGTAATAAGCCAGTTCGAACCTGACCTGGTCGTTCCCCTTGCCGGTGGCCCCGTGCGAGACGAAGCCGGCTTTCTCTTTAGCCGCTATTTCTATCTGCCTCTTCGCTATGATCGGGCGGGCGGCCGCGGTGCCGAGCAGGTAGCGCCCCTCGTAAAGGGCGTTCGCCTTGAAGATAGGGAAGATATAGTCCGTGACCAGTTCTTTCTTAAGGTCTTCGATATAAACTTTGGAGGCTCCGACCTTCAGGGCTTTCGCTTTCGCTTTCTTGAAATCCCCCGCCTGTCCGACGTCGGCTATGTAGGCTATCACTTCGTAGCCCTGCTCCAGAAGCCATTTTAAAATTATGGACGTATCCAGGCCGCCGCTGTAAGCCAGCACTACTTTCTTGTTTTCTTTCATCTGAAGTCTCCTTGAAATCTCTCTAAAGCACTCTAATTATACAAAACAGCAGGTTTCACCCGGCGGCGGACATGATCGCTTTCTGCAGCAGGGCTTTCACTATCTGCACCTTAAAGCCGTTCTTTGCCAGCGGCCTGGCCTCTTTCTCCACGAGTTTTCCCGCCGCAAGGGCGGTTCTTTCATCCGCCAGTTTCCCCTCCAGGTAAGCCTCTACCGCTTTCAGCCTGAGCGGGATAGGCGCCACGGCGCTTAGAACCAGCTTAGCTTCCTTTATCTTTCCGCCGGAATAATTAAAGACCCCCGCCAGGCCGGCGATAGGGAAGTCTATCGAATTGCGTATCCTGAACTTGTGATAACCCTGGCTGCCTCCCGGAGTCGGGACAGGCACAAAGATCTCCCGCACCAGTTCGTCCCTGTCCAGTACCGTCGACCTTAGGACGCCGGCGGTGAAGAAGTCTTCCGCCGCGATGTCCCGGCGGGTCGTTCTTATCGTCGCGCCCGAAGCCGCGAGCGCCGGGGCCAGGTCGGAAGCGTTCACGGCGACGCAGCTGCAGTCGATGCAGCGTTCAGCCTCCGCGAGCAAACCCTCACGGCTTAAACCTTTGATTTCCGGGAACTTTGTCCGGCCGCAATGCGTCCCGCAGGCGGCGTTAAGGGCTAGGAGCTGGCTTACCCCGGCATGGGCGCTGGCGGCGCTTTTGCCGCCGCCCAGATAAGTTTCTATCGCCTTCGCGGCCCGTCGGCCCGCCGCGATAGCGTGGATCACAGAAGCCGGCCCGCTCACCGCGTCCCCGCCGGCGAAAACCCCGGGCAGGTTAGTAGCTTGAGTAGCCTCATCGGCGATAATGACGCCCCGCTGAGTCTTGACGCCCGCGGCATAGCCGAGCTCGGCGGATTGGCCGATAGCAAGTATGACCTGCTCGGCTTTTACCGTCTGTTCGCGCGCCGCGTCGAAAACCGGATCGAACCGGCCTTCCGCGTCCAGGACCGAAGCGCAGGCTATAAAATCCATTCCTTTAACTTTCCCGCCCGCTTCAAGGACGCGCCGGGGTCCCCAGCCGGCCATGATACGAACGCCCGCTTTCAAGGCCTCGGCGATCTCCGCCGGGAAAGCCGGCATCGCGTCCCTGGCCTCGAGACATACCATCGTCACTTTCTTAGCGCCGGCGCGGCTGGCGGTTACCGCCACGTCCACAGCGACATTTCCGCCGCCTATAACCAGGACGCTCTTCCCCACCGCGGGCTTGCCTTCCGTAAGGAAGGCCATGCCGGAGGTAAGCAGCTCCGACTTCTCGAGCCGGATTTTTTTCTGCGCCCAGCCCCCGGTGGCGAGGAAGACGCTGTCGTAGTTCCTGCGGAGCGAGCGCAAGGACGGCCCTTTGCCGCCGATCTCTGTATCTAGTTTAAAAACTATGCCTATCGCTTCAAGCGCCGCTATCTGGGCGGCGACCAGCCTCCGGGGCAGCCGGTAAGCCGGGATAGCGTAGGCGAGCATTCCGCCCGCCCTGGGCAGCCTGTCGAACACGGCGACCTGGTGACCAGCCATCCGTAAATAATAAGCGGCCGCCAGACCGGCGGGACCGGAACCGACCACAGCCACTTTTTTCTTCGTCCGCCTGGCCGGCGGCTTCATGAGTTCCGCGGAATGCGCGAGAATATGGTCCCCGACGAAACGCTCCATAGCGCGTATAGAAACCGCCTCGTCGAAACCGCCGCGGTTGCACTTGCCTTCGCAGAAATGCGGGCAGACCCGGCCGGTCATGGCCGGGAGAGGATTATTATCAAGGATGGTATCCGCGGCGCCGTCCAGGTCCCCTTTTCTGACGCGCGCCAGGTAGTCCGCTATCCCGATATTCCCGGGGCAGGCCGCCGTGCAGGCGGGGGCCGCCGCGCGCGCGCCGCCGAAGACGGAGTGATAGCGGTTCTCGCCGAGGAGCGCGCCGCAATGCGTGCCGCCTTTCCTCAGGCAATGGAACTGGTCCTCCGGCGTGCGGTAGTACCAGCACCTTGGCTCCTGACAGAGATTCCCCGCGAGGGTAGCCATGTTCCTGAGCTGCGGGGAAGCGACGCTTCGCGCGGCCTCGGCGAGCACCCTGTACTTTCCGGCTATGGTTTTGTGCGCGGCTATATCGTGCAGAGTAGTAAGCGCGCCGACGCGCAAGCCGCCTTTCTCCTCAGAAATATAGCTCAAGCCGGGAATGGTTTTAAGGTCCACTACCAGCGAAGGGCTTTCTTTGTGGATCTTGTCCTTCAAAGCGCCCAGCGCGTCCGTGCCGCCGGCAAGCGCGAGCGCCCGGCCCGTAGAGGAGGCGAGAGCGCCGGCCGCTTCTTTAAGGGTCTTTGCCGAAAGATGCCCGAATTTTTTCATGGCCATAATTATGCCTTACCCAGCGCTTTGAGAACTTTCTCCGGCTTGACCGGGATATCGTCTATCCTGACGCCGATAGCGTTATAAATAGCGTTAAGCACCGCGCGCGGGGTGCACGTGACCGTGCCCTCTCCGATGCCGCAGGCGCCGTACTCGCCGGCGCCTCTCCAGACTTCCAGGAGCGCGGGGTCTATCTCCGGCATGTCCGCCATGGTCGGGATCTTGTAATCTATCCAGTTGAAATTCAGCGGGACGCCGGTGGCCTGGTCGTAAATTATCTCCTCGGTCAGCGCCTCGCCGACGCCGATCACCTGGCCGCCTATCTGCTGGGCCTCCGCGCCCGAGGCGTACATCACGGTGCCGCAGTCGTTCAGCACGACCAGCTTCAGAACCTGCACGCGGCCCGTGGCGGTATCGACCTCCACCTCGGCGAAATTGGCGATATAGGGGACGCCCGTCCTTTCTGAGTTGGGAGCCCTGCCCATTTCAACCACTACGGGGAGCATATCGCCCTTCATGAAAACATCTTTGACCGTCAGGCCTTTTGCCGGCGCCGCTTTGCGGAAAACGCGCCCCCCGGCGATATCGAGGGCTTCGGGCGCGGCCTTCATTAGCTTCGAGGCTTTCTCGAGGAGGCGCTGTTTCACTTCGAGGGCGGCGCGGGCCACCACCTCGGACTGGAGGTAGGAAACGGCGCTGTCCGTCTGCACGCAGTCCTTCAGGCTTGTTTCGGTGTCGACCGTGTGCGGCCAGACTATATCGTCGGTAGTGATGCCGAGGAAGCCCAGCGCTTCGGCGCAGCCAAGCACATTGCAGGTATTTGAACCCGTACCGGTCTCGACCGTGGGCGCGTCCAGAACCACGCTGCAGTCGGGGTTAACAGTAATTCTTATCCGGATCTCGCCGCGCCGCGCTTCCTGCCACTCGGCGTGCCAGGCAGGGTGGAAAGAAAAGCCCACGCCGCGCTTTTTGGTCCGGTCATGCACCGGCCCCTTGCCCGGCTTATGGCGTTTTTCCTTCCAGCCTATCCTTTTTGCGCCCTCGCAAAGCACCGCGGTCAGGCTCTTGTCCGGCAGGCCGCCCCACTCGTGGCCGAAATTCTTAAGCGCGAGGTCTACCGGGTCCATCTTGAGCTTCTCGGCGAGCATGTCCACGACATGGCCGAAGATAAGGTTGAACTGGGAGTTCCCCACCCCGCGCATCATGCAGGCGGGAAGCTTGTTGGTATAAACGCCGTAGGTCTCCATCCTGACGTTCGGGATATAGGCTAGAGCCACCTCGGTGATCTCGGTCGGCGCGAACTTCATCGCGAACATGGTATGGTCGGCGTAAGCCCCGGAATTTCCTATCCCTTTGAAATACATCGAAATGATAGTCCCGTCTTTCCTTGCGCCGATCTTGCCGGTATAAATGGCCGGCTGGCGCGAGTCATGGAAACTTTCCCGGCGGGAGTGCCTGAATTTGACCGGCCGGCCGGATTTCCTGGAAAGAAGCGCGGTGAAAAGGAAGAAAGGCTGGTCGCCCGTATCGCCGCGCCCGAACTGGCCGCCGACGTAGGAACTGATCACGCGTACTTTATTGATCGGCAGGTTAAGCATCTGGCTGATATGCATCCTGCTCTGGTCCGCTTCGTAGGAATTAGACATGACCGTGAGCTTGTCCTCTTTCCAGTCCACGAGGCAGCACCAGTTGTCGAGCGAGGCCTGCGTGGCGTTATGGTGCACGGAGGTGGCCTCGACGACGACTTCCGAACCCGCGAAGCCTATATCGACATCTCCCTTATCCACGAATATATCCGCGCCGCCGACCGGGTCTTTGGGCAGGATATTGTTCGGGGAGATCTCCGGATGGATGACCGGCGCGCCGGGCTTCATGGCCTCCAACGGGTCAAGCACGAAAGGCAGAACTTCCCACTCCACCTTTATCAGCTTCAGCGCCTCTTCGGCTATCTGCTCGGTCTCGGCCGCCACCACCGCGCCCACCTCGTCGGTGGCCCAGCAGGCGTGGTCGCCCAGAACCCGGCGGTCGCGGAAATGGCGCCACATCATGCGCTCGTAGGAAACCGTGTCCACCCCGTCGGTCCAGCCGGCGCTGGTGGGCTTCAGGGAGGAAACTTCCGGGTCTTTGCAGGTAAGGACGGCTTTTACCCCCGGCAGTTTTTCGGCGAGGCTGGCGTCTATGCTTTTTATCCGCGCGTGAGCGTACGGGCTGCGCATGACCTTGGCGTAAAGCATGCCGGGAAAGCGGCTTTTAAGCGTGATATCGTCTACGAACTGGACCTTGCCGGAAGCTTTCTCCATTGCGTCGATGCGCGGGCGGTAGGCGCCGATGAATTTGCGGGCGGTACGGGGCGTATAAGGGCGGGGCGGGGTCATTTCTTCCCCCCTTCCGTCGTCTCCGAGGCGTGCAGCACCGCCCGGGCTATGCCGGAATAGCAGCCGCAGCGGCAGATATTCCCGGAAAGACCTTCCTTGATCTCCGCCGGAGAAGGTTTAGGATTCTCGTTGAGAAGGCCTTTCGCCGCCATCACGAAGCCGGGCGTGCAGAACCCGCACTGCAGGGCCGTGCCGTAGCCTGGTTCGCACTGATCCGCGAAAGCTTTTATAACAGGGTCGTCTTTGGGAAGGCCTTCTATGGTCTGGATCTCATGACCGTGAGCCTCGACGGCAAGCTTCATGCAGGACAGGACCGCCTTGCCGTCCATGAGCACCGTGCAGGCGCCGCAAGCGCCCTCGTCGCAGGCTACTTTAAGGCCGGTATAGCCGAGCTTTTCCCGGAGCAGGAAAGAAAGCGTCGTTTCGGGCTCGAGATCGCGGCCCAATTCGAATTCATGCGCCTTCCCGTTAATTTTGATGATTATCGGCGAGGACTTCGTCCCTCGCGTCCGCTTTTCGGATTTTCCAGGCATTTTCCCCCCTAGATCTTCCCGCCGGCCAAAAGGGCTTTAGCCAGAAGACTGACTATCCCCTGGCCCTTTTTATAAGGTTCCCCTTTCAGCAGAAGCTTCTCTACCTTAAGTTCCAAAAGCTCTTCCGGCTTCATGGCCAGCGGGTTCCTGTTCAGGATAACCATATCGGCCGCCTTGCCGGCTTCAAGACTGCCGCGCTCTTTCTCGTCGAAAGCCGCCCAGGCCGCGTTATAAGTGAACATTTTCAAGGCCTGCTGTACCGTAAGCGACTGCCCGGGCACATAATGATTGCAGGCGGCGTGGATGCCCGCGACCGGGTCCGGGAAAGTGCAGGGCGCGTCTGAGCCGCCGCTCAGCACGATACCCATCTCCGTCATTTCCCGGAAAGGCGAGATCTCACCCGTCCGCTCCCCCAGGATGCCGCGCATATACTCAAGCGGCTCCAGGTCCCAGTTCAGCAGGGCGGGCTGGAGAGGGATCTGGATGCCGAGCGCCGCGCATTTCCTGAGCCCCTCCGCGGTCGGGAGGCTGGCGTGGATGATCCCGTGGCGGTGGTCCGCCCTCGGGCGGTCCTTCAGGGCAGCTTCCAGCGCCATTACGGCCTGCTCGAAAGCCGCGTCGCCTATGGCGTGCATCTCTATCTGGAGCCCCTCGCGGTTAGCCTGCCTGGTGAATTCCACGACCTGCTCGTCGGTATAGAAAAGAACGCCGCGGTTTCCCGGGTCGTCGGAATAGGGCCGGAGCAGCGCCGCGTCCCGGCTGCCGAGGCTGCCGTCGAGAGCCGTCGCGAAACAGCCGCCTACGCGCGGCAGCTTTCGCTTTCTGACCTTCCGAAGGTCCATGGTCTGGAAAAAGAGGCGCGTCTGAAAGCCGCTGGAGAGCCCCCTGCCGAGGATCGTCTCCAGCGTCACGTCCAGGTCGAAGGGAAAGCCCACGCCGGAGACCGTATGCATCAGGCCGATGCCCTTGCCCGCCATGTCGTCTACGGCGGAAAGCATGTTCCTGAGGGTCCGGGGCAGGGAGATCTTTTTAGTGACGAAATCAGCGACGGCGAAAAAAGCTTCCTGGTTCATTTCCCCCGTCTCCGGGTGGAAGCCCCTCAGTTGTTTTATTCCGGCGGGGAGCATCGCCGCCAGGGTGCTGTTGATGATGCAGGCGTGCCCGTCGTATTTTACCAGGAACACCGGCCGCTCCGGGCAGGCGAGGTCGAGCTCGCTTCTGGAGATCAGGCGGCGCTCCGCCACGCAGTGCGGCGAAGCCCCGAAGCCCATCAGGATCTTGTCGCCGCTGGCGCGCGCGAAGTCCCTTATCTGCCCGCCCAGCTCCGGCAGGCTCTTCGCGCGGCGCACGTCCATACCGGCGTTAAAAAGCGCGTAGGAAGCGAAATGCAGGTGGGTGTCCCCGAAGCAGGGAAGCAGCGCCCGCTCTCCCAGCTGCTCTAAAGGCGCGCCTTTATACTCCGCCGGCAGCTCCGCCCCGGCGTAAAGTATCCGCCCTTTGTCCTCGACGAGATATTTATGGACCCGGTTTTCCCTGTCGCAGGAAATAATTGCGCCGCTGTAAATTTTCATCTATGAATTTATTTAAGCCAAGGACCCGTTCTTTTCCCTGGTTTACTTTATCAGTTTTAAAGCCCCGTTTCCAAGCTGAGCTGGTGACACAATAAATGCGGATATGATAAGATTAATAAGAAGCTGCAAGGTTAGGGGAGAGTTCAATGCCGAAAATATTAATAGTAGAAGACGAGAAATCCGTGCTTGAGATGCTTAAGACCTGCCTGGAAAGGCAGGGCTATATGGTCATCCCGGCCGAAACCGGCGCTATCGCCCTGAAATGGATCAAGGAGGTCAAGCTGGACCTGGCCATAATCGACCTCGGCCTGCCCGACATAAACGGGATAGAAGTCTGCAAGGCCCTGAAGGGAAATCCGCAGACCAAGAGCACACCTATAATGATCCTTACCGGCAACCTCACCAACGAGGCGAAAATAGCGGGCAACCTGGAAGCCAACGCCGACCTTTTCTTGAACAAGCCGATAGAGCTCACCGACCTGAGGACGGCGGTAGGCACGATGCTCGCGAACGGGGAAAGAAAAAAACTCCTTCTCCGCAGCGTCTACAAGAACTGACTGCCGCGTGATCCCGGCGGACGCCGGGCGATAAAAAGGCCGGGTTTCCCCCGGCCTTTTTTGCGCCCGGCCGCTTATCCGGCGGCGCGCCCAGGCGCTTCATTTTTTAATCTTGAATTTAGACGAGACGAACTCCCAGACAGGTTCCCGCAGGAACCCGAGCAGCCCGCCTACGGAGCCGCCGATAAAAGCCTTGTAGCTGAAGTCGATCGGCAGGCGCCTGATGAGGCGCATAGCGACGGCGAAAGCCGCCCCGTAAAAGACCATCTCGATGATCGAACGCCTGCCTTTCCACATAGTCTGCTCCCAGCGCCGAAAATCCCTTACCGCGAGCGGCGGAGGTAGGCCCTGTACTTCTCCGGGTGGCCGAGGACGGTATCCTTGAGGTAAGCCAGCTGCTTTTCCATAGCTTCGCGGTACAAGTCCCTGTCGATCCTGTATCTTTTCCTGAAATGCACCCTCGCGCTGCCGGCCGCTTCCCCGAGGGTGACGGCGAGGCGCTTGTCTATGAACCTGGCGAAATCCACGGTTTTATGCAGCAGGTCAAGTTCCGAAGAATAGCCTTTTACCTGGCCCTCGTGGAACTCCCGGTAAAGGAACAGCAGCCGCTCCAGGTAGCACCGTGACGCCATCTGTCCCAGCAGGTCGGAAGTCCCGAGCATAAACCCTACTTTCTTTTCTTCCGGACCCGAGAAACGGATCTTCTCCACCGGCAGCGCCATGTCGGTGCACAGGATCATATTGACCGCCGACCGCGCGTCTTTTAACGGGAACCCGTTCTTCCTGAAATAGGCCTTCAGGAAATGAACGCTGCGGTCCACGTGGGTCAGGGTATACTTCGCCCCGGTACCGGAGGCGTCATGGACGCTCTTGATGAAGCCGGTGTCGTGGAAAATGGCGGCGATAAGCCCCAGCTTCGCCAGGCGGACGGGTATTTTTTTATGAACGATGTTATGGCCGTCTATAAGCCTGGCCATGGCCAGGAAGGCGTCCGTGACGTGCATCTTGTCGTGGTAATGCGTGCTGCAGGCGTGAAAGCCCGGATATTTCCCGCCGTAGAGGAGGAGGAAATCCGCGTAGACTTTGCGGACGTCGCCGAATTCAGCCACCGGGTAGGAATTTATAAAAATATTCTTTACTTCTTCCAGGACCGCCTGCGGGCTGAACATATCCACAAGCTGCGAGAACTGGACTTGATCAGGTTTTTTCCCCATAGCCTGATTTTATAGTATTTACAGGGGCACTTCAAACGCCGCCTTCCCCCGTCCCCCTTTTATCCACGCGCCAGGGCTTCGCGCCCGCTTCCCCGCCCTCGGCGGCGCCGAGCGCCGACAGCACGACTTCCCTTATGACTTCCAGTTCGAAAGGCTTCGTCATATAGCTTATCGCGCCCATTTTCATTGCCCTTTCCGCCATTTCAAGCTCCTCGTTACCGGTGAGCATGATGAACAGCGGCGCGTCCCTCGCTTCTTTATAGGCAAGAAGCACCTCAAGGCCGCCCAGCACCGGCATATTCAGGTCCAGCAGGACCAGGGAAGGGCGCTCCGTCTCGATCAGGCGCACGGCCGCCTCCCCGTCCTCCGCCAGAAGAACCGTACAGTCGGAGAAGATCCGCAGGAGGGTCGTCCTGATGCTTATCTCGTCATCGGCTACAAGTATCTTATGCTTCATACCTTTATGCGCCGGGAAGCGCGCTCGTCCGGTTTTACCGGCACGCCGCCTTTCTTTCCCAAACTATCCTGCACACCCCTGCTTATACTATACCTGCGGGACCTTAGCTAAACCTCATAAATTGTTCAAATTATCGTCAATTAATTAAAACGACGCGCTTATCGTACTATCGCTCCGCCCGGCTCTCCAGCCCTGAATGGCGCCCAGACCAGAGCCTCGGGTATGGAAGTGATGATACTGGAGCGCGTCATGATCAGCTTCCGGTTTTTAAAACCCGGCGGCATATTACCTATGCTACAATGTTTTTTCGGGCTGTCTTACGCTTCGAAGTCCGCGGCCAGGGGGAAGGTAATTCAATGAACTGGTTCATCTCGCCTTTCAGGCGCTTCCGGGATTTTTCAGGCAGGTCGGGGCCCGGGGAATTCTGGCCTTTCGCCGCCGCGAACGCGGTTATCATTTACGGCCTCGCCGCCCTCGACCACGCCATTTACGGCCAGCACGCGTACAAAGTCTCCGTCGCCTATTTTTTCCTGGCGCTGCTCCCTTTATTCTCGCTTACTTTGCGCCGCCTGCGTGACGCGGGCCGCAGCGAATATTTCATCTTCCTCCTGGTAACCGGTTTCCCCGGCTTTGCCATACTGCTTTTCCTGCTGGCGGGAAACAGCGTTCCTGCCGCGCCCGCCTCGCCCGCCGCAGCCGCGCCGGAGTCCGCCGGCTTCGACCTGATCAAGACCTTAGCGGCGCTTTTCTGCTACTCGGCCGCTTTATACTGGCTCTACGGCCTGGGCCTGGAGTTCGCGCGCTGCGCCACGCCCGCCTGGACGCAGCTCGGGCTGATGGCCGCCCCGCTGCTCTACCTGCTCTCGCGTCTTTACACGAAAAGGGATCGCCCCTGGCCCGCCGGGAGCGGGGCGGTGCTGACGCTTTGCGTTTCAGGGATACTGCTCATCGCCATAACCTACCCGTATTTCAGCGGCCTCCTGCGCAAATCTACGGCGGCCGCCACTATTTCCAGGCTTACGACGATGCGCGAAAGCCTGGGAAAGAATATAGCCCCGGGCGTCCCGGTCGACATAAAGACCATGATACCGAAGCCGCAGGAACTGAAGCTTCCGCTGTCCGGGCATCCGCCAAGCGCGGAGATCCGGGTCGCCACTTTCACGGACATACAGGATAGCGGCCGCTGGCTTTATGACGGCAGGAATATCTGCATAGACTGCACGCATATGGACCCGAAAGGAATTCCCTGGAGCTCCTACTGAGGCGGCGCCCCCGTCGGCGGGGATATTCTTCCTGAAATGAACAGGCCCCTCGGAAGAGGGGCCTGAGTTTTCCTCGCCGGAGGAATACGGCGGGGAACGATCTTAATGTTTCAATACCTGTACCACGGCTGCCCGTTATGAGTAAACGTCCCGTAGCAGCCGAGCGCCACGGCGCCCGTCAGCGGGTCGTATAGCCACTTCCCGTCGGCCCCGGAATAGGCGGAGGTGCTTGCGCTTAAGGCTTCCAGGCCGCCGTTGGGCCGCAGTTCGACCTGGGTAATACGGTTATGGCGGTGAAGTTTTTTGAAATCTCTACTGTCGCGGGAAAAGATCTTCAGTTCCGGCAGGCCGATCCCGGACAGGTCGGCCGGCGGCTTGCCGTGCTGCTTCGTGTATTTCAGCACATCGGCCCGCAGGGCATTTATCGCACGCACCGTATTAGTATCGCTTTGAAGCAGCACAAGGAGAAGTATTTGGGGCCACACCATAGCCGCGAAGAGCGCCAGGCAGAACGCGCCTATCAAATACGATTTTTTTATTGTTCCTCCGGACATATCAGCTATTACCTCCAAAGCCGCCGACGACAGAAATCCACCCAACTATACCAAACAAAAAGACCCCGGCGAAACTGCCGGGGCCAATAGGAAAATTTCTCCCGAATGGAGCATGACGGGAGACGATTTAACTATAGGAATTACAACCCGGCTTTTACGGCGATCCCGCATGTGAAAATAGCGAAACCTGCCAAAGCATGGGCATACCTTTCCATGCGCTCCACGGGGAACAGGCTCACCCCTCTCAGAAGCAGGAAAACCGTAACCATCATCGTGGTTATGGTAACCGCCGAGAAAACAGCGGCCGCGGCCAGCGCCTGCCCGAGGCCGTTTTTCATAGCCGGATACATAAGCACCGGTATGAGCGGCTCGCATGGCCCGAATATAAAAATGATGAAAAGGGCCCAGGGGGTTACGGATGCGGTATTCCCGTGAACATGGGCGTGTTCAGTTTCATGCGGGTGCTCGTGAGAGTGCGGGGAGTCCCCGTCATGGGAATGGAAATGCGAATGCTTTTCGCCTTTTATCGCTTTTTTAATACCCCAGAGCATATAGGCCAGCCCGAATGACAGAAGCAGCCAGCCCGCCGCATCGCCCCGGAGGCCTTCCAGCCACTGCAGCTTTAGAACGGACGTGCCTAGCGCAATGCCGCCCAGTCCGATAAGTACGGAACTACCGACATGTCCCAAGCCGCAAAGAAAAGTCACAGTGGCGGTTCTTGCCCGTGTCCAGCTTCTCGCTTTTGCCAGGGCGATGAACGGCACATAATGGTCAGGGCCGAGCACGGTATGGATAAAACCAAGAGAAGCCGCCGTAATCAATATCGCGTTGTTTTCCATTGTATTATCTCCTGTAAAGCCTATAGTGGTATTCTACCTCTTGGGCGTCAGGAACATATTAATAGCGGCAGGGTCAGGCATTGATTTTTAGCATTAAGACTCTCCCACGGCATACGGGCTTTTCTACCGCATAAAAAGACCCCGGCAAACCTGCCAGGGCCTTTTAGAAAACTTTCTCCCCGAGCCGGAATAGAATCCGAACTTTTTTCTCATTCCCCATCATTATCGGGATAAACCAAGCCCGCGGGCAACGCACTGGCATTGTTTTGCCTCTGGCAAAGGAATGGCTCCCGTTGGCAGAACTGCCCAAGCCAGAAAAGAAGCCGTCACTAGACGCCGTTTTGGCGAGGTTGGGGCCTATCAATACGCTTGGGCAGAGGATACGATACTTCCGAATCAAGAATTCACTTAACCAAAAGGATTTGGCTAAAAGTATAGGGATAGGGACATCATCCGTGTGCCAATGGGAAGGGGACAAGACATCACCTAGGGCAAATCATTTAAAAAGTCTTTTAAAGGTGTTCAAGGGTTCCCCTGACCCGACTCCTTTAATCTAACCCTCCTGTACTTCCGCCCCCAATCGGTGACCTTCCCCCGTTGAACCTGTGGAAAACATCGACGCGTGCATCATCAGTTTCCCGCGCCTTTTCCCATTTAAGATTTTATGGATTACTAGCCTCAGGTACGATGACGGTCGCTATCACCGCCCCGTCGCAGGCGTAAGAAAAGACGGCATTGGTCGCAGCAGGCACGGCCGGCACCGTCCAGTAGAAACCGAAGGCCGTCCCGATCGGGAGGACACGCGAGTTCACGGGCGTAGGGATATCGTCGACAAGACCTCCAACAGAACTGACCGCCTTTACCTTCCAATAATCCACGCGGCCTGCCGGTGGGAGACAGAAATACATGCTCCGCGCCCTGGCGCCGGCCGGGAGCCTGAAATGGAAAGCACCGTCGGCGCCGCGTTCCGGGGCGGCGTCCGACCACTCTCCCGACGCCGCGCGCACGGCTATTTTAAGCGTACCGCCCTTTACCCAGGCGCGGCTGCCTCCAGGCACGGCCTTTTCCTCGAAGAGCGTGGTCTTGGGGTCGAAACGCGCCGCGCAGGCCAGCACCGCGGGGTTCTCGGAAGGGTCCAGGAGCTCCTGGATGAAGCCGGCCGTACCCTCGTTCCAGAAATAGGCCGCGGCGCCTTCTTGCTCCGGACCCGACAAGTAAGTCTCCCTGGCTTTAACCTCGCGCAGAGCGAAGCCGTCATTCATCTGCACAAGCTTATGCGGCGCGGAATCGCCCACGGAATAGCCGCACCCCTTTTTCTGGAACACCAGCGTCTCGCGCGGGCCGGTGTCCGCCCCGCCCACTCTGGAGCGAACGTCGACCAGATGGTACGAAGTTCCATCGGAAACGAGGGCGAGAACAACGGCAGCCTTACCATTATGCCCGGCCAGCACCACGTCTTCCGCGCCGTCCCCGTTGAAATCGGCCCGGACCGCATAAGGGAAGGACCCAACGGAGTAAGGATACCCGGCCAACGCCACCTCCGGATAGTCTGCATTGCGCCAAAGCCGAAGCGCCGGCAGACGTTCCTGCAGTATCGCCGTAAACCCTGGCGGCAGCTGGATGTCCCGAACGGGGGCCGTTACAACCGGAGCGGCATAGGCGGAACTGACTGCCTTCGCTACCGCATCGTTCCTTCCGTTCGACGCGGCCGCTCCGTCCAGTGACAGCAAACACGCGATAAGACCTGCGAAAAGTATCTTTCTCATATCCTGACCCTCTAATCTAACCCGCATTAAATTGCGCTTTCGTCACCCCCCTCCTAATCCCCCTCCATGTCTCCCAGGTTATCCTTCAACACTTCTGCAGGGACACGGTAGCTGTCGTTTGGCAGCACTTTGACTTCGCCTGTAACAGTATCCACTTTATAGCCTCGGAACACCTGCTGATCGCCATAGGTATCCCCTATACCGCGGGTGATCAGGATACCGTCCGAGTTGACCCCGAGACATTCCCCCCTGTAGTCCCTGCCGCGCCGGCTGGGGAAAAAGCCTAAAGTTATAACCCGCTCCGGTGCGTTCCGCGGAACGAGGAAACAGCCGAACTGGTCCACCGCCAACTCCTTCTCTATCCATGACATGGATTCTTTCCCAATATAGTCGTCCGGCAGTTTTGAAAGCTGCATCTCGGCGCAGAAGCAGAAGCAGGTCTCCTTGCCGCTGCCTTTCGGAAGCTCCACCATCAACGGCCAGGAAGCGGTAGTGAATTCCTGAACAGTAGAGAAAGCTTTGTTAAAAGGCTTTTTTACCAAGTCCTCCGCCAGCAAACTAACCCGGCCGGGCGGGATATGCCCGTCTTTATCGACAGCGGGCTCCAGCAGCACCCACTCCCTCTTCCCCGGGAAGAACGCCACCAGCGTCCCGGAAGATCTGAGAATAACGCCCCCGGGGATCTGCCCGAAAGAAGCCGCCCCATATTCAATACTGCGCAAAAAGGCTATATCGAACGAGGATACTATGTGCCAGTTATGGTCCTGGACATTCCAGAACGCAAGACCAAAAGCCTGCGGCGCCCTATCTACATAAAAAACGAGGTAATCTCCGGCATGCCATAAAGAATTAACTTCCAAACCGCGCAGAGGCTCTATGCCGGCCGAAACCACCCTGCCGCCTTTCGTCTTCCAGGACATAATCGGCAGAGCCGCACACTCAGGCCCCCTGCTGCCCTCGGTAAATGAAAGGGTAGATCCATCCACATCGAACCAATGCGCCACCCTGCCGCCGCAATACTGGCCTCCGTAAGGTATGTACGGTTCGCTTCCGCCGCGATACTGCTCAGAGAACACAACGTCAGTTGAAACCACCAATTTTTCCGACCTATGCCAACTCAAGGTAGAACCGGCGACGCTTCCCCCTCGCAAATCCACCGGTTGCGGGATCATAGAGAGAGGATATACAACCCCCGTATTAACAGGCGCTGCCGCCTTCTGTACCGCCGCGAACTTGCCGATAATTTTTTCTTCCGGCCCTTTTTCCTGCTCCGCAAAGCAGCAATTCCCGGCCACCCCAAGCAAAACTAGAAAAATAATATTTATTTTCATGAATGATTCCCCAACCATGATTAATTATCAAGTTATTAAGAGCCGCTCCCCGGATTCTAAACCAGTGTCTGTCCCTAGTTTCCCCTGAATTATAGGGCAGAGTTCAAAATGGCTGACTATTTTAAAGAGAAAGAAGACTTATTTCTTCCGTAAATTTTGCCAGCGCTTTTCATCAGCCGCTGCTTTTGCGTTCTCACCTATCTTACTGTAGGCCGTCGCACGCGCCCTGTAGGCCATAACGTGCTTCGGGGCAATTTCTATCGCCGCAGAAAAATCCTTAATTGCCTTGAGATATTCACCCAGCTCTTTATATCCCTGCCCGCGGCTGTAATATGCATCAGCCTTTTTCGGAGCAAGCGCTATCGCCTTCGACAAATCCTCAATTCCTTCTGCAATGTCACCTTTATTCAGAAAGGAAAGTCCGCGTGAATAATAAGCTGATTCAAATTCAGGGTCAAGTCTTATCGCCTCTGTAAAATCATTTATAGCTTTAGAGTAATCACCTTTCTCTGACGCATAGGAGATTCCGCGGTTTAAATATCCGGAGGGGTACTTTGGATCTATTTCTATCGCCTTGGTAAAGTCTTTGATCGCCTTGTCAGACTCTTTCATGTCCGAGTAGACGCCCCCGCGGTTGTTATATGCCATGGCCAATTGAGGGTTAAACATTATCGCTTTAGAATAATCCTCCAGGGCCTTAGCGTAATCGCTTTTATGGTGATAGGCAAGTCCGCGGCCCAGATAGCAATCAGCGGCGTCCGCAGTATGATCCGCGATAGCTTTGGAATAATCTTTTATTGCTTTGTCATATTCACCATTGTCATCATAAATATGTCCACGCCAATAATACGCCTCGACATACATAGGATTAATAGCTATGACTTTTGAAAAATCTCCGATTGCCTTGTCCAGCCTCCCTTTATGTACATAGGCCAGCCCTCGGCCAAAAAAAGCGGCGGCACTTCCGGTGCTAATCACGATAGCTCTGGAATAATCCGCTATCGCCTTATCGAATTCGTGCTTATTAGCGTAAGTCAGCCCACGGGAATTAAAGGCTTCGGAATATTTAGGATTGATCTCTATCGCTTTAGAGTAGTCTGCAATCGCCTCATTATAACGGCCCTTTTGTCCATATGCGGTCCCGCGGTCTAAATACGCGCGTGCATACCTCGGATAAATTCTAATTCCTATGGTAAAAGCCTCAATTGCCTTGTCATAATCACCCTTGTTGTAATAGGCCACTCCCACATTGCCGTAGCTTTCCGGGGATTCTTTCTGTGCAGCCTGTTGCTTAATAGCGGACGGCTGTTCAGCCTTTACGGGAATCGAAATAAAAAGCGCGGCAAACAGGATTATTCTTGTCATTTGAGCAATAGAAGACATTGACTACCCCCTGAGACAGAACCGGATAAACTATACCAAACAAAAAGATCCCGGCAAAACTGCCGTGGTCTTTGGAAAAGCTGGCTCCCCCAACGGAACACAGCGGGGAACCATTTAACTATATCACGGGATATCAGACTAGCTATCTAGGGTGTTTACGATTCTTCTTACTGAACCGTTCCTTCGCGCGCGGATTGGGCATAGAGCAGGAGGTCTTTGGGCATCGCCGGGTTGGCAGAAATGAAGGCATCTACAATTTTTTCGACCTCTGCTGGGTAGTATAGTTTCGCGTGCCCCAACCCATGCAGCGCGCTTTGCCTGCAGGCATCGTTCTCCAAAAGCAGAACCTTCTGCATAACCTCCAGGCAGGCAGCGTCTATTTCCCTGTTATCAATCTTCCCTGCTGTGGCCGGTAAAGGGGCGACATCCCACCACATATAGCACAAGACATTCAGCGGGTTTTCTTCGGCTTCATTTGTCTGCGACAATGAATTCGCACATCGCTCGAAAAAACAGTTTTTATAAAGCAAAAAAATGGAATCAATCGTCTCCAATTTTTCCGACAGCGGGATAGCTTTATCCAGCAAGCTGACGAGTTCACTTGAGTTTCCACAATCGATGATATACCAAAGTCCCCACTTCAGCTGCAAATTGGAATACTTCCCTAGCAAATCCTTGCTTTCCGTAAATAGTTTCCTGAGATACTTCACGGACAATCCAGGGGCGATGCTCGGCATCTGGTTATTAATATCATAATACCAGGGCTCTGGCCCCTCAGGCCGGTCGAATATCCCTTTTACCCATTTCTCGAAGGTCATTATTTCAGCAGTCACAATTGTTTTAGCCCTCCCGCAACCCGATAAAACTATACCAAACAAAAAGATCCCGGCAAAACTGCCGAGGTCTTTAGAAAGCTGGCTCCGGGACTAGGATTCGGTCACGGGTCTCCTCCTCGCCGTCGCTCGTCGGAGCCCGCGACCCCGCCTCCCCGCTGCGGTCTGCTGGCCTCGCGGGTCCGGCTTTCAAATCCTAACGCGAGACATAATTATGTCTCGCTGTCCCGGAGCCATAATAAAAAACCCCCTGGTAGGGGGTTTTAAATTTGGCTCCGGGACTAGGAACATTACCAGAGGCCGCCGCTCTCCCTATGAGAAACGCGGCTTCCGTCGTTTCTCCTATGTAATTGACCGCAGTCTAGCGCAGTCTTGTGCAGTCTTGCGCGGCGAACCTGTGGCACAATTTTGGCACAAAGTCAGCGATAGGGCTTGAGGTCGTTGACCACGTGCACCAGGTCCTTCGGCTGCAGGTGCATGTAGATCTGCACGGCCCGGCTGGTGGAGTGGCCCATCAACTCCATGATCTGCTTCTCGCTCTTGCCGGCGCGCGCCAGGTCACTGCCGTAGGTATGCCGCAGCTTGTGGATGAAGCCCTTTATCTTGAGCCCGGCCAGCACCTTCGTGTAGACCACGCTCATCGAGCTCTCGCTGGCAAAGCGCCATGCGCCCTCGGCCAGCACCCACGGCGACTTCGCCGTCTTGAACTGCTCCCGCAGGTGGTCGCGCAGTTCCTTCGGCATGGGGATGATGCGCGACTTGCCGCACTTGGGAGTCCAGTCCTTCTTCGGGCAAATGTCGATGGCGCCGTAGTCGCCGAAATCCCAGAGCACGTTCTCCCAGAGCAGGTGGTGCATCTCGCCGGCGCGCAGGCCGGCGCGAGCGCCCAGGAGCGTGATGGTCTTGAAGATCGCCCGGATCTTCGAAGTCAGGATGGCCTTGATCTCCTCGAACAGGAAGAAGACCACCCGGCCCTTTGGCAGCGCCACGTTCTTCACGCGGTGCCAGTTCTGCTCCGGCAGCTTCTCGCGCTCCTCGATGCGTACCAGGCTGGCCTTGATGGCGCGGATGGCGCGCTCCCGGGCGTACAGGCCTACTTCCGGGTCCTTCTCCATGCGCCACTTGAACTCGGTGACCGAGTCCGGGGTGATGTCGGACATGGTCTGGGGATGGAACATTTCCTCGTAGCGCATGAACGCGAGCTTGTTGGCCCGGTAGGTGGCGCCGTCCTGCTCCTGCCGGCTCCATTCCAGGTAGCGGTCCACGCAGAGCCGCCAGAGTTTGTGCTTGGCCGGGTCCGGCAGCCGGCCGGCTTGCGCGTCACCCACCAGCTGCGCCAGCTTCATAAGCGCTACTTTGTGGTTCTGCGTGTCCAGGGAGACACGCTGGCGCTCTCCGTTGGCGTCCTCGTAGTCGGCGTATTTCCAGCCGTTGCGGTCGTAGATCCTGGCCATAATGCTACCTCCTTTCCCAAGGCGGCTTGCCCTTATGCTTGCAGGAGATCATCGCGGAGTAGCCGTGCCGGCCGGCGCCGGGCAGCTTGGTGATGTTGCCGCCGCACACCGCGCAAAATACGGCGTCGCGGCACTCGCCCTTGTCGAAATCTATCTCGAGGCTGATCCTGGGGAGGTTGTCGGACAGCAGCATGCCGCAGCGCGGGCAGGTGATCTTCTTGTCGTTGCCGGGCATATCATGTCGGTTCGAGCTCCTCTCGAATGGCCGCCTCCAGCTTCTTGCAGCAGACCGCCACCTGCAGGGCCCCGTTCACCAGCGACACCGTCGCGTGCTTCTTATGCTCGGGGCAGGGCACGCTCTCGATCTTCTTGACCCGCTGCGCCAGGCGCTGCTTGTTGAGCTCCGCCTGCAGCGCCTCCCGGATCTCCCGCCGGGTCGGTTTCAGGTCGTAGCGGATGACGTAGCGCATCAATCAAGATAATTCCACATCACCGGGCTGTCCAGCGTCTCAGCGGGAGAGGAGATGGCTATTATCTTGCCGTCGCGCCAGGCGAAGCCGTAGTACTGAAAGCCGACATAGCCGCCGTAGGCGTTCTTGGCGTTCACGCTCAGGGCCGTTACCCAGACCAGGACCGGCGTAGGGCTGGCAAAGCCGGACTGGATAGCCGTGTTCTTCATCTTGTCGATGGACTTGAAGCGGGCGCTCTCCGGATCCTTGAGGCGCTCCAGGACGAGGTTCTTTTCCATCTCCTCGTGGTTCGCCGGCGGCTTCGGGCCGAAGTCAGCCTCGGTGGCGTTCTTCAGCATATTGTCGCGCTTGATGCCGTAGGCGATACCGCACCCGGACAGCATCACGGCGCTCAGCACTATAAAAAGAATATTCTTCATATCCCCCCTCCCTTACGGCGACCACTTCGCCAGCTTTATCCCCACCACGTCGATGTCGCCCTTCACGAAGATAGATTCATACTTCGGGTTGTCCGGCTTCAGCTCGTAGCCGTCCTTCGTCTTAAAAACGCGCTTGAGCGTGAACTCGTCGCCGCTAAGCCGGATGACAGCGATCTTGCCGTTGGGGCATTCCTTGTTCTTCGGCTCCACGATCACCACGTAGTCGCCGTCGTATAGGCTGCCCTTGGGATCGTCCGGGTTCACCATGCAGTCGCCGCTGACGCGCAGCGCGACCGCGCGCCGGTTTGGCAGCTTGACCTCGAGAGGCAGGTGCGTCTCCGGCGGCATGTCGTAGGAGAAGTTGAAGTTCCTGGCGTTCACCACGCCAACCACCGGGACGCCTTTCTCTTCTGCAGGATCCTTCGGCAGCACGAACGGCAGATTTTCGGAGATGTCTTCGACCGCGCAATTGAGCACCTTGGCGATCTTTTCAAGCATCTCCGGGGAGGCCCCGGCCTTGCCGGTTTCGATGTTTGCTAGTGTAACAAAACTGATTTTTGCGGCCGTCGCCATTCTCCGCTGAGACAAATTCAGCAGTATCCTTCTCCGACGTATTTCCGCACGTTTTGGACGTATAGGCATATAGACCCTTGACAAGTGCTACACTAGCACGCTATACTAACAATGTAATGTCCGGGTCAAAGACAGCTTCAACAGATATGCGCCTCAAAAGCGCAGAGGGCTCACAAAGGCCCGCCAGCTTCTCGCAAAATGCCTTGACCCGGACTATGCGAGAGCTGGCCCATTTTTTTACTGCCGCAACCATAGATTATAGCGAATTTGCGGCGCAGTCAACCCGGGAGGATTAAGGATGCAGCAGGGAGCAAACGAAGCTATGGCCTTAAAGTTTTCGGATAAATTAAACCTCCTCCGTCGCATGAAGCGGTGGACTATCAAGCAGATGGCGGAGAAGATTGGGGTCTCGGCCGATCGGCTGGAATACCTGCTGGCCGGCAAGCACGAGCCCAAGGCGGCCGACATCGTCCGCATACAGAACGCGCTGGAGATCTACTTCGACCCCGAGGACTTCGAGGGCGAGGGCGTTCCGGAGAGGCCGAGAATATGAACCCCGCTGAATTTCTGACCGCCCAGGAGATAGCCGCGGCGCTCAAGCTGAGCCCGAAGAACGGCTGGCGCACGGTCAACACGTGGGCCGACACCGGCAAGGTGGGCTTCATGCGCTTCGGCCGGATCCGCCGCTACCGCCTCGAGGACTTTGCGGCACTCGGCTACAAGCAGGGCTCCGGCGGCCAGCTCAACAAGCGGTACATGGGGAGGATATAAGGATGACCAGGCGCTGCGTTTACTGTGCGGAAAAGCACATCATTGGACCGGACTATGGCGAGCCCTATACGGACGGCCTCTGCTGGAAGGCGTACCTGCGGGAGAGCCTGCTGTTCTTCTTCAAGTGGCAGCTCCCGCGCCACCTGCGGGTGGCCGAGACCTGGCTGACCAGGCTGGCGGTGATCTACGTCCTCGTCCACATCTGCCTGTGGTGGCAGCGCGGCTTCGAGATAGTAGGAAAGTAGGAAAGATGAAAATTAAGATGCCGCCCAAGTATCAGGAGCTGAGCACGACGGAGATACTCCTCTGCTCCAAGAAGGGCCTCGGGTTCGAGGCGGCCAAAGTCATGAAGTTAGAGTTCGAGTCTCCGGAGCAGTTCATGGCCTGGCTGAAGGCCACCCCGGAGACAAAGGAAAAAATTATGTACCTGTTCTTCGATACCGAAACCACCGGCCTGCCGAAAGACTGGCGCGCCCCGATCACCGACACCGCCAACTGGCCGCGCCTGGTGCAGCTGGCCTGGCTGGCCTACGACGCCGCCGGTAACAAGGTCGCCGGAGACAACCACATCGTCAAGCCGGCCGGCTTCGAGATCCCCAAGCAGGCCTCCGACATCCACGGCATCACCAACGACAAGGCCATCGCCTTCGGCAAGGACCTGCAAGTGGTCCTCAAAATCTTCCACTCGCGCCTGACCGAGTCCGAGATCCTGGTGGGCCACAACATAGACTTCGACGTGAAGATAGTCGGCGCTGAGTTCATCCGCATGAACATCCCGCCGGTCACCCCCCCGCGCCGCAAGATCTGCACCATGCAGTCCTCCACCCGCTTCTGCAACCTGCCCGGCCCCCGCGGCCCAAAGTGGCCCAAGCTGCAGGAGCTGCACTGCAAGCTGTTCAACGAGAACTTCGCAGAGGCGCACAACGCCGCGGCCGACATCGACGCCACGGCGCGCTGCTTCTTCGAGCTCAAAAAGCGCGGCGTCATCACGATCTGATTTTTTTGTGTTCATCGACGTAACGTAAAACGACAGACAAAAAGGAGAGTAACAGTATGAGCATACTGCCAGCAGAAAAGAACACTCCGGTGACGGGCCTCCCGGCGTTGTTCAAGATGATAGTCGAGGGCCCGAGCAAGGTAGGCAAGACGACGTTCGCCGCGTCCTTCCCGGACGCGATCATCATAGAGTGCGAACCCGGCGGCGCGGCCCACGCGGGCTGCTACGTCCTTGACGTGGTGACCAACAGGAAAGACCCTCTCACCGGCATCCGCATGGCCATCGAGGAGCTGAAGACGGACACCCGCTTCAGGACCGTCATCCTCGACACCATCGACGCCGCGGCGGACCTGGTGGCGCGCGAAGTCTGCAAGAAGCTCAACATCGAGACCATCGCGGACGCGCCCAAGGGCTCCCGGCACGGCGTGCAGTGGGAGAAGTACGCCAACGAGGTCACCGGCCTCGTGGGCGCGCTGATAGCCCTCCCCAAGAACGTCATCGTGCTCGGACACACCAAGCCGGCCACCTACGACGGCGAGGGCGACAAGCGCGTGATGCGCAACCCCGAGGGCCTGGACATCTACGGCAAGGCGGCCAGGATACTGTACGCCCGCGTGGACAACATCGGCCACCTCAAGGTGGTCAACGAAGGCGGTCAGCTCAAGCGCGTCCTGTCCTTCCGCGGCGGCCTGGACTGCACCCGCGGCAGCCGCCACCCCGCGCTCTCCGACAAGGAGATCCTGCTGCCCCAGGTGGGCGGATATTCGGTGTTCGAGGCCCTGTTCCAGGCGCCCAAGGAGACTTCCAAATGACGACCGTTAACTTCGACGACTACGAGGGCCCCGCCAAGTTCGAGGCCGGCAAGCGCTACACGCTGGTGGTGGCGCGCGCGGAGGAGGGCGAGTCCAAGAGCGGCACGCCCCGCATCCGCCTCAAGCTCGAGACCGAGGCCCTGCAGAGCGCCTACGAGCACGACATCTACCTCAGCAAGAAGGCGCTCGGCTTCGCCCGCGAGTGGTTCGCGGCGCTCGGCCTGCCCTGCGAGGGTAAGGTGGAGGTGAACCCCGAGAACCTGGCCGGCATCCGCTTCACCGCGGAGTGCTACCTCGAGCCCTACAAGATCAACGAGGGCACCGCCGAGGAGAAGACGCTCTACAACACCAAGTGGACCAGGCCCGAGCGCGTCACCGTCGGCGCGGCGAGAGCGGAGAAGCCCATGCCCACGCCCATGAGGGAGGACGTTCCCTTCTAGGAGGCCTTATGCAGGTAAACTTCCCGGGCGCGGCGCCCTCAAAGCCGCTCTACGAGATCGAGTTCCGGAGCAACGGCTACCACCTGGACGGCAAGCGCATCAAGCGCGTGTCGACCATCCTGGAGAAGTTCCCGGACTCGGGCGAGGGCCTGATCAACTGGTCCAAGCAGCGCGTAGCGCTCACCATGCAGCGGGTCCTCAAGGCCCGCTGCCTGGCGCACCCGGACACCGGCCGGCTGATGTGCTACTTCCCGGCCGAGGAGATACCTGCGCTGGCTGACCTGGCCTACAGGGATCCGGACGACATCAAGGACGAGACGGCCGAGGTAGGAACGGCCGTCCACGCCTTCTGCGACGAGTGGCTGACTGCCGGCGCGACCGAGGAGGCGCGCCTGCAGATCGTCCAGAACTACATGCTGCCGGACACGGACAACACCCTGCTGCTGGAGGTGCTGCAGCGCCAGACCGAGACCAAGGACATGACGCCCGTTGAGCGCAACCTCTTCTTCGACAGGATGAAGAGCTGCATGTTCAACAAGTTCGTCAAGTTCTGGCGCAAGGCCGGGCTGACCTACGTGGGCAGCGAGATCGTGATCGGCAGCCGCAAGCACAAGTACGGCGGCCGCATCGACATCCTCGCCCGCGACCGCAAGGGTCGGCTGGTGCTGATAGACCTCAAGACCAGCAAGTGGGTGTCGCCGTCCTTCTTCGGCCAGGTGGCGCTCTACAAGAACGGCTACGAGGAAATGTACGGCGAGAAGATCCACCGCTGCTACATTGTCCACCTGCCCCGCGAATGGAACGAGAAGAACCAGGGCTTCGGGATCTACCCCGTCGCCCGCCCCGCGCGCTATTTAGCCATCACGCTGAACCTGCTGCGCTATTGGAACGATACCGAGTTCGAGGCGGTGCTTGGAGCCCGCCGGGAGAATATATGACCACGAAGGACGTAGTAATGTTCGACGCCGACAGTATCGAGTTATCGATCACCGGCGCCATCAAGAAGAATACCCTGCCCGCCATCCGCGGCGAGTGGACCAAGTGGCTCGAGAGTTTCAAGGCTTCCGAGCTGGAGACGGACGAGGACTTCACCGCGGCCGCGCTCTTCGTCACCGAGTGCAAGCGCGTGGAGGGCCGCCTGGACGAGATCCGCGAGAACGCCCTGAAGGGCCAGGTGTTCAAGGCCATCAAGGAGCTCGAGGAGATGAAGGAGACCACCAGGCAGAAGCGCCTGGAGTTCGACCGGGCCGTCACCACCCGCAAGGACAAGCTCAAGAGCGAGGCCATCGCCCGCGCCACCGCGGACGTGCGCGCCAAGCTCGCGGCCCTGCAGTACGGCCAGCCGGTGGACGTAGAGGGCGCCATGCGCGCCGCCATCAAGGGCAAGTCCTCCTTGGCCAAGATGCAGGAGGCCATGGTGCAGGCGTCGGCCGAGATCGAGACCGTCGCCAACACCTACTGCGCCCGCTTCAAGGCCCTGCGCGGCACCGTAGCCGGCCTCTACCAGGCCGCCAACGAGCCCGCGACCGACTCGGAGCTGGACCTGCTGGTCCGGACCCACTTCGAGATGGCCCCGGAGCACGCCAAGCTGATCCTGGGACAGAAGAAGGTGGCCCGCGACCAGGCCGCCCTGGACGCCGCCAAGGCGCAGCCCGCGGAGATACCCGCGGCGCCGGCTCCCGCGCCCCAGGCTGCCCCGGTGAGCGCCGTGCCGGCCATGCCGGCCGACATGCCGGTGAAGACCATGCGCTTCGCCGCCACCTTCAACACCGACCGCCCGAGCTACATCAAGGCCAACCTTGAGGCGATGGGCGCCAAGGACGTCACGTTCGAGGCCATACCGTGAACAAGGAGAACCGCAAAATGAACCAGCAGAACCAGACCGTAGAGAGATCCGTCATCCACACCTTCACGCAGAGCGAGACCACGCAGCTGCGCAAGGACATCGCCGACAAGACTCTCGCGCTCAGCGAGAAGGAGACCATCAAGAAGTCGGTGAGCTCCACCGTGGCCATGCTCAAGGCCAACATCGAGGAGACCGTGATCAAAGTGCGCGAGGGCCGCGAGTCTCGCCGCATGCAGTGCCCCGTAGTGTTCCGGTGGGACGAGAACAAGAAGGACATCATCCACCCCGAGACCGGCGCGATCGAGGATACCCAGGAGATCACCATCTCGGACCGGGAGCAGTTCCTGCCCCTCGAGGAAGCAAAGGAAGGCAAGAAGGGAAAGGGTAAAAAATGAACCGCTACTCGGTAACGACCCTGCAGGGCGGAGCCGGCTTTCGGCTCTGCCATGGCCTTGCTGAAGGCTTGACCGTCCTCGCCATCGACCCTGGCCTTCGCATGGGCTGGGCGCTGGTGAGGCCGACGGTCAAGGAACTGCAGGCCGGCGGCTTCGTGGAGCTCAACCGCTCCCGGCTCTACGCCAGCGGCTACGACGCTGTGAAGACGCTGCTCGAGGAACTGCGCCCCGCGGCCATGACCTTCGAGTCGTACTTCATCGGCGCCGGCGCCCACTGCAAGGAAAGCATTGAGGTCCGCGGTGCCATGAAGGCCGCGTGCGAGCGCGCCGAGCTGAAATGGCACGAGCTGCACCCGAGCAAGGTGCGCGCCGCGCTCGGAGTGAAGGGCAAGATTAAGGACGTGCAGATCCGCGAGATCGTGGCCAGCCTGTACGGCATCCCGACCAAGTACCAGCCTGACGTGAACAAGAAGCGGGAGGTTTTCTTCCCGGCTGATGTGTTCGACGCCGCGGCGGTGGCCTGGTCGGCAGACAGCATCGAGGGAATTTAAGGAGAGTTATGACCAAGACAGTGACAAAAAAAGACAAGAAAGCGACGGCCGCGCCGATAGTGGCCAGCGAGGGCTACAAGCAGCTCTTCGCCGGAGAGGTGAACCTCTCCAACATCGAAGTGCAGAGCAATTTCCGCAAGACGTTCAACGAGAAGCTGCTCAAAGAGCTGGCCGAGAACATCGCCAAGGTCGGAGTCCTGCAGCCGGTGATCCTGCGCCAGGTGGGCGAGGGCTTCCCGAAGCCGGCCGTGGACGGGCAGTTCATCCTGGTCGCCGGCGAGCGCCGGCTGCGCGCGGCCTCCCTGGCCGGGCTGACCAAGATCCCGGCCCGCATCCTCGACCTCAACGAGGAACAGGCCGCGGAGGTCCAGGCGCTCGAGAACCTGCACCGCAAGGACCTCAGCCCCATCGAGGAGGCCAGGGCGTTCAAGGTGCTGCTGGACCAGAAGGGGCACACGCTCGAGCAGGTCGAGGACCTCGCCGCGCGCGTCGGTAAGAGCGCCAGCTACGTCTACAAGGCGGTGCGGCTTACCGAGCTGCCGAACAAGATGCAGGAGCGCATCGAAACCGGCGAGCTTACCCCGGCGCATGGCCACCAGCTGCTCCGTCTTCCTCCGGAGAAGCGCGCAGAGGCCGAGAAGGAGATCAACTGGAACCAGTCCGTAAAAGAGGTATCCCGGGACATCGAGAGAGAACTGGGCAAAAGCTTGAGCAAGGCCCACTTCCCGACCAATACGCCCTACGCCGGCTTGGAAGCCTGCACGGCCTGCATCCACAATTCCAGCAACCAGGAGATGCTTTTCTCCGACGCGGAAAAAGGCAAGTGCATCAACGTGGACTGCTTCCAGAAAAAACACGCCGCGTTCATCGAGGCGCTGAAGGAAAAAGCGACCAAGCAGTACGAGGGGCTGAAGTTTCTCGGCGTTATCGAGAGCTATTCCCTCGATGCGAAGTACGGCCGGGCGCTGGATCACAAGCAGGCCAACAGCAAGGAAATAAAAGCCGCCAGGAAGGAGAACCCCGGAGACTTCGCCTGGGTAATCCTCGACGCCACCCACTACTACGACAACACCCTGAAGGCGATGCTGGTCTGCGTGAAGCCGAAAGACTTGAGCGCCCAGGCCAAGAAAGCGATAGGGCTCTCCACCTTCTCAAGCAACTCCGCGTATCCCACGACCAGCCCGAAGCAGAAGTTCATCCGCATGGAGACCTACAAGGCGCTGTTCGTGGCGGCCAGGGCGACTCTGTCCAAGGGCCTGCAGAACGAGCACTACGCCGCGATCGCCAAGCAGCTGCAGCCTGGCCAGGTAAACCCGAAGATCCCGATGGAGATGCTGAACGTGCAGGTCAAGAAAGGCCAGTACTCCTGGGAGAAGAACTACGCCTACGACCTGCTGACCACGGACGAGCTGCGTGACCTGGTACTGCTGCTCGCGCTGAACAACAGGTGCTCGACCGGCCAGGATCCTGACCCGAAGATCTTCGCGGCCGTGGGCGTCAACACCAAGCTCACCATCGAAGCGGCCAAGAAGAAAGCAGCGGCTGAGTGGGAGGCCAAGAAGAGCGCCAAGAAGGCCAAGCCGGACAAGAAGGGCAAGAAGCCGGCGCAGCAGGACCGCGACGCCGACTCCGGCGGCAACAGCCTGGACGGTGACGAATAATGACCCAGCTCGCCATGTTCGACGAGCAGGGCGGCCCCACCCCGGAGGCGCAGGCTTCCGGGGCGGTGGCGGCCGAATGCAGCGCCGAGGCACGCGAGAAGGTGGACGAGACCACCCTCCTCCGCCTGGTGGCGCAGGAAGCCCTGCTCTTCCCCAACGGCTTCATCCCGGACGAGATGGCCGTCCGCCTGCAGATGCTCGGCTACGACGTAGACCCCTTCTCCGTCCGGCCGCGCGTCTCGCAGCTTAAGACCGCCGAGTTCGGCGCCGTCCTGGTAGAGGCCGGCCGCCGCCGGCCCAACGCCAAGGGCAACAGCTGCGCGGTGCTCGTGCACCGGCAGTTCCAGGAGGGAGCATGATACGCGACAGACTCATAGCCTGGTACAAGTGGGAGCCATATCCGTCAGAAAAGGTCAAGCGGGCCGCCTGGAACGAGGAGTTCAACAACATCCTCCGCGACCTGAAAGAACAGGAAGCCCGCAAGGATGCAGAGCCGCTTCCTGTTTTAGCGCACAAGCGCGAACTGGAAATGACGATATATTTCCCAGAAGAGAAGAACGACCACACCTGGGCAATAGTCCTGTGGGCTTGCGAGGAAGCGGAAAGGTTCGAGGGTAAAACCTATCCCGAAGCTGAAGCCAAGGCCCGCAAGTTCTTGGAGGCCGCATGAAAGGCAATACCCTGAACCTCACCCTCAAGCGCCGCTGGTTCGAGGAGATCCTCTCCGGCCGCAAGACCGAGGAGTACCGCGAGGATAAGCCGCACTGGCAGAGCCGCTTTCAATTCATAGGCTTTCCGCGAAAGTTCTACCAGGTCGAGTTCCGCAACGGCTACGACCATGATGCCCCGCGCATGGTCCTCGAGTGCCTCGGCATCGAGAACAAGGAGCTGGTCGTGGAAGGACTCGGCGGCGGCAAGGCCCGGCGCTACTTCGTCATCAAGCTCGGCAAGATCCTGCTCACCCGGAACCTGGAGAAGCTCCGGCCGGCGCGCTGCAGGCTCCACAGTAAACTTTGTAAGCGCACGCCCTGCCAGCATGCCGGCGGCCGGGGCTGCAGGAGGAAGCCATGAACCACCCCGACCGCATCAACACCGAGGTCCGCCGCGGCCGCAAGCTCGCGCCCGCCGGGTGGGCCACCGTTTACACGCTCGCCGCCTTCATGGCCGGCGTGCTGATCTACATCGCCTCGAGGTAACCATGGACAACAACGAGAACAAGGAAATCTGCACCTCCTGCGGCGGCCGCTGCTGCAAGCGCATGCCCGGCAGCTTCTTCCCCGAGGACTTCCCGGCCGAGACCAGGCGCGAAAGGATCCTCGCGGGCCTGCGCGCCGGCCTATACCAGCTCGACTGGTGGGAAGGCGACCGCCGCGAGTACTTCCTGCGCCCGGCCATCACCGGCGACAACCGCATGTTCAGCCCGACCTGGGGCGGCCAGTGCGCCCTCCTGACCGAGAAGGGCTGTCCGCTTCCGTTCAACAGCCGCCCGCGGTCCTGCCGCGAACTCGTGCCCGGCACTCAGCCCGGCAAATGCTTCACGCCCTGGGACAACGACAAGTTCGAAGCCAAGCAAGCCTGGGCGAAAGACCAGATCTTCCAAGACCTCATCAAGGAGCTCGAATAATGAACACCACGACCACCACCGCCGCGGCCGCTGAGCGCGCCCGCCAGAAGGCCGCGGAAACCGCCTTGGAGCGCGTTTCCAGGGCCTGGGGCCACAGCCTGAGCCCTGACACCCTAAAAGCCTCCCTACCCCTCTTAAACGAGAAACTGGAGGCCTCCAAAGCCACGCTGGACTCCACCTGGGAGGAAGCCAAGGCCGGCCGCGCCACCCCCGAGCAGTTCAAAAAGGCCCTCACGTCCTGGGAGTGCGCCAACTACGCCGCCGTCACAGCCCTCAAGGCGGTGCGGGGATGAAGCCCTGGCGCAAGATCCACCGCGACATCTTCGAGAACGAGGACCTCGGCGTTCTCCCGGGTGACGCCTTTCAGCTCTACGCCGCCCTCATCATCTACGCGGACGACGAGGGCCGCATCAAGGCCAGCCCGGCCTACCTCCGCGGCAAGGCCTTCCGCTACCGCGACGACGTAAAGACGGACGATGTCCAGGCCTGGCGCGACCAGCTCGCCGCCGGCGGCTTCATGAAGCTCTACAGCGTGGATGGCGAGGATTACGCCTACCACCACAACTGGACCAAGTGGCAGGGCAAGCGACTGGACCGGTTCGAGCCGTCGAAACTGCCGGAGCCCCCCTCCATGGATATCAATAATGAACGGCAACCGCTTGGCAACCGCTCGGCAACCAGCCGGCAACCGCTTGGCACCCCAGAGGAGATAAGAGAAGAGAAGAAGAGAGGGGGGGAGGCGGATAAAGATATCAAGAACGATAACGAAAACCCTGTCGTTTCGGATAAGGGTAAATCTGATGGGCACTCCGCCCCACCCCCCCCGGCCAGCCGCCCCGCCCCCCTTCCGGCCCGGCCGGCTTCTTCCCCCTCGCCTGACGGCTCGGGGGACAGAGAGGGCAAAAGCAGCACAACAAAGAAAGAGAAATTCCCCGAGGCTGATATCCTCGTGGTCGCCGCTACCTACTGCGAGGCCAAGGGAGTCCAGTTCTGCAACGCCATAGCCCGGAGCTCGTACCTCCGGAGCAAGGCCGTATTCTACGACGCCAAGGACTTCCTGGCGCTCAACGGCGGCAACGTGGACCGGGCCTGCCAGGCGATAAAGGATTTCGCCGAGGGCTATCAGGACGAGGGAAAGAGCGACTGGAACTGGAAGTACATCTTCCAGGACTGGAGCAAGCCGGTCAGGGACGGCAAAACGTGGGACGAACTCAGGAGGGAATATGAGCTGGAACAATCCAAAGAAGAAGCGCGGTAACACCCAGGCGGCGCCGGTGGTGGATCCCCGGTTTCCGCGCTGCGACCGCTGCTCGGCCGGAGATCCCGGCTACGGAGAGCAGCGCGTAGGCACACTGCTGATCACCGAGACCGTGCGGCTCGCGCCGGACGAGGTCCGCATGCCCAGCGGCAAGATGGAGCGGCCGCCGGCCGTTGACATCGGCACCGTCATTCGCTGCCCCAACGAGGCCGCGCATAAGACCTACCACAACACCACCGAGCAGAAGCGCATGCGCGTCTGCGAGCGGCCCCCGGTCTTCAAACCCGGCCCCGCCTTCGCCATGCTCGGCATCGAGCACGCCAACGTGTACCGGCTGCTCCGGGCCTGCACCGGCCAGCCCACCTTCTACCTGGACGAGCTCAAGAGCGGCAAGATGCGCCAGCAGCAGATCTCCGAGAGCATGGCGGAGAAGATGCGGCCGCTGTTCAACGAGGCCCCGGAAGCGCCCGAGGCCCCGGCCCCGGTCAGCACCTACGCGCCGGAGATGTTCTGATATGGCCGACGCAACGCTCTACTGCAAGACGTGCAAGGAGTACCGCGAGCACATGCACCTGGCTGGCCGGGACTGCATCTGCTCCGAGTGCGGCGAGAAGAACGCCGCGCCCAACTGGCGCGAGATAGTGGCGGCGGTGGAAGCGCGGAAGGCCGGCAACGTGGCGGCGGTATCGCGCAACAACGGGGGAAGCGACCCGGAGCTGGAACAGGTGGCCCGGCTCCCCTACTCGGAACGGGGCTTTAGAGAGCCCTCCAACAACAGGAAACCCAAGGAGAATACGATGAAAGCAAAACTGAGCGACGAGAAGATAGCGGAGATCCGCGCCGACTACGCGGCGCTGACGGAAGAAGAGCGGACGCCCGCGGCGCGCGAGCAGCTCGCCAGCAAGCACGGCGTGAGCATGCCCACGTTCAAGAAGTACGTGGCGCTGATGGAGACCAAGGCCAAGCGCGGCCGGAAGGGCGGGCGCGTGTTCGTGGACGAGAGCATCGGGGAGTTCCGGCTATGACGCGCTACGAGATACAGTGGCACAAGCTCAAGCCGCAGTTGCCGTTCGTGCGCCTGGTGGACAAGCAGCGCGTCCACCCGAACGCTCCGGACGAGGCCGTCGCGGTCTACGAGCACGGCTTTAACCGGATCACCATCAAGCGCAGCGAGGACAACTGGGGCATCCGCTTCCACGAGTACGGGCACTGGCTGTTCGCGCACGCCTTCGACTTCCTTGATGAAGCCTGGGAGGTTCTCTGGTGGCACTTCCGCGTGCGCCAGCTCTTCGTGAACCCGCGCTCCTGGAGGTGGCCTAAGTGAAACCCTCAACCTACAAGCAGACGCTCGAGATAGCGGCGGCCCACCTGGCCGGCACGCTCAAGGCATGGGCCGCGGCGCACTGCATGACGTACCACTGCGCCATGATGCGCCTGACGCGCTTCCGGCGTGAGTACCCCGAGGAATACAGGCGGCTGGCAAAATGTTAACTTTTGTTAATTGCTATCCGTCAATTACAGGGCTATACTAGAAACGTAAAGCAAAGCAGAAAAACGTGAATGTCCCGGGTCAAGGCTCGGGACATTTATTTTGTCCCGGCGGCCAAGGCCCGGGATGAAAACGCTAGAAAAACTAACGTGGACCACCACCAAGCGGCGCGTAAAGGACCTTCTCCCCTACGAGAAGAACCCGCGCCGCCTCACCCCTGAACAGGCCTCGCAGCTCAAGACCTCCATCGAGAAGTTCAACCTCGCCGAGATACCGGCCGTCGACACCGACGGCCGCATCGTTGCCGGCCACCAGCGCGTGGCCGCGCTCAAGCTGCTTGGCCGCGGCGGCGAGACCATAGACGTCCGCGTGCCCAACCGCAAGCTCACGCCGGAGGAGTTCCAGGAATACAACCTGCGCTCCAACAAGAACACCGGCGAGTGGGACTTCGAGCTGCTGATGGCCGCCTTCCCGGAGGAGCTGCTGAAGACCGTGGGCTTCGACATGGCCGATCTGCCCGAGGTAGAGGTGGGCTACCGCGCCGACCAGGACGAGGTCCCGCCTCTGCGCGAGACCACCATCAAGGCCGGAGACGTCTTCGCCCTGGGCGAGCACCTGCTGATCTGCGGCGACAGCACCGACCCCGCCGTGGTCAAGCGCCTCGGGCTCTGCGACATGGCCTTCACCGACCCGCCCTGGAACGTGGCCATCGGCCAGGACAACGTGCCCACCCACAAGAAGCGCCAGGCCATGAAGAACGACGACCTAGGCAAGGCGTTCCCCGCCTTCCTGGCCAAGGTAGCCGCCGGCCTGCAGGCCGCCGTGAAGGGCGACGTCTATTGCGTGATGGGCTGCAGCGAGTGGCCGGCCGTCCATGCCGCGCTGGCCGGCGCCAAGTTCCACTGGTCCTCCACGCTCATCTGGGTCAAGGACCAGTTCGTCCTCAGCCGGCACAACTATCACACCCGCTTCGAGCCCATCTGGTACGGCTGGCAGAAGACCAGCTCTTACCGCGGCGACCGCAAGCAGGACGACGTCTGGGAGTTCCCCCGCCCCAAGGCCAGCCCCGAGCACCCGACCATGAAACCGGTCGAGCTCGTCGAGCGCGCCATTCTCAATTCATCCGTCCGCGGCAACCAGGTCCTGGACCTGTTCGGCGGCTCCGGCACCACGCTGATCGCGTGCGAGAAGACTGGCCGCCGGGGCCGCTTGGCGGAGCTGGAGCCCGGCTACTGCCAGGTGATCGTGGACCGCTGGGAGGCCTTCACCGGCAAGAAGGCGCGGAGTCTGCCCAATGGGTAAGGTCCGCGGCAAGAAGGACGTCAAGCCCGTCATCATCGAGAGCCTCAAGGACGGCGCCACCGTCTCGGCCGCGTGCGGCGGCGCCGGCATCAACCGGAACACCTTTTACAAGTGGTACGAGCAAGATCCTGAGTTCGCCAAAGAGGTCGATGCGGCTCAGAAGAGCAGGGTCCACCACGTGGAGGACTCGCTCTACAAGAAGGCGATGGCGGGCAATCTCACAGCGATCATTTTCTACCTGTGCAACCGCGCGCCCGAGAAGTGGAAGAACGTCCAAAAAGTGGAGGCAAGTCTGCATGGTCAAGGCCCTCTTCATTTCGTGCTTTACGATCCTGACAAGCATGCCCAGCATAGCGAACCAGGGAAGCCCGCGTAACGTCTACGTAACGCCGGTCTTTCAGAAGAACTACTCCGCGACCGCCACGACGGTAGTGAACGTCGGCGGCGCCGGTTCGTCTAAGTCCTACAGCTCTTTGCAGCAGATCATCCTCGAGTGCTCCGAGTCCACCGGGCAGTCTTACCTGGTGATGCGCAAGACCATGCCGGCGTTGCGCATGACCACCATGCGCGACTTCTTCGCCATGCTCAAGGGCTACGGCCTTTACAACCCGGCCAACCACAATAAGCAGGAGAAGCTCTACACCCTCAACGGCAACCTCATTCAGTTCTCCGGCCTCGACGACCCCGAGAAGATAAAGTCCGCGACCGTCAACAAGATCCTGCTGGAAGAGGCCAACGAGTTCACCTGGGACGACTACCTGGTGCTGCTCACCCGCCTGCGCGCCAAGGTGCCGTCCGGCGCGCGCAAGAACCAGATCCGGCTCAACCTCAACCCCTCGGACGCGCAGGGCTGGATCCCCAAGAACCTGCCCACCCTGCCGGACGTGCAGTTCATCCACAGCACGTACAAGGACAACCCGTTCCTGGACGAGCACTACGTCAAGATCCTCACCGGCCTCAAGGACATCGACTACAACCACTACCGCATCTATGCGCTCGGCGAGTGGGGCGTGCTCAAAGGCCGCATCTACAAGAACTTCGACTTCGTGTCGCCCGAGGCGTGGCCGCTGGCTTTCAACGACGAGGTCTACGGTGTGGACTTCGGCTTCAACGACCCGTCCGTGGTCCTGCACATCGGAATCCGCGACCGCGAGGCGTGGATCCGCGAGCTGGTCTACAAGAGCGGCCTTACCACCGGCGCGCTCGCCCAGGAGATGAAGGCGCTCATCCCGGAGCGCCAGCGCGGCCGGCTGTTCCGCTGCGACTCGGCCGAGCCGGACCGCATAGCCGAGCTGCTCGAAAACGGCTTCAACGCCGTCGGAGTGGAGAAGGGGCCCAACTCCGTGAAGTCCGGCATAGACTACTGCCTGGGCTGGAAGCTGCACATCTCCACCGACTCTCCCTCCACCAAGAAGGAGATCGAGGCGTACTGCTGGAAGCTCAACAAGGCCGGCGAGCCGGCGGACGAGCCCATCGGCTTCAACGACCACTCCATGAGCGCCATGCGCTACGGCCTCACCCACTTCCGCGGCGCCGTGGCGATAGCCACCCCGGACGCCATCAAGAGCGCCTCGGCCAACCGCGACGTGCAGGCGGACTACGAGCGCGCGCTGGCCAACGCCGCGGGCGAAACCTCCTTTGAGGAAGGACTGATCTGATGAAGAACATCTCCCAGCTGCTGCACGCCTTCGCGGACATGCTCCCCGGCGCTTCCCGCTCCGAGGTGCTGCCGACCCAGGAGGTAGCCGTCTCCCAGGACTCGCAGTACTCGCGCATGGAGACCCTGCAGTACAGCCCGGACGACCTGGTCACCAAGAAGAAGTTCGACGCCTACGAGAAGATGATGACCGACGACCAGGTCAACCTCTCCATCTCGGCGCTCAAGCTCATCCGCCTGTCCTCCGGCTACGAGATCGAGGCGGCCTCCGAGGATCCCCGGGACGTGGAGATCGCGGACTTCGTGGGGCACGTGCTCGAGAGCATGCAGGACGGCTGCAGCTTCCACAACGTGCTGCTCAACGTGATGGGCGGCCTCGAGATAGGCTGGTCCCTGCAGGAGCTGGTCTGGCGCTTCGAAGAGGACGGCCCCTACAAGGGCCGCCTGGCGCTGAAGGCCATCAAGAGCAAGAACCCGAAGCACTTCAACATCAGCGTCGACGATTTCAGCAACCCGACGGGCGTGGTCGCCATCTCGCACCCCGAGTACGGCCGCAAGTATCCCATCGAGAAGTTCCTGCTCTACTCTTTCCAGAAGAAGTACGAGAACGTGTTCGGCACGGCCCGCCTGCGCTCGCTCTACCAGTGGTGGTGGGTCAAGCAGACCATGATCCGCGCCATGGGCGTGTACATGGAGAAGTTCGGCCTGCCGGTGCCCATCGGCAAGTACCCGAAGCACTTCACCAAGGAGCAGCAGGCCGAGTTCCTGGCCGCGCTGACCAAGCTGCGCATCGAGCACGCCATCATCCTGCCGGACGGCGCGGTGGTGGACTTCAAGGAGGCCACCGGCAAGGGCTCGGAGGCCTTCCTGGCCATCATCGAGAAGGCCGACGCCCAGATCGCCAAGGTCATCATGGGCCAGACCCTGACCAGCGCCTCCGGCAACACCCAGGGCAGCGGCGCCGGCGGCGGCAACGGCGGCGTGGGCACTCTCGGCAAGGTGCAGTTCGACATCCTGGTCATGTACATGGACTACCTGGCGCTGGACATCTCCGGTGGCCCCATGGCCTCGCTGATCAAGCGCATCGTCGACTTCAACTACTCCGGCGTCTACAAGTACCCGACCTTCAACTTCAAGCCGCTGTTCCCCGAGGACCTGAACCCGAAGATAGAGATGTTCCTCAAGTGCGTGCAGCAGGGCGCGGTCACGGCCACCCCGGAGGACGAGGAGCAGATTCGCAAGATGCTCGGCTTCATGGGCCAGTCCGCCAACTCCGGCCGGCTGCGCCCCAACAAGTCGGCCAACACCCCCAAGCCGCGCACCGCGCCGCTGGCTCCTTACCAGGACGCGGCCGCTGCGGCCTTCGCGGAGCGCCGCTACCGCCGCAAGCTGACGGTCTACGAGGAGAAGGTGGACTTCCCTGGCGTGGTGGAAGTACAGGACGAGGCCGTGGCCAGGATCCTGCCGGACGCCCAGGCCGCGGTGAAGGGCATGGTGGAAGCCTGCCTCAGCCAGGTGCAGAAGGATCGCATCATCGAGGAGAACAAGCTGGCCGCCATCAACGCGCTCGACCTGCGCGGCAAGGGCGCCCTCAACAAGCTCTTCCAAGACGAGCTGCTATCCGTGGCCAAGCTCGCCGGCCGCGACGCCCGGCGCGAGGTCCGCTCCGTGGCCAAGCATGCCGACCTGGACTGGATGACCCCCGAGGAGGTCCTGAAGTTCCTCAAGGCCAAGTCCTTCTGGATGACCGACGTGACCGTCAAGAAGGTGCTCGACATCATAAAGGCCGAGCTTTACGCCGGCATCAAGAACGGCAAGTCCTACGGCGACATCTACCACAGCGTGCAGGAGGCCGTGGAGCCCTACGTGGGCAAGCCCGGCGTAGCCTCGGACATCTCCGAGGACCTGCTGGCGGCCCGGCTCGAGACCGCCGTGCGCACCAACGTCTCCGAGGCGTACAACCAGGCCCGCGACGCTTTCTTCACCACCCCGGACATGCGCGAGTTCGTGGTGGCTTTCCAGTACTCGGCCGTGCTCGACGACCGCGTTCGCCCGAGCCATGAGAAGATGGACGGCCGCATCTACCTGGCCAGCGACCCTATCTGGAAGATCTGGACTCCGCCCAACGGCTACAGCTGCCGCTGCATGAAGATCCCGATCACCAAGTACGAGAAGTTCACCGTGTCCGCGCCCCCGCCCGCCGGCGTGCAGCCGGACGCGGGTTTCAAATAACCAGGAGGAGCCATGCTCAAGCCCGACCCGAAAGAGACCGAGAAAGCCTTTACCGCCCGCTTCATGAACGACGACGACATGAAGAAGGAGTATCCGAACATCGACCAGCGCATGGCCGTCGCGCACAAGCAGTACAAGGCGTGCCAGGAACACGAGGACCTGGAGGAGATCTCCGGCCGCGAGATCTTCAGAACCGGCACCTTCTACGGCCGCAAGTACACCGAGGCCGACCTGGACACCATCGTCAAGAACACCAACGAGCTGATAGCTTCGGGCAAGCACCGCGCGCCCTCCAAGCTCGGCCACGACGACGCGCAGACCTTCGCCAAGATCAACGGCCTGCCGGCCGTGGGATGGGTCTCCCGCGTGTTCCGCAAGGGCGCCAGCCTGTTCGCCGACTTCGTGGACGTGCCGGCCATCGTCGCCAAGGCCATCAAGGAGAAGCTCTACAACAGCGTCTCCTCCGAGATCTACCTGGACGAGCACGCCAAGCGCGAGTTCGGCGTGAAGGGCCCGGTCCTGCGCGCCGTGGCCTGGCTCGGCGCCGACATCCCCAAGGTCAAGGGCATGACGCCCCTGGCCGCGCTCCTGGACGACTCCGAGGACGAGGTCGCCATCGTGCGCCTCGAGGACAAGCTGATGGTGCCGGCCAACCGCCACCCCTACGGCGCCCTGGTGAAGGTCAACGGCGGCGAGGACGTGCACGTGATCCACGCCGTCCACCCGGACGGCACCTACTCCACTCACGGCCTGCGCGATCCCAACAAGTACGAGCAGTTCGTGGCGCACGACAAGTGCGTGCTGCTCAACGAGCAGGAGGCCGCCGCGGCCTTCAAGATTTCCGAAGAACCCGGTGTGCCCGGCGAAGCCGGCACCGACAAGGCTTCGGGGAAAAACCACAAGGAGGTCAAAATGACCGAACAGGAAATAGCGGCCCTGAAGGCGAAAGCCGAAGAGGCCGAGAAGAAAGCAGCCGAAGCCTTGAAATTCGGCGAGGAAGAGAAAGCCAAGCGCGCCGCGCTTGAGCTCAAAGCCAAGGAAGGCCGCATCGCGGCTTTCTGCGAGACCCACAAAGCGGTCCTGATCCCGGCTCTGCAGCCGAAGTTCAAGATCCTCGCCCTGGCCCAGAGCGCCGCGGTGAAGTTCGACGACAAGGAAGTCGAGCCGCTCGAGGCGTTCCTCTCCCTCACCGAGGAGATCCTCAAGGCCAAGGCCGTCACCCTCGGGGAAACCCCCGAAGGCGACAAGGACGGCGAGCCCACCGGCGACGCCGCCAAGCTCGAGGAGCAGTTCAAGAACTCGGGCAAAGGCAAGGACGACGTCCGCAACGCCGACCTGGCCGTGAAAGCCGAGAAGTACGCGGAAGAGCACAAGTGCTCCTACCGCGAGGCTCTGATCGAGCTTTCCAAGCCCAACAAGGAGGACAAGTAAATGTCCAAGACCGCAGGTTCCAGCGCACTCAACGTCGCCGACATGGCGATGCAGGCCGGAGAGGCCCTCACCACCAAGCAGTACCACTTCGTGAAGATGGACACGGACGCGGGCGACGTCGTCGCCGCCGGCCTCAACGCGAAGGTGCTGGGCGTTCTCCAGAACGCCCCCGCTTCGGGCGAGGCCGCCCAGGTCCGCACCGCGCGCGGCGTCTCCAGCAAAGTCGTGGCGGGCGGGATAGTTGCCGCCGGCGACCTGATCCAGTCCAACGCCGCAGGCCGCGCGATAACCGCGACCGGCGCGGCCCAGAAGATATGCGGCGTCGCGGTCACCGCGGCCGCCGCTGACGGCGAAGTCATCGAGATGATCCTGCTCGACGACTACGTCGCCTGATCCCCAAGGAGGATAGACTAACATGGGAAAACCCTTACCTAGCGACGTCCACATAGACGCCGCGCTTTCGAACCTCTCCATCAAGTACTCGAACGACGAGCTGGTGGGCGAGAAGCTCTTCTCCGTCCTGCCCGTGGACAAGGACTCCAACAAGTACTTCATCTACGGCAAGGAGAACCTGCGCACGTACCGCACCAAGCGCTCGCCCGGCACCCGGGCGCAGAGCATGGACTGGTCCGTGAGCTCGGACTCCTACAAGTGCGAGGAGTACGCCCTCGAGCACCCGATCACGGACGAGGAGCGCGAGGAAGCCGACGCGCCGATCAACCCCGAGGCGGACGCGACCGAGATGCTGACCGACACGATCCTGCTGGATCACGAGGTCCGCATCGCGACGCTGGCCACCACGGCGGGTTCCTACGCCACCGGCCACGCCAACGCCGCCGCCAAGAAGTGGGACGACTACACCGCTTCCGACCCGGTCGAGGACGTGCGCGCCATGGGCTCGCTGATCCACAGCAAGATCATGCGCAAGCCCAACACCCTCCTGCTCGGCAAGCAGGTGTTCGACGTGCTCTGCAACCACCCCGACATCCTGGCCCGCCTCTCCGGCAACGCGACGAAGGTCGTGACCGAGGAGATGCTGGCCTACATCTTCAAGGTGAAGGAAGTCATCGTGGGCAGCGCCGTGCAGATCACCTCCGCCGAGGGCGCGGCCACCGAGGCCAGCTCCTACGTCTGGGGCAAGAACGCCATCCTGGCGTACAAGGGCAACGCCGGCGTGAAGACCCTGACCTTCGGGCAGATCTTCCGCCGCAAGGGCTACCGCCAGGTCGAGAAGTGGCGCGAGCAGCCCATCAAGTCGGACATCGTGAAGACGGCCGACAAGACCGACGAGAAGATCATAGCCTCCGGGGCCGGCGCCCTGCTGAGCGCGGTGATCTCCTAAAGGAGAACTGACCACATGAAAAAAATCCTCATCGGCGCGGCCCTCGCGGCCGCTTTCGTGGCGGTCGGCGCTACCTCGGCGAAAGCCGAGGTGGTGACCTCCACCCCGACGCTGGTCTCGCTGCCCCTCAAGGCGGCGCAGTCCAACGGGACGATCGTGGAGGCCTGCGTGCTGAACGCCGGCGCCGCCGCGAACACGTTCCACCTCTACGACGGCACGACGCTGAAGTTCAGCATCACCGTCGCCACCGGCACGACCTTCACCGTCAACTTCACCGAGCTGCTGAAAGAGCAGTGGCTGGTGAGCGGCGCTTTCAACGTGAAAGCGGCCGTCGAAGACGCGGTCGGCCGCGTCACCTGCTCGGTCTGGCAGAAGAGGGCCAACTAGACCATGGCCTACTGCACCGCTGCTGAGGCGAAGGACCAGGCGCTTGTAAAAGTCATATCGCAGGCTGGCTGGACGGACCCCACCGACATCAATACGCGCATCGCTGAAGCCGATGCCGTGATTGACGCGGCTTTAGCCGCTTCCGGGTATACGGTTCCGTTTACCACCACGCCGGCGCTAGTGAAACAGCTCTCTATCCTGTACACCAGGTACGCTGTTCTCCGCGACATCTACAAGAACTCGGCCCCGTCTCAGGGCGGTGCGGAAGGCTGGAAGCCCTACAAGGAGCAGTTCGACGCCCTCGTCGGACTGCTCCAGAAGGGCGAGCTTTCCATCCCCAACGTCGCCCGGTCAGCCGGCGGCGTGCAGATAAGCACCAGCGAAGTGAAGCGGGCGCTCACGATGGACGCCCCCGAGAACCTCGGCACGGAGATAGACGACTCCTACATCGACCCGTCAGTTACAGGAGACCCCTCATGAAGAAAATCACTCTGATAGCGGCGCTCATCCTCTCCCTGGGCTTCATGTCCGGGGTTTCGCGCGCCGGCGAGGACGCCACCGGCGACCTCAGCAAGACCAGCATGGCCTACGCCTATGCCGGCAACCTGGCCCTCAACACCGGCCTGGCCTACGACCAGACCTACCTGCTGGACATGGACTACTACAAGGCCACCCGCGCCTCCGTGGTGGTGACCTACAGCTCCGGCAGCTACAGCCCGGTCTCTTTCTCCACCAACGCGATCACCATGGGCTCGGCCAACATCACGGCCGCGGCGCACGGCATGCCCCTGGGCCTGCCGGTCCTGCTGCAGGCTACCGCCGGCACCGTGCCCGGTCCTCTGGCGGCCGAGACCACCTACTACGCCATCCCGGTCAGCGCCAACATCGTGCAGCTGGCCACCACGTCCGCGCAGGCCGTGGCCGGCGACCCCATCCTGCTGATCTCGTCTACCACGAGCGGCACCCAGACCTATACCCTGGCTCCGCTGGCGATCGCCGGCAGCCCGGTGATGGCCTTCAAGGCCAGCAACGACAACGCCGCTTTCGTGGACCTGGCCATTTCCAGCGCCACCGCGGGCCTCTACACGGCCGGCGGCGTGTCCTTCGGGCGCGACCTGGGCGAGTTCAACTACCGCTACCTGCGCCTGGACGTGACGGCGCCCACCGCCGGCGCCCTGAACATCAAGGCGGTCGTCCACACCAAGCCGTAAGGAGAGCCATGAGCGTAGCGTTCGTTACCCGGATAGACGGCCTGCAGCGCACCCTCGGCAACGTGGATGCGCTGAAGGCGTATCTGGGCTCCATCCTGCCCTACAAGCAGGCCGCCACCGTGGTGACGGGCTCGGTCATGCGCAACTTCACGGCCGGCGGACGGCCGCAGAAGTGGGAGGAGCTCTCCCCCCTGACCAGGTTCATCCGCCGCCACCGCCGCGGCAAGCAGAACGCCAACCCGCTCACGCTGCGCGACACCAACCGCCTGATGAACTCCGTGGTGCCGCACGCCACCCTGGACGAGCAGGGCGGCGCCTTTGGCGCCAAGACCAACGTGGCCTACGCCCGCAAGATGCACGAGGGCGGCGTTACCACGGCCTCCGAGGTGGTCATAGAGGCGTTCCGGCGCAACACCAGGACCGGCGAGTCCCGCGTGCGCTCCTACGTCATGCACCTTCAGGGCGGCAAGCGCATACCGGCCCGGCCGTTCATGATGATCCAGGACGCCGACCGCGCCGTGCTCCGCCAGGTATTCACGGACTGGCTAAAGGGGGCCTCGAATGGCGAATACCGTTGAAAACAAGATCTTCGTGGCCGTCCGCGAGATCCTGAAAGCCTCCGCCATCTACGAAGTCACCGCGGGCGTGCCCCCGGTGACCACCGGCTACGTGAAGAAGGTGCTGGACGGCGTGCGCGGCGACATAGCCGAGAACGCCTTCCCGGCCGTGGTCCTGGAGCCGGGGATCACCACCGAGGGCGACGGCACCACCACCCGGCGGCGCCTGCTGCGCTTCAACCTGCGCATCGTCTGCTTCATGGAGTGCGCCGACTTCGACAAGCAGATCGTGGGCGACGCCAACACCAAGGGCATACTCGATTTTGTCAACGACGTGAAGAACGCGCTGGAAGCCTACCCGGACCTGAACTACGACGGCACCGGCAAGCGCTGCAACTTCTTCGCGTTCCCCGAGGTCAAATTTGAACCGGAGTTATTCCCGTTCAGAGTAGCAGAAATCACAATGCGGGCTACCGTCCTCACCGACGGAGCTTCGATGAGATAAGGAGAAAAACATGTCACCATTCAGCCTTGAAGCCAAACGGTGGGGTCTTAAGAAAGAGGGCACCCGCCTGACCGCCGAGACGACCGCCACCAAGTGGCTGTCGGTCGATCCCGGCTCGGAGATCTCGCACCGCCTCGAGCTGCTGCCGGACAACGGCCTGCGCGGCGTAAAGGCGGCCTATCCGTCCCACGCCGGCGTGAAGGTAACGGACGGCAAGGTCACCGCGCCCGTGCGCACCAGCCACTTCGGCGAGTTCCTCAACATGCTCCTCGGGGCCCCGACCTCGGCTGAGCAGAGCGTGGTCACCGTGGAAGCTGGCGTGAACGACAAGATAGACCTGGCCGAGGACGGCGGCGCCCCCGTGGCCGCCACCCTGACCGCGGGCTCCTATCCCATCGGCGCCACCAGCGCCGTGGCTGGCAGCTTCTGCAAGCTGGTCAAGGACCAGCTCGAGGCCGCCAACGGCGCCAGCACCTACACGGTAGCCTACGACGTCGCCACGCGCAAGTTCACCATCACCAAGAGCGCGGGCGTCTTCGTGCTGCAGTGGAACACCGGCGCCAACAAGGCCACCTCGGCGCGCGCCCTGTTGGGCTTCAACGACGCCGACACGGCTTCCGCGATCGCCGCGACTTCGGACGTGGCGGTGAGCAACCGCGTGCACAAGCACACCTTCCTGCTGCCCTCCAGCGTCCAGCCGCCGACCTACACCTTCTTCATCGACCGCTCCCTGGGAGTGAAGAAGTACAACGGCGTGGCCGTCAAAAAGCTGGCGCTGAAGGGCAACGCGGACGGGTTCGTGCAGCACGACACCGAGCTGCTCGGCCTGGACGAGGCCGCCGGCGACATCGGCAGCCCGGTCTACACGGACGAGGCCATCCCGTTGACCTTCCAGCACGTCACCGTGAAGCTGGGCGGCGCCTCCATGACCAACGTGAAGGAGTGGTCGCTCTCCCTGGACTCCGGCCTGTTCGCCAAGCGCAACCCCGGCCAGCAGGTGGCCGTGGACGTGCTGGCCCCCGGCAAGATGAAGATCGAGGGCTCGCTGACCGTCTACTTCGAGGACGAGACCGAGCGCGCGAAGTTCCTGGCCAACACCACGAACACCCTGCAGTTCCTCATCCAGGGCGACACGCTGGCCGGCTCCACCAAAGAGGCGCTGGACATCAACCTCTACAAGATCGGCTACAAGGCGTTCCCCTACGGCGAGCTGGACGGCCTGCTCGGCGCCCAGGCGACGTTCGAAGCCTTCATGAGCGTGACCGACGGCAAGATGGTCCAGGTGGACCTCACCAACAAGGTCGCGTCCTACTAAGACCAGGGAGGGTCAAATGGCAGACAAGAAAGGCAAGGGCATACCCGCCGAGGCGATAACCTCGGCGGTCGGCAAGGCGGAGAAAGGCCAGCTCGACGAGCTGGCCCGCCTGCAGGGCGGCGACGAGTCGGTGGCGTACGATCTCATCATCGTCGCCATCTACAAGGCGTTCAAGCGCCGCGGCGGTTCGCACGCGCAGTGCGTGACCGCCACCAAGCAGGTGATAGACTCGGCCGACATCAAGGTGGTCATAAACTGACATGGCGGACAACATCGGCGACCTGTCGATAACTATCCGGGTCAACAAGCAGACCGGAGAGCTCGAGGTCCTCAAGGGGCAGGTGGTAGACACCGGCAAAGCCATTGAGGGCCTCGGGCAGTCGTCGGCGGGTTCGTCCGAGCAGCTGGCTGGCCTGGCCGGCAGCATCACCAAACTGGCGTCCGCTACGGCGGTGCTGGCGTTCCTCAAAGAGGCCATAGCCGAGGCCGCGGCCGAGCAGGAAGCCCTGCGCCGGCTGGAAGCGCAGATGAACGCGCTCGGCTTATCTTTCGACCTAAACCGCGTCCGGATAGAGAACTGGACCGCGGCCATGGTGGAGGCGGCGCATATCGAGGACGACGTCGTAATAGACGCCCTCGGCCGCACCATCCAGCGCACGAAGGACCTGGACCAGGCGATGAAGCTGGTGCAGCTCTCCCAGGACATCTCCATCGCCACCGGCAAGAACTTCGAGAACACGCTGGACATGCTCTCCCGGGCCGCCGGCGGGGCGCAGCGCGGCCTGATGATGATGCGCCAGGAGTTCGGCGCTCAGCTGGCCGGAGTGAAGACCAACGAGGAGGCGATCAACCGCCTCGCGGCTACGTATGGCGGCGCCTCCACCACCGCCAAGAGCGCCTCGCTGTCTTTCGGCGACATGTGGCGCCAGCTCAAGGAAGCCGGCGAGACCGTGGTCAAGGGCGTGCTACCGGCCTTCGAGAGCCTGGTGGAAGTGCTCGGCGGCCCGGTGATGATAGTTATCAAGACCGTGGCCGTGGGCGTGGGCCAGATCCTTTCGCAGATTCTGCAGGAGCTGTCCTCAGCCGCCGGCGGCATCCGCCGTCTGATAGAGGGCGTGGTAGAGATCGTGTTCAACCTGTTCACGGGCCGGCTGCGGGCCGCCAAGGACTCGGCCGTGCAGCTCGGCAAGGACCTGCTGCAGATGCTCAAGGACGACCTCGCCAAGCAGAGCGAGATCATGGCCGAGGGAGACCGCAAGCTCAAGGAGATCTGGACCGGCCAGAAGAACGCCGTCAAGCAGAACCTGGTGGAGGTCTCCAACTTCCGCGCGGTCGAGACCGAGAAGGAAACGCAGCAGGTGCTCGAGCAGATGAACCGGCGCATAGACGAGCTGCGCCGGCAGGAGGCTATCGAGCTGGCCGACAAGATGCTGCTCAACGAGGAGAAGATAGCCATCCTCGAGCGCTACGCCGCGGCCGAGATAGCCATCGTCACCGAGACCAAGGCGCAGGTGGGTGAGGAGGAGTTGAAGTCGGCCGAGAAGATAGCGGCCATCCTGGACGCGCTGGCCCTCAAGAAGAAGCAGATCGAGCAGGCCGGGCTCACCAATTGGAAGCAGGGCCTCAACGATTGGGCGAAGTACAACATGGACGTCAACGCCCGCGTCGCCGACATCGGCAAGCAGACCTTCGAGGGCCTCGCCAACGCTTTCGGCCAAGCCACGGCCAAGATGCTGACCTCCGGCAAGGGATTCGCGCAGACCTTCGAGAGCCTGTTCCGCAACCTGGCCAGCCAGGTCATAGCGCAGCTGACGGCCATGATCATCAAGGCCGCGGTTCTGAGCGCCATCACCGGCGGCAGCGGCACCCTGTTAGGCGTTAAGATGGCCGAGGGCGGCCGCGTCTACAACCCCACCTACGCGCTCATCGGAGAGGGCGGCGAGCCCGAGAGCGTGGTGCCGGACTCCAAGGCCGCTGACTTCGCCCGCGGCGTGCTGGCCGGCAAGGGCACCGGAAGCCGGTCCACGGTGGCCGCCATGCCCTCCGGCGAGCGCCAGGAGGCCTCCCTGGGCGGCGGCGTGACGGTCAACATGGGCGGCGTGAACATCACCGTGGGTGCGGGCGTGAACGACCAGCAGATCCGGCAGCTCATCACCGCCCTGGGCAACGAGACGGCCGAAGCTATAACGCTGGCGCTCTCGATGAAGAACCTGGCCGACCGCAACGAAGGGAGGGCCGTATGATCCTGACCATTGGCGCGAATCCCATCTTCCTGACCAAGAACTACGTCAACCGCGACGTGGTGCTGGCCGGCGGCGTGCTGACGGCCTCCTCCATGCAGGCGCTGGCCGAGCGCCTGGTGGACATGGACCCCTACGCCGCCTGGAACTCCGGCGGCTCCAACGACACCGTCACCGAGATACTCGACATCGCGCTCTACGAGGGCGTCACGCAGATCCTGCGCACGGACATCGCGCTGATAGCGCTGCTCAATATCAATTTCAAGTCCTTCACCATCCAGCTCTCGGACGACAACGGCGGCTCCTTCCACACCACCTACACGGTGACCAACCACGCCGCGGCGCAGTACGTGCTGGACCTGTCCGCGGGCGTCAAGAGCGCCAACTTCGTGCGCATCACGGCCACCACCACGCAGACCGCCAACGAAGAGAAGGTCCTGGGCACGGTTGTCGTGGCCGGCCTGCTGTACCAGATGACGGCCGACCCGGTGCACCCCATGGTCCGCGCCAACACCGCCAACGTCAAGGCCATCACCATGGCCGACGGCTCGCAGAACATCACCTACGTCAAGCGCTCGGCCGCCTCTTATGAGTTCTTCGGCATGAAGCTGAAGTTCGAATACGTCACCGACGCGGAGATCCTGGCTCTGCGCGCCATGCGCCGCGAGAACCCCACCTTCCTGTTCTACCCGGAGCCCTACGAGAAGCCGGGCGAGATCTACCTCTGCCGCTTCGTGGCTCCCCCCACCGAGCAGAACTCCGATTACTATAAGGGCGCCGGCTACGACCTCTCCTTCGAGGTCCGGGAGGTTGGATGAGCGGCGTGCTGGACCGAGTCTCCCAGGCCTTTATGAACGCCTGGTACAGCCGCACGGAGCAGTTCGCCGTGCGGGAAATCCGCTTTAAGCGCCGCTACTGGAACGGCGCGGCCTTCGTCTACGAGACCAACTGGAAGACGCTCAAGCTGCGCGACTTCAAGTCCGTGGGCTCAATCGTCCAGCAGCTCGACACCATCAAGCTCAACGAGTTCCGCACCAGCAACCTGACCGTCACGATCAACAACGAGCGCAACCTGTGGTCGCCCGGCAACGTCTACGGCTACTTCGGTGCGGACGCCACGGCCACCAACGGCTACACTGCCTACAAGACGCTGTTCCAGGTCTACGGCGGCTACGAGCTCGCCGACGGCACCGAGGAGTTGATCTGCAAGTTCACCGGCTACCTGACGGACTACAACATGAACCCGCGGGAAGGCGACATCGAGATGACGCTGACCGGCTACGAGCTCAAGCTGCAGAGCAAGGACGCCCAGGACACGCTCTCCACCGCGTTCACGAACGAGGCCATGGTCCCGGCCGCCGGCGACGGCGCCAACAAGGACTTCTACACCACCTCGCAGGGCGTGGCCTACCTGCTGGCCAACGGCGTCAAGCTGGACGGCGTGAGCATGCTCGAGGGCCTCAAGTACACCATCTCCAACACCGCCAAGCCGGGCGAGGGCGCCAAGGTCTCCTTCGTGGACGCGCCGGGCCCCGGCGTGGTGCCCACCGCCAGCGGCCGCAAGTGGTCCGCCACGCAGAAGATAGAGGTCCTGGTGGCCGCGCTTTGCGAGACTGCCGGCATCACCGCCGGAGAGCGCTCTATCGATAACGTGTTCTTCCCCAACGGCGTCAACGGCTACAAGCAACTGGACCTGCAGGCCGAGTGGGAGGACGGCTCCACGCTGCAGAACATCACCACCACCCTCGGCGACCGCATAGCGCAGGCGTGGATAAAGATAGACGACTTCACCGCCGGAACCATGGAGAAATGGCAGGCCGTCTACAACTACGACTCGGGCACCTCGGCCTCGGCCGCCTCGGGCAAGCTGGTCCTGTCGGCCACGGACGGCGGCCCGGACGGCAAGATGATCGCCTACGGCATCACCAATCTGAACAAGCACTCCGGGACCTGGTGCTGGAAAGGCGCGCTCTCGGCCAGCGCGCCTAACGGCGTCCTGGTCAACTCCGGCTTCTGGTTCATGTGCGCCGGCACCAGCAACTACGGCGGCGGCATCACCATCTCGGGCTACGCCCTGATCTACGACCACAACAGCGACACGCTTGTGTTCCGCAAGCAGGTCGGCTATACCAGGAGCGACACCCCGGTGACCTCCGGGCTTGGCAGCGGCGAGCACACCTTCCACGTCACCCGCGACAACAACGGCGAGTTCAAGGTCTACGTGGACGGAGTCCTCTACGCCACGCTCACAGACACCGACTTCTACAGCGGCTACTTCCTGGTGCACGCCTGGGCGCACTATTCCTCGAGCACGATCTCCCTGGACGACCTGTGGCTCTCGGACGGCCTCGAGACCGGCGCGCCCTCGGCCGACCCGGCCGTCTTCACCTCCAAGGAGTACGACATCCTGTCCGTGCCCAAGGCGTGGGGCGTGATAGAAAAGTCAGAGACCCTCAACGACGGCTCCATCGCCTACTACGTGGCCTCCCACGCCGCGGCCGGCCAGGCGTACACGGACGGTGAGTTCGTGCTGGCCACGCCGCAGATACTAGCGGAGCTGCGCCAGTACTTCAAGATCCGCGTGGCCATCACGGCCGGCGCCGGCAAGTTCTTCTCCCCCTGGTGCAACAAGGTCAAGGCCAATTTCACCACCTCCGAGATCTTCGTGGCGCTGGCGAACTTCATGGGCATGACCTGCTATACGGCCATCCAGAAGCTCGCCAAGCTGTGCAACTACGAGTGGGGCTTCAACGGCGACGGCAGCTTCTTCTTCCGCTCCAAGACGGCCTCTACCACGGCCCTGCTGACCCTGACGCAGAAAGACGTGGTCTCCATCTCCAGCGTGAAGCCCGGCTGGAACGAGATCATCAACGTGGCCAAGGTGCCCTACGACAGCAACTACTACCGGGAATACAACTCCTCCACGCTGCCGGAGACCAGCCCCACCAGCCAGGAAATCTACGGCGACCGCATCAAGACCGACACGGCCACCGAGTTCCTGCTGGCCAACGACGCGGATCTGGCCTCGGGCGTGGCGCAGGTGCTGCACGACGACAACTACCGCGCCCGCCTGCGCGTCTCCATGACCTTCCGGCTCATCCCCTTCCTGCGCCTCAGCGACACCCTGAACGTGGACTACACGGACGACCCGCTGCAGAAGGACTACATCTTCGGAGACCGCCTGCAGAAGTTCGGCAACCAGGCGTTCGGCGAGACCGGCAACGAGATGCTGTTCCGCGACAAGCTTTTTAAGGTGGTAGGCATCAAGCAGCGCGAAGAAGACGAGATGACGGACACGAACCTGGAGGAGATCATCGTATGAAGAAATTTATCCTTGCCGGCGTAGCGGCGTTTTGGATGGCGGCTCAGGCAGGAGCCGCCTGCACCACTTTAGGCAGCGGCCTCGGCCTCAAGCTGCCGAATTACGGCGACCGCGGCGACGTGTGGGCCAAGTGCGTGCGCGACAACTTCCAGGCCATGAACGACGGCCTTTTCACGTCCACGTCCGCGGTCAACTACGTGCTGAAGGCCACGCCCCAGATGACGGGCGGCCTCATGTCCACCAGCTGGGCCAACTTCGCCAGCTCCGTGACGGCCGGCGGAAACATCTACGGCGCCATCTTCTACGGCTCCGGCGCCGGCCTGACGGCCCTGCCGGCCGCGCAGCTCACCGGCGGCGTGCCGACCACTTCGGTAGACCTGTCCACCGTGACCACGGCCCTGAGCGGCAAGGTCGCCAAGGCCGGCGACTTCATGAGCGGCCAGCTCACGACCACGTCCTCGATGACGGCTACCGACCTGGCGCTGCGCGGAACCACCAACCCCTCCATCAAGCTGCAGGGAAACAACGAGAATAACGGCGGACATATCTACTTCAAGCAGTCAGCCGACGCGCCTTCTGCCTGGTCTTGGGATCTGTGGCACGGAGTTGCCAGTGACAACCGATTATTCCTTTATCGCCGCGGCCCCGCCGACGAATACACCTACTCCCAGACCTGGCTGCAGAACGGAGACGTGGGCATCGGCTCCATCTACGCTCCCAAGAATAAGCTGCACGTGGAAGGCGGCCTCTACGTGCTTTCTAGCGCGACCGTGGACGGCGGCTTCTACGGCAACGGCGCGACCCTGACCGGAGTGGTCAAGACGGCCGGCGACACGATGACGGGGCAGCTGACGCTGGTGGGCTCCACGCTGACCGTGGGCGGCAATGCTTTTTCCGTGGGAGGATCCACGGTGAATTGTGTTTATGGAAAATGCGGCATCGGAATCGTTCCGGTGCAGACCTATGCGGGCTACCTGTTGCAGCTCGGAGATCCCGGCGCTTCGCAGGGATATGTCAGCATCGGATACGGCGCGTCGAACACCGGGCCGCTCAAGGGCCTCGTCATGGGCGCTGATACCTCGGCGGCGCACATCGTAAATCGGGACAACACCTATTTGGAGTTCATGACCAACAACGCCCATGCGTTCAACATCTTGCCGACAGGGGAAATGAATATAGCCAGCGCCTACGATAGCGCACGGCGGGCGCGGCTCCATGTTCGCGACGTGGCGTCCGATAATTATGCGCTGCTGGTATCTAGCCAGGATTTGAGCTCAATGTTTTCCGTTGATAAAGCGGGGAGAGTGGGGATTGGCGACACAACCCCCGACGCCGCGCTAGACGTTATCGGAGGCGTGACTATCGGCCAGCAGAATCATCCCGGATGGGAAGCAAACGCGCTAAACATGGACTTTACCGAAGGCGCGGGCGCGCGCGGGCGCATTGTGTCGGGCAACTCCGGGGCCAATATCCTTACCCTGAATGAAGCGGGAGGCAACGTCGGAATATCGAGCACTACGCCTACCGCCGCGCTCGCTGTGAGCGGCGGCATCGTTGCTTCGTCCAGCGTAACCGCGCAGGGCGGGTTCTTCGGCTCGGGCGCGGCCCTCTCCGACGTGTCTAACCTGGTCTCCTCCGTGACCGTCTCCGTCGCTACCGGCACCATCACGTTCTCGGGTCTCGACGGCAACGCGGACGGGCCGTACTACATGGTCTTCGCCTCGAGCTGCTCCACGACCCTGATGCCGTACCGGCTGTTCTTCAACGGCGACTTCACGAGCTCGAACTATTGGGACCAGGTCCTGACCGTCAACGACACGACCGCCGGCGGCGCAAGAGAGAACAGCAGCCGCTTCATGTGGACGCCGATAATAAGCAGCCCGATACACGTCTTCGGGGAGGCCAGGATATACCGCGGCGCGAACGGCCGCATAACCTTCACCACCAACAGCAGCGCGGAAAACAGCGGCTCGGACATGTTCATGCAGTCGTCCCGCGGCGTCCATACCGCGGTGCAGACGAACGTGACGAGCATCAGCCTCGCCACCGACAATGACAGGTTCCTCGTCGGCACCCGCGTGGAACTCTACAGGAGCCGGTAATATGTGGCCCTTCACGCGCAAGAAATGGGAGACCCTCGGCCGGAGTATGTCGGCCGAGGAACTGCGCGGCCTGCTGATGGCCGGCACGCCCTTCCTGTTCTCCGCGCCTCTTTACTGCCACCTCAAAGACACCGACCTCCGCGCCCTGCCGGCCGCCGAGTTCGAGCTGCTGGTCTTCGACTGCTGGTTCCCGCATGACGAGCCGGCCTACAAGTCCGAGATTTGGGACTGCGACGATTTCGCCGTGGCTTTTATGGCCGCCGTCCGGACGCGCTGGGCCAAGGTCTCACGTGGCAAAGAGGCGCTGGCCTTTGGCTACGTCTCCGGCCTGGTCGAAGGCATGGGCAACCACGCCTTCATCTGGGCCGTGGACGACAAGGGCGTAGTGAACTTCTACGAGCCCCAGACGGGCAAGCGCGTGAACTACGTCCTCAAGAGCGTGGTGCTGGTAGAGACATAGGAAAGGTCATGAAGAAAAACCGCAAGCGTGAGGACCAGGATTACTACTACGAGGTCGACATGCACAAGCCCGGCGCCGCCGGGTTCAAGAAGTGCGACGCCAAGACCAACCTCGAGATCCCGACCGGCAGCCCGCTCGCGCGGGCGCACCAGATATTTTTAGACAACAAGGCCCGGAGGAAGAAATGACGCCCGAAGAAAAAATAGACGCCATCCATGACGCGGTAATCCAGATCCAGTCCGACCTCAAGGCCAAGAAGGACATCTGCCTGACCATCCACAAGGTCGTGGACAGTCGCCTGGACGGACTCCACCGCGTCCTCAAGGGCAACGGCCAGCCGGGCCTCGAGCAGAAGCACGCGGACCTGGCCACGCGCTTCGACAAGTTCGAGACCAAGGTGATCGCCTACTCCGTGGCGGCCATCATCGTGGTGCAGCTGCTCATGCCGAAGCTCGAGAGCGCTCTGGGGTGGGTTAAATGAAAACCGCAACCTTAACCCGTAACCCGCCGGCGCCGGACGGCACGTTCGGCCTGGTGGTAAGCGACACCGGATTTAAAGCCGTGACCTGCGAGAACACGGCCCGGAAGATCCCGGCCGGCACCTACGAGGCCGCGCTGCGTTACTCGCCGAAGCATGCCGCCTTGGACTTCGGCTACGGCCGCGGCATGGTCTACGGCCTCAAGGACGTTCCCGGCCGGACCGACATCGAGCTTCACCCCGCGAACCTGGCCTCGCAGCTTGAGGGTTGCATAGCGCCTGGCGCCGCGGTGGCCTACTTTCCGGCCCCGGACAAGAAACTAGTCCAGGGCGTCACCAGCAGCCGGGACGCCGTGCGCGCGCTCATGGCGGAGATGCGCGGCCAGCCCTTCCAGCTCATCATCAAGGAGCCCGTATGAAGAGAATTATCCCGCTGGCCTTTTTTCTGGCCGTGGCCGGCTGCGTCTCCATCCCAAAGGAGACCGTTGTGCTCTCCGGAGAGATGGGCACCATGATCGCCAGCGCCAAGGAAGCCCACCTGGCGCTGCTGGATCAGTACGAGGCCGACCGGCGCGAGCGCATAGACGACTACCTGGAAACCGTCTGGATCCCGCGTTTCATCAAGACCATGGCCAAGGACGGCGACCTTTGGGGCAAGACCTGCGCCATCCGCAACACCACCGACTCCGCGCTTGGGCTGCAGGGCTTTGTGGAGAGCGCCGCGCAGCAGATCGCCGGCCGGCGCAAGGAGCTGACGGACGCCCTGGACATCACCATGGCCGACCTGCGCGCCGGCGTGCGCAACCACTACGCCATGCTCGAGCGCGCCAACCAGGCGGTGACGAGCAACCTGCGCAGCGTGCGCGCCAACGACGAAGTGACCGAGTCCCTTTTGAGGAAGAACGGCGTGCAGCCGGACCAGCTGACCCCCTTGCGGGAGGCCAGCGCGAAACTAGACAAGCTGTTTAAATAAGGAGGCGGTATGACGGACTGGAACAAGATCGGCGAGAAAGCGGAGGCGAAGACGGACGCGGAACTGGCGGCGGGCATAGAGAAGCTGCTGGCCAGCGACATCGGCAAGTTGTTCCCGGCCCCGGACGACAAGGCCAAGGTGGACGGGCTCATCAAGGCCATCAGGGCCAAGACGGCCTACAACGAGCGCGTGGCGGCCTTCAGGGCCGTTTCGGCTACCCTTGGCGGGGAACTGCTCAAGGGCCTCAAGAAGGCCATGTTCTGCCTCGCTGTGGCCCTCCTGGTGGGCCTCGGGCAGGCCGGCGCCCAGGAGGCCGTGAAGGCCATCGACATGAACGCGCCCCTGGCGGACGCCCGCATCGGCTTGGCGTGGGACCTGGCCGGCGAGCAGCTCGGGGTGGCCTACGTGCCGGTGATCTACATCGTGGGCGCCGACAGCGGCCGCGAGTACGCCACGCTCAACCTGGGCGCCAGCGACAAGCTCGACACCGGCCGGGCCGGCTACCTGGCCTCCTTCGGCTTCCGGATGGACACCATCTTCTCGCGCCTGGGCGAGACGCGCTTCGCCAAGAAGTACCTGCGCTTCGCGGTCCTGCCACCCATGCAGATCTCGCCCTGCTTCGTGACCGGAGACTTTAAGCGCTTCGTGCCGATGATCTCCGTGTCGACCAAGTTCGGGGGGCGCTGATATGGACCTCCTGCTCGCGCACAAGGAAGGCCTCCTCTACGCCCTGCTCGGGTTCATCGTGTTCGGGTGGATCCTGGCCAAGGCCCCCATGCTGATCATCAGCTGGTGCATCAGCGCGGTGGACGCCATGTACGCCGCCGGCGACGCCGCGGACGACCGGCTGCTGACGGCCTTCATGCGCTGGATCAACGAGAAGTTCGGGCCGAAGGCGGAAGGAGATACCACCTGGCCGGAGCGCATGAACGCCGCGGCGCAGCGCCTGATCGGTTGGATTCCGCTCCTGCCGGTCCGGCTGTTCTTCCAGGCGCACGCTGACAAGATCCGGGAGCTGTGTCTGAAGCTATATGAGCTCGGCATAGCGGCCGCCAAGCGGCAGGCCGAGGAGCACGCGGAGCCCCCGGCGCCGGCTTCACCGCCTTCAGTGAACGAGCCCCCCGCTCCCCCGACCCCATGACTACCCCCGGCCCCGTCCTGGAACCTACCACCGCTGCCGACCAGGGCGGGGCCACTGTTTTCGACCGCCTAAAAGGCTTGACAGAAAGCTGGAATTGCATGAAGCCGCTGCTCGTCGGCCTCTATCCGGAGCCGGCCGCGGCCCCCGCCAAAGAAGCGAGGGTGTGCTGTTTGAGGCCGAACTTTGGCACAAAAACTGGCACACCCTCGTCGTGAAATCTCTCCGGGACTAGGATTTGAACCTAGAAAAGAGGATTCAGAGTCCTCTGTGATACCGTTTCACCATCCCGGAATAAATGTTATTATATATTTTTCGGGGCCAAAATCAAAATTTCGGGGGGATCTTGCACGAATTATACGCGGAAATTATCGTAATTTCCCTTATGCTCGTCCTTAACGCCGCCTTCGCGGCTTACGAGATGGCGCTCGCCTCGGTCTCTAAGCCGAGGATAAGGCATTTGAAGGAAAAGAACACCCCCGGCTCCGCCTCGGCGCATTTCATGAAAGAGCGGATGGAAGCGAGCCTCTCGCTTATCCAGCTCGGCATCACCCTGGCCGGGGTCATCGCGGCCGCTACCGGCGGCGCGGCGGTGAACGAATATATCTCCCCGGCGCTGGCCCGGAACCTGGCGATCCCGAAAGCCTATTCCGAAATGCTGGGGCTCGCTCTGTTCGTCATCCCGATCAGTTTGATAACGATAACTTTCGGGGAACTTGTCCCGAAGGTTTTCGCCATCGAGAACAAAGAGCTCATACTTCTGAGGTTCTCCCCCTTTTTCCGCGGCCTGTACCTCCTGGCGCACCCGGTGCTCCGGGTCTTCGAGATGATCATCAAGGCCATGATAACGGGCGCCAACGCGGTGCTGCCGGCGAAGATAAAATACGACGAACGGGCCGCCCTGGCGGAACTGCGGCTGGCCGCCGCGCAGGCCAGGGATGAAAGCCTTATCGGCAGGATGGAGGAACAGATAGTGAACTCGGCGGCGGCGCTTTCGCTGCGGAAGGTGGAGGAACTGATCATCCCCGTCTCGGCCATTTCATATATTCCCGCCGGGATGTCCCTCCAGGAGGCGATGATACGCGCGCATATGGACCTGCATACCCGCTTCCCGGTAACCAGGTGGGACGACAACCCGGGAGAGATAGTCGGCTACATTAACTTCAAGGATATCGTCAACGCCCTGAAGATGCAGGCCAAGTCGCCCGACGTGGCCGGCATCACCCGGCCAATCCACAAAATAGCGTCGGGAACCCCGGCGCCCAGGGCGCTGGAAGAAATGATCGCGAAAAGCGTCCATATGGCCGTGATAACGGACGCGGACGGAAAGGTCCTGGGCATCCTGACGCTGGAGGATATAATCGCCCAGCTGGTGGGGACCATAAAGGACGAATACGACCACCTGCCTTCCTATCTTTATGAAGCCGGCGGCGGCCTGATGGCGGGCGGCGGCGCCGATATGGCGGAAATTTTGAGGAGGCTGGACCTGAAGCCGGACACCGGCAATATCTCGCTGGCGGTCTGGGTGGAAAAGCAGCTGAAGCGCCACCCGCGCGGCAGCGAGCTCCTGAAGCACGGCCAGGTGCGGATACTGGTGAGAAAAACCCGCCGGCACAAAGTCTCCGAAGCCTTTATAAGAAAACTCCCCCCGACGCACGCTATATAGTAAAATATACCTCGTCCGACCGCCCGACGCGCCTGCGAAGGGCTTCCTGATCGGGGCATGGTGAAATGGTTCTCACGCGTGCTTTGGGAGCATGAGTTCCGAGTTCGATTCTCGGTGCCCCGATCTTACTTCCTTTTTTCAACCTGCTTCTCCGCAAGGAATCTCGCGAGGCCGCGCTTTATCGCTGCCCCCACCGCTTTGCGGAACTCCTCGTCGAGCAGGACGGCCCCGCTTTTCTCGATATCGCCTATCTCGAGCAGCACCCGGTAGCGCGCCATATTCACGTTCTCGTCTATGCTGTAAAAACCCAGGCGCCCGGTGGCGGCGCAGCGGTAGTCGTTTCGGCCGGTGGTGCTATCTAAATGCGTGCCGCGGTTTTCGAGGTCCGTGGCGCGGGCTATTTCCTCGATAAGGATATTTGAAAGCCTGCGGTTCTCCTCCATCAGCGGGTCCCCGTCGTGAATATAGCCCCATAAAGCGTGCCGGCCGGTGCCCGAATTATTATGCACGCCGATAAAGACCAGCGGCAGCAGCGCGTTCGCGTGGGCCAGCTCCCAGGCGTAGCCGGAGAGCTTCCCGCCCTCGAGGGCGGAAGTATGGGCGATAAGAGTATTGGTTCCGGTGTCCCCGTGGTGCAGCCCGGGCTGAGGGTAGCTCCAAACTTTATGCTCGTCGAAGCGGGGCGGCTCGCTCATAGCGTACTGCACTATGGCGTCGCAGGTGAGGGCTTCATTGTATTTAACGCCGGTATCCCTCTGGTGGGAGGGCTGGAAAACGACTACCGGTTTGACTTCGCCCGCCAGGCAGACCGCGCCGCCGGGGGCAAAAGCAGCGAACGCCAGGAAGCAAAGTAATTTCATAATTAAAAGCTCAGCATGGCCGCCGCCCCGGCGTAACCGGGGGAATAGACGGGAAGGAGCATCGCGGAAGGCGGGCCGCTTTTCGTTTTTTTAGCGGCTACCCAGCGCCCGACGGCCGTGCCGATGGCCGCCCCGGCCAGGACGTCGGACGCCCAGTGCTTGTCCGCGTAAACGCGCTGGAAAGCCACGCTGGAAGCCAGCGAATAGGCCAGAACTTTCACCACTGTCGACTCCGCCCTGGCGGCGAACACCGAAGCTACGGAAAAAGCGCTGACTGTATGCCCCGAAGGGAAGGAAGTGCGGGCCGTCTTGAATTTGAAAGGCGTGAACCGGCGCTTGCCGTCCTCGGCGTAAGGCCTGGCGCGCCCGGCGGTATACTTGAGCAGCGTGCCCGCTGTATTGGCCGCAAGGAAAGACTCGGCGGCGAGCAGCGCCGTATCCTGCATATAAGGATCTTTAAGCAGGAGGCCCAAACCGCCGTAACCGGCCACGATGGCCGCGTCATAGCCGCCATTGCCCAGTTTCTCGGCGTTCCTGGAGATATCGTCGTTTAGTTTTGACCTGTTCTTAAGGAAGCCGTGCCGCAGCTGCCCGTCCAGGGAATAAAGCGCCAGGCCGCCGGCGGCTACTGCGCCGATGGCCGGCAAGTCCTCTTTACTTATCCGCGCCGGAGAGGAAACGACCCTCCCGGCGGAATAAAGAACTTCGCCCGCGAACCCCCCGGCCATAGCCGCGGAAGGGCAGAAAAGAAGAAAAGCGAGCAGCGGTACACGGTGATGGTTCATTAACGTTTTCCTCCGTAGAATATCTTAAGCCTGGCGGGGTCCTTTATAGCGCTGAAAGGTCCCCGCAGGAAATTGAAGAGCTCCAGGAAGAACTCCCCGGCGCCGTACATCCTGAATTTCCTGGCGGAGCTGACATGCCGGGCCTTCGTTATTATCTTAAAACCCAGGCCCTTCGCGGCTCCCCAGCGCTTGAGCGCGCCGGAAAGTTCTATTTCTTCGGCGGCGTAAAGCAAGGGGCTGAAGCCGCCTACCGCCTCGAAAGCGTCGCGGCGGCAGAAAACATAAGAGCCGGCCGCGAGTCTGAAGACGCGGGAGATAGAGTTCCAGAGCCAGGTCAGCGCCGCGCCCCATGCGGGCGGCGGCGGGTCGAAAGCCACAAGAGCCCCGCCGGCGCAGAAAGAGCCGGTCTTCATCAGGCGCAGGGTTTCAGAGAGGGTAGCGGCGGACAGGCGCGAGTCCGCGTCGATAAAGATCAGCCAGTCGCCTGAAGCCGCCGCAGCGCCGCGGTTGCGCGCGCCCGCTATTCTGTTAAGCGGCTCGAAAACGGCCGTGACGCCCTTCGCGGCCGCCAGGGCCGCGGTTCCGTCCGTGGAATTATTGTCGCAGACCACGATCTCGTATCCAGCGTCGCCGGACTGCGCCGCGAAAGCCGCCCGGACGCTGTCTATGCAGGCGCCGAGCAGTTTTTCCTCGTTAAAAGCCGGGATAACTACGGAGACTTTCATTATCGTTAATTATAGAATAATATATATCGGCCCAAATTCATTTTTTGGTAGGATAGAGAATACCGCTCAACTATGGACGCCTTACGTGAAAATATCGACAGCGTTTATTACAGCCCTTCTGCTTATGCCGGCACACGCTAAAGCCGCCCCCGCGGAAGCCCTCCCGCCGCGCTCCTGGACCCTGGTCCATTTCCTGCCCGGGGATTTCAGGGATTCACGCCAGCAGAATTTGATCCCGGCCGTTTTCCCGGCCGGGGCCTTCGCCGTGGAGGATTCGAGCCGCCCCGCGGTCCTGACCTCGGCGCAGCTCGACGCCGTTTTCCCTTTCGACGAACTTCTCGTCTCCGCGGACGCCGTCTTCCCCGGCGGCGGCGGGCTCGAGGCCGAAGCCCAGGTAAAAACTCCGGACGGCTGGAGCCCCTGGTTCAACTTCGGCCGCTTTAACCCGGCCGGCGGCGGCGCAAGCTCCGCGCCGCAGGAAAACGCTTTCGGCAGCATGGAGATAGACAAGCTGAAGCTGAAAAAAAAGGCTTCCGCCCTGCGCTACCGCCTGACCCTGACCCCGGCCGGGGGAAAGCCCCCCGTGCTGCGCCTCGCGGCCGTTTCCTACACCGACTCCGGCGCCCCCTGGTCCGCGGCCGAAGCCGCCTCGAAGCCCGCCGGCTTCAAGGCGCTCAAGGTCGCAATGCCGCGCCGCTCGCAGATGATGCAGCAGGTAAATTACGCCGGAGACATCTGCAGCCCCGTCTCGCTCTCGATGGCCCTCTGCGGCCTCGGCCTGAGCGCGGGGCCGCTGGAGACCGCCGAAGCCGTGCTCGACTCGGCCCAGAATATCTACGGCAACTGGTTCTTCAATACGGCCCACGCCGGGGCGCTCGGGCTTTATTCTTTCACGGCGCGCCTGAATTCCCTTGAAGAGGCCCGGGCTTTCATGCAGGCCGGCGCCCAGGTGGTGGCCAGCGTCACCTTCGGGCCAGACGAGCTCAGCAACTCCCCCCTCAAAAAGACCAAGGGGCACCTGCTCGTGCTGGCCGGCTTTACCGCCAAGGGCGACGTCATCGCCAACGATCCCGCCGCTCCCGACGAGAAGACCGTGGAGCGGGTCTACGACCGGGCCCAGTTCGCGCGGGCCTGGCTGAAGAACAAATACGGGACCTCCTACATAGTCGCGAAGGACCTTAACAAGTTCCTCACGGTTAAAGCCAGGTTCGCGGAATTTTATTCCATGCCCCCGGGCCCCGGCGAGGGCCCCAGGCTTATCGAAAGCCAGCTGCTTTTCAACGAGCGCGTGGAGCTCCTGGAAGTTTCAGGGCCCTGGGCCCGCGCGAGGGCGGACGAGCAGGATAGCCTGCTTCCGGACAGAAAGACCTTCGCGCCGTACGAGGGCTGGCTGCGGCTGGAAAACCTCGCTTTCAGCGTCCCCTCGCCCAATACCGCCGTGATAAAGGCCAAGACCGCCAAGTCGGGCGGCGTCGAGCTCTCGCTCGGAGTAAGGCTGCGCGTCGTACGCGGCCCGGGCGGCGCGCGCGCTTTCCCCCCCGCCGGCCCGGCGCTGACTATCGCCGAAAAGGACCTGGGGCCCCTGCCGCAGAGACCGGCGCCCGCGGCCCTGCGCCCCGGCATACTGACTACGGCCAGGTTTTTCCTGGGCGACAAATATTACTGGGGCGGGCGCAGCGCCTGGGGCATAGACTGCTCCGGCCTGGTCAATTTGGCCTACCGCGCCTGGGGGCTGGAGCTCCCGCGCAACGCCGACGACCAATACGCCGCCTCCAGGAGCGTCAGCCTGAAGAACCTGAAGCCAGCCGACCTGATCTTCTCGGCCGAAGCCTCCAAGCCCGGCTTTATAAACCATGTGATGCTTTACGCCGGCGGCGGCAGGCTCATCGAGGCGACGGGCGACACCAATTCCGTGCGGGAGATCTCCTTCGCGGAAAAATTCGGGACCGACTTCAGGAAAGCCAGGAACGGCATGGTGGCCGGCGGCAAAAAGATCTTCTTCAGAAAAGTCATAAATTAGCTCACCCGGGAGACAAAATGCGAACTTTACTGCTTGCTCTTATTATCGGCGGCTGCGCCCGCGCCGCCGGCGCCCAGGAACTGGTCCCGGCCACCAAGGCCGAAACCCTGCTCTACGCCCACATGGGCGAAATAGTGACCCTGGACCCGGTCTACCCTTACGACGCCATCACCCAGGGGATGCTCCTTAACGTCTACGAGACGCTCATAAGGTTCAAAGGCTCTAGCCTTACGGTCTTCGAGCCGCTGCTGGCCTCGAAAGTTCCCTCCACCCAGAACGGGCTGGCCTCCGCCGACGGCCTCACCTTCAAATTCCCGGTACAGAAGAACGTGAAGTTCCAGAACGGCGACCAGCTTACGCCCGAAGACGTGAAATATTCCCTGCTGCGCTTCATGTTCACCGACCCGACCGGCGGCCCCGCCTCTCTCCTGCTAGAGCCGGTGTTCGGCCTGGCCTCCAGCCGCGGCGCCGACGGCAAGACGGCGGTCACCAAAGCCGAATTCGAGGGCGCGGTAAAAGTGCAGGGGGACGCCGTGGTCGTCCGCCTCAAGCGGCCTTTCGCCCCCTTCCTTTCTATCGTGGCCCGCTGGTCCTACGTCATGGACAAGAAATGGTGCGTCTCTCGCGGCGAATGGGACGGAGCCTACGAGACCATCCCCGCTTTCAGCAACCGCCCGAAGGAAAGATCCGGACTCTTCAACGCGGCCAACGGGACCGGGCCTTTCCTGGTGGGCCGCTGGGACAGCAATACCAAGCAGGCCGCGCTGGGCGCCAACCCGCGCTACTGGGGCAAGCCGCCCCACCTGAAGCGGATAATAATGAAGACCGTGCAGGAGTTCGGGACCAGGCGCCTTATGCTCGAGGCGGGCGACGCGGATATCATAGACCTGCCGCGTCCCTACGAGCCCCAGGTGCGCGGCCTGAAAGGCGTCGTCCTTTACGACGACCTGCCGCGCCTGATGACGGACCCGGTCTTCTTTTTCACTTTCAACGTGAACCCGGTGGCGAACCCGGACATAGGTTCCGGCAAGCTGGACGGGGAAGGGATCCCGCCTGACTTTTTCTCGAACCTCGACGTGCGCAAAGCTTTCGAATATTCGTTCGACTACAACGGCTACCTCAAGGACGGGCTGAAAGGCAAAGCCACGCTGGCTAAAGGCTCGATCCCTCCGGGCATAGCCGGCTATAACCCCGCCACCCCGGGCTACGAGTTCAACCGCACCCGCGCGGACGAATATTTCCGCAAGGCCTATAACGGCGAGGTCTGGAACAAGGGCTTCAGGTTCACCCTCACCTACAATACCGGCGGCGACGTGCGCCAGCTGGCCTGCGAGGTGCTCAAGCGGGGCGTGGAGGCCATCAACCCGCGCTTCCACGTGGACCTGCGCGGCGTGGACTGGCCGGTCTACCTCGAGAAGACGCAGAACCGGAAGATGCCGCTTTTCACCCGCGGCTGGACCGGCGACTACCCGGACGCGCATAATTTCATTTTCCCTTTCTACCATTCGAAGGGGCGCTACGCCATCGCCCAGGCTTACTCCAACCCGGCGCTGGACAAGCAGATCGAGGCCGCGGTGACGGAGATCTCGCCGGCGAAGCGCGCCGCGATGTACGCCAAGATCCAGCGCGCCGCCTACGACGACGCGGTGCAGATCTATACAGTGCACCCCCGCGGGCTCTACGCCGCCCGGGACACGCTTAAGGGCTTTTACGACAATGCCGTCTTCATGGGGATCTACTTTTATCCCCTGAGCAAGCAATAATGCCTGATAGAAATATCGCCGGGATCAGCGCGGTCCTGAAAAGAACATATCCGGGGGCCGACTGTTCGCTGGACCATAAGAACCCCTTCCAGCTGCTCGCGGCCACCATCCTTTCGGCCCAGTGCACCGACGAAAGAGTGAATTTGGTCACCCCCGCCCTGTTCAAGAAGTACCCGGGCCCGGCGGAGATGGCGAAAGCCCCGCTGCCGGACCTGGAGAAGCTGGTGCACTCCACGGGCTTTTACAAGAACAAAGCGCTCTCGCTGAAAGAAGCCTCGAAAGCGATAATCGGGAATTTCGGCGGTAAAGTACCGAAGACCATGGAGGAGCTCCTTACCCTGCGCGGCGTGGCCCGCAAAACGGCCAATGTCGTGCTGGGCTCCGCCTTCGGCATAGCCGCCGGGGTAGTGGTGGACACCCATGTCAAGCGCCTGGCCTTCCGGCTGGGCCTTACGAAGGAAACCGACCCCGCGAAGATAGAACAGGACCTGATGAAGGCCCTCCCGAAGAGCGACTGGATCTGGTTCGCCCACGCCCTGGTCCTGCACGGCCGCGCCGTCTGCGCCGCCCGCAAGCCGGACTGCCCCCATTGCCCGCTTAACAAACTATGCCCGAAGAACGGGGTGTAAGCAGCCATGAGCGCGAACGCCTTTTCAGAAGAGATCGTCCACGGTGTTACGCCCGGTGGAATACCGGTTACCACGCGTATTCTGCCTCCCCCGGAGGGCGAGCCGTGCGCCGACCCCGCGGGGCTGCGCCTGCGCCTGGAATTCGCCAGGCTGCAGCTGCTCCGCGGCTTTGAGGACCTGCTCTGCCTGGAAGGCCTGCGCGGGGTTGAGCAACTGCCACACCAGGTGGAAACAGTGAGAAAGGTTCTGCGCCATTTCCGCGGCCGCGCTCTTCTGGCCGACGAAGTGGGGCTGGGTAAGACAATAGAAGCCTGCCTGCTGCTGCGCGAGTACCTGCTGCGCGCCATCGTGAAACGGGCGCTGATACTGACGCCCGCCTCGCTGACCGGCCAATGGCGGGAGGAATTGTCGGCCAAGTTCAGCCTGGAATTCGTGGTGCCCGGCGCGGCCGCCGGCGCCGGGTTCTGGGCTGAAAACAACCTGGTTCTAGCCTCTATTTCACAAGCCAAGAGCCGCAGGCACTTCAACGCGGTGACCGCCTGCCAGTGGGACCTGGTGATAGTCGACGAGGCCCATCACTGCAAGAACCGCGCCACCCGGAACTGGCAGCTTGTAAACGCCCTGCGCCGCCGCTATCTTTTTCTTCTTACGGCCACCCCCGTGCAGAACGACCTGCTGGAACTCTACAATCTGCTTACGCTGCTGGAGCCGGGCCACCTTAAAACAGAAAAAGACTTCAAGAAAAGCTATGTCCGGCGCGGCCAGCCGCGCGATCCGCTCAACAGGCACAATCTGCGCTCCCTGCTGGGCGAAGTGATGGTGCGCAATACCAGAAGCCTGGTAAACGTGAACCTGCCGCACCGCTACGCCCAGACCTTCGTTCTCAAGCCGGACGCGGAAGAGGCGCGGCTTTATGCCAGCCTGGAGGCCCATCTGCGGAACGCCTGTGCCCCGTTAAAAGACGGGGCGCTCATGGAAGACAACGGCGCCGAACCGGGAGATCCTCCGGCCATTGAACCCGTGGAGCCCGCTGAAAACGGCGCTCAGCCTTTTAGCGCCGCGCCTGGCGAAAACCACACCACCGCCCCCGGCGCCGGGCTGGGGCGCATGCAGTTGAATTCGCTGCTGATGGCCGCCGGCAGCCACCCGATGGCTCTTGCCGCCTCGCTGGAAAAAATAGCGGCGCGCGGCGGCGGGGCGCCGCCAGACCTAGAATCCGCCCGCAGAACGGCGCCGTCCGCCAAGGAACGGAAGCTGCTGGAACTTCTGGCGCAAAGCCGCGAAGGCAAAACACTGGTCTTCGCGAATTTCCGCGCCACGCTTGAGCGGCTCAGCCGCACTTTAACGGAGGCGGGCATCCCTTTCTCGGTATTTTCAGGCGGCGGCACCGCGCGGGAAAAAGAACAGGCCGTGGAGGACTTCCGCTCCTCCGTCCCCGTAATGTTATGCGGCGAATCCGGCGGGGAAGGCCATAACCTCCAGTTCGCAAACACTCTGATCAATTTCGACCTGCCGTGGAACCCTATGCGCATAGAACAGCGCGTGGGCCGGCTGCACCGGATCGGCCAGACGCGCGAAGTGTTTATTTTCAACCTGTGCACCGCCGGCTCCCTGGAAGAGCGCATTCTCCGCGTCCTGAACGATAAGATCCATATGTTCGAGCTGGTGGTGGGCGAAGTGGGCTCGATACTCGGCAATCTTGAAAACGGCGAGGATTTTGAGGCGCTGGTCTTAAATCTCTGGCTGCGCTCGAACGACCAGGCCGGTCTCGACGCCGGTTTCGACAAGCTTGGGGAATCGCTGCTGAAGGCGCAGGAAGAATACGTGAGCAGCCGCGAGCTGGACGACGCGCTGTTCGGCGAGGATTACGAATGACCCCCGATATACGCCCGCGCCTGAGGGAGTTCGCCAGGACCGTTCTGGAACGGCGCGGCGCGCTGGTGGACTGGCCGGAAGCGGCCCCGGAAGGCCTGGCGGTGCTGCCGCCGGCCGCGGCCGCGTCTTTCGGCGGCGAGAATCTGCGGCTCGCCTATCAGCCCGGCCCGGACTGCCTGTGCGTAAACCTGGCGGCCGAGTTCCCGGAGCGCCTGCGCCCCCTGCTGGAAGCCGAGCCCCGCGCCGGGCTTTTCCATATCCCCGAGCTGTACCTGAAAAGAGCCGCTATGGACGACCCGGTGGCCCGGGCGTTCACCTGGCAGAACGCCAGGGTCAAAGTGATCAGCGCGGAACCGGACCGGGTTGAATATCACACCTGGCATTTCCAGGTGGTGATGGAGTCGTATGAGCGGTGGGAAGACTTGTTCTCGATAACAGTCAACGCCGCCTCCGGAGCCGAAGCGGCCCTGCCCGACCTGCTGGGGCCGGAGATACTTTCGCTGTGCGGGCAGCCGGAGGCTCCCGCGCCCGGAAAGGGAAAGGAGCCCCCCGGCCCCGCCATTACTTTCCGGTATGCCACGCGCCGGCTTATAGCCGCCGTTGAAGACAGGGCCGCGCAGTTTTATTCAAGGCTGGAGGCCGGTCTGCGGCGCGACAGGAAGAGGATCAGCCAGTATTACCACGCGCTGCTGCGCGACTCTAGAACCTCCAGAGACCAATCCTCTCCTCTTGAACGCGAGAATAAGCGCAGGGCCGTGGAACTGGAATCGCGCCGGAAAACAGCCGAGCTGGAAGAGCGCTATGCGATAAAAACTACGGCAACCCCCTGCCTTCTGGTACGCCTTGATATGCCGGTGCTGGCGGTTAAATGCGAGGTATTACGCAGGCAGACGGGCGGCGTCCACACGATTTACTGGAACCCGCTCACCAAAGCCCTTGAGCCGCTACGCTGTTCCGGCTGCGACGAGGGAATTTTCTCCGTTTTCTTCAGCGAAACCTCGCTAAAACCCCTCTGCGCCGCCTGTTTCGGGAAGTAAAGGGAAAACTGAGGTCGAAGAACTGGTCAAAAGAATGAACAGACAGGAACTCCAGACGAAACTTGGATCGGTTGCCGGCCAACTGCTGCGCGAAAAAGGCTACATCAGCTACCCGGACCTCTTTATCGCGCTCGGCTGCCTGAGCCGGAGCGACTACGACAACTGGCGCTGCCGGCGTGTGCCGTACCTGGAGCGGGTGATCAAGACGAATCTTACGCGCATCAGCTTCATTATGACGGCCGTCGGAAAGAACAGTTTGAACGGCAAACTGAAAGCGAGCTGGACGGCCTACATGTCCTTTGGAAAGGGAGCCGTCCGATTAAGATTCTCAAAATCGGGAAACCCGCGGATAGAACAACTCTGGGCGACTCATTACCTGAAGCGGGACGCAAGTCCGCCGGCAGAGGCTTCTGATATTTAAGCCCGTGACAAAATGTCACGACCTCGCTTCCCTATTTCGCATATATCCCGGTCAATCCGCTCCTGAGTTCACAGCTGTCCGGTTAAAACTGAAAACATAATTGCTGGTCTTGACACCTCAAGCGGTTGCCCAAAAAAGCGGCGGCTTTTTTTGACCGGAAGGGGCACAAAGAAAGAACAAAAAAAACCGTTCAGAAAAGTTGCCGGGCAGGAGGTTAAAGAGTTAGACTAGAAAACAACCTGAAAAGGTGGGTCCGGATTGGTGGGACGACACTGGGTCCCAGTTGGTGAGACGCGACACCTGTACGAGGGGCGACCCACGGAGAAGGCGTTGCCCGTCACCGTCACGCTTGTTTCAATCCCCGCCCCTGTACGAGGGGCGACCCTACATGTTCAACCGCTTCTGCACGTTCTGGATGTTTCAATCCCCGCCCCTGTACGAGGGGCGACGCTCACCTCGTCCTGCGCTCCCCCGGAGAAAGAAGTTTCAATCCCCGCCCCTGTACGAGGGGCGACCGCCCGCTTTATCTGCGGGGTGAGCATATCCTCGGTTTCAATCCCCGCCCCTGTGCGAGGGGCGACCAGGCTCTACCGGCGCCGCGGGCGCCTGAGCCAGGGTTTCAATCCCCGCCCCTGTGCGAGGGGCGACACACGTTGTCGAAGTAATCGTTGGCGCCGCTGGTGTTTCAATCCCCGCCCCTGTGCGAGGGGCGACTCTGAGCCATGGCGCGGCCGGAGCCTATCAGGAAGTTTCAATCCCCGCCCCTGTGCGAGGGGCGACTTCCGCGGGGATCTTGCCGGCGGATATCTTGGTGTTTCAATCCCCGCCCCTGTGCGAGGGGCGACCCGACGCGCGCCTCGATCTCCATGATAGCGCCGTGTTTCAATCCCCGCCCCTGTGCGAGGGGCGACCCGCGAGGGAGGCACAAAGTGCCATGCCTAAGATGTTTCAATCCCCGCCCCTGTGCGAGGGGCGACTATCGGCGCCATGCCGGGCCTGCTGCCTAAATAAGTTTCAATCCCCGCCCCTGTGCGAGGGGCGACCATAGCGGGTCGCTAAGTCTCGGTATTCTTTCTTTGTTTCAATCCCCGCCCCTGTGCGAGGGGCGACCTGGCTCCTGGCGACCGCCGAACTGCTGGAGGATGTTTCAATCCCCGCCCCTGTGCGAGGGGCGACCGGAGCAGATTGACGAGGTTCGCCTTATCCGCATGTTTCAATCCCCGCCCCTGTGCGAGGGGCGACGACAGCCAGCAGCAGAGCCAGCAAAAGATAAAGAGTTTCAATCCCCGCCCCTGTGCGAGGGGCGACCGTGGCTTCCACGTTAGCGGGGCTGAATATCGAAGTTTCAATCCCCGCCCCTGTGCGAGGGGCGACATGGCATTATGATATTTGACGAACGCAACGAAAGGTTTCAATCCCCGCCCCTGTGCGAGGGGCGACTCTTTAGGCCTGATAGCCCCGGCGTCCACCAGCGCGTTTCAATCCCCGCCCCTGTGCGAGGGGCGACGCTATGGAGTACACGACTCCCGGCTGCGCGGCCTTGTTTCAATCCCCGCCCCTGTGCGAGGGGCGACCAACGGCCTGTGCGGTTCCTGCAAGCGCTATGATGTTTCAATCCCCGCCCCTGTGCGAGGGGCGACCCGCGACGGTCGTGGTAGAGAAGGCGCCGTTAAAGTTTCAATCCCCGCCCCTGTGCGAGGGGCGACGGTAGCCGGCGGTGCCGGCGGCGCTGTCCATGATGTTTCAATCCCCGCCCCTGTGCGAGGGGCGACGCCAGGCTCGAGATGGCCAGGTGGTGGGTGGAGTGTTTCAATCCCCGCCCCTGTGCGAGGGGCGACCTAAGGGCGTAACGGAGCCAACGAATATCGAAATGTTTCAATCCCCGCCCCTGTGCGAGGGGCGACAAGCATTATGACGAGCTGCCAAAGTAACCGCCATGTTTCAATCCCCGCCCCTGTGCGAGGGGCGACTTTCCTCGGCCATTGTCCTCGGTGGTACCGGGGTGTTTCAATCCCCGCCCCTGTGCGAGGGGCGACTTTTTCGGCAAGCCGTAACCGGTAGCCATTTCCAGTTTCAATCCCCGCCCCTGTGCGAGGGGCGACTTTTAGCTATCTGTTTTATCTTATATCGAATCATGTTTCAATCCCCGCCCCTGTGCGAGGGGCGACCCGATAACGTGCAAGCCCTCGCCGAAATGCCCGATGTTTCAATCCCCGCCCCTGTGCGAGGGGCGACACGGATGGAAGTTAAAAATAAGCAACCGAGCCAAGTTTCAATCCCCGCCCCTGTGCGAGGGGCGACTGGATGCCCGGCGCTTCCAGAAGCGAGCCAGGACGTTTCAATCCCCGCCCCTGTGCGAGGGGCGACGTCTGGTCGTCTTCCCACATCTCTTCGGTGACTTCGTTTCAATCCCCGCCCCTGTGCGAGGGGCGACCGGCCCAGAAGAAACTGCTGGCCCTCGATCTACAGTTTCAATCCCCGCCCCTGTGCGAGGGGCGACGCAAGCGCCTGAACATGGAAGCGGCGAAGATCAAGTTTCAATCCCCGCCCCTGTGCGAGGGGCGACGCGGAGAGCATATCGGCCGACCTCTACTTTCAGTTTCAATCCCCGCCCCTGTGCGAGGGGCGACCCCAGACGTGGCCGTCGTCACCGCGCTGTATCTCGATGTTTCAATCCCCGCCCCTGTGCGAGGGGCGACGCGGCGCAGGATGCTCCGGTAAAGGCCATCGACATGTTTCAATCCCCGCCCCTGTGCGAGGGGCGACTTTGGCGCGCACTCATTAAGAGACAACACAACCGGTTTCAATCCCCGCCCCTGTGCGAGGGGCGACCGACCTGTGACCGTTACCTGCCGCCCCGTCCCTGTGGTTTCAATCCCCGCCCCTGTGCGAGGGGCGACCAGCCACGTCGTAGCGTGGGAGTCCAGCTACGTCGTTTCAATCCCCGCCCCTGTGCGAGGGGCGACGTTCGACCGGCACCGGGCGTATAGATCGAGGATGTTTCAATCCCCGCCCCTGTGCGAGGGGCGACGAGTTGGCTATGTAGACCGTGTTCACGTCTACCGGTTTCAATCCCCGCCCCTGTGCGAGGGGCGACTGTACTACTTAATTAACTTTACAACATAAGCCGTTTTTTTGCCAGTTTCGCGAACCCTGTTAAATTGTCAAAGAACTTTTACCGCATACAACCTCCCTATCCAATAATATAGATACATTAGGGGCGAACCCTTTAGGTCAACTATCCTCGCTATAGGTTCGCAACCTCAGATTATCAAGGGCCCATCAAGATCCAATGATTTTTTCGCGCCCACATGCTCAATGCGCCGCTCCCAATTAGAGCCCAGGTAATAAAACCTGAGGCTGTCTTTTTCCTGGTCGATCTCCTTTATAAGCTGGTCTTTTAGATTTACCCAGACAGCCGGATCGACTTCACACTCAAAAACAGAATATTGCACCCGCTGACCATAGTTTTTACAGGCTTTCGCGACACGCCTTAACCGCCGCGCGCCGGAGGTGGTACCAACACTTGCCACATCGTAACTGACCAGAACCATCATAGACGCCTCACTTCCATAAAAACGCCGGATACCCGTCCATATCTCCCCGCAAATGTCGGGCAAGAAGAAGCGCTTGTATATAAAACAGGAGCCCGGTTTTAACTGTCTCCTGCAAATACGGATGAGTAATCTCCTCTTGTTTGCGTTTCTGATAAGCCGTGAGTACGGTCTTGCGCCCCTCATCAGATAAAAGAACGGCTCCGGTTTCCGCTTTTTTAAAATCCCTTCCCGACAACTGCTCACGATTTATCAGTGAAAGCACAAGCCTGTCCGCTATGACGGGTCGCCACTCCTCCATCATATCAAGCGCCAAGCTCGGCCGCCCCGGCCGGTCCCGGTGCAACATGCCGACACAGGAATCCAGGCCGACGGAATCCAACGCAGAGCGTACATCGTACATTAGCAGGGTATAAATGAAAGAAAGGAGGCAGTTAACATTATCCAGCGGCGGGCGGCGGTTCCTGTCGCCGAACTTGAAATCATCCTTCTGCCCCAGGATCAGGTTATCGAAAACGCTGAAATAGGTGGCAGCGGCATCGCCTTCGATACCACGCAATTCATCCAAATCGCCAGCGGCCTGAGATTTTTTAATAGAAGAGGCGAGGTAATCCACTGCTGAATTAACCACCCCTGACGCCATTTTATCTGAATGGTCCCGTAAAGCCCGACATAGGACGCTGCGGCAATTGTAGATCTTCGCCGAAGTAAATGTACGGGCGATGGCGAGGCACTCTTCGTCCTTATCAGCGATCCTGTATTGCTGACGCCGAAGCAGCACATTTCCATTTATGCGTCCGTGGACGCTCGCCAGATAGCGCCCGTATTCCGTCATGAAACTTATGGCGATATTATTTGCCGCGCAATAGCCCATTAAGAACGGACTGCATCCGACATTGCCGAAACAGATAATACCGCCAAGCGCGCAGGACGGTACCTGCAACAACTTTTCTTTTTCAGCTGTCACAACAATGGTTTCCCCTTCCTTGGAAAGATAGGCCCCCTGGGTCGTAACGAACAACGTGTTTAGATATTTTTTCACAGGTCTGAAAGCCCCTTTTCTAAATATCCTATTACTGAAGTGGCGGAAGAAAGTTTTTTAGGCAAACAGATAGGCAGAAACGAGCAACTGTCACATTTGGGTAGATATACTGGCCTTGGAGTAATCCCGGCTTTAACAAAATCATGTAAAAGCCGGGCCGTCTCCACGGTCTGTAACCTTAAGGGACCATCAAAAACTACTTCCTGGCGGCGCCGTATTTTGCCATAGAACAACGCCCCGGCCGGAATAGAAACGCCTAGCATTTCTTCAAGGCTCATCGCCTGGGCGCAAAGTTGAACGGCATCACAGTTATCCGCTTTAGGCTGCCCGCGCTTATACTCGACCGGGAACGGCAAAGATCTCCCTCCAGCCTCGTGGAATTCCACAACATCCGCCTGACCGTTCAAGCCCAGGCTCTCCGAACGCAAAACAAGGCCCCGCTCTATCCGCACCCCGGACAAAGTCTGGCGCCCCTCATCATGCGCTTTCTCATGCATCACCCTGCCTTCGGCAGTGAACAGGTTTTCAACCCAGGCGCGCTCTATATGGATAAGCGCGCACTGCCGACGGCAGAAGATGTAGTGCTGCAGCGCAGAAAGAGGTAAAAAGTCCCCTTCAGCGTACATTTGTTAAGCTGCCACTATCAAACTATAAGGATCGAACTTCTCGGGTTCCAAACCGTTAAGATTCTTTAACTGAATTTTATAATCCTTAATAGTTTTAGGCGTGTCTGTCGATGGGACAACCGTCAATGCTCGATGAACCTCTGCCGAGTTGTGTTTTGCGTTTTTTCCTTTATGATCCCACCAGACAACGGAAAGGACTTCCATGCTCCCTTCGGGCCGGGCGGAGGAAGCATCATTATCGAATAGATGCTCTAGCGCATTTTTAATTTTAGGGGCATCTTTGTTATTGAACTTAGTTTTTTCCGCCAGCTGGGGATTTATCGCGCCATAAAAAACATAGATTCCATGGTCAACGCGATGTTTCATGCCCATCGTATCCGATGCCCTCTTTTTACCATCCCCCTCTCCGCTAACGCTCTTTGTAATTTGAATGCTGGACACACCCACAGGGAGTACACTAAAAGCAGGATGGATCGAGACCGGACCGCGAATACCGACAGAAACTGCGTCGCTTCCGGCTTCTGCGGATTCGTCCTCGCTTTTAGATTTTTTATTCTTCCCTCCTTTCGCTTTATAGGCGAAGAGTTGCCCAAAGGAGCGGACATCAAGCCACTTCGCACACGCTTTTTCCCTGAGTTCACGTTCCTCTAAATCTTTGCCCAACTCCCCCTCCTGACGCTCACGAAGACTTTTATAATTGTCTCCCTCTTTCCGATTGTCATCAGATTGAACGAAGATATTCTCACCGGCTTCCATTAGGCGGTTTCGTATTTTACGCTTGATACAGACATCAGACATTTCACCCATCCCGTCATAGTTTATGCGAGGGCGATTCCCATTCAGCGGGTCCCCGTTCGGGTTTGCCCCTTTGACAGCAAAGACTACCGCGAAATCAATCTTATTCAACGTTTCCATTTTTATTCTCCTTTGTTTTTGTCCAACAGTTACGCCACTTCCGACAAAACTTCATTAGAAACACTCTCGATCTTAAACTTCAAGTCTTCACGCTGGCAATGATACCCAAGCAGGAATTCGCCGGAAAGCTTTTTATCACTAGTAAATTCCTCCGGTGAGAAAGAACTCATTACAAGATCCATAGCCGCCAGCAGCTTCCCCGCTTTTGCTCCAAGCCTTGCTTTATATGGGACAAGGGCAAGTTCTATCGTCCGCCAGGTACTGAATGGGTGTTCTGCAAAGCGCTGCATTAATCTGGCTGCATTTGTGGACCTGTTTTCCCCCGCCGCTTTTAACGCCCATTGCTCAAGATTGTCAGCTAGTGCCAGCAACCTGCCATACAAGTAATCCCGTGTTTTACGATTTGAATCTAGCGCCATTTCATATCCCTCCTTAGGATTAGACTGTCGAAACAAAGCGCAGGCGATGCTTAAAGCCTTGCGCCACTCCCAACCCTCAAGACCACTCCGATTAACGGCTCTCCTAACAACTGAATCAACAATATCACGCGGGATTGAGCGCCCGTCAATGATGCAGGGCAAAAGACGCTCCACCACGGTATTTTTTAATTTCTCATCGGCTTTTACTCCGTATGCAGCCTCGGCGACGTCCTTTGGCGCAGGAGCGCCGACAAAACGCACATTATGTTCACCGTTCTCCTTGCTATAACCATAATCATGGATCCATGAGCAAGACGAATGCCAGGAATCGACACGGCTGAGGAAAGCCGAACCTGTCAATTCCCTGTAAAATGTTATGGACAGGCGGCCGGGTGTGGCAGAATTCAACCCCATCACCACAATACTTTCAGTATTACCAAGACTTGCCTTATATCCGCGGATTTTACTTTTCAGTTTTTCAGCCAAATCCTGTGCGGTATAATTTGAGGCCGTTTCAGAAATCACCGCTGAATCCCCCATTATCCCAAGTGGATCGGCTAACGGGTCGGGGATTTCTGCGCCCGAAGACGCCCAGGCCACAACAGCCTGATCCCCTTTTCTATATCCTTGCCTACTAATAAGCCAGCGAAGCGAAAAATGCGCTTTTTGAGTGACATCAAACCCTACGCCACAAGCCTGCTCGGCTGTTACAAATCGCCCACGGAATGTAAAATTTGAATTATCATTAGAGGAAATTATTCTAGCCTTATCTCCATCGTTGCGGAGTTTTGCAGAATGATGTTCAGCCGCAAAAACCTTTTGCCCTGTGACCCCGCATAAAAGTTTCTTTTCTTTTGTACTTAGGTAATATTTAATCCATTCCGCCCATAAGGTTTTGTCCTCCCAGGTTTTAGAACCAAGCTCGCCCGAGGATTCGACTTCCCAGCGGACAAAAGCATCTGTTTGTATACCCTCGATGACAGACACTCCCACTTTTTTAGGGACTTTACTCAAAAGCTTCCCGCCCTTATCCACTGCGAAGACTTTCTCTTTTACTAAGTCTTTAATGACACTTCCTTTTTCGACATACTTTAAGATTGCCTCAGCCTTTGGGTGCGAAAAAGGAGAGTCACACCATTTCCGCAATCCCTCAATGTACGAAGCAAAACAGGATTTTTTATCGCCTCCGAATTCCTTATAATCTTTGGCCAGATACTGAAGCTTATCAGCCAATGGATGCGGAGCTTCACTTCGTGCTCTGCCACTGGAGTCCTCGGTGCAGGGTATTATGGTTCGCGCTTCATTGTTTGGAACAACAGTCGCCCTCTTAAAATTCCCCTCCCGGTCAATAGTGATTGTTATCTGCGCTTTCTGGGTGCTATGGCAAATAGGGAGAAGCGGGACTTTGTTCTCATCTTCAACAACGCCAATCATTGCGTGGCAATTTTCATATGTCTCATGAAGTTTTTGCATCCAGCTCATAATTCAAGCCCCTCCTCTTTTAAACCTATTGATACGGGAGAATTCGCTTTCATTGGGCGGATGTCCTTTCGAATTTCGCATTTTTCCGGCCGTAAAAATTCTATTATCCCATTGACCATTGTCGGCCGCCAAAACCGCGCAACTAATTTGTTTTCACCTGACTCATCCGGATAATCAAAACCATGGAACATTAGCCCATAACCAATTTCATCGGATTTATCATAAAAACCCTGACCAGAACCGAATTGACATGGTTCGACATATCCCTGGCATTCTCTTGCGCCAAGGAAAACATCTCGCCGACCGCCAGTCGTTATCATGCGGTTGGCAATGCTAAAATGCTTGCCTTCGTTTCGATCCTTTTCCATATCTGCCCGTCTAAAATTCCACTCGAAATGAGCCTGTACCTGATACTCAACATCGGCTAAATAGGTGTAAATTGACAGATCATTCCCGCCATTGAACTTCAGGGGTTTTACGCCTTTTGTCTGGGTTTTGACAGGGTTCATCACACGGATTTTATCGATAAACCAGGTGAACGTCGGTTTCCAATAGACAGAACTTATAACCCCTTTAATCGCCTCGTATGTCGGGACATGATATGAACATTTCTCTCCCCCGATTCTTGTAAGTGGATCGGTGAAAAGAGCGAACCGCCCATGAATTTTAAAAGTAACTCTGTTTCCATTTTGCATTTCGCATCTCCTCTGTTATGCAATAAGAACCTGAACATCCCCTGGGGTAAGACTCAAACCTAACTCAGGATGGTAGTATCCGTCCCGTAACACCAGAACATCGCTTCCTTCTTGAGCCGGATAAATAGCGTTCGCATTCTGCAATTTTTTAAGGGTATGCGGGTACACATTGACTGAATAGCGTTGTGCGTTCCGTAAAAGATCACTAGTTATTTCTTGTACAGAACAAAGAGTATTTATCAACGCACTCCCCTCGCAGTCATACGGGACCACAATGCCGCGTGTTGGGGCGCTGATAACACGAAACGCTTTTGCGGCCGTCATAAATGATTGTCTTAATGACAGTGGAGGCGCCTGCTTCTCTTTTCGTTTATATTCCTCTACTGATAGCAGGTTGGTTGAGAGCAATGACAATAGATTGTCGGACCTGCCAACTTCTGTATTACTTTGAATCCGGTAGACCATCTCTCCGGCTCTTTGATAAAAATAGTATTCAAAATATCGCGCCAGGGCTTTTGGGCCAAGAATGTCGTTGTCGAAATCACAGGGATTCTCGTGAAATTCATCAAGCACGCGCTGTGCTTTTTCTTTCCCGATCCTGATATCCCGCAGCATATCCAAGTTTTCTATAGTGGGATTAACAATATGAACTCGCCCGAGCGCTTCCCTGCTTCCATTTCTATTACAACGGCCAGCAGCTTGGGCAATTGAATCAAGCCCGGCCAAATATCGTATTACAGAAGCGAAATCGATATCGACACCGGCCTCGATCAATTGCGTACTGACGCAGACAATCGGCTCATTTGCAGTACGCGTTTGTTTTTGCAATAAACGAGTCTTTATTTGAGCCAGAAGTTTCAGCCTATGCGCCGGGCACATGTTTGCGCTTAGGTGATAAACTCGTCCGTCAATTTTCTGCTTACATCGACGATAAATTTCATACGCGGCGGCTTTCGTATTCACAACGACCAAAACACTTCCAGCCTGTTGGGCTTCTTTATCGATCAGTTCCAGCACATCATCTTCCGACCAACCCCCTGGCTTGCGTTCATCAAGAGCCTCGACACGTTTAAGTTCCTTGAACAACTTTGTGACGTCTCCAACCATATTATTCTCAGGCCGTATTTTCAAGACCCCGAGCTTTGGATCAACTTTATCCAACAGCGGTTGCGTAGCCGTAGAAAGGACCACGGTAGCTCCGCAGTTGCTGATAAGGAAGTTTAGCGCGTTATTAAATGGATGAACACAGTTAACCGGAATAGTTTGAACTTCATCAAAGATAATAAGCGCATTCGCCAGACGATGCATCCTTCTAGCCGTTTTCGTCCCTGAGCCGAAAACTGTTTCCAAGAATTGGACATTAGTCGTAAATATCACGTTTGCATCCCAATTTTCCGAAAGCAGACGTTGGCGTTCATTTTGTTCCTCTGGCGCCAGGTTGGAATGATGTTCCAGGATAAGGTCTCCACATCCGGCAGCCTCCGACAGTGCTTTGCGGATACAGTCGGCATTTTGGTCAATAATGGAGGTGAATGGCAAAACGTATATAATCCGCTCCAGCTTTTGCTTCTTGGCATGGTGCAGAGCGAAGCGAAAGGACGCCAAGGTTTTACCCCCGCCGGTAGGCACCGTAAGCAAATAGAGACCTCGCTCATTTTTTGCGGCGCTCTTGCATTCAGCTGACACTTGTTTTCTAACATTCCCGACTTTGGTGTTGACCCCGACTTCTAATCTTTCCACATAACTTTCGAACACATTTATCAGCAAATCCCACGTCGCCGTATTTTCAAGTCGTCTAATACCTGCGGTATCAATCCTGTCGGCATCAATAAGGCAGCTAAAGACAATGCGGGCAAGCAACCCCCATTTAAAATATGTGACCTCTGGCGTGTCACCAGCAGAATGAAGTTCTTTCAGTTTTTTGGCCAGGAGTCCGCCTCCTTGTGTGGCTAGTGCACGCTTTATCTCTGTGGAGATATCAGGCACAATATTTGAAGTGGCCTGGTGGAAATGGGTATCTTTGTCACTTTTGCGTAGCCTGTTAGTAAACGTATTGGTTCCATCCGGAGAAAGACAATCTATTAAGCCGGAATGATGAGAGGCAACGCAAAGCGCCAAAAACTGGGCGACATACAATGATTCAGTATTATTCGCAGCAAATTGTTGATACAAAAACTGCGCCCCCGCAGTTGAGTGATCAACATCCCCTCTTCTGAAATTAGAGCTATTGACGAGATATTCTTGAAATTTGTCGCTATACTTACCAAGATCATGAAGTAAGCCAATCAGTTCGCCAGTCGCCGAAAGACCAAAACTCCCCGCAAATCCGGCGGCCAGCTTGGCTACATTTTTCAAATGCTCGTCCAGCGGCTGCCATTCGCTTTGGGGCGCGGGGGTGCCGTCCGGGTTTGCCTTGGTGTGCGCGTAATACTTTCTTCCCATTGATTTATAGGGCTTCGGAGGAAATCATTCCTTCCGTTCCAGTCTTTTCCGGCTTTCGGACTCGGTCAGATAGTTTTCACGGGACACAACCCGCTTTCCGGTTTTTTCCTCAAGGTCTTTACGCGCCTTCCCGGCCACGCCGCCGCCTTTAACGGCCGCGCGCCGGTTTTCCGGGAAGCCGCGCGCGTCGCCGGTCCGGGCTATTTCCGTTGTGGACGCCTCGCCGAGCATTGAGAAGATCAACTCCAGATCGGTCATATGGTCGCGCAGATTTTCCCGTTCCAGGCCCTTGATCTTTTTATGGGCGGAGGGAGTCACGCCGAAGGCGGCCTTTGCTATTTCCGCGGTCAGGATCTCATATTCTTTGGGCTTTTCAACTTCCCGCTTTTTCCATTCATCTGTCAATTCTTCGCGAATAGCAATGCCGCGCATTCGCTTTTCTATCCAGTTTTCAGAATACCCTTTAAGCTTATAGAGCATCCTGGTTCTTTTGGTCGCCAGCTCAGGATCTTCAATTTCCTGCACCCGCTCATAGCCCACTTTTGCCAGCCAGCGCTTGAAAGGCTCCGCTTTTGGCGAAGGAATTGATTGAATGAGACGAAATATGCCTTCGGTATTCCAACAATACATTTTTTGCCAGCCGCCGGAGGTCTCCACTTCAAGGGTAAGGGGTGGTACAAATTGTACCCCCCCTTTAGCTGTAAGTTTCGCAAGTTCCTCATCTCTCTGTTTTAATCTTTTGAAGTATTGCGCCGGGTCATTGGAATCTGTCAAGGTCTCAATAACATCGTTGATCACAAACCACCACTCATTTTTATACAGAGTCCGGCGTATTCCCTTTCCTTTAAAAACCGCAATTTTTCTGTCCATATTCAGAACCTTCCTGTAAGCAGCAGTCATAAATGCTGATATACGTTAAAAATTCACTCTAATATCCTAGCACATGAACCCGACAAGGGCGTGTTGTTTTTTTAAAATTAAGCGAAAAACGCGTTTTTCAGCCGCAAACCCGTAGTCTTTTATACATCTTTAACAGACGTCTTACAACTCGGCGGGAGCCGGTATCGCCTGATCGGACGGCACGGCCACACGGGAAAAAATACCCGGCTTTTTTGTATCATGGATTAAATGACAGGCGGGGTGAGTTTTTTTACCTGCGCAGTTACAGTCAGCGTGCGAAAGATGAATCAGAATATCAACACCAGCGCCGGCCGGCCCGGCCCGCGGCTGCCGCGTTCCGTACCGGTAAAATCATGAGCCGGCCGGACTTCCCTCTGCCGTCCTCCCACTCCAATGGGGAGCCTGAACTGGCCCTCGAGGTGACCTGCCGCGAGGACCGCGATGAGATGTACGCGGCTGTTCCTGAAACCGGCACTCCGGACCGGTTGTATGCCGAGTTGCACGCGGCCCTGCTTCCCGGAGGGCTGGCGTTCATGGAAAGTGACCACGGCGGAGACAAAGAGGAGCTGCTGCCGCCGCCGACGGACACGGAGCAGCTCCAGAGCGAGTTTCTCAACCGCCTGCGCCGGTTTGCCCGCCGCTTCAAAGTGCCGCCCGCGAACTGGCGCTTTTTCGTGGACAGGGGGCGAAAGATCCGGACGGTTCCCACGCTCACATTTCCCGCCTCCTGGCAGAACGCGGGGACGCTGCGCGCTTCCCAGAAGATTTACCGCAGCGACGAGGAGTTCGAGAGACTGGAACAGGCCGGCCGGCACACCGAGGAAGGGGCCAGACTTCTGGCTGAGGGCCGTTACCGCAAAGCCATGCGCCTTTTCAAGGAGGCCCGCGCGAAGGACCCGGGCTACTACCTGCCGGCGCTTTTCCTGGCGGAGCTGGCGCTGAGCGAATCAAGCTGGGAAGAGGCGGGACATCTGCTCGATGAGGCGGGGAAGCTCTTCCGGAGGGATGGCCCCCGGACCAAGAAACAGTTTATCCGCGACGGCGGGCGGCTGGAGGCGGCCGGGCTGCGGCTGCGCGAAGCCCGGCTTCTGAAGGCCGCCACCCAGGCGGCCGCGCCCGCAGCGGCGGCGGCCGGCCCCAAGCCTGCCCAGGCGCCCGAAGCGCCGGTTGACTGGAGTGCGCCGCACCTGCCCGCCTGGCTTGCGGCGCGCTATACACAGGGCCCTTTTGACTCGCTTGCACGCTACCGCCTGCGGCTGGAGGCGGAGCAGGTGAGGACACTGGGGAGTTTCAACGAATTACTCAGCCCCGCGCAGTCGCGCATTCTGCCCTTCGAGCACCAGGTCCGGGCGGTCCGCGTCGCCCTGCGGCGTATGCGCGGGCGCGCGCTGCTGGCCGACGAGGTGGGCCTTGGCAAGACGATCGAGGCCGGGCTCGCCCTCAAGGAGTATCTGCTGCGCGGCATGGCCGCCAGGGCGCTGATCCTGGTGCCGCCGGTGCTCACGGAGCAGTGGCGCGAGGAACTTTCCACCAAGTTCGGCATTGAAGCCGCGGTTTTCATGGGGGAAGACGGCCCCGAGGGCGCGTGCTGGGGCCGCCCGGGCGTGGCTGTGGCCTCTCTGGCCCTGGCCAAGCGCGAGCCGCACCGAAGCCGTATCCTGGCCCAAAGCTATGACGTCGTCATCGTGGACGAGGCCCACCACCTCCGCAGGCGGCAGACCCTGGCCTGGCGGCTCGTCAATGAACTCAAGACCAAATTCCTCTTTCTGCTCACGGCCACGCCCATCCAGAACGACCTCGACGAGCTATACAGCCTGGCTACGCTCCTGCGCCCGGGGCAGCTGGGCACTCCCGCGCAGTTCGGCGCGCGCTTCAAGGAGCGTGGCGACGGGCGCAAGCCGCGAAACCCCGGGGACCTGCGCGCGTTACTGCGCGAGGTTATGATCCGCCATACGCGCGCCAGCGCCGCGGTGGTGCTGCCGCGGCGCGTGGCGCGCACAGTCTCGGTTCCCATGGAAGCGCCGGAGCGCGCGGCCTACGAGGAACTCTCGTCCCTGGTCAGGTCGCTGGGAAGCGCGGCGGGGAAAAACCCGCTCTTTCTTCTCACGCTCCTCCAGCGCGAAGCGGGCTCGGACCTGCACGCAGCCCTGCCGACCCTGGCTAAGATCGAGCCGCGGCTGGCGCCGCCGGCCAGGGCCCGGTTGAAGGAACTCTCGGCCGCCATCACGGGGCTATCCGCGCCGGGCAAATGGGGAGCGGTGCGCAATATCCTGGCGCATCACCCCGGCAAGTGCCTTATCTTCACCGAATTCCGGGCTACGCAGGCGCGCCTGGCCGCGGCGCTGACGGCGGCCGGGGAGAGCGTGGAGATATTCCACGGCGGTCTGTCCCCCGCCCAGAAGAGCGAGGTCATGAACCGCTTTGAGGGACCCGCGCGCATCCTCCTCTCCACTCCCGCGGGCGGCGAGGGAGTCAACCTCCAGTTCTGCCGCGTCCTCGTCAATTACGACCTGCCCTGGAACCCCATGCGCATAGAGCAGCGCATCGGGCGCCTGCACCGCCTCGGCCAGACCGGGGAGGTGATGATCTACAACCTCGCCTCTCCTGATACGGTCGAGCACCACCTGCTGCGCATTCTCAGCGAGAAGCTGAACCTTTTCGAACTGGTGGTGGGGGAGGCGGAAACGATCCTCGGCGAACTCACCGAGGATAAGGAATTCGAACAGATCCTGATGGAGACGTGGCTTGAAGCCGCCGACGCGCGGGAGGCGGGCGAAAGAATGGAGCAGCTCGGCGAACGGATCATGCGCGAGAAGGAGAGTTATATGGAGATCAAGAAACTTGATGAAAGCATGTTCGGCTCCGACTACGAGGCGGCCTGATGGCGGATATCGGAATGCGCGCTTTCGTCACCGCGGGTGTGCGGGAACTGGGCGGTCTGGCTGAGGAACCCGGGGCGAACGCGCTCGAACTTGTCCTACCCGATGCCCTTAGGGAACCCCTGAACGGCCGGGAGTACCTGTCCATCGACCTGGACCGCGAAGCGCTCACCGTAGACTCACCGGTCGTCATAGCCGTCGCCGACGCCCTGGCTCAGGGGGGCTGCGCGGCACAGGCCTGGCTTAACCCCGTCTACCTCCAGGGCGGCGACCTGGAGGCGAAATGGGCGCGCGCGTTCCGGCTGACGGCGGGACGCGCCACGCTCGCCGCCCGGACGCTGGAGGAAACCACCCATGCCCTCTTCGAGCTGCGGACCACCTACGAGACCGACGAGAAGGAAGACCGTTTGTACACCGTAGCCGTCAATCTCACGACGCTCGCCCCTTATGAGGCCGTGGTCCGGGAGCGGGCAAGCTTCTTCCTGGACGAGGCGCCCGCCTCCGGCGAACTTGTCAGGGCGGTTGTGCCCAACCTTGAAGAGCTCAGGAGGCCACTCGAAAACGCCCTGCGCAGGGCCCTGGCGCCGGACCTCGCGGAGCTGCGGGCCAGGCAGGAGAAGTTCCTGGCCCGCGAACTGGGCCGCCTGGAGCAGTACTACGGGACGCTTGAGGCCGAGCTGGATGAGCGCGGGCGCCGGCCCGCGCAGCAGGAGCGGGCCGCCCGCCTGGTTGAGCACCGCCGCGCCGTGGCCCTGGACCGAGCCAAGAAGAGGCGCGATGCCGTGGAGAAACACCGCCTGCGGGTGTCGGCCGAGGTTTTCGCTCTCCTCCTCCTCCATCAGCCATGGCTGCGCGCCACCATGCGGCTGGAGAGCCGCCGCGAAGCGGTGGAACGTCCGTTCTTCTGGAATCCGGCGCTTAAGGCTTTCGCCCCCGCGGTCTGCGACGCCTGCGCGGAGGAGACATCCACATTCTGCCTGCACGGCGGACGCCTCCTCTGCCCCTCCTGCACCGGCAGCGGGTGAGCATAAATCTTTACCGGCGGTCAGGTTCAGAGTCGGGGCCTGGCGGGAACAGGGGATATAGCTTTATATATTCAGACGCTGCTTAAAGGCCAGTTATGTCCTGGAAGATGATCCCCGCGCCTATTACTTTTCCGTCCACGCCCTTTATATTGATCGAGCTGTAGCCGATAATTTTTTCCTTCCCTTTTACGCTGCATTTGAAATCCATGCGGCGGACGGTCTTCCCCTGCTTCAGCACGTCGGTGATGGCGGTGACGATGTCGGGGCAGAGCTGCATCAGGTCCGCCACCTGCTTATTGAGGAACTCCTGCCCTACCTCGAAGATCTCGGAGGCCTTGGGGTTGAAGAAGAGCACCCTCCCCTCCATGTCGGAACCTATAAAGCCGCCGGAAAGGTTGTTTATGGTGCTTTCGCCCTTGAGGTTAAGCTGCTTGATGGTGGCCTCGAGCTTCTTGATATAAACTTCCCTCGCCACCAGCGCGGTTATGAGGTCCGCCGCCTTGAGCTGCTCGTCGGAGAAAGCGCCGGCGATAGAATTTATATATTCCATTATGCCGAGCAGCTCGCCGTTGGCGATAGCGGGCACGGCGATCACCGTCTTGGTCTGGAAGCCGGAGCCCTTATCCACCTTCTTGGTGAACAGCGGGCTGTTCTCCGCGTCGTTGATCAGCAGGGCTTTCCGCGATTCGGCGCAGAAGCCCACCACGCCCTGGTAGCCGAAGCTTACGCCGACCAGGTCGCCGCCGACCGGGCCGATGCTTTTCCTGAAAGTGAGCCGCTTCTTCAGGTCGTCGGCCTCGAAGAAAGTGCCGGCGTGGCAGTTCACTATGCCGGCGCCCCTGCGCGTCAGGTATTCCCACAGGGCGTCCTCGCCCCTGGCGGCCTCGGCCGGCAGGCCCTCGGTGAATTTTGACAGGAATTCAAGCATCTCGCTCATTTTTGACCCTTCCTCGCGGAGTATGTCCTCGCCGGGACTTCGAAGAATTCAAGCACGCCTTCGGCGATAGAGCCGGCCAGCTCTTCCTGGAAGGCCGGCGTGTTGAGCATTTCTTCCTGGCGGGGTATTATCATGTAAGCGTTCTCTATCAGCGCGGCCGGCATCCAGGTCATGCGGGCCACCAAATAGTCGCCGTAGCGCAGGCCCTCGTCGGGCAGCGGTATATTTTTAAGGTAGGCGCGCTGGATGGCGGCGGCGAGCGCCCGGCTGGGGCGCTGGTAGTGGTAGATGGAAAAGCCGCGCGGCTGCGCGTAAGGGTCCTCGCCGTCGCCTATGGCGTTGTTATGGATGCTGAGGAACAGGTCCCCGCCCAGGTCCCTGGCCAGCTTCGGGCGGTCGTTCAGTTCCACGTTCTCTTCCCCGTTGCGGGTCATCTGCACGGATGCCCCCAGCTCGACGAGCTTCGCCTTCAATTTTAAAGCTATAGCGAGGTTCACGTTAACCTCGAAAGTTTCCATGGGGCCCACGGCACCGTCCAGGCTGCAGCGGGCGGAGGCCGGCATCGAGCTGTAGCGGGCGTCGCGCAGGGGAAGCCGGCTGTTATTGTCGCATTTAAAATACGGCGAATGCCCCGGGTCGAGCACCACGGTGATCCCGCTCAGCGGCCTGGGCCAGGCCAGGGAAGCCCTGGGGCGGGAGCGCAGGTCCACCTGCAGCGCTTTAGAGGACCCCGGGTAGGAAATATTATAGCCCCAGAGCGCGCCGGGCTCCGTCTCGAAATCAAGCTCCACCTTGTTATAGGACGCCTGGCGGAAAGAAACGTTCTTGACCAGGGTATCGGCGGAATCGTAGACCACCGTGTTCGTATGCTGGTTGGCGTAGTAGAGCGTGACGCGGAGGCCCCAGGGGAACACCTCGGCCGTATACGGGAGGCGGTCGTAAAGAGTGACGGTGGCGGAGGAGCCGAAGTCGGTCTTTTTCAAGCGTATCGAACCGGTTTCGCTGCCGTAGCCGAAAGGATACTGCGCCCCTGAAACGGGCTGCACCTTTGAATCGTCCACCCACCCCAGCTCGTCGTTGGTAAGGGCGATGCGGCGCTGGCCGTTGGTCCGGCCGCTGGAGACGAGCTTCACGCCCTTCGGCAGGAACATCATATAGCCGCCGTCCGTCGCGTTTTTAAGGATGACGGTATCGGTGGAGGTCTCTACCAGCGCCGGCCGCTTGAGGACCTTTATTTTTCCTTTGGCCTTAGCGGAAGCGCCGCGCGCGAAAAGCCCCGCCTTGAACCGCGCGGAGAGGGCGCCGCCGGAACCCTGGTCGGCGTCTTTGATCCTGTAGGAGGTATAATACCTGCCCGAACCCTGCGGGACCTCGGTCATCTGCAGGTCCTCGAAAACACCGTCGAGCGAGCAGACCGCCTCCCTGGAGGGCGAGCCGGCGGCCGTGATCTTCAGATAGTCCTCAGGAGCGACTTCGGCGTCCGCGGCGTAGGAAGTGAACTCCAGCTTCAGCGTGCCCGTAGACGGGCCCGCGTCCGCGGGCTGGCGCACTTTCACCGCGCGCTGCGCGGTGGTCCCGTCGTCGAGCGTGCCGATGAAAGAGAAGTCCCCGGGCGCCACCGGCAGGTAGGCGATGAAGCCGCCGTTGGTATAGACCTGTATTTTTTCCCCGTTTATGGTGAAAGCGGCGGTGGCCGGGGAAATATTCCCGAACACGAAGGTCTTGGGCACGGAAGGGATGGAGCTCCCGTCCGGCGGGTAGACGAAATTTATCTGCCCGGCGTAAAGCGGGAGTCCGGCGAGGAGGATCAGGGCTGCTGGGTTCAGGATACGTTTCATAGGGGCTGGAGCCGCGGCGCGGGTTTTAAAGAAAATGAAATATAAATTCAATATAGGTCAGATACAATTATAATATATTCGGCCATAAGCTATGAACAAATCGACCCTGCCCGCAATGCTAGCCGCGCTGCTTTTCCCCCTCTCCGGGGCCGCCGCGGATTTCACCTCGGTCCGCCCCTGCGCCAGGGCCAATGCAATGGGCACGGCTTTCTCCACTGTCGGCGGCGACGCCTGCGCGGTCTTCTATAACCCCGCCAACCTTACCACCCTTTCCAACCTCGAGGTCCGCCTCGAGACCGGCCGCCGGCTCGCCCCGGGCGCCCCCGAAGGGGAGGTCTCCCTGGCCTATATACGCCCGGTCCCCGACGCCGAGAACAAAGTGGCCGGCCTGGGCTACTACTCGGTGCGGCAGAAAGGCGGCCTCGGCACGGACTCGATGGCTTTCAGCCTGGGCAACCGCACCACAATAAAATACCTGCAGAAACCGGTCTATTACGGCATGGGCGTAAAAATAATGAGCCTGAGCGGCCTGGAGAAAAACCACCTCGGCCTGGGCGTGGAGGGCGGCGTGCAGCTTGAAAACACTTCCGGCCTCAGGACCGCCATCGTTCTTTCCGACGCCCTGTTCGGCATAGGCAAATCGCTCATGACTTTCACTTTGGGGAACTCCTACCGCATAAAGAATACCCTGCTGCTGGCCGACCTCCGGGCGCGCGGTTCCCAATCCGAATTTTTCCTCGGGGCCGAGCATTCCATGTTCAACGGCCTGCTCCAGGCGCGCGCCGGCAAGGGAATAGCGCTGGCCGGCGGCGACTACCTGGCCCTGGGCGTGGGGATAAACACGCTGCCCTGGACCATAGACCTCGCCTGGTCGCTGCCCTGGGGCGGCTACAATAAATTCGCCGGCTACTACGGGGTGAACGTCGGCTACCGCTTCGGCTCCCCCACCTTCAGCGAGAAGCTGGTCGGGGACGCGGCCAGGCAGGCCGAAGCGCTGAGGGTGCAGATAGACGACCTGAGGGCGCAGCGCGCCAACCTGGAAAGCTCCATAGCGACCTACCGCGTGAACAAGAGCATGATAGAGACCGACGTGACCATGCTGCAGGGGCGCATGCGCGAGCTGGAAACCAATATAAAGGAACTGCAGGTGCAGGCCCTGGAAGCGCTGTACAAGAAGGAAAACCCGAAGGTCGTTAAGGCTTACATCCCCCCGCCGCCGGAGCGCTGGCCCAGGCTCCATAAAGCCGCCGCGGGCGAAACGCTGCGCTCTATCGCCGGAAAATATTACGGGAACCCCAGCCTCTGGGAGCGGATCTACCAGGCGAACGAGAAGAACGTTTCAAAAGGGCTGCCGGTGGAGGGAGCGGTGCTGACCATACCGGCGCCGCCGTCCGCCAACCAGTAAAGGCTATGTTCAACACCATACAGATCATCTGCGCGTCGGAGAAGGACCGTACCATTCTCAGGGGGATCTTCAAGAACCTGGGCGCGGACGCCGTTTTTTCCAACGACCTGAACGACGCGCTCGCTATTTTCGAGAAGGCGAGGCCCGCCGCGGTCTTCATCGCCGACGGCGAGGAGCCGCCGGCGGAGATCCAGCTGCGCGAACTTCGGCGGGTAGCCCCCTTCATCCCGGTGATCCCGCTGCTAAAACGGCGCGACGCCACCCGCGCTGTCGGGCTGATGAAAGCCGGGGCGCTCGACTGCGCGCAAAGCCCCTGGACCGAGGAGGAGCTGCGCCCGCTGTACCGCAAAGCGCTCAGGCTGAGCGGCACGGCGATAGAGCTGGATTCCTACGCGCTTCGCAACAGGCGGCGGTCTCTCGCGCTCGCGCTGGCGGCCTGCTTCGGCTTCGCCGGTTTCGCCGGCGGGCTTTATTACGGCTTCCTGAAGTTCTCCCCCCTCGCGCCGCGGCCCCACAGCTTTTACCTGCCTTACGCCCATCCCACCGGGATAATGATCAAGAAAGATTCCGTCCTTATCAGCGACTGGTACAGCCAGGCGCTCTACGAGCACGCCGTTAAGAATTTCGGGATAAGGAAGGTCACCAGCCTGCCCGAACTGACCCCGGTGGCCATGGCCTCCTCGCAGGACGCGCTCTGGCTGGCCGGGACCAACGGCGTGATAGAGAAGCGCCTGCTCGACGCCCGCTACACGGTGGCCTCGAAGACCCCCGCCTTTTCCCCGGCCCCGGACAGCGCCTGCTTCGACGGGCTTTATTTCTGGACCGCGAACTCCCGGGCCGGCACGATAGTCAAGCGCATGCCCGGCGACGCCCTCGGGGAGATAAAAACTTTTAAATACCCGGGGCTGAAACTTTCCGCGCTGACCTGCGACAACCGCTTCCTCTGGGCGGCGGACCCGGGCCTGAAAGGCCTGGTAAAGATGTCGCTCGACGACCCGGAGCGGATAATTTCGAAGACGGAACTTGACGTTTACGCCTCGAGGACGCTTAAGATAACGGCGATGGCTTCGAAGGACGGGACGATCTGGTTCGCCGGAGAGGACGGGGACAAAGGCCTGGCTTTTTACAAAGATGAACCCAAATAAGGCCGACAATTATATCCCCGCGGTCATAAAGACCTCGCTGGACCTCCCCCCGCTGTGGGGCAGGCTGGCTTTTCTTTCGCCGGGCGAAGCGGAGCTGGTCAGCCACTTCGAGCTGCCCGCCGGCAAGGTGGTCGCCCTCACTTTCGAGCTTGGCCGCGCCCCTTTCGAGGATATCCGCGCGCGCATAAATAAAGCCCTGCGCGACAGGGATGGCTACTATAATTATTCCCTCGTATTCCTGGACCCCGCCCAGTCGGAACTTCTCAAGTCCGCCATAGCCGAAGCCGCGCCCCGCTGACCGCCGCTAATTTCTCACCTCGCCAACCTAGGTAGGATTGATATACAGCCTTTTATGCTCTAGGCCTTGATATTTATATTAATCTGTGCTATATTTATATTAGTTCCTAATATTTTAGTTGGAGGACAATGTCATGCCCAGAACAAAAAGCGCCGAGCCTGTAGTCCTGAAAAATTTCCTCGAGATCCCCTACGACGAGCTTGAAGCCATGAACCTGGAGGCCGCGGAAGCCGCGGAAACGCTGTCGCCCGCCGAGCTTGAAAAAAAATACCGCGCTTATCTGCAGAACGAAAAGCGCCTCAAGGCGGTCACGCTCTGCTTCTCGGACATCGAGGGCCGCTTCCACATGCTCGACTACGACAAGCAGTACTTCCTCAGGGCGAACGATAACCTGACCTTCGACGGTTCCTCGATCCGCGGCTTCTCGGCGCAGAAAGAATCCGACCTCCGGCTCGGGATAGACTGGGGCAGCATTTTCTGGCTCCCCTCCGACGTCTTCGGCCCCGGGAAAGTGATCCTTTTCGGCACCGTCCTGAACCGCGATAAAACCCCCTACGAATCCGATTTCCGCACGCGCCTGGCGGAGCTGGCCAAAGACCTGCAGAAAACCCGGGGCATCACCGCGAACGTCGCCGGCGAGGTGGAGGGCTTCCTGGTCAAAGGCCTCAGCGCCGAGCAGGTCTACAATAAAGTCACGGGGTTCGAGCTTATCTCCACCGGCGGCTACTTCCATTCCCTCCCCCTGGACCAGCTGAAGATGTTCATCGACGCCGCGGCCGAGGTGCAGCGGGCGATGGGCTTTAAGAACGAGAAAGACCACCCCGAAGTGGCCCCCTCCCAGTTCGAGCTCAACTTCTCCTATGCGAGCGTGGTGCGCGCCTGCGACCTGATCCAGCTCTACAAGCTGGTCTGCCGCCAGGTCGCCGCCAATATGGGCATGACCGCCACCTTCCTGCCCAAGCCGGTCTCCGGCGTGAACGGGAGCGGGATGCACCTGAACCTCTCCTTCTTCAAAGGCGGGAAGAACCTTTTCCACGATAAAAAAGGAGAGGACGGGCTGTCCGCGACGGCCTGGGATATCATCTCCAGGCTCCTTAACCACGCCCAGGAACTGTCCCTTATCCTGAACTCGAGCGTGAACGCCTACCGCCGCCTGGACCCGCATTTCGAAGCCCCGAACCAGATCAAGGTCTCCTCGGTGGACCGCGGCGCGATGATCCGCATCCCGGCCGGGAACGAGAGGTCCGCCCGGATAGAGATCCGCTCTGTCGGGCCCGACGCGAACCCGTACCTCGCCCTGTACGCCCTGCTCCGCACAGCCCTCGACGGCGAGCCGCTGACCAAGGACGAAAGCAAGCGCGACCGCGTGCGCTTCCTCCCCGGCAATATCTACGACGCGATCCGCATTTTCCGCGGAAGCGAATTCGTAAAGAAAATAATGGGCGAGTCTTCGCACGAGAAATACCTCCTGCACAAGCAGGCGGCGGCCGACCGGAGCCCGAAAGAGCTCGGCTCGATCGTCAAGTCCTCGGAAGTCCTCTTCCACCACGACGTGACGACCCAGATGCTCTGGCATAAGTTCTAGGGGCCGCCTTAGGAGCGTAATGCGGAGCGGCCCGGGAGCCGCTCCGCTATTTTTTTGCCAACAGCCAAAATTAGGGTTATAATCTAATCATGCAATTTACGCGCTTACGCATCATCGCCGCCGTCCTCCTTCTGCTTTTCGCCGGAGGAGGGGCCTTCGCCTACTTTAAATATAAAAAGATCTCGAATTACCTGATAGGGCAGATAAACGGGCAAACCTCTAAAAAGTTCGGCAGGCAGGTGAAATTCGGGAGCATCTCGTTCTCCCCCCTCAAAGGCATAGTTATCAGGGAAGCCTGCGTCTCGCGGCGCCCTGATTTCTCAAAAGGCAGCTTCTTCTGCGCGGCGAAAACCGTCATCAGGCCGGAACTGACCGCGCTGCTCCGGAATAAAATTTATTTTTCCAAAGTGGCCTTCGAAAAGCCGGTGCTGAAAGTCCGCGAGCGGGGCGGCGCCTGGGACTTCGCCGACCTGCTGGCCCTCATCCCGGAAACCGACAAAGGGCTCTACCTCACCTGGAACGCCAGCGAGCTTTCGATGTCCGGGGCGACCCTGGAGGCGGACCTGGAGACCTCCGGGCTTTCGCTGGCCCTGGAGAACGCCGACATTTCGCTAGAGCACTATTCCTCCTTCGGCGGGAACTACGGCCTTTCCGCGGAAGGCCTCGTCAAGACCGTGCTGAAGGGGAAGCTCCTGTCCGCCGAAGTCAGGATCAAGACGGACGCGAACTTCGACTACGGCGGGCTGTCCTCGACCAAGGGCTCCCTCAGCGCGGAAAACCTTTCCTACGGCGCGATGACGCTCGAGAGCTTCAAGACGGACTGGACCCTGTTCAACCTCCGCAAGCCGCTTGCCGACAAGAACTATTCCATCGCCCTCAACGCCGAGAAACTGCTGATCCCCGGCCAGGAAACCTCGATCAGGGAAGGCGTCTCAAAAGGCCTGGCGCTCTTTTCCGCGGCTATGGGACGCCCCGCGCCTAAAATAGAGGACATAGAGATGTCCTCGCTTACCGCGGCGTTCCGCCTGGACAATTCGGCCCTGGCGCTCAAAGACCTGGAGCTCCGCACCAACTTCATGGACCTTTCAGCGGGCCTGGCCATCGACGGGCCCGCGAAGACGGCCGAGGCCGGCATAGACGCGGCGATAGGCTCAAACAGGATAAAGCTGTCGGCCTCCGGGCCTATGGCCTCGCCCAGGCTGCTGCCCGCGCTTTCAGCGACGCTCGCGGGGAAACTTAAGGAAGCGCTGGCGAACGCGGAGAACGGCCTTCTGAAGTTCTTCCCCGTTACAGGAGAATAATAATTATGCCTATAAAAGTTATCGTGATCGGTTCCGGCCCCGGCGGCTACCCGGCGGCGCTGCGCCTTAAGGAGCTGGGCGCCGAGGTGACGATAGTCGAGGCCTGGGAGCTCGGCGGGACCTGCCTCAACCGCGGCTGCATCCCCTCCAAGGCTTTTCTCGACACCGGGCACAGGGTCCACGCCTTCGACGGGCTGCGCAAACTGCTTAAAGACGGCTCGGGCGTGAATTTCTCGCCGGAGATGCTCGACTGGGATAAAGTCAAAGCCCGCCGCGCCGAAGTGGTGAGCAAACTGAGAACTTCGCTGGAAAAGCTTTTCCAGGCGAAGAAGATAGAGGTCCTCCGCGGCAAAGCCGCTTTCTCCGGGCCGAACGAGGTGACCGTGACCGGGCCGCAGGGCGCGGTAAAGAAAACTTTCGATTACGCCATCCTCGCCGCCGGCACGAGGCCGAGTTTCCCCCCGCCGTTCAGGGATTTCCAGGCTGAGCTGACGGATTCCGACCGCGTCTTCGACCTCCCGCGCCTGCCGAAGTCGCTGCTGATAGTCGGCGGCGGCGTGATCGGCCTCGAGTTCGCCTGTTTCTTCAACGCCGTCGGAGTGGAAGTAAACGTGCTTGAAATACTGCCGGAGATCCTCGCCGGGGAGGACCCGCAGGTTATCCGCGCCGTCCGCTCCTCTTTCGAGAAGCGGGGCGTAAAGTTCCACCTCGGCAAGAAAACCGCCTGCATAGATATCTCCGGCGGCCTCAAGACCGTGGAGCTGGAGGACGGAACCAGGCTGGAGGCCGAGGAGATACTGGTAGGCGCCGGCCGGTCGGCCGACCTCACGGGCATGGGGCTGGAAGCCCTGGGCCTGGCCTGGGACAGGAAAGGCGTTAAAGCGGATGCCGGGCTGCGCACCTCGATCCCTAATATTTTCGCCGTCGGCGACGTCAACGGCGTCTCGCTCCTGGCGCATTCCGCCGCCCGGCAGGGCGAAATAGCGGCGGAAAATATCATGGGCGCGAACCGCGTTTTTGACGCCGACATAGTCCCCCGCTGCGTCTACGCCTGGCCCGAAGTCGGGTCGGTAGGACTGAACAAGGCCCAGGCCGAAGCCAAAGGCCTTACGGTCAGGACGGCGCGCTCCTTTTACCTGGGCATAGGAAAGGCCGTAGCCACCGACGAGACCGACGGCTTCGCGCAACTGGTCTTCGACGCCGCCGACGAGACCGTGCTGGGCGCGCAGTTGGTGGGCGGACCGGCCACGGAGCTGATACACCTCCTGGCCCTGGCCGTAAAGCTGAAGCTGAAGCGCAAAGACCTGAAGGAAATAATTTACGCCCACCCGACGATGGCCGAAGCTATCCATGAGGCGCTGTATAAATGAAGGTCCTGTCCTGGAACGTTAACGGGTACCGCGCCGTCCTGAAAAAAGGTTTCGGCGAATTCCTGCTTTCGGCCAGGCCGGACATCCTCGGCCTGCAGGAAGTCAAGTCCTGCCCCGGCCAGCTCGCGCCGAAAGACACCGCTTTCCCCGGCTATACCCCCGCCTGGAACTGCGCCGAACGCAAAGGGTACAGCGGCGTGGCCGCCTTCTACGCCAAAAAGCCCCTTTCGGTCTCGAACGGTTTCGGGGAGCCCCGCTTCGACGGCGAGGGGCGGGTGATCACGCTGGAATACCGCGATTTTTTCCTGCTGAACGTGTATTTCCCGAACGGGGGCCAGGGCCCGGAGCGCCTGGCGTTCAAGCTGGATTTCTATGAAGCCTTCCTGGAACACATAGAGAAGCTGCGCAAAACCGGCAAGGCCGTGATCTTCTGCGGCGACGTGAACACCGCCCACAAAGAGATCGACCTCGCCCGCCCAAAAGAGAACGTCGGGAATTCCGGGTTCATGCCGGTAGAGCGGGCCTGGCTGGACAAGATCACCGGGAAGGGCTGGGTGGACACTTTCCGCGACAGGCACCCTGAGCCGGAGCAGTACACCTGGTGGGATTATAAAACCCGCGCCAGGGAGAGGAACGTAGGCTGGCGCCTGGATTATTTCTTCGTCAACAAAGAAAAAGCGTCTTTGATAAAAGACGCTTTCATCCTCCCGGAAGTCCAGGGCTCGGACCATTGCCCCGTCGGAATAACCCTGGACCTGTAGGCCCGTCTTACTCTTTGGGATAGCTGACCGAAATTATCTCCAGCTGGACGGCCCCGTTCTTGCGCGGGAGCATCACCTTGGCCCCGGCGGCGGCCCCCAGCAGGGCCCCGGCCAGCGGCGACCCCCAGTTAAGCTTTCCCGCCGCGGCGTCAGCCTCGTCTTCCCCCACGAGCTTATATTCCCTCACCGCGCCGTCCGGCTCCCTCACCGTCACGGTCGCGCCGAAGCGCACGTCCTCCGCGGCCTGCCCGCGGTTGTCCACCAGGATCGCGCGCTTTATCTGCGTCTCGTAATATTCGATATCCATTTCCGCCTGGCGCAGCTCGAGGCTGCGCGCCTCGTCGGGGCGCTGTTTGGAGACGAGGCTCGCGCGCTGCCAGGCCAGCTCCGCCGCCTTCGCCTTGAGCAGTTCAAACCCGGCGGGCGTGACATAGTTGGGCCGGCCGCTGGGCTGCCTTTTAACGGGCTCCCCCGGATCTTCTTTGTCGTCCCTTACGAATGCCCGGCTCATAAGATTCCCCTCAGGCCGTTCTTTCCGGCGACGGCTGCTCCGTCTTTTCGGCCTTCCAGCCGGAGATCCTGCGGATCAGGAAACCGGAGCCGTAAAGCGCCGCCCCGGTGAGGAGCAGGCACAGGATGCGCACCACGGTCGGGGCGGAAGCCGCGTCGTAAAGCAGCGCCTTCCCGGCGGCGAAACCGAGCACGAACATCGCGGATTTAGCCATCACCTCGTCCCTGCGGCTGAAAGCGTAGCCGATCACGCAGACGGCGTAGAAAAGCCAGGAAGCCGAAACCTCGAGAGAACCGGCATCCTTGGTAAGCCTGTAAAGCCCGAGCACGGCTAGCAGGTGCGCCGCGCCCAGCAGCGGGGCGTAACCGTTATGGGGATCCAGGTCGCCGCCTTTAAAGTCGATCAGCACCCACAGGCTGCCGACGGAGACCAGGGAAACCGCCAGCCAGGACATATCATTGCCGGACAGCAGGTGGGAGACCATGGACAGGTACTCTATGACCAGGACCGCCAGCAGCCCCAGGGCCGGTATGCGGTACGCGGAATTGCTCTTCCGGGCGGCGAGGTTTATCCCGGGCACGGCCAGGACGAGCGCGATGGCTACGAACAGCCAGGGGCGCGCGTCGGCGGGAAGGAGCTCGAGATAGAAAGAATGGAAGCAGACCACGGTTATAAAGGAGAGCACCATCGGCTGGCTGCCGAGGCTGCCTTCGGGGAACCTCTTCCTGGCGGCGAGGTAAAGCACGAAAAGGAAAGCGGCGAACCCGAGCGAAAGCCAGGGCGCCAGGTCCGGCTTTATCCGCTCGATGAAATAATACTCGGTAGCGTAAAAGAATAAAAGCACGGGGAGGAAGCTGTTGGACTCCGTTTCGGTCAGCGGCTTCCCGTTCTGCCGCGTGTAAAGATAGGTCCCCGCCGAGAAGACCAGGAAATGAAGGACGAGCATGCCCGCTATAAGCTTGTCCTGCCCGAGGCCGAGGCCGATGGCCGCCGTCATAAAGATGGCCAGGTAGGCCGAGATCAGGGTCAGAGTGCGGGACCGCACCCAGATAGAGATGACCGAGAAAGACAGCGAGCACAGCAGGAAATAATAGACCGCGAACGTCGATTCGGAGCCGAGGCTGAGTATAAGCGGGGCGCAATAGGAGCCGATCGCGGCGGTTATAGGGTACATATCCTCCTTGATCTGCGTATAAAGCCAGATGCAGCCCCCGGAAACGATGCTGGCCATGGAAATGGCGGCCTCGAAAGTGATCAGGGAGTAAAGCCGGTGCGCGGCGAACACGGTGAGATAAAGCACGATGATGCCGGCGCCCGGCAGCAGGCTGGCGTATTCGCTGTCCGACTTCATCAGCGCGAACCCGGCCCCGATCAGGCCCAGCCCGAACAGTACCGCCAGGCCTATCTGCCTTTCGGGGGTCAGCCAGCCGGAATCTATGGAGAGCTTGATGATGAACGCGGCGGCCAGCACGAAGCAGACGATCCCGACGACGCCGAGCCAGTTGCCGGACCTCTCCTTCCGTACCGGCGCGAAGCGCGGCGCCGGAACGGCGGCAGCGCCGGAAAGCATATTCTCCGTTACCGGCCGCGCGGGAGCGGGAGGCGGAGGCGGCGGAGGAGGAACGGCCGGCGGCCTGGGGATATTCAGGAAACTTTCCAGCTTGGCCAGGCGCTGTTCTATAGTGCTGAACCGCGTTTCCGCTCTTACTTGTTCTTCGAAACCCATCAGGCCCCCTTAAAGCGCGCTTCTTAATGTTTCCATATGATAACATTGAATATCCTTCAAATCAATATTAACCGCCGGCCCAGCGGCCGCCTGACGGCCCTCCTTGCCCGGGACTGTTCATATTTGTTATAAATTTATATACCTTATCCGTAAAAAATTCCGCAGGAGGCCATATGTCCACCGCAACTACCCTGAGCCGCACAGCCCTGAACGAGACCATGAGGAAATATGGCGGCAAGATGGTGGACTTCCACGGCTGGGAAATGCCCATACAGTTCGCCGGCATCCTCAAGGAACACGAGGCCGTGCGCAAGTCAGCCGGCCTCTTCGACGTCTCCCACATGGGCCAGGTCTTCGTGACCGGCGCCGACGCCTTCAAGCTCCTGCAGAAAATAAACACCAACGACCTGCGCAAAGCCACTCCCGGCAAGGGCGTCTACTCGCACGTCACCAACCCCAACGCCGGCCTGGTCGACGACGTCATAGCTTTCTGCCTCGCCGCCGACCGCTACCTGGTCATCGTGAACGCCACGACCTCCACGAAGGACTACGAATGGTTCAAGAGCCAGGCCGGCAAGATGCTGGTCAAAATAGAGAATAAGAGCGACGACTATTCAATGATAGCCGTGCAGGGCCCCAATGTCCCCAAGATGTTCGAGACCTTCGCCCCCGAAGCCCTGAAGCTGCCCCGCTTCGGCATAGTCGAGAAAGATATCATGGGCGAGCATTGCTATGTGAGCCGCACCGGCTATACCGGCGAGGACGGCTTCGAAGTGACGGCTCCCCACTCGATAATAAACAAGCTCTGGGAACATTTCATGGAGCTGGGCAAGCCCTACGGCATCGTGCCCTGCGGCCTGGGCGCGCGCGACACGCTGCGCCTTGAATCCGGCTACCTGCTTTACGGCCAGGACGTGGACGATTTCCACACCACTTACGAAACCGGCTACGGCTGGGTGGTCTCCCTCGACAAGGGCGACTTCAACGGCCGCGAAATACTGGTCAAGCAGAAAGCCGAAGGCGTCAAGCGCCGCCTTACCGGCCTGACGCTTACCGGCGGCGTGCCCCGCTCCGGCTGCAAGGTTTTCCTGGACGGCAAACAGGTCGGCGAGCTGGCCAGCGCCACTTATTCCCCCACCCTCAGGAAGGGGATAGGCGTCGGCTACATGGTTCCGCCGGACCTGAAACCCGGGGCCGCGGTGGAGGTAGAGATACACGGCAAGCGCGTCAAGGCCGAGATCACGCGCGTGCCTTTCCACAAAGGGACCGCCTTCAATAAAGGAATAGGGGCCTGAGCGAAATTTTAAGTTTTCCAGCCATTCAAGGAGAATACAATGCCTAAACCCGAAGAAGTTAAATACACCAAGACCCATGAGTGGGTGCACCTCGGCGCGGAAGCGGCCGTGGGCATCTCTGACCACGCCCAGCACGAGATGGGCGACGTAGTATTCGTGGAGCTCCCGAAAGTCGGCCAGAAGCTCGAGAAAGAAAAGCCCTGCGCCGTAGTGGAATCCGTTAAATCCGCTTTCGACATTTACGCCCCGGTCTCCGGCGAAGTTACCGCTGTCAACGAGGCCGTCACCGGCGACCCGGCGCTGCTCAACCAGTCCCCGCTCGACAACGGCTGGCTGTTCAAAATGAAGGCTTCCAACCCGGCCGAAGGCGAAACCATGATGGACTGGGCCGCCTACCAGGAATTCATAAAGCAAGCGGCGCACTAAACCGAACTAACGTCGAGAGTCGTGGGTCAGGAGTCGGGAGTCCCGGGAGTTAAAATTCCCTGCCCCTGACTCTCGACCCTCGACTCCCGACTCTCGACTCTTCTTCTTCAGGAGCCCCCATGTATATCCCGCATACGAAAAAAGATAAAGAGGAGATGCTTAAAGCGATAGGCGCCTCCTCGTTCGAGGACCTCGTAAAACAGGTCCCCTCTAAATTTCTCTGGCCTAAATTGAACCTGCCGGGCGAAAGCCTGGACGAGTCCCAGGCCGCCGCGCTGCTCTCCGGCCTCGCCGGGAAGAATTGCCGCCCGCTGAACTTCCTCGGCGCCGGCGCCTACGAGCGCTACACCCCGGCCGCGGTCAAGGCTATCACCTCCCGCACCGAATTCCTCACCGCCTACACGCCCTACCAGCCCGAGGCCAGCCAGGGCACGCTGCAGGCCATCTACGAATTCCAGAGCACGGTCTCCGCGCTCTACGGCATGGACTGCGCCAACGCCTCCATGTACGACGGGGCCAGCTCCTTCGCCGAGGCGGTCCGCGCCGCCGTGCGCGTCACCGGCCGGAAGAAGATCGTCTACGCCGCCGGCGTGAACCCGCAGTACATGGACACGCTGAAGACCTATTTCGCGCACTCCCCGGAATACTCCTACGTCAAGGTTCCCATGAAAGACGGCGCTATGGACAAAGCCGCCCTGCCCGCCCTGCTCGAAGGCGCGGCCTGCCTGGCCGTACAGACGCCCAACTTCCTCGGGCTCATAGAAGACATGTCAGGCGTAGCGGAAACCGCGAAGAAAGCCGGAGCGCTGCTGGTGGCCGCCGCCGACCCGGTAAGCCTCGGCATCCTGGCGACCCCCGGCGAGTACGGGGCCGATTTCGCCGTCGGCGAGGGCCAGAGCCTCGGCCTGCCGCTCGCTTACGGCGGGCCCTACCTGGGCCTGTTCTCCTGCAAAAAAGAGCACGTGCGCCAGATGCCCGGCCGCATCTGCGGCCTTACCAAGGACAAGGACGGAAAGCGCGGCTTCGTGCTGACGCTGCAGGCCCGCGAGCAGCATATACGCCGGGACAAAGCCGCCTCCAACATCTGTTCCAACGAGGCGCTCTGCGCCCTGGCCGCCACCGTCTATTCGGCGCTCTACGGCCCCGAAGGCCTGAAAGAACTCGCCGAGGCCAACTCCGGCGCGGCCGCGTTCGCCGCCGAGCGCCTCGCCGGGATAAAGGGCGTCTCTCTCAAGTTCAAAGGCCCTTTCTTCAACGAGTTCGTCGTCTCGGTACCCGGCAGCGCCGCCAAGCTGCGCGAAAAGGTCCTCGCCGCCCGCGGCGTCGACATAGGCCTGCCGCTGGCCCCGCTCTACCCGGAGCTCGGTGAAACCCTGCTGGTCTGCGCCACCGAGACCAAGACCGAAGCCGATATCCTGAAACTGGAAGCCGCCATAAAGGAGGCCCTATGATCTGCTCCGTCACCGACAACAGCCTCAGCATAGAGAAATCCGACGCCGGGCGCCGCGGCCTGTGCTGCAAGAACCCGCTGCGCGCCAAAGCGAATGTTCCGGCCAACCTGCGCCGCAAGTCCCCCCTGCGCCTGCCGGAGCTCTCCGAGTTCGACGTAGTGCGCCATTATACGCGCCTGTCCCGGCTTAACTTCTCGGTGGACACCCATTTCTACCCGCTGGGCTCCTGCACGATGAAGTACAACCCGCGCTTCAACGAGGAAGCCGCGGCGCTCGAGGGCTTCGCGGCCCTGCACCCGCTCGCGCACGACACCTGCGCGCAGGGCACGCTGGAACTGCTCCACGACCTGTCCGCCCGGCTGACCGAACTGTGCGGCCTGGACGCGATCACGCTGCAGCCCGCCGCCGGAGCGCACAGCGAGTTCACCGGCCTGCTGCTGGCCAAGGCCTACTTCGAGGCCAAAGGCGAGAACCGCACCGAGATCGTCTGCCCCGACTCCGCGCACGGAACCAATCCCGCCACCGCGTCGATGATGGGCTTTACCACCGTCAACCTGGCCTCCAAGCCGGACGGCCGCCTTGACGTAGAAGAGCTGAAGAAGCATATCGGCCCGAAGACGGCCGTGCTGATGCTGACCATGCCCAATACGCTCGGGATCTTCGAAAGCAACATCGAGGCCATCGCCAAGGCCGTGCACGACGCGGGCGCCCTGTTCTACATGGACGGCGCCAACCTCAACGCCCTGATCGGCATGGTGAAACCCGGCGACTTCGGCGTGGACCTGATGCACCTGAACTTCCACAAGACCTTCTCCACCCCGCACGGCGGCGGCGGCCCCGGCGCCGGCGCGATAGTCTGCAGCAAGGCCCTCGCCCCGTTCCTGCCCGTCCCGACGGTGAAAAAGTCAGGAAGCGGCTACGTCTCCGACTTCGGCGACGGCCGCAGCATCGGGAAAGTGAAGGCCTTCTTCGGCAATACCGGCATCCTGGTGCGCGCTTACGCCTACATGCTGGCGCATTCGGCGGCGGAGTTCGGCGACATCGCCCGCTGCGCCATAATCAACGCGAACTACGTGCGCTCCCTGCTGATGGACATCTACCCGTCGTACTCCAAGGAATACTGCATGCACGAATGCGTCCTGACCCCCGGCGCGGACATGACGGCCAAAGGCCTGAAAACGCTGGACGTGGCCAAAGGCCTGCTCGACCGCGGCTTCCACGCCCCGACCATCTACTTCCCGACCATCGTCCACGAGGCGATAATGATCGAGCCGACCGAAACAGAGTCCAAAGAGACGCTGGACGAATTCGTAGCAGCCATGAGGGACATACACGACGCCGGCATAGCGGACCCCCAGAAACTCAAGGACGCCCCGCACACCATGCCGGTGAAACGCCTGGATGAAGTACAGGCCGCAAGGCAGCCGAATTTACACTGGTAGCTGACGGGCGCCGCATGGGCCGGAACGCAAAACGCGTTCGGGCACACCGTGCCCTCACTCCGTGTTCGCCCGCCGGGCTATGCAACCGGCGGGCTCTCCGAGGGTTTTGCTAACCCGGCCCATGCGTCACCCTGATTTAGCTGGTAAGTACAAGTAGACTTGCCGGTTGACGAGGTGACAGGGTTAGCAAAACCCTCTCGGAAGGCGAGGCTTGCGTAAGCGCCGAGCCTGAGAGCGGGAGTGCCGAGCACGGTGTGCGAGAGCACGTTTTTGCGTTCCTGTCACCTTGGCAACCGGCTCACTAGTCGCGACCGAATCATGAAAAAAGCTCTTATTATCGAAACCCCCCCTCTTGACGTGTACGGGCAGATGGCGGCGGACGAGGCGCTTTGCGAGACCATGCCGGCGCCTTTTTTGCTGCGATTTTATAACTGGAAAGAGCCGGGCGTGACTTTCGGCTATTCGCAGCGGCGCAAAGCGGTGGCCGAGGCCATGGCGGCGGCGGGCTGCGCGATAAAAGCGGTTACAAGACGGCCCACGGGCGGCGGGATAGTCTTCCACGAGACCGACCTCACCTTTTCCTTCATCTTCCCCTCCCCCGGCGCCTATTTCGAGCCCGGCAAGACCTATGACCGCCTGCACCGCGCCATAACAGCGGAATATTCCCGGCAGGGGATAGGCTTCGACCTCCTGAGCGAAAAGACCAAGGACTATGCGGTGAACGACCCGGTCATGAGCTGCTTCGCCAAACCGGTCAACATGGATATATTGTATAATGGAAAAAAAGTACTTGGAGGGGCCCTCCGCAAGTTCGGAGGACATATGCTCTACCAGGCCTCCTTCCAGGCCCCGGACGCGCGCAGCAATTCCGCCCTGCACAGGAACGCGGTAATTAAAGCTTTAGGCGGAGAATTCGGGCTGGAGTGGGAAGCCGCCGGGATACAGGAAGAGGCCCGCTCGAAAGCCGTAACGATAGCGGAAACCAAGTACCGCACCCCGGAGTGGAACGAAAGAATATAGCTTACTGGAGGAAACATGATAGCTTTTGTGCTTTGCAAACTCGTGGCCGGCCTTGAACAGAAAGCCGTGCAGCAGATAAAGAACATCCGCGGCGTCAAAGACGTCTATATGACCTTCGGCGGCTGGGACGCCATCCTGGTGACCGAATCCGACACCATCGACAAACTGAGCGGCCTGATAGTGCGCGAAGTGCGCGGCATCCACGGGGTGCAGACCACCGAAACGCTGGTCACCACCAACATATAAGCTCCGACGGGTATCAAAGGTAAATAAATGGAAAACACTTCCGTATTCGGCAAGCCCGCCGACAAGCTGATCCTGATCGTCGACGACGACGATTCGGTAAGGGAACTCATCGAGTTCATAGTCAAGAAAGAAGGCTTCCGGATCGAGAAAGCTTCCGACGGAGAAGAGGCGCTGAGCAAGGCCCGCACCACCAACCCGGACCTGATACTCCTGGACCTGATGCTGCCCAAGTTCGGCGGCTTCGAGATACTGCGCGAGCTCCAGAGCGACGAGACGGGCACCATCCCGATAGTCATAATTACCGGGCGCTATACCGACCGCTCGACCTCCGACATGATAAAGCAGGAGCCCAACGTGCGGGATTTCATAGAGAAGCCCGTCAAGCCGCAGATCCTGACGTCCCTGATCCACAAACTCCTTAAAACCCAGCCCGTGCTGAGGAAGATGGGGAACTGAAGCATGCCCCTGAAGCGCCCGAAGGCCTGGATCGCCATAGCGGTCCCGGCCTTTTTTCTGCTCGCCGCGGGGGACCTGGCGCTGCGCTCGCGCGGCGCGCTGCTCAGGGCGGAGCAGGAAGAGTCCTGGCGCGACAACCCCGGCGCTAAAAAAGCGTATTTCGAGAACCTTTACTCGGGAAAAAACGCGTCCGGCGGGGACGCCGCGGCGGAGTCCCCCGAAGCCGCGGCCCGGGCGGCGAACCTGAAGGCCGCGGAGCTGGAATTCCGCGTCTCCGAAAGCTCCGCGAAAATGGCCTATGTCTGGTACAAGACCGCCGCGCAGGATTTCTACCTGCCGTTCAACCCCTGGGCCGACAAGGCCCGGGCCCGGCTTCCCGCCGCGCTGGCCGCCTGGCGCGCCGAACTCGAAGCCAAAGGCGTTAAAGTCGAAGAGTGGATGATAAAGTAGGCCGGCGGCCCTGAGCCAGCGTAATGCGAGCGATAAAACCCCTCATAGGAATAGCACTTGCGCCGGCCGCGCTGGCCGCGGCCTGGGCTACGGCCGCTATCCTGGCCCCCGCCCTGGGAAAATTCAGCGTCACCCTGCCCCTGCTCTGCGGAGCGCTGGCCTGCCTGCTGTTCCACTGGGGCGGCCGCGGAAAGGGCCTGTACGTAACGGCCCACGAACTTACCCACGCGCTGGCCGCGGTGTTCAGCGGCGTGCGGGTGCGGAAGATCTCGGTAAAGAAGCACAGCGGCTACGTGCTGCTCGATTCGACGAACGCCTTCATCTCGCTGGCCCCCTATGTCATTCCCCTCTATACCCTCGCCGTCGCGGCGGCCTATTGGCTGGCCGGGCGCTTCTGGAACGCCGCCCCGCTGAGGCCCTGGTTCCTCGCCGCGGCCGGCTTCACGCTGGCCTTCCACCTGCTGCACACGGCGGACATCCTCTCCGGCCCGGTACAGAGCGACCTGAAGAAGGCCGGCGGCCCGGTGTTCTCTATCCCGCTTCTCCTGCTGCTCAACTGCCTCGCGCTGGCCGCGGCGATAAAAATGCTTTTTCCCGGGCTCCTGAGCATGCGGGCTTACTCGGCGCGCGTCCTGGAGGCGCAGGGCGAAGCCTACCGGGGGCTCCTCTCCGCCGCCGCATACGTCTTCAATACTGCTAAAATATACTTTACCCGATGAATCTTTTCAGGCAGATACTGGTCAGGATAATTTTCCTGCCGCTTATACTGGCGGCCGGCATAGCGGTCGCGGCCCTGTTCACGCTCAGGATAATGTTCACGCCCGAAGACCTGGAGTCCATCGTCACCAACCAGCTCCAGGAAACGCTGAAGCGCCCCGTACATATAGAGTGGGCCAGGCTTTCCGCCACGGGCGAGATAAAGATAAAGGGCCTGCAGGTCACGGAGCCGGGCCCGGAAACCGTGGATTTCATCAGGGCGGAATACATCTACGCCACCTACCGCATCATGCCCCTGCTGAAGCATAAGCTGGTGATAGACAGCGTGATGCTGATCTCTCCCAGGATAGAGCTGATCAAGCGCGCCGACGAGAGCTGGAACATCGGGGACATCTTCGCGTCCTACCGCAAGAGCCCGGGGAAGAACTTCCTGGACGAGGTGGCCAGGACCGAGATCAAGGACGGGGAAGTCTCGGTGCGGTATATAAGGTCCGGCGCCCGCCATACCTTCTCAAATCTGGACCTGGTCCTTACGGACTTCAAGCCCGGGGCGGACACGCCTTTCAGCGCCTCCCTCTCCCTTAAGAGCACGGCTTTCAGGAAGCCCGTGCGCGGGAGGCTCTATGCCGAAGGCACTATAAATTTCGCGGCGTTCAAATGGGACGAAGCCGCGGTGAAGGACCTCCGGGCGGACCTGACCCTGATGGACAAGACCGTCAGGTTCACCGGCGGCATCACTAATTTCCGCCGCCCGGAAATCGCCCTCAAGGCGGAAACGCCGTCCTTCAGGAACACCGACGTCGCCTATCTTTTCAATTCGCCGGCGGCTTTTACCGCGCCGCGCTCCTCCTGGGATATTTCCGCCGTCATTACTTCCTCGAGGACGGCGGAACTGCGCCTGCTGACCAGGCCGCTGAACGTAAAGGCGGAAGGCTCGTTCGACTTCTCCAGGTCTACTCTTGCCTACGCCTTTACGATCTCCGCCCCCCCGTTCGATCTCGGGCAGTTGAAGCGCTACGGGACCTCGCTCCCCATAGACGCGCCGGCGGGCAGCGCCCAGCTCCGCCTCAAGCTGGCGTCCAGGAACGGCAAGCCCTCGCTGACCAGGGTTTTCGCGAGCGCCTCCGGCGCCGGTTTCAAGTACAGGAAGCTGAGCGCCGCCGGGCTGAACCTGTCCGCCCTGATGTCGGATAATTTCGCGAAGAACACCATCAACTCCTCCGGGGGGAAGCTGACCCTGGGCGGCGGCAGCCTGAGCGGGCTGAAGCTCGATACCGAGATCTCGAAAGACGAGCTGATGTTCAGGTACTCGGGCAAATTCAACAGCGGGCCCGTAAAGGGCCGCGCGATAGTGCGCCGCCCCTTCACCGCGCAAAGGACGGTGGACTTCACCGGCTATTCCGCCGACCTGCTGTTCTCCGAATTAAAGAACCTGGTCTTCGATATCAAGGAGCTGCGCGGGCCGCGCGTAGGCATGAAGGAGTCCGAGTCCGACCTGGTCTGGCTCAAGACCCTCAAGAACTCCATTCCTATCGGCTATTCCTCCTTCAAGCTTCTATACAAGGCGGGCCATTTCAAGCACCAATACCTCGACGCGGCCGACTTCTACATAGCGGCCTCCCTTAAGAACATAGCCGGCGACATCTCCGGCATCAAGGGCGATATCTCCATCAAATCCGGCGCCGGGACCTTCTACGACGTGCAGAAGACCTCCGAGCAGGACCGCATCTACTACATCTTCTCCATGCCGCTGATCTTCATCCAGCGCATGAACCGGCGCGGCGCGCTCAACTTCGGCTACAAGGTGGACGACATCTCCTTCAATTCCATCGGCGGCGACTATTCCCTGAACGAGGGGAAGGTGGAGATAAAGAACTTCTACATGGACGGCAAGGAGTTCTCGGCCACCGCTTCCGGCCAGCTGGACTTTTCGAACGAAACTATGAAGGTAAAAATTTATACAATATCAGGTAAGTACGATTCGATGGGAAGCCTGCCGGAGGCCCTCACGGACGCCAGCGGCAAGCCGGCCCTGGCTTTCATCATAGAAGGCAAGATGACGAAGCCGGAGTTCACCATGATAAGCCCGAAAGAAAGCGGGGCTATCATCAAGGAAGCCGCCAAAAAGGGCGTAGCGATAGATTTGGCCAGGATAAACAAGTTCTCAGGAGGAAAGCAATAATGTCCAAACTAGGAAAATTTGACGTCGTGGGGCTGCTGCAGGAGCACGGGGCCATACTCAACGGGCATTTCCAGATACCCTCCGGGTTCCATACCCAGACCTATATCCAGCCTTCGCTGGTGCTGCAGTACCCGCACCTGGCGCAGAAGGTGGCCAAAGAGATGGCCGCCAAGTTCCCCCAGGAAGTGAATGTGGTCATCTCCCCCTCCGTCGGTTCCATGGCCATCGGCCAGGAAGTGGCCCGCGTAAAGAAAGCCCGCTCCATCTTCACGGAAAAGATAAACGGCGTGATGGTGCTCAAGCGCGATTTCAAGATCTCCGAAGGCGAGCGCGTGCTGGTGGTGGACGACGTCCTGAACACCGGCCGCCTCTGCAGCGAGGCCATCAACCTGGCCCGCGGCTACGGCGCCAAGGTCATAGGCATCGCGGCCATCGTGGACCGCTCCACCGGCGACCTGACGCTGAACGTGCCGGTGCGCGGCCTGATCTCCTACCCGCTCCAGCTTTTTCCCCCGGACAACTGCCCGCTCTGCAGGCAGAAGCTCCCGCTGACCATCCCCGGCTCTACCGGCCATCACCACGGCCAGGAATAGCGCGTAAGGTCCCAAGGTTCGAAGGCCGGTTATCTTTTCCCCGGCCTTCTCCGCCCCTCAGTTTATTATGAAAACCAAGTGCATCGCCCTGCTATCGGACTTCGGCACGTTCGACCCTTTCGTGGCCGCGATGAAAGGCGTGCTGCTGTCGAAAGCCCCCGGCCTTTCCATCATCGATATCACCCACCAGATACCGCCGCAGGATATAAAGACGGCGGCCTTCTACCTGATGGCGGCCATGCCGTATATGCCCAAGCGCACCCTGTTCCTGGCCGTGGTGGACCCGACGGTGGGCACGGGCCGCGGGATAATCTGGGCCCGCACCGAGAACTACCAGTTCATCGCCCCCGACAACGGCCTGATCAGCTGGGTGGAGCAGAAGGAGAAGATCAAAGAAGCGCGCTTCATAAGCAACTCCTCCCTGTTCATGGAAAGCATCAGCTCCACCTTCCACGGCCGCGACATCATGGCGCCGGTGGCCGCCGCGATAGCGAAGGGCCTGCCGGAAAAGAAGATCGGCCCGGTCTTCAGCGAGTACCGCCGCTTCCCCTTTCCCCATCCTGAAAAAGCCGGCAACAGGATAACCGGCCAGGTCATAGCCATAGACCATTTCGGCAATGTGGTCACCAACATCAAGCGCAGTTACATAAACGCCAGGGCGGTATTCAATATCTCCGACCGCATGCTGAAAGGGATTAAGCTCACCTACGCCTCGGTCCCGGAGGGCGAAGCGATGGCCCTCATGGGGTCCTTCGGCTTCCTGGAGTTCTCCGTGCGGAACGGCAGCTTCGCCCGCGCCTTCGAAGTAAAGATCGGCTCCCCCGTGGAAGCCATAGTCTCACTGGACGAATAATTATGACAAACCTCACACTACGCTCCGGCGCCGTAAAGCGCCGGGCCCATGGACATCTCTGGGTTTTCTCGAACGAACTGGAAGTGGTCGACACCACTATCCCGCCAGGCACCATCTGCGGCCTGGTCTATCCTACCGGCAAGCCCGCCGGCGTGGGCTTCTTCAACCCGAAGAGCCTTATAGCGCTGCGCCTGCTGGCCCAGAACACGCTGGACCTGCCGAAGGACTTCCTGAAGGACCGCCTCGCCGCCGCGCTGGACTACCGCGAGGCGCTCGGCGTTTCGCGCGCCTGCCGGGTCTGCTTCGGCGAATCCGACGGCCTGCCCGGCCTGGTCGTGGACCGCTACGGCGACGCCGTAGTGGTGGAGATCCTTTCGGCCGGCATGGAGCTGCTGAAGGACGAGATCACCGCCGCCATCACCGACCTGATGAGGCCGCGCGGGATCTTCTACAAGAATACCCACCAGTTCCGCGAGCTGGAAGGGCTAAGATCCTACGAAGAGACGGCCTTCGGGGTCATGCCCGAGAAGGTGAAGATAACGGAGAACGGCCTGGACTACTGGGTGCCCATGGCGGGCGGCCAGAAAACCGGCTGGTACTTCGACCAGCGCGAGAACCGCGAGGCCCTCGTCCCGTTCTTCAAAGGGCGTAAAGTGATGGACCTCCACACTTACCTCGGGGCTTTCGCCATCACCGCCGCGAAGGCCGGCGCTGAGACCGTCTGGGGCATCGACTCCTCGGAGAAGGCCATAGAGCTGGCCGAGGAGAACGCGGCGCTCAATAAGGTCGAAAAAAAGATAATTTTCCGGAAGGAAAAAGCGGAGCGCATCCTGGAGGCCCTGGAGGCGGGGCAGCTGCCGGAGACGCCGGACTTCATCCTGATCGACCCGCCCAATATCGTGCGCAACAAGAAGCACCTGCCGCAGGCGCTGAAGATGCTGGGCCGCATGGCGGGGGCCGCGATAAAGGCGCTGCCGCGCGGCGGCTACCTGGCGGTCTCCACCTGCTCGCACCACATCTCGAGGGGAATGTTCATGGAAACGCTCTCCGGCGCGGCTTCCCGCGCGGGAAAGAAGGCCATGCTGGTAGAAATGCGCGGCCAGGCGAAGGACCATCCTATACTGCTCAGCATGCCGGAGACGGAGTACCTGCACTTCGCTCTGCTCAGGATAGTATAGCCCGCGAAGGCGGTAAATAAAAAGGGCCCGGAAGGGCCCTTTTTACGTTTAAGGAACGGGGTTTAAATAATGCTTTTTACGACCTTGAGGATCTCCGCTTTGCTGGAAGGCTTGGTAATATAGGTTTTGGCCCCGTAGCTTATGGCCTGCTGGATCTCGTTTATGCTGCCCTCTACGGTGAGCATCACAACTGGCACTATCCTGGTGACCTTGTCGGACTTTATCTCTTTGCAGGCCTTCAGGCCGTCCATGAGCGGCATGTGTATGTCCAGCATCACCAGCGCCGGGAGCTCCTTGCGCGCCATCTCCACGGCCTCGAGCCCGTTCTCGGCCTGCAGCACGACATAGCCCTCGCTTTCGAGCATGCTGCTGAGCAGCATGCGCATATCGGCGTCGTCGTCCGCTATAAGTATCTTGTTATGGAGGGGCATAGACCGGACTCCTGAAAGGAAATTTGCCGCGGGTTGGGATCGAACCAACGACACCTGGTTTTTCAGACCAGTGCTCTACCACTGAGCTACCGCGGCAAAAGGTGGTAAGTACTGCGCTTTCAATAATAGCATTTTTTGAAAACGCTGTTAACGGCTCTGCGGCGCTATTTCAATTCGAGTACGTCGAAGAGGCCGGGGCCGTACGAGACGAGGGCCACTTTCGGGTAAGGATAAACGGCGCAGACCTTCTCCAGGGTCGCCATGAACTTCTTCGCCGCGCCGCTGAAACTCCTTATCCCGCGCGAAACGTCCGCCCCGTCGAGCAGGTCGATGTGCGTTATCGCCAGCCTGGTGGCGGAGTTGATGCTCACGGCCAGGCGCGCCACGTCCATATCGAACCCGCCCACCCGGCGCAGGCGGCCGCTGACGCTGCCGACTTCCCGGCCCGCGGTGTGGAACCTGGAAAGCGCTTTCTTGTCCTTCAGTTCGTTGGCCACCGCGCCGGGGCCCACGCGGGTGACGTAGGGCTTGAATATCGCGTAGACTTCGCCGGCGTATTTAGGCCCCAGCCCGGCCTCGCCCATAAAGGTGGAGGCGGTAGTGTCGCGCGAAGTGACGAAAGGGTATTCGCCGTGAAGATTCGAAAGCTTCATCCCCTGGGTCCCCTCCAGCAGCATGCGGGAGCCCTTCGCCAGCGCCTTGTTCAGCAGCTCCGGCACGTCCTTGACGTATTTCTTAAGGCGGGGCTCGTCCTTGGCGAAGCGCAGTTTTTTGCGGTCGACGCGGTCGCGCACGGCGGCGCCGAGGCCCGTGCCCACGCTGCCGATCTTGCCCATCATGCGGGCGTCGGCGCGCTCGGAGGCGGTGTGGCGGGGCTCGATGATCACGGCGTGCGGGTCTATGATCAGGCGGTTCGCCGCGCCGGTAAGCGCTATCTCTTTTTCAAGCCAGTCCGTTATGATGTAAGTTCCGGCGCCCAGCACCAGCTTGGTCCGCTTGCAGACGAAAGCGCCTGGCATGGTTTTAAGCGTATAGATCTTGTCGTTGAAGAATATGGTGTGCCCGGCGTTAGGCCCGCCCACCCTTATGGAATAATCGTATTCGTTCTTTACCGCAAGGTAAGCCGCTATCTTCCCCTTCCCCTCGTCGCCGCCCTGGCCGCCTACAACGATATCTACAGGCATTGTATTACTCCTTGCGCTTGGCTATTTTTTCCGAAAGCCCCGTGTAGTTAAGGGGCGAGAGCCGCTTCAGCTCCGCTTTTATCGCGGGCTTCAGCTGAAGCCCGTCTATAAATCCGGCCAGGCCGGCGGCGGTGACTTCGCGGCCCCGGGTGAACTTGCTGAGAAGTTCATAGGGGCCGGTTTCGCCTTCCCGCCTTAAGATGGTCTGTATGCCCTCGGCGAGGACTTCCGGGTGCTGTCCGAGCTCGGCGCGGGCCGCGGCTTCGTCCACCGCGGCGCGGGAAAGGCCGGCAAGCACGGAGCTATAGGCCGCCAGCCCGTGCCCCAGGGCCACGCCGAAATTGCGCTCCACCGTAGAGTCCGAGAGATCGCGCTGCAGGCGGGAGACGGGAAGCTTCGAGGAGAAGAAGCCAAGAAGCGCGTTAGCGAGGCCGAGGTTCCCCTCCGCGTTCTCGAAATGGATAGGGTTCACTTTCTGCGGCATCGTCGAGGAACCCACTTCCCCGGCCACGGCCTTCTGCTTTACCAGGCCGGCCGAGATATAGCGCCACATATCCTGGCAGAAGGCCAGGAGGATAGTGTTGGCGCGGCGGAGGTTATCGAACAGTTCGGCGTAGCTGTCATGGGGTTCTATCTGCGTGGTGAAGGGGTTATATTCCAGGGCGGGCCCGGAGCCGGAATTAAAGCTTTCTATTAATTCTTTCGAGAACTTCTGCCAGTCGGCGGCCGGGAAGGCCGCCGTATGGGCGTTGTAGTTGCCGGAGGCGCCGTTCAGCTTGGCGCAGATGCGGGCGGACCTGAGCTGGCCCACCTGGCGGCTCAGCCGCGCGTGGAAGACGCGGAATTCTTTGCCGAAAGTGGTGGGGACGGCGGGCTGGCCGTGCGTGCGCGCCAGCAGCGGCGCCGCCGCGTGCTTCAGGGCCAGGGCGTCCAGCGCCGCGAGGATCTCCTCCAGGGCCGGGAGGATCTCGGCGCGGAGACAGTCCCTGAGCATCAGAGCGTAGGAAATATTATTGACGTCTTCCGAGGTGAGCGCGAAATGGACGAACTCGGTTATATCGCGGAGGGAAGTTCGCCTGAGCTTCTCCTTGAGGAAATACTCCACAGCCTTTACGTCGTGCCTGGTCGGCGGGAGCCGGCCGGAGCCGGTTTCCTCTATGGCTATTATCTGAAGGACGTCCTTGTCGGAAAGAAGCGGCAGCTTCCTGAGCAGGTCTTTTTCGGAGGGCTTGAGCTTCCTTATGGCCACGCCGGGCGTGGCGCAGAGCTTCTGAAGATAGGTACATTCTACCAGCGCGCGGTAGCGCGCCAGCGCGGCTTCGCCGAAACCCCGGCCCAAGCCGCCCATTTTGCCGGAATATCTCCCGTCCAGGGGACTTACCGCGTTTATATTTCGCTGAGCCGGCATAGGGTCGCCTCCCCAAAAAAATACCCCGCGTCCGCGTTGGCAAGCAGGGGTCTTGCAAGTAATTTTAACACATAAAAGCTCGCCGTGTAAAATCCGCCGCCCGCCGCGAGTTTTGCTACAATATCTCCATGAAGATCTCCGCCGAAACGGCAGCCATCCTGATGGAGTCCATAGAGCAGAATTCCGAGACTTTCCTGCTTACCGACACCGAGGGCACCATAATCTACGCCAATCCCGCCTTTGAAAAGATCACCGGCTATACCCGCCAGGAAGTTATCGGGAGAAACCCCAGGATGCTTAAAAGCGGGGAGCACCCCCCTTCGTTTTACAAGGAGATGTGGGAAACCCTGAAAGCCGGAAGGCGCTGGAGCGGCCGCATCACTAACCGCCGCAAGGACGGCGCTTTTATCAATGAAGAAGTGCGCATCTCGCCCGTCCTGGGCCCCGACGGGAAGCCCCGCTATTTTCTGGTCCTGCGCCACGACATAGCGCGGGAAGCCCAGCTCGAGGCCCAGCTTAGCCATAGCCAGAAGATGGAATCCATGGGCCTGCTGGCGGGACAGATCTCTCACGATTTCAACAATTTGCTGACCATAATAATAGGTTCCATGGAGCTTATCGGCGAGGACCTTGAAAAAGGCTCGGTAGGGGCCAAGCTGGCTTCCGAAATACTCCGTTCCTCCAAAGAGACCGCGAACCTTATCAAGCAGCTGATGGTTTTCGCGAGAAGGCAGGAGATCAGCCCCGTGCGGACCACGCTCAACGCGCCGCTGGCCGAGCTTAAGTTGATGCTGGATAACCTGCTGGGCAAGGGCATCAAGGTCTCATACGAGCTCGACAAGAAGCCGGCCGCCGTCAAGATAGAGCCGGAACAGTTAAAGCAGGCCGTACTGAACCTCGCCGTTAACGCCAAGCACGCCATGAACGACAACGGGAAAATATTTATAAAGACCTATACCGCGGGGCCGGACGAAGCCCCCCCCTCGCTGAAACACGGGACCTACGCCGTTCTTGAACTCTCCGACACCGGGCCCGGCATCCCGCCGGAGGTGCTCCCGCGGATGTTCGAACCCTTTTTTACTACCAAGCCTAAAGGCAAGGGGACCGGCCTCGGGCTTTCCACCGTCTACGGCATAGTGAACCAGAGCGGCGGCCAGATCATCGCAGCCAACCTCCCGAAAGGCGGCGCTGTCTTCACGATCTATTTCCCCGTGGCGGAGTAAGTTCCAGGCCGGCCTGTCCTTAATGCCGGAAATGCCTTATCCCCGTAAGCACCATAGCTACGCCCAGCCTGTCAGCCGCCTCCACGACTTCCTTATCCTTGACCGACCCGCCCGGCTGTATCACGGCGGTAGCCCCCAGTTTCACGCCCTCTTCCAGCGCGTCGGGGAAAGGGAAAAAAGCGTCGGAAGCCATGACCATGGTGGCGGGCTTCGGATTGTCCTTTAAAAAAGCCTCGAGCTTATGGCCGGCCATGAAGACCGAGTCCACCCGCGACATCTGCCCGGCCCCGATGCCCACCGTGCGGCAGGTATCGGCCAGCACGATGGCGTTCGAGCGCACGTACTTGGCCGCGGTCCAGGCGAAACGCAGCGCCTCTTCTTCCTGCGCGGTCGGCTTGCGCTTCGTGGGAACTTCCCATTTATCGCCGAGCAGCAGCTTGTCGTCGGTGCTGACTAGCACCTCGTCTCCGACGGAGCGGAGCACCAAATTGTCGGCGGGGAAGCTCTCCCATTTCAGGAGGCGCAAATTGGTCTTTTTTGCGAATATCTCGAGCGCCTTCTCGTCGTAATCGGGGGCGCAGATCACTTCCACGAATCTTTTGGCGAGGAACTCCGCTATGCGGCCGTCGAGCTTCCGGTTAAGGGCTATTATGCCCCCGAAGGCGGAAAGCGGGTCTGTGCTCCAGGCGCGCTCGAAGGCCTCGGCGATATCCGTACCGGTACCCAGCCCGCAGGGAGTGACATGCTTGAAGATGACGGCGGCCGGCTTTTCGAACTCGCGCACGGCCTGGTAAGTCCCGTAGGCGTCCAGGATATTGTTGTATGAAAGTTCCTTGCCCTGCAGCTGCGCGAAAGGAAGCTTCCCTTTCCTGGAGTAAAGCGCGCAGGCCTGGTGGGGGTTCTCGCCGTAGCGCAGGTCGTGGATCTTCTTAAGCGGGACCTCGAGGCCGGCCGGGAAGCCGGCGGCCCCGGCTTTGCCGAGCTCTCCGGCTATGGCCCCGTCGTAGGCGGCGGTATGGGCGAAAGCTTTTACGGCCAGCTCTTTCTTCAGCCAGAGAGGCACGGAACCCTCGCCCGCGCAGATGGCCGCGAGTACGGGATCATAATCGGCCGGGGAGGTCAGCACGGCCACCGACTGGTAGTTCTTGGCGGCGGCCCGGAGCAGCGCCACGCCTCCTATGTCTATGTTCTCTATCAGCTCTTCGGACCAGGGAGCGGCTTTCTTGGCCGTCTCGGCGAAGGGATAAAGGTTCACGACTACCATGTCTATGGGCTCTATGCCGAATTTGAAAACAGTTTCGGCATGAGCCGGATCCTCCCGCCGGTAAAGTATCCCGCCATGTACCGCCGGGTGCAGGGTCTTAACCCTGCCATCAAGCATTTCGGGAAAGCCGGTAAGGGTTTCCAGGGCGCGCACCGGCACGCCGGCCTCTTTAAGCAATTTATAGGTGCCTGAGGTAGAGACCACCTCGACGCCCTCTGCGGCCAAGCCTCTGCAAAACTCAATAGCGCCGCTTTTATCTGAGACGGAAATAAGCGCGCGGCGCACTTTCCCGGTTTCGGGAGCGGGGCCGGAAATTTCCACCTTGCGCCCTTTTATTTTCAGGAGGCCGGCGCAGAACAGGGCGGCGGCTTTGGGATAGATAGCGAGCTCTGCCGTGTTCACTCTTTTAGCCAGCTCTTCAGGCGTGTCGCCGGGCAATACAGGGACCGGCTGCTGTACTATTATGGGCCCGCAGTCGTAATTTTCGTCGACGAAATGCACGGTGGCTCCGCTTACCCTGGAGCCGGACTCTATGACGGCCTCGTGGACCTTCGTCCCGTAGAAGCCTTTGCCGCCGAAGGAAGGCAGGAGCGCCGGGTGGACGTTGATTATCCTGTCTTTGAAAGAGGAGAGCATTTTCGGGCCGAGCTTGAGCATGAAGCCGGCGAGGCAGACCAGGTCGGCTTTATGTTTAAGGCAGAGAGCGGCGAGGTGCTCGTCGTAAGCTTCGGGGGTCTTAAAATCTTTTTGGAGGGCTGTCTCAGCCGGGATTCCGGCCTTTTTCGCGCGCTCTAGCGCGCCGGCGCCCGCTTTATTGGAAACTACAAGGGCGACCCTCCCTTTTATGCGCCCATCATTAGCCGCGTCTATCAGAGCCTGCAGATTAGTCCCGCCGCCCGAAGCAAATACGACGATATTTTTCATAGTACTCCTATAATATTGTTTTCCGCGAGATGCCCAGTCGGGGGCCTGGCAAGGGTATGGGCCCGTCGCTCACGGCGTCGCGCACACCGTGCGCGCGCCTCCCCTCTCGGCCCTCGCGCTTATGCAAGCTCGGGCCTCCGAGAGGTCGCTCCGAACCCATACCCTTGCCACCCCTCCGAAAGAACTTACTTTAAAAGAACTTCGTTCTTGCCTTTTACTATCTCACCTATGAGCACGGAATCTTTTAAGGTTTTGAGGGCGGTTTTTACGGCGGCGGGGCGGACTACGGCGATCATGCCCAGGCCCATATTGAATGAGTCCCACATATCGGCTTCGGGGATATTGCCGAGGCGCTGGATTTCGCGCATTATCGAGGGGGTTTTCCAGGAATCCTTGTAGACTATGGCGCTCAGGTTCTTGGGGAGCACGCGCGGGAGGTTGCCGGGGATGCCGGAGCCGGTGATATGGGCGAGGGCGAGGACGTCGTGTTTCTTTTTGCGCAGGGCGTAGCGCAGCTTGTTTACGTCTTTGACGTAGATCTTGGTCGGTGTGAGCAGGCGGGCGGCGTATTTCTTCAGGAGTTTTTTATCGTCCAGTACTTTTCTTATGAGGGAAAAGCCGTTGGAGTGGAAGCCGGTGGACTTCAGCCCGATCAGGACGTCGCCGGGCCTGACTTTCTTGCCGTCGAGGATCTCGGAGTTCTTCACGATGCCGACCGAGAAGCCGGCGAGGTCGTATTCGCCGGGCTGGTAGAAGCCGGGCATCTCGGCCGTTTCGCCGCCGAGCAGGGCGGATTCGCCCTGGCGGCAGCCTTCCAGGATGCCGTCGATTATTTTCTTGGAGCGGGCCAGGTCGAGCTTGCCGGTGGCGTAGTAGTCCAGGAAGATCATGGGGCGCGCGCCGCAGCAGAGGAGGTCGTTGACGCACATTGCGACCAGGTCTATGCCGATGGTATCGTGTTTATCGAGCAGGAAAGCGAGTTTCAGCTTCGTTCCCACGCCGTCGGTGGAGGCGACCAGGCTGAACTCGTTCTTGCTCTCGGCTATGGGCAGGAGCCCGGCGAAGCCGCCGATAGCTTTGGACTTTTTCTCGAGGAATTCGGTAAATTTATCAGAAAGCTTTATATCCACTCCGCTTTTTTTATAAGTCGTCATTATGTCTCCTGTACCGGGAAATTATGTTCTTCGGGCGCTCACAAACCTATGTCTTTCCTGTACTGCATGCCTTCGAAATGTATTTTCGAGACGGCGGCATAGGCGCTCTTCCTGGCTTCTTCCAGGCTGGCTCCTGCGGCGGTCACGGAGAGCACGCGTCCCCCGCTGGTCACGTAGCCGTCGTCTTTTTTCTCCGTCCCGGCGTGGAAGACCAGCGCCCCGGCGGGAACTTTATAAAGGCCGGTTATCTCTTTTCCTTTCTCCGGGTTCTCGGGATAGCCTCCGGCCGCCAGGCCTACGGAGACGCAGGCCTGCCCGTTGAGCTCCAGCTCTTTCCCGGCCAGCTTGCCGTCGGCGCAGGCCTTAAGCAGGGAAAGCAGGTCCCCCCTCAGGAGCGGCATTATCGCCTGGGTTTCGGGGTCCCCGAAACGGCAGTTGAACTCCAGGACCTTGGGGCCGTCCGGCGTGAACATTATCCCCGCGAAAACGACGCCGCAAAACGGGATCTGCTCCTTTTTTACGCCGTCCACGAAGCGCTGCAGTATTTCATTTTTTATTATTTCGAGGTCGGGGGCGGAGATCTCTACGGGGGCTACCGCGCCCATCCCCCCGGTATTGGGCCCCTGGTCGCCGTCTTTCAGGCGCTTATGGTCTCTCGCCACCGGGAGCATCAGGAAAGACTTGCCGTCCACCAGGGCCAGGACCGAAGCTTCCCGGCCGGTCAGGAATTCTTCCATGACCACTTTCGAGCCCGCGGAGCCGAAGATCCTTTTCTCCATGAAATCGGAAACGGCGCTCAGCGCTTCTTCCTCGTTCGCGCAGATGCGCACGCCCTTCCCGGCGGCCAGGCCGTCGGCCTTGATCACTACCGGGTATTTCTTGTTCTCTTTTATTTTTTCTCTTGCGAACTCAGCGGAGTAAAGGATGGTGAAGGAAGCGGTGGGAATGGAATTCCTTCCCATGAACTCCTTGGCGAACTGCTTGGAGGCTTCCAGCATGGCTCCCTTCTGCGAAGGGCCGAAGACCTTAACGCCCTTCGCGGAGAGAAAGTCGCTTATCCCTTTGGCCAGGGGCGCTTCCGGCCCTACCACGACGAGCTCTATCTTCTTCGCCAGGCAGCAGGCGTGTATTTTCTCGAAGTCGTCGACCGCTATTGCGTGGCATTCGGCCAGGCTTTTCATCGCGGCGGAGCCCGGCACGGCGTGCAGTTTCCCGAGCTGCGGGCTTTGCCTTATCTTCCAGGCCAGGGCGTGCTCGCGGCCGCCGGAACCGATAAGAAGTACGTTCACAGCCCCGCCTTGGCAGGGAGGCCATAGGCCTTTGCCACCGCGTCCACGCGGGTATTGTATTTCCCGGTAAAGCAGGAAACGCAGAAATTCCTGTCCTTCTTGTCGCCGCAGGCGGAGACCAGGCTTTCCAGGCTGAGATAATGGAGCTCGTCGGCCCCGATGAAGCGGCGGATCTTCTCCACCGTCAGGTTGCAGGCTATCAGTTCCTTTTTGCTCGGCGTGTCTATGCCGTAGAAACACGGCGAGATGATGGCCGGGGAGGCGATGGCCATTATTATCTTCCTGGCGCCGGCCTTTTTGAGGCTCTTAACTATCTTGCGCGAAGTCGTCCCCCGCACCAGGGAATCGTCTATAAGTATGATGGTCTTGCCCTGGATAACGTCCCTTATGGGCGCAAGCTTGAGGTGGGCGGTGAATTCCCTCAGGCGCTGGTCCGGCTGTATAAAAGAGCGGCCGGTATAATGGTTGCGCATGAAAACGGTCTGGAAAGGGAGCCCGGACTCGTCGGAAAAGCCCAGCGCGTAGACCGTGCCGGAATCCGGCACGCCGGAAACTATGTCCGCCTTGACGCCCTGCATCTCGCGCGCCAGGAGGGCGCCTATCTCGTAGCGCGACGTCTGGACGGTCCGCCCGGCCACCACGGAATCCGGCCTGGCGAAATAAACCTGTTCGAAGATGCAGCGGGTGAAATCCTTAGCCGGGGCGAAACGCCTGAAGCTGGCTTTTCCTCCCTCTATCGTTACCATCTCTCCCGGCGCGATCTCCCTTACGACCTTTCCCCCCGCCACTTCGATAGCGCAGGTCTCGGACGCAAGCATGAAGGACTTTCCCAGCTTGCCCAGCACCAGTGGCCTGAACCCATGGGGGTCGCGCGCGCCGATAAGCTTGCCCGGCGCCAGGAAGGCGAAAGCGTATGAGCCCTCAAGTTTCGGGAGATTTTTTGCGAGCGTATCGGACAGGCTGCTCCCGCGGTGTTTTGCCATCAGGTGCAGTATTACTTCGGTGTCGCTGGTGGACTGAAAAATCGCTCCGCCTTTCTGAAGCTGCTCTTTAAGGCCGTCGGAGTTGGTAAGATTACCGTTATGCGCTACGGCCACCTGGCCGAGATATGAATCCAGGACCAGCGGCTGGGCGTTCTTGATATGGCTGGAGCCGGTAGTGGAGTAGCGGACATGGCCTATAGCGCTGCGGCCTTTAAGGGTTTCAAGGGCGTCTTTGGTGAAGATCTCGCTTACGAGGCCCATGCCGAGGCTGTGACGCAGGAGCCCGTTATCATCCGTGACGATGCCGGCGGATTCCTGGCCGCGGTGCTGCAGGGTGAAGAGGCCTACATAAGCCAGCCTCGAAGCGTCCTTATTATCCGAGATAGCGAATATTCCGCACATGTGTTTTCCTTTGGGCTTGCAACTAAATATTATGACCATCTGGCTGAGCTGATTTTGGAACGAGACGAAGCGGCGTGAAGCGACGCGTACTACATGTACGCTAGCGGAACGCCGCGAAGGCGCAGCCCAAAAGCAGCCAGCCCCCCGGGGGAGGCCCATCTTTGAACCGGCTACTGCGTTGCTCCTCACTCACAGACCACCAGTATGCTCGCTCGTCGCGCCTTGCATCCGGTTCAAATATGGGCCTCCAGATGGTCATAATATTTAGTTGCAAGCCCTATCCGACGTAATCCACCGCGTTCTTGAAGAACTGGTACCCCGCGGCCGCGGCTTCCCGGGCGGCGGCGGGCCGGTCCGGGTTCTGCCAGGCGAAGAAGTTCCGCTCCGGGTGCGGCATCAGGCCGAAGCAGGTCCCCGCGGCATTGGTTATGCCGGCGATATCAAGCATGGAGCCGTTGGGGTTTTCCGAATAGGTCATGGCGTGGAGTTCGCGCGCGGTCAGGTCCGCCATTATTTTTTTGTCCTCCACGATGAACTTCCCCTCGCCGTGAGCGATAGGCAGCTCTATCTCTTCCGGGAGGCCCTTAGTGAAAATGCAGGGGCTCTTTTTATTGATCCTTACTTTTACCCACTTGGCCAGGAAATGGCCGCAGTCGTTGGTATAAAGCGTGGAAACCTGCGCGTTCCCTTTATTCTCTGGCAGGAAGCCGGTCTTCACAAGTATCTGGAAACCGTTGCAGATGCCGATGACCGGCCTTTTATCCTTGATGAAAGCCCCGAAATCCGCCGAGAGGCGGCTCATCTTCACCGCGTAGATCTTGCCGGCCGAGATATCGTCGCCGTAAGAGAAGCCGCCGGGGAAGGCCATCAGGGAATAATCCAGGACCTTTTTCTCCCCGGACAGAAGCTGGTTTATATGGACCAGTTCCGGCTCAGCTCCGACGTATTTAAAGGAATTGAAAGTTTCAATGTCGCAGTTAGTGGCGGTGCCCCGCAGGATTATGGCTTTGGGCTTCATATGAGCTCCCTCTTCCAGCAGGTTTTCAGCGCAAAGATATCTTCCCTGAAAAGCTGAACGCCGCCGTCGTTCACATCCAGCAAAGGCTCCTCGTTAACAAACCCTATTTCGCCGACCGGCAGGCCCTTTACGTGCTTAAGGAATTCCGCCTCCCTGTCCTTTACCACCTCGAGGACAAGGCGCGAGGGGCTTTCCCCGAACAGAAGTTCCAGCGCCGACAGGCCTTTCTCCCGGCCCGCGGCGGAAAGGTCTATTTCCGCCCCGAAGCCGCCGGAGAAAGCCATCTCGGCGAGAGTAACGGCGAGCCCGCCCTGGGACACGTCGTGCGCGGCGCAGACGCAGCCGGTCTTTATGGCCTTAAGGAGGGCCGTATACATCCGCACGGCCGCTTTCATGTCCAGCGGGGCGATGTAGTTATTACCGGCGACCATCATATCGCCGTACACGGAGCCGCCGAGGCCGCGGCGGCTTACGCCGGCCAGGTAAACCGGGTTCCCGGCTTCCTTGAAGTTCATCGTTATAGCTTTGCGGATATCCTCCACGGGCGCGGTGGCGGAGATCAGCAGCGAAAGCGGGATCGGGTATTCCTTCCCGTCGGCGTCTTTGGACTGGTTGTAGAAACTGTCCTTGCCGGAGATGAAGGGCGCGCCATAGGCCATGGCCGCGTCGTGGCAGCCTTCAGCCGCCAGGACCAGGTCCCCCATCACTTCCGGATCGCGGGGACTGGCCGCGCAGAAATTGTCCAGGATAGCCGTGCGCGAGATCTCCGCGCCGACGCAGAGCAGGTTCCTGACCGCTTCGTCCACAGTGTGCAGCGCCATCTGGTAGGGGTCTATCTTCCCCGCCGCCGGGTTGAAGCCGTGCGTTACGGCGAAGCCGGCGAAATCGTTCAGGTCCAGCGTGGCGGCCTGCGGCCAGATCACTGCCGCGTCGCCGGGGCCGTCGCCGTATTTACCCTGCAGCGGCTTTATCACGGTCCCGCCCTGCACTTCGTGGTCGTACTGGGTTATGACGGAATGCCGCGAGCACACATTAGGGTGCGCGAGCATTTCTTTAAGGATCCCGCCGTAAGTCTTCGCGGGCTGGAGCGGGGCGCCGTCGATTATCTTCACTTTGCGCCGCGCGGCTTTTTTTTCGAAATTAGGAACCCCGCCGTGCAGGAAAGCCATAGGCAGGTCCACTATCTTCTCGTCGCCGTGCGTGACCAGGAGCTGCCCGTCGCCCGGGAAGGTCCCCAACACGCAATATTCGCAGCTTTCAGCGTTAAGGATGGCCTCGAGCTTCTTAAGCTTGGCCTTGGGTACTGAAAGTATCATTCGCTCCTGCGACTCCGACACCCAGATCTCCCAGGGCTCTATGCGGGTGTCTTTCAGTTGCGCGTCCTCCAGGCGTATCCGCGCCCCGGTCTCCGAACCCAGCTCGCCGATGGCCGAGGAGAAGCCGCCGGCCCCGCAGTCGGTCACGGCGTTGTACAGGCCGAGGTCGCGGGCGCGCATCAGCACGTCGAGGGTCTTTTTCTCGTTCACGGCGTGGCCTATCTGCACGGCCGAAGCGGAGGTGTCCTCTTCTATGTTCGCGGAGGAAAAAGTGGCGCCGTGGATCCCGTCGCGGCCGGTCCGACCGCCGATGGAGACGACCAGGTCGCCGGGGACCACTTTCTTGTCTATTTTGTCCGTCGGGATAAGCCCGGCGCAGCCGACGTAGACCAGCGGGTTGAGCAGGTACCCGTCGTCGAAATAGAGGCCGCCGGAGGCGGTGGGGATGCCGATGCGGTTGCCGTAATCGCGAACGCCTTCCACCACGCCGCGCATGATGCGCTCCGGGGAATGCGAATTTTTGGGGAGCTTTTTTTTGCTGTCGAGATAGCCGAAACAGAAATTATCGGTATTAAGCACGGGCTTCGCGCCCAGGCCGACGCCCAGGATGTCCCGGATCACCCCGCCTACGCCCGTCTCGGCGCCGCCGTAAGGCTCCACCGCGCAGGGATGGTTATGGGTTTCCGCCTTGAAAGCCAGTCCCCATTTCCCGTTCTTGCCGAATTCCACTATCCCGGCATTGTCGGTAAACACGGAAAGGCACCACTTCCTGTCCAGGGTCTTAGTAGCCTTCACGATAGTCTCTTTGAAGAGATTTTTGTATTTCTTTACTTTGCTTCCGGACTTGAAGGAAACCGGTCCGGAAAAAGTTTTATGCTTGCAGTGCTCGGACCAGGTCTGGGCCAGGGTCTCGAGTTCCCCGCGCGAAGGCTGCCTGCCCATTTTCCTGAACTCCCGCTGCACTTCGGCGAGCTCCAGCGCGTTCAGCGACCAGCCGCAGGTCCTGTCCAGCTCCGCCAGCTGCTTTTGACTTAAAGAGGTAAAATTAGAAAGAGGGTTTTGCATAGTTTCTCAGCATTTCTCGATTTTAAATTTATTTACCACTTCGTTCACCAGGATCTTGGACACGGCCTGCTTTAGCTTCAGCCCGGAGGCGCAGGGCACATAATAGGCCCGGCCGAACCTGACCGCGGCGGGAGGCTTCCCCGCCACGTCGGCTACGGCCTCTTTCACGCTTTCTCCTACCACGTCGGTCACGGAATCCTTCAGCCAGACTTCCACCCTGTAAGCGTTCTTAAGCCCCGCTTTCCCGGGGGTCAGGGAGCAATGCTCGGTTATATTGTCGGTCAGCAGGTCCGAAGCTATTCTGGAGAAGTCCGCTTTTGTAAAGTCAGCGTCCACCCGGTAAAGGCGGGAAAGGCGCGCGGTTTTAACCTTCAGGCCGGCATGCGCCAGCCTGGCGATAAAAGCCTCTTCCTCGTTCCTGGCGTATTTCTCTTTGGTCCAGATCTCTATTATCATTTGTATACCTTAATTACGGCCGAAAAGTTTCTGATGAAACTTTTTCCTCGCATAGCTCGGACACTTCGTGCGGCATACACCCTTTCGGACCTGGCGCGCATAGCGCTTGGTCCTCGACCCTGCCGCCTTCGGCGTCCGGGGAATTCTGCAAATGCAGAATTCGGGGTAAAAGAAGCCGCCGGGCGGCACTTCACCCGGCGGTTATTTTGTTAAGGGCTTCCTCGTACTTTTTGAGGGTGCCCTGCACCACTTCTTCGGGCAGCGCGGGCGGCGCGGAATTCTTGTCCCAGCCGCTCCCCTCGAGCCAGTTGCGCACGTACTGCTTGTCGTAGCTCTCCGGGCTGGTCCCGATCCTGTACTGCGCCTTGTCCCAGAACCTGGAGGAGTCCGGGGTCAGCGCTTCGTCTATCAGTATCAGTTCTCCGTCCAGCAGGCCGAACTCGAATTTGGTGTCGGCCAAAAGTATGCCGCGGTTCTCAAGGTACTCCGCCGCGAATTTGTAAAGAGCGAGGCTTTTCTCCCTTATCTTCCCGGCCAGCCCGGGCCCGAGCGCTTCGGCCATCTGCTCGAAAGTTACGTTCTCGTCGTGGCCCTGGTCGGCTTTGCTCGTGGGAGTGAACACCGGCTCCGGCAGTTTTTGGGCCTCTTTAAGACCTGGCGGCAGCTTTAAGCCGCAGACGCTGCCCTGCTTCCGGTATTCCTTCCAGCCCGAGCCGGTAATATACCCGCGCACTATGCACTCGAAATCAACGCGCTTGGTCCTGTGCACCAGCACGGCGCGTCCCGCCAGCTGCGACCAGTCCAGGGCCGAACAGTCATAGCCGGCAAGCTTCGTCTTGATCTCGCTTATCTCGGCCGCTACGATATGGTTTTTAAGTATATTCCCGGTCCGCGCGAACCAGAATGAACTTATTTTATTGAGGATGGCGCCCTTCCCAGTGATGGGCGTAGGCAGTATATAATCGAAAGCGGAGATCCTGTCCGAGGACACTATAAGAAGATACTTCTCCCCGGCGGCATAAAGGTCCCGCACTTTGCCCTTGTGAATGAGTTTCAGTTCAGCCATGCTCATCTCCTTATCGGTAGACTGCCGGTTTGTACTGCGCCCGCTGTTCACTTCATTTCTTCGAGATATCTCTTGTAGCCTTTCTTGTCCAGCTTCGCCGTCTTAGCCAGGACTTCCTTCTTCATCGCCGCCCTGTAAATTTTAAGTTTGGCCCGGAGCCGGATTTCTTTGACAGCCAGTATCTGCACCGCCAGCAAACCGGCGTTCTTGGCGGCGTTCACGCCCACCGTGGCCACGGGGATGCCGGCCGGCATCTGCACTATGGACAGGAGGGAATCAAGGCCGTTAAGAGAAGTCGCGTTCATCGGAACGCCGACTACCGGCAGCACGGTGACGGCCGCGAGGACGCCGGGCAGGTGGGCCGCCCCCCCCGCGCCCGCGATGATAACGCCGAACCCGCGCTTCTCGGCCGAAGCGGCATAGGCCAGCGCGGCCTCCGGGGTGCGGTGCGCGGAAAGGATCTTGATCTCGAAAGGAACGGAGAAATGCTCCAGGATACCGGCGGCGGCGGACAGTACTCCCAGGTCTGAATCGCTTCCCATGACGATGGCTGCTTTAAGCATAGTCACCTCTTTATAGGAACTGGTGGGGTTATGACCGCGATATTATTCTATGATTTTAAGACCTCCGGCACAAATCCAGGGGCTTTTCCCCGTCGCGGGAGCGCAATACCGCGTACTACGCTTATTTATCCGGGCCGGAAGGCCCTTGACATTCCTGATTTGTATTAGTATAGTTATACCAGATTGCTAGTTACACCGAATTCAAACTAAACCAGGAGAATACTAAATGAGCGACACAATGTTCTGTTACCAGTGCGAGCAGTCGGCGAAAGGGACGGGCTGCACCACGCAGGGAGTGTGCGGGAAGGACCCGGAGACGGCGAAGATGCAGGACCTCCTGCTCTGGCAGGCCAAAGGGATCAGCATGTACGCGCGGCGCGCGGCCGTGACCGGCGGCCTGCATGACAGGGAAATAAACAAATTCGTGGTGGAAGCTCTTTTTACCACCGTGACCAATGTGAATTTTGACGCGGTCAGGATCGAGCATATTATAAGGAAAGGCCAGGCCGTCAAGGAAAAAGCCAGGCTTATGTACGAGAACGCCTGCAAAAAGGCCGGAACCCCCCCTTCGAGGCTGGCCGGGCCCGCGACCTGGAACCCGCCCCAGGAATACAAGGCCCTTCTCAACGAGGCCCCCGAGAAAGGCATAAACACAAGGAAGAAAGCCCTGGGCGACGACGCCGCCGGCCTGCAGGAGCTGCTGACCTACGGGCTCAAGGGCATGGCCGCCTACGCGGACCACGCGCTGATACTAGGCCAGGAAGACGAGAACGTCTACGCCTTTATCCATGAAGCGCTGGATTTCCTGACCAGGACCGATCCGACGGTGGACGAACTGGTCGGTTATAACATGAAGTGCGGAGAAGTGAACCTCCGCGTCATGGAACTGCTCGACAAAGCCAATACCGACGCTTACGGCCACCCCGTCCCCACCAAAGTGCGCGTGAACCCGCTCAAAGGCAAGGCCCTGCTCGTCTCCGGCCACGACCTGAAAGACCTCGAGGAAATACTCAGGCAGACCGAGGGCAAAGGCATAAACGTCTACACCCACGGCGAAATGCTGCCGGCCCACGGCTACCCGAAGCTCAAGAAGTTCAAGCACCTGGCCGGGAATTACGGCGGCGCCTGGCAGGACCAGCATAAAGAATTCGACGCCTTCCCCGGCGCGATAGTGATGACCACGAACTGCATACAGAAACCCCTTGCCACCTACAAGAAGCGCATCTTCACCACCGGCCTGGTCGCCTGGCCGGGCGTGGAGCACATAGCGGACGGGGAATTCGCGCCGGCCATAGAAGCCTCGCTCAAAGCAGACGGCTTCAGGAAGGACGGGGACGACAAGACGATAATGGTGGGCTTCGCGCACAACGCCGTGCTCGGCGTGGCCGACAAGGTCATAGACGCGGTCAAGACCGGCCACATAAAGCACTTCTTCCTCGTGGGCGGCTGCGACGGCGCCAAGCCAGGCCGCAACTATTACACCGACTTCGCGGAGCAGGCTCCCAAAGACACCGTAATTTTGACGCTGGCCTGCGGCAAGTTCCGCTTCAATAAGCAGGAATTCGGCGATATCGGCGGCATCCCGCGGCTGCTGGACATGGGCCAGTGCAACGACGCCTATTCGGCCATACAGGTGGCGGTAGCGCTGTCCAAGGCCTTCAATGTGGGCGTCAACGAGCTGCCGCTCTCGCTGGTGCTCAGCTGGTACGAGCAGAAAGCCGTCTGCATCCTGCTGACCCTGCTGTTCCTCGGCATAAAGAACATCCGCCTCGGCCCTACCCTGCCGGCCTTCGTTACCCCGGCCGTGCTGCAGGTGCTGGTGGAGAAGTTCAATATCATGCCGACGACCACGGCGGAGAAGGACCTGGAGGCCATACTTGGCGTAAAGGCCGCGGCCTGAACAGGATAAAAAGGGCGGAGGCCGGCGAAGCCCCCTCCGCCCTCTCGATCTAAAGGAGATACATCTATGAACGACTCGACTGAACTAAAGAAAAAAGTGGAAGCCGCGCTGGCGGAAGTCAGGCCTTACCTCGAAGCCGACGGCGGCGGCGTAGAGCTCGTAGCCGTGGACGCGGCCTCAAAAACAGTGAAGGTGCGCCTGATAGGCGGCTGCGCCTGCTGCCCCTCGGCGGGCATGACGCTGAAGAACGGCGTCGAGGCGGCCATCAGGAAGACCGCGCCGGAAATAAAGAGCGTAGTGGCCGTGTAGAACGGAGGCAGCCCATGGACAGATACCTTGAGCAGAACATTAAAGACATCATCTCCAAGTACCCCGGAGTAGGAGATATCCTTAACGAATACAAGATCGGGTGCACCGCCTGCGCGGCCGGGACCTGCCGTCTCAAGGATATAGTTGAGATCCATAACCTCCCGGGCCCGGAAGAAGAGAAGCTGATGGGCAGGATAGCCCTCGCCATCTCTCCCGAGGGCGGGCTCAGGGTTCCCAAGAGCTCCAGGAAAGCGGCCGCGCCTTCCGGCGGGCTTAAGTATTCCCCGCCCCTGAAGAGGCTGGTGGACGAACACGCGCTTATAAAGCGCCTGCTGGCCCTGATCCCGCGGTTCGTCGCGGGCGTGGACCTGGGGTCCGAAGAGGGCGCCGGCCTGGCGCGCGGCGGGCTGAAGTTCATCCGCGCCTACGCCGACAGATATCACCACGCGAAAGAAGAGGAGATCCTCTTTAAATATTTCGACGCCGAACTCGACGTGATCAAGGCCATGCTGCGGGACCATGTAAACGGGCGGGCCCATGTAAAAGCGGCCGAAGAAGCCCTGGCCGCGAAGGACGGGGCCGCGGCCGCGGAGCATTTCCTCGCCTACCGCGAACTGCTTACGGAACATATAAAGAAAGAGGACGAGATCCTCTACCCGTGGATGGACAGGAACCTCTCGCTTAAGCAAGTCGGCGAACTGTTCAATAAATTTAACGAGGCGGACGAGAAATTCGAGCCGGCTCTTATCGCCGAGTGCGAGGCGGTAGTGACGGGCCTCGAGAAACTGCTCGGCGCCGCCGGGATAAGCGTGAAGGCCTGAACATGGAGCAAGGAAGAAAGCCCGCGCCGTTCGTTTCCGGCTGTAATGAAAGCGGGACCTGCCAGAATTCCCTGGGCGGGGCGCGCGGTTTGATAGCGCGGATGGAAGACCTGCTTGAAGAAGAAGGGCTAGCCGGCCGGATAGCGGAGCTGCTGCCGCAGCCGGGACTGGCCAGGCACGCTTTCAGGGCGGCGGTGGCGGAATGTCCCAACGCCTGTTCCCAGCCGCAGATAAAGGATTTCGGCGTCATTCAGGAAAGCCTCCCCGGGAAAAGCGGGGCAGAGTGCACGAAGTGCGGCCTATGCGTGAAGGCCTGCAGGGAGAAAGGCATAATTCTCGACGGAACGGGGCCTTCGATAAATTTCGAACTATGCGCGCGCTGCGGAGCCTGCGTCAGGGCCTGCCCTACTGGGACGCTGCGGCCGGAGAAAAAAGGGTTTTCTATCCTCGTAGGAGGAAGGCTGGGCCGCCACCCGCGGCTTGCGGTCCGGGCGCTGGAAATGACCGATGAAGAAGGCGTCCTGCTTGCGCTGAGAACCGCGGCCAGGGCCTATATCAGGGAAGGGCGGCCCGGAGAGCGGTTCGGCGACCTGGCCGACCGGCTCGGCATCGGACCGATAAAAGAGGAGATAGCAGCGGCCGTTAAAACCCGCGATTTTAATTTTCAGTTAAACAAGTCAGGAGGAAAATAATATGGATAAAAAACACGCGCATGGCGGACATGAACCCTGCGGCTGCCCCGGGTCCAAGATGATGGACCTGCGGGAAGAAGCCCCCGCTGATTCCGGCCCCGCCGGGAAAGCCCCCTCGATGCTCCGGCAGTGGCCGGTGCAGCTGCACCTGATCTCGCCGATGGCCCCCTATTTCCAGAAGGCCGACCTGGTGGTGGCGGCGGACTGCACGGCCTTCGCCTACGGGAATTTCCACGCCGAATTCCTGAAAGGCAGGGCGGCCGTGATAGCCTGTCCCAAGCTGGACGACGGCCAGGAAGTCTATGTAGAGAAGATCCAGGCCCTGATAGAGGACGCCAAGATCAATACGCTTACCGTGCTGACGATGGAAGTTCCCTGCTGCGGCGGCCTGCTCGCCATGGTCCAGCAGGCGGCGCGCAACGCCAAAAGGAAAGTCCCGGTAAAGAGCATCGTGGTCGGCATAGGCGGGACGATCAAGAGCGAAGAGTGGGCTTGACGGCGGGATGAACCGCGGGGCGCGCGCGCGATACTACGTATTGCCGCGGCCCGGCCATTTCGGTAATATCACACTTATACGGGTTTGGAGGTTTTAATGGAAGGTCTCAAAAAAGCGGCGATAGCGAGTTTCTTTATATCCATGGCGGTCCTGCTGGGCGGGGGCTGGCTGGCCATCGACAGGGTTCCCCCCTACCCGGCCCTGATCATAGCCAACGGGCAGGAAGTTTCAGGCAAGACGGAGATCATAAAAGGCCAGAACGCCTACCAGCGCTACGGCCTGATGGACCTGGGCAGCGTCTGGGGGCACGGGACCCTGCGCGGCCTCGATTTCTCCGCCGCCACGCTGAACCTCATGGGGCGCTATATGCGCGAATATTACGCCGAAAAGGCGGGAGGAACCTACGCCTCGCTCCATCCCGACGTCGCCGCCGCCATAGACTCTAGGGTCATAAGGGAAATAAAGACCAATAACTACAACAAGGTCACCGGCGTGCTTACGCTCGGAGAGTCCCAGGCTTACGCCTTCGCGAAAATAAAAGATTACTGGCGCGACGAGATGAACAACGGGAACAAGACCTACGGCCTGCAGGCCAAGGCCATGAAAGAAATAAGCGAAGCCCAGACCGTGGGCGACTTCTTTTTCTGGACCGCCTGGGCCGCCGGGACTTTAAGGCCCGGCGCCAACTCCACCTACACCAATAACTGGCCGCCGGACGCTAGCGTCGGGAACACGATGATGAGCGACGCGCTCCTCTGGAGCGTAGCCGGGATCTTCGCTTTCTTCGTAGTCCTGGGCATAGTCATCTACGCCGTCCACCGCTACAGGATCCTTTACGGCGAAGAGAAGGCCGTGCAGACCGGCGACGCCATGATGGAGCTGCCTCTGACTTTAAGCCAGGTCAGGGCGGCCAAGTTCTTCGTGGTCGTGACGGCTTTGTTCATACTGCAGACCTGCATGGGCGGCCTGCTTGCGCATTACACCGTAAGCCCGGAGACTTTCTTCCCGGACTTCATAGCGACGCTGGTGCCCTACACCTGGGCGAAGAGCTGGCATCTGCAGCTCGCGATCTTCTGGATAGCCACCACCTGGATCGGCGCGTCCATCTACCTGGCCCCCGTTATCAGCGGCAAAGAGCCTAAAAACCAGGGCCTCCTGGTGAATATATTGTTCGGGGCCGTAGTGCTGGTAGCCGTAGGCAGCCTGGCCGGAACCGCGCTGGGGGCGAAGGGTTACTTCACCGACGCCACCTGGTTCTGGTTCGGCCACCAGGGCTGGGAATTCCTCGAATCGGGCAGGTTCTGGCAGTGGCTGCTCTTCGTGGGCCTGATCGCCTGGCTCGTCATCGTCTACCGCGGCATGAAGGACAAGCTCTTCGGGGCGGACTCGGACAAGAGCGGCGTGGTGATGTTCTACCTGGTGAGCGCGGTAATGGTGGTCGGTTTCTTCGGCTTCGGTTTCTTCTACGGGAAAGGCTCGCACCTGACGATAGCGGACTACTGGCGCTGGTTCGTCGTGCACCTGTGGGTCGAAGGCATCTTCGAGTTCTTCGGCGTGGCGATCATCTCCCTCTTCCTCGTGATGATGGGGCTGGTGAAAAAAGAATCGGCCATGCGGGTGGCGTATTTCAGCGCTATCCTCGTGTTCGCCAGCGGCATCATCGGAACCGCGCACCATTACTTCTGGTACGGCGGGCCTTCCTACTGGCTGGCCCTGGGCGCGGTGTTCGCCTCCCTCGAGCCGATACCGATGATCCTGCTGGTGGTCCGGGCCTGGAAGGAATACCAGTCCATCCAGGACGCGGGCAAAGACTTCCCCTACCGCTGGCCGCTGTTCTTCCTGACGGCTTCCAGCTTCTGGAACTTCCTCGGCGCCGGGATGTTCGGGTTCTCCATCAACCTGCCCATAATCAATTATTATGAGCACGGGACCTACCTGACGGCGAACCACGGCCACGCGGCCCTGTTCGGAGTCTACGGGATGCTGTCGATCTCGCTGATGTTGTTCTCCTGGCGCTCGCTGGTCAAGAACGAGTACTGGAACAACGGCCTGCTGAAAGCGATCTTCTGGCTGCTGAACGGCGGGCTGCTCCTGATGGTGCTCTCCGTGCTCCTGCCCGAGGGATTGATCCAGACTTTCATGGTCTACAAGCACGGGGTCTGGTTCGCCCGGAGCCCGGAGTTCTACAATATGCCGGTCATCCTGGCGCTGAACAAGTTCAGGATAGTTCCCGACACGATAATAATACTCGGGGCGACGCTCCTCGGCTGGTTCCTGGTCTCCACTTACTTCCGGATAAAGCCGGTGAAGTGCGGCGAGGGCGAGGATATCTACTACGGGAAGACCTGTAAAATGCTGTAAAAGAAACAGCTGAAGGCCGGACTTGAGAGCGGCAATAACAGGACTCCAGCGGGAGACTTGTTATTGCCGCCTCGAATTTATGGTACAATGTAGTATATGAGTACCATAATAAAGATCTCGGAGGCCGCGGTAATAGCCATCCACGCCGTGGGCCTAATCGCGAAGTCGGAAGGGAAGCCCTGCGCTACCAGGCATATAGCCGGGGCGCTGGGCGTTTCCTATAACCACCTCACCAAGGTCCTGCAGCGCCTGACCCGCGCGGGGCTGCTGGTTCCGGGGCGCGGGCCGAAGGGCGGCTTTATCCTCTCTAAAAAAGCCAGGACCGCCAAGTTGCGGGACGTCTTTGAGGCCATAGACGGGAAGATGTCCCTTTCGACCTGCCTGATGAAATCCAGATCCTGCGGGAAGCTAGGCTGCATCCTGGGGAACCTCCTCTCGGAAACCAACGACAGTTTCCGGGCGGCCATGGATAAAGGGATAGACGAACTTCTGAAGTAAAGCCGGGGACTATGCCGCCTAAACGAAGCTTCCTTGAAGCAACCTACCTGCGCTACAATAAGCCGGAATTCATACACCCGGACCCGCTGGAATTCGTCTGGCGCTATAAAAGCCGCGCCGACCGGGAAATAGTCGGGCTCATAGCCGCCTGCCTGGCCTACGGCAATGTGACGCAGATACTTAAAAGCGTGGAAAAAGTTCTGGGCCCGATGGGGAGCTCCCCCGCCGCCTGGCTGAAAGCCGCCTCGCCGGCCGCTATCAAAAAGACTTTCGTTTCTTTCAAGCACCGCTTCACGACCGGGGCCGAGATGGCCGTCTTCCTCCTTAATATAAAGCACGCTCTTGAAAAGCACGCCTCGCTGGAAAAACTGTTCCTGCAGGCTTACGACGAGGACGCGGCCACGGTGGAAGAAGCGATCTATGAATTCGTGAACAAATTCAACGCGCTTGGCTGCGCGCCTTCCCTGACCCCGTGCCCGGAGCACAAAAGCTCTTTCAAGCGCGTGAACCTCTACCTCCGCTGGATGGTAAGGAACGACGCGGTGGACCCCGGGGTCTGGACCGGGGTTTCCCCCTCCAAGCTGATCATACCGCTGGACACCCATATGAGGCAGGTCTCGATGGGGATGGGCATAACAAAGAGGAAAGACACCTCCATGAAGACCGCCGCGGAGATCACGGCTTATTTCAGAAAGGTGGAACCGGCGGACCCGGTAAAGTACGATTTCGCGCTTACCCGCGCGGGCATACGCAGGAACAACGTAAAAGACTAGCGCTAAAGGTGAATTTTTGTAGAATGTAATCTCTCGCAATTTTTTGTCGGTGGGGCCCGGCAGCGAGCCCCTAATCTGTCGGTCAGGAGGAAAAAATGAACATAAAAGGATCCAAAACGGAGCAGAATCTGCTTGCCGCTTTCGCGGGAGAGTCGCAGGCCCGCAACCGCTATAGCTATTACGCGAGCGAAGCCAAGAAAGAGGGCTATGTGCAGATAAGCCTGGCTTTCGAGGAAACCGCCAACCAGGAAAAGCAGCATGCGAAGCGCTATTTCAAACTGCTGGAAGGCGGCGAAGCTACTATTACCGCAACTTTCCCGGCCGGAGTAATTGGCGACACAAAGGCCAACCTGAAGGCCGCGGCGGGCGGCGAGAATTTCGAGTGGACCACCCTGTATCCGGGTTTCGCGAAAATAGCCCGCGAAGAAGGCTTTGAGACGGCGGCCAAGACCTTTGAATTCATCTGCGTGGCCGAAAAGCAGCATGAAGCCCGCTACCTCGGTTTCCTGAAGAACCTCGAGGAAGGGAAAGTCTTCAAGAAGGACAAAAAGATTCGCTGGCGCTGCCTGGAGTGCGGCTATGTCCACGAAGGGGAAGGGGCCCCGGAGAAGTGCCCGGCCTGCGCCCATCCCAAAGCTTACTTCGAAATGCTCTGCGAGAACTGGTAGCAGTCTCCTGATTAACCCTACTCGGTGTTATTTTGAGACGATTTTGTGACGAGGCAAGGCGCGAGGAGCGAGCAGGCTTGAAAGCCTGTAAGCGACGAGCAACGAAGCCGCAGGCCAAAAGCGGCCAAAAGAACCCGAAAGAGGGTTCATCAGTAGACTGCAAAAAGGAAACTATGGACGAAAATATAAGCGGTGAAGCCAAAAAAGAAGCTGTAAAGCGCACGGTGACCATGCAGGGCCGCCCGATGGCGCTGGTCGGAGAAGAGATCAAAGTGGGGATGACGGCGCCTGACTTCAAGGTAACGGCCAACGACATGCTGCCCATGAAGTTCTCCCGCACCTACGGCGGCAAAGTGGCCGTCATAAGCGCCGTGCCCTCGCTGGACACGCCGACCTGCGACCTGCAGACCCGCCGCTTCAACAAGGAAGCCGAGGCGCTGGGGCCCGACGTAGGCGTGCTCACCATCAGCATGGACCTGCCTTTCGCCCAGAAGCGCTGGTGCGGAGCGGCCGGAGTAAAAGCGGTAAGGACTTTCTCCGATTACCAGAAAGCCGACTTCGGCAAATCGTGGGGCATCCTGATAAAGGACCTGCGCCTGCTTGCAAGGGCCGTCTTCATCGTGGACAAGGACGGCATAGTGAAATACGTCCAGTTGGTGCCGGAAGTCAGCAAGGAGCCCAACTACGACGAAGTCCTCACCGCCCTCCGGGCGCTGGTGTAGGCGGCGGACAGTACCAAGGAGAAAACCAAATGGCTGAAAGAATGGAAGTTTACAAATGCGAGCTTTGCGGGAATATCGTGGAAGTGCTGCACGGCGCCGCCGGCGCCCTGGCCTGCTGCGGGCAGGACATGAAAGCGGTCAAAGAGAACACCGTCGACGCCTCGAAAGAGAAGCATGTCCCGGTCATAGAGAAGACCGAGAAGGGCATAAAAGTTAAGGTCGGCTCGGTGCCGCACCCGATGGAAGAGAAGCATTTCATAGAGTGGATCGAGCTCATCGCCGACGGCAAGGTGTTCAGGGAGTTCCTGAAGCCCGGCCAGCCCGCCGAGGCCACTTTCTGCCTCTGCTTCACCCCCAAGACCCTGGCCGCGCGCGAATACTGCACGCTGCACGGCCTCTGGAAAGCCTGAATCAAGGAGAATATTATGAAAAAATACGTCTGCAAGCTTTGCGGTTACGTCTACGATCCCGCGGTGGGCGACCCGGATAACAATATCCCCCCCGGCACGGCTTTCGAAAAGCTGCCGGCCACCTGGCTCTGCCCCGTCTGCGGCGCCGGCAAGGAAGAGTTCGAAGTAGAGGCCTGAACCCCTCGTCAATGAAAAAGGCCGGGACTAGTCCCGGCCTTTTTTACGCCCAGGCGTCCCTGGACGGAACGCGGCTCCGGCCGTTTCAGCCTGTATTTATCCTGAGGCCCTACATTCCGCGCCCAAGGGCTTTCCTTATGTTTTTATAAAGACTGTGGGCGGCCGAGAGGGCCGCGTCCACGCAGGAGAGCGAGATCGGCTTGAAGGTGGCCGCCGCATTGTTCGGGATGCAGTAAGTGGCGCAGTATTCGGAAAGTCTCGTCCTGGCTTTACCCAGCGCCGCGTTCGCCGCCAGGTCGGTAGGATCGGCTTCCACGGTCTTGAGCAGCACCGGGAACTGCATCCGGCTGTAAGCCGCGTTTATCTGCTTTTCCGCTTCGGGGTCCCTGACCGGACCTTTTTTCCATTCATTGACCAGCGAGGCGGGCCGCAGCACGGCAAGCCTTTCTTTGATCAGTTCCTTGCTGCCCGCCATGCCCGCCCTGACCGTCCTGAGATCGGAGGGCGAGACGATCTTTGCCAGGGCCGCCTCGAAGGCCTCTATGTCCTTCGGCGCGGCCTTCCCGGCGTCGAGCTTCCGGACAAAGCCCTCCCGGGCCACCCTTAAAGTCTCGTTCTGCAGGTCGGCCAGATATTCCTCCACGTCCTGGAGGGAGACCAGGAAAAACTCGGTTTCGCTGGCGTAAGAGGACGGCAGCGGGCCGGTAAAAGCCTTAAGCGCGACGATAAGCCTCGATTGGATCTCTACTTTTGCCATATGCCCCCCTCGTACCAAGCCTGCCATGGACCTCCAGCAAGGTCCCCGTCTGCGTTTATAATACAAAAAAATACGGGCGGTTTACTCGGCGCGCAGCGCGTCCGCCGGCTTAAGGCCCGCGGCGACCCAGGCCGGGTAGATAGCGAAAGCGAAAGCGGTGAAGGCCGCTATCAGCACGGAGGCCAGGGGCATCCAGGGCTTTATGGGGCTGCCGCCCATCCCGAGCATGACCTTTATCGGGACCCCCCAGAGGTAACCGAGCGCCGAGCCCAGCACGCCGCCGATAAGCCCCAGCATCACGGCTTCAACGATGAACTGAAGCATTATATCCCAGCGGCTGGCGCCTATTGCCCGGCGTATGCCTATTTCCTTGGTGCGGGCGAACACCGTGGCCAGCGTGACGTTCATGATCCCGATGCCGCCGGCGAGGAACGCCAGCATTCCGAGGGAGATGGTCATAAGGGAGGCTTTTATGCTTTTCTGCATCTGCTCCTGGAGCATTCCCATCTGGTTCTCGATGAGAAAATAATCCACGTCGCCGAAGCGCGTCTTGAGGAAATTCCTGACCATCCGCATCGCTTTGTCGAAATCCCGCTCGCTGCCCGCGTCTATGGTCACGTCCAGGGAGGCGAAGGCCTCGCGGAGGAACCTGTAATGTGTAAGCGTGGTGACCGGGGCCAGGATATTATAGTTCTGGTACCCGGCCATGCTCATCTTGGGGCGCCTGGAAGCGGGGAGCTCGTCCATGACCCCCACTACCGTAAAAGTAACATTATCTATTTTCACAACTTTGCCCAGCAGGTCATTGTGGGTGGCCAGAACCTCGAAAGCGTTGGTATAACGGGGTTTCTCCCGTTTGGCCTTGCCGGAATTGCCGGCGGGAGGCGGAACGGCGCGCCTGACGATAACGCAGACCCTGAGCTTGTTCTCCGTGTCGTTCCAGTCCAGGAAACGGCCTTTAAGCGTATATACAAAATTACGTTTGCGCCATTCCGGGGTTATCCCCGCCAGCGTAGTCACGACGCGCCGCCCTTCGTATTCGAACACGTTGCGCCCGGTGCGCTTTTCAGCGGAGACCATATAAAGCCACGGCAGCTTGTTCCTGAGATCGCGGACGTTCGCATACGTAAAGACCGGGGGAGCCTTGTATTCGTCCGGCGTAGAATAGCGCAGACTGTTGTTCTGAACGATCTTCATCCTGGCTATGCCGGACACCTGCTTCTGCTGCTCCAGGCGGCTGTAAATATTGACTATCGACGCGAGGGAATCCATGAAGACCACGGACCCCACGGCGATAGCGAGAAAACTTAGGACCGAGCGCATTTTATGGATGCGCACTTCGGCAAGGCCGGTCCTTGCGGCGTTAAGAAGCGCTTTGATCATTCCGTCCTCAGCGCGTCCGCCGGCTTAAGGCTGGCCGCTACCCAGGCGGGATAGATGGCGAAAACGAAAGCGGTGAAAGTGGCGATCAGCACCGAAACGGCCGGCATCCAGAGCTTTATAGGGCTCCGGCCCAGGCCGAGCATCTCTTTGACCGGCACGCCCCAGACATAGCCGAGGACCGAGCCCAGCACGCCGCCGATCAGCCCCAGCATAGCGGCCTCCACGATGAACTGCAGCATGATGTCCCCCCGGCTCGCCCCCACGGCCCTGCGTATGCCTATCTCTTTCGTGCGGGCGAACACCGTGGCCAGCGTGACGTTCATTATGCCTATGCCGCCTGCGAGGAAAGCCAGCATGCCGAGGGAAATGGTCACGAGGGAAGCCTTAATGCTGGCGTCGATCGCATCCTTGATCATCTCCATCTGGTTGTCGATCAAAAAAGACTCGTCGCCGCCGAAACGGATCTTCAGAAAATTCTCCACCAATTTCAGGGACTCGCCGAAATTATTCTCGTCCCCGGCGTCCACGCTGAGGTCCATGGAATCGTTCTCTTCGTCGATAAAACCGTAATGGGCCAGCGTGGTCACGGGAGCCAGCACCTTGTAATCCCGGTTCTGGGGCAGGATTATATCGGGGGCTCTGGAGGCCGGAAGCTCTTCCAGTATGCCTATGACCGTGAAGGTGACGTCGTCCAGTTTTATCGTTTTGCCCAGCATGTCGCTGTGGGAGACCAGCACGTCGAAAGCGGCCGTGTAGTCCCATTGCTTCATCCTCGTCTTGTTCAGCTCATTGGTGGGAGGAGGGACCGCTTTCCTGACCAGGACGCACACCCGCAGCTTATTCTCCACGTCGTGCCAGTCCAGGAAACGGCCTTTGAGCGTATAGACGAAATCGCGTTTGGCCCATTCCGGGGTCACCCCGGCCAAAGTCGTGACCACGCGTTTCCCTTCGAATTCCAGGGTGTTGCGCCAGCTCTGGAATTCCGGAGAAACCATGTACAGCCCCGGCAGCTTGCTCTTCAGGCTGACCGCGTCGTCGTACGTGATAACGGGGGGCGGGGTATACTGGTCCGGGTCCGCGCTGGTCTGGTTGTAGTCCTGGGTTATCTTGAGCCGGGCGATACCCGAGACCTCTTTCTGTTTCTGCAGCCTGTCGTACGTGGAAAAGATCGCGGCGAAGGAATCGATAAAGACCACGGAGCCCACCGCGATCGCCATGAAACTGAGCACGGAGCGCATCTTGTGGACGCGGATCTCCCTGATGCCCGTCCTGGCGGCGTTAAAAAGTGATCTCACGCCTCCAGCCTCCCGTCCTTCATCCTGAGATTGCGCCGCGCCCGCGCGGCCAGCTCTTTGTCGTGGGTGACCATGATAACGGTTATGCCTTCCGCGTTCAGCTGGAGCAGCATATCCATTATTTCGCGGCTGGAAGCCGAATCCAGGTTGCCGGTGGGCTCGTCGGCGAGGATGATCTTCGGCGAATTCGCCAGAGCGCGCGCTATCGCCACCCGCTGCCGCTCCCCGCCCGAAAGTTCCAGCGGCGTTTTCTTTTCCTTTCCTTTAAGCCCCACCTTGGCCAGCAGCGCGTGCGCCCGATGCTGCATCTCGGCGTTCTGGATGCCGGCGTACATCATGGGAAGGCAGACGTTGCCCAGGGCCGGAAGCCGGTTCAGCAGATTGAAGGACTGGAAGATAAAACCTATCTGGTCGCGCCTGAAGTCGGAGCGTTCACCGTCGGACATCTCCAGGATGTCCCGCCCGTTAAGCAGGTACCGGCCGCCGGTGGGCTCGTCGAGCAGGCCGAGGATGTTCAGCAGGGTGGATTTGCCGCAGCCCGAAGGCCCGGTAACGGCCGTGAACTCGCCCGGCTTGATCTCGAAAGAAACCCCGAGCAGCGCCGGCCAGCCGGCTTTGCCGCCTTCGTAGACTTTCGACAGTTCGGAGCAGCTGATGCTCACTTAAGCGTCTCCGGCAGCGCGGTAAAGAGCTTTTCGCCGGGCTTAACGCTTCCCACAAGCTCGACGTCGGACTCGGACCTCAGGCCCGGGAACACCTGCACTTTTTCGGCCTCGAGCCCTTCCTTCTGGCGGTAGACGTAATAGTTCAGCCCTTCCTGGAAAAGCGTTTCGATGGGGGCTTTAAGCACGTCCTTTTTAGCCTGGATGTCGGCGGTCACCACCGAACTCATCCCTACGCGCATCTTCTGCGTGGGCTTGTCTATATTTATCACCACGCGGAAGACTTTGGCGCCCGAACCGCCCCAGTTGCTGGTCTTGGCCTCGGCCATAGGGGCTATGACGTCTATTTTGCCCGTAAATTTCTCGCCGGGGATGGAGGTGAACGTAATGAAGACCGGCAGGCCGGTCTTGAGCTTGAAGATATCCATCTCGCTTATCATCAGGTTCACCGCCAGGGATTTCATGTCCACCACGCGCGTGATGCAGCTGGAGGCCCCGTCCACGCGTTTCCCCTCGCGTATTTCCGGATCGCTGCCGCCGTAGCGGCTCACGCAGCGGGTAAGCAGCCCGGAGCTGGGCGCTATGATCGGCACCGGCACGTACTGGGTGGAGTCTATTCTCTCCCCGCCCTTGAACATCATGATCTTCTCGCCTTTCTCGACGTACATCCCTTCTTTCTTCAGGATCTCGACGATGAAGCCCCGGCTCGGAGGGAAGACGTCCAGCGTGTCGCGGGACACCAGCTCGCCGGATTCCTCCAGCTCCAGTTTCAGGTCGCCCTTCGCCACCGTCCTGAGGAAATCCTGCAGGTCCGGGCGCAGCATCATTTTTTTATACCGCTTGTAGCCCAGGTAACCGCCGGTCCCTGCCAGCGCCAGGATGACGGCCCATACCGCGGGTTTTATGAATTTTTTCATTAGTCGATAGCTCCCCTATTCCCAGATTCTCTCGCCCAGCAGCGTCATATAATTTGCCAGGGCTATATCCAGATCGTTCACCGCGTTTATCTGATTATTGCTCGAATCGAGCAGTTTGGTCTGCGCCGTGTCCAGCTGCAGGAACTCGGCCCCGCCCTGCGCGTACTCCGTCTGGAGATTATCCATGGCGTCTTTCTGCGCCTTCACCTGGAACTCCAGCAGTTTCTGCGACTTCACCTGCAGCTCGATATCTTTCTGCGCGGACAGCACGTTCGTTTTAAGAGAACGGATGGAAGTCTGCAGCTGCAGCTCGCCCGCGGTCAGCACCATCTTCTGGGTCTTCACGCCCAGGTAGTTCTGAGCGCCGAAAAAACCGAACGGGAAGCTCAGCGCCGCGTTCACGCCGTAGCTCGGGCCCGCCCCGGCGCCGCCGAAAGCGCCAGGCAGGCCCAGCCTGGACCTCAGCCAGTACGCGTCCACCTTGAATTCCGGGAAATTCGACAGCGTCTCCGACTCAGCGGTCAGCCTGGTCCTTTCGAGGGAGTTCCTCTCCTGGCGCAGGGAGAAATTATTTTCCAGCGCCCGGGAAAGGTCTTCTTTCGGAAAAGGCAGCGGGACAATTACGGCCGCCGTGCCGAGAGCGACTTCCTGGGGGGTTTCCGGCTCCGCGGCTATCAGCTCGTTGAACGACATCAGCGCTTTCTGCGCCGCGAATTCCGCCTGCGCGAGGGCGAGTTCGCTCTGCAGCTTGTCCCCCTCGCTCTGCGTCACTTCTATTTTGCTCCTGGTGCCGGACTGGTATTGCTCGTTCGTGTCGGTGTATTGCTTTTCGCGGGAGGCAAGGTTCATTCTGGCCGTGCCTACGCGTTTTTGCGCGGCAAACAGCGCGTAAAAACGGTTAAGCGCTTTAACAGCCTCGCTTTGTTTGGCGATCAGAAAGGAAAGCTCCGAAAATTCGTAGTTCAGTTTCGCCCTTTTTATCTTTTTTACAGGGCTCGAGACGGAATCGTACAGGTTCAGCGACGCGCTCAGGCTGGTATTTACATTATCTTTCTGGAGACGCCAGCTCTTTCCCGCGTTATCATAGAGGGAGGTGCTCATCCCGGCGGTAAAAGAAGGCAGGGCCGCGTCCAGCACGGCGGAAAGATAGGTGTTCTTCGCCTGTTCCAGCGACTGTTCCTCTTTCCGCATTTCCAGGGAAGCGTCCAGGACGGACTTGGTATACGATTTGGGAGTAAAAGTCCCGGCCATCACCGGAATAACCGCCGTAACGGAGAAAAATACCGCGATATAAATTTTTTTCATAATTACACTCGCAACCTGCCGGCCTATGGCTCCATTTAAGCAAACGCTGCATCGGGCGGGTCTATAGAATAACGGACTATCTTCGTTTATTTTTAGCCGGCCTGGAAGGGCTCTCATCCTCTTCAAGCGCCCCGCGTATCGTGGTCAGAAGCAGGGCGCACTCGGGGCATTCGAGGCCGGCTTTAATGGTATAGCCCAGATAAGTCTCGGCTTCTTTGTAGCGTTTCAGTTCGAAGCAGACCAGGCCGAGATGCTTCGAGGTGGCCGCGAGGACCGGCCTTGTAGCGCGTACGGTCAGGCCGGTTTTCAGGGAGTCATAAGCCCTGGAGAAATCATTGAGGCCCTCGTAAGCCGAGGCCTGGGCATTATAGTACGGATGGTTCTTCGCGCCCTCGAAGGCCCCGGAAGTCTCCAGCAGGTTCAGCGCTTCCTGGAATTTTTTCTCCGCGATATAAGTCTCGGCCAGCGAGATATATATCTCCGGCGCCCTGCTTCCGTTCTGTACCGCGAGCTCCAGGTATTTCCGGGTTTCGGCGGAGGCGCCTTTCCGGCTCTGCACCTTGATAAGCGACTCATACGCGGCGAGGAGCTGCGCCGGCGGGAGCGGCGCCGCGATATTGATCGAAAGGAGCTCGTTAAGGTCGGCCAGGACTTCGTCCCACTTCCCCTCTTTTTCCAGGAGCTGCGCCCTCCTCAGGAGGTACGGGCCCTTAAAACCGGAGGTATGCTTGCCGATGAGGAAAGTGCAGGCCTCGATAGCCTGGGCTCCGCTCCCGCCCTGGCAGTCTTTTTTCTTCGCGTCCAGATAAAGATTAAAAGCGATGAAGGCCGCCCCCGATAAGGCGAAAACCAGAAAGCCCCATTTAATATATTTTTTCATCTTCGGTCCGGGTTATTTTCCAGCGCGGGCGTAAAGACAGTCGGCCTCGGTGTTGCGTCCTTCCCGGTCAAAGAGGGCGGCCAGCTTTTCCAGGCCTTCCCTGTCCGCAGAAAGATTATACACAAAAATCGAGTAGCCCGCCGTAAAGACCGGCCGCCTGGCCTTCAGCCAGGCGAAGGTTTCCTTGTCGGGATAATAGGTGCCCTGCAAATTGGTCGCCGAGACCGCCAGCAGGACCTCTTTCATGCCGCAGACTTCCGCGCCGGTCCCTTTCAGCTCCACGTTCGAATAAACCCCGAGCGGGACATAGTTGATACCGTAGCTCTCCGGCCTGGCCACCCCGAAATAGGAAAAAACCACCGGCGGATTCCCGGCGCTCTTCAAATAGTCCGCCAGCCCTTTCACGCCCTGCCCCCAGTCCAGGTTGGAATCGACAAAAAGCTTGTAGCCGTTCGCCGCCCCCCCCGCGGGCTCGTTAAAATAAGCGAGGTAATGCGGGTGCACCCGGAGGACGGAGACGGCGTTGAGCGCAAGCAGGCCGGCCGCGAGCCAGCCGCCTTTTTTCAGCTCAAGCAGGCGCGCCAGGGCCAGGCCGGCCAGCACGGCCAGGAAAGGCATCACCGGCATTATATGCCGGTAGCCTATCTGCACCTTGGCGGTCAGCGCCGCCGCGAAGAACACGGCAGGCGGCAGGAGGACCCATAGATAGTCCTTCCGGAAATTTTTCAAGGTCAGCCAGGCCCCCGCCAGGGCGCCAAGGAGGACCAGCAGCGGGGTTTTTACCGCGAGCGCGGCGGGGAAATACCACCAGACGCCCTTAAGCGTGTGCCGGCCCATCACGAAGGAGGAGCGGCCGGTATCCAGGCGGTTGAGCGTGGCGGAAAGGCCCTTCCAGTAAAGCCCGAGGTCGAATTTGTAAACCAGGGCCGTCACCAGCAGGCAGGCGGCGGCGTAAATGAAAAGGTAGCCCAGCAGTTTGCGGAACTTCATGCGCGGCCAGAGCAAATTGTCGGCCAGCCAGAAAGCGGCCACCATGGGCGGGACGATGAACATGCTGAACTTGGAGACGAGGGCCAGCCCCGAGACCGCCCCGGCGAGCGCCGCCCAACGCCACAGCGCGCCCGGCAGGACCGCTTCGCCTTTTTGCCCGCGCTTCCCCTCTTTCATGACCGGCCTGGCCGAGGTAAAAAGCCAGCCCAGGACGAAAGAGCCGAAGTAAAAAACGGCGGCGGCGGCGTCCGTGCTGATAAGCGCGTCGTTGGAGATAAAGACCGGCATGAAGCAGAAGACGGCCACGCTCAGCGCGGCGGCGGCCGGCGAGCGCAGGCGCGAGGCGAACAGCCAGATAAACCCGGCGAAGAGCGCCGTCCAGACGATAAAAGTGAAAACGCGGGCCGTATCCAGGAGCCGGTCCGGCGAAAGGAGGTTCTGGTACAGGAAAAGGTCGCCGTAATGATAAGGCATGAAATTGGCGAAATAGGGATGGCCGGTAAAAGTCTGCGGCTTCAGCGCAAGCAGCGGCAGGGCGGAGAGCATCTCGGAGAAAGGCGGGTGGTCCATGATGTTCATCACGTAGCGCCCGGTGTAAAGGTAGGAGTAGCCGCTCGAGAGGTGCACGGTCTCGTCGTAGGTGGCCGCGGCCGAGCGGATGAAAGAAAAGCCCGCGAAAAGGTGGAAAGCCAGCGCCGCGGCGGCGGCGATAACGGGGACCCGGTATTTCTCGCTCATAGTGCACTAATATAATACAAAAATTACGCCTCTTCCCCGGCAAAGGACGCGCGGATTTTTGGTAAAATATACGCATGAAAATATTCCTCGTCCTGGTTCTTGTAGTATTCGCGGCCGCGGCCGCTTCCGCCTTTGATTTCGGCGGCCTTTTCACCGGCTGCGGAAAGCCCCCCGCCTTAAAAGATCTGGCGACGGCCGAAGCTCCCGCCGCGCCCGCGCCCAAGCCCGGAGATTGCGACTTCCCTATGAACATCAAGCCCGAACAGGTCCATAACTATCTCCAATTCCTGCACCCCGTCGTTATCGATATACGCACCCCCGAAGAACACGCCGCCGGCTACATTAAGGAAACGGACCTGCTCATCGACTTCAAAGCCGCGGATTTCAAGGACAAGCTCTCCAAGCTGGACAGGAACGGCAAGTACCTGATCTACTGCCGCAGCGGCCACCGCAGCGGGCTGGCGCTCGCTATGATGAAGGACCTGGGCTTCGCCGAGTACCACGATATAGAGGGCGGGATCAACGCCTGGACGGCGGCCGGCCTCCCCCTGGTAAAATAGGCCCGGCGCCGCCGACGGAAGAGCCCGCCGCCAAGGCGGGCTTTTTTCTGGAGCTGTGATATGCAGTTTGAATGGTTATTTTATCTAAGCGTCTTTATCAGCTGGCTGCTCTCGCTCGGCCTTCTCTGGCAGTTTTTCCGCCGGAGACTGGAGGAGGAGCCCTCCCCGGCCGCGGCTTTCCTCCTCCCCCTGGCGCTGGGAGCCCTGGCCGCGGCGGCGGCGCTGCTGCTCCCGCCGCGCAGCGGCTACGATAACGAGCATGATCTCGCGCTTATCTGCGCCGGGCTCTTCCCGCCCGACCTGCGCCTTATCTTCTCCTTCAAAGAAGTGTCCCCGCTTTTTACGGACCTGGCCTCGAATCTTTTAAGCGGCTATTCCCTCGGCGCCCTTCTCTGGAAGAACAGGCTCCTGCAGGCGGCTTCCGTCCTCCTTTTCTTTTCCGGTTCGAGGCGGCTCGGGGCGAGCCTCGCGGTCTCTTTCTTTTCCTGCGTTTTTTTCGCTTTTAATTTCCTTACCCTGCTTAATGCCGGGGTTTTTTCCTCCGCCCCGGCGAACGTCTTTATCTGGTTCCTCTCCCTGCTTGCGCTCGCGGAGGCCTACAAGGCCGAAGAGCTGAAGCCGCGGCATCTCCTTTGGCTGGGCTGCTCCCTCGTCCTGACCGCTTTCGCCAGGTATGAATTCGTTCCCGTTAATCTTTTATTTCTTCTCGGAATACTTGCCGGCCGCGAATACTCCGGGCGCAAAGAATGGCGGTCGCCGCCCAACCTGGCGCTCCTGGTATTTTTCTCCGTTCTGCTGGCCGCCTGGGGATATAAACTGTATCTGACAGATACCTCGCCGCGCTCCCTCCTGGGCGGCGGCTTTACCCCGCTGGCCAATTTCCTGTACCAGTTGGGCGAGCGCGGCTTCGGGGTAATCGCGGGGCACGGGAAAGCGCTTGCCTTAAGCTTTACCGCCCTTTTCGGCCTGCTCGGCCTGGCGGGCGCCCTGCCGGCCGGGGAGCGCCGCCGGGCGGCGGTCCTGTTCATGGCAGCGCTAGCCGTCTGGGCGGCGTATTTCTCGTCTATCTATAAGCCGGCGGACGAATACCCGCTTCACCTTATGAGGCACCAGTTCTATTTCTTAATTCCCTTCGTCTTTCTGTTCGCTTCGGGCCTCGCCGGGCTGGAGAAACTCTGGAGCGCTCTTGGACTTGATAAAAAAGTATTCCTGGCGCTTTGCGGAATTTTCATGGCCGCCTACAGCTTCCTCAATATCCGCGCCGCCGTCGGCCTCAACCCGGAACTGAGAAGCAATGACAGGGAACTGGCCTTCCTCGCCGCGGCGGAGAAAGCCTGGCCTAAGGACGGGGAATTGATCCTCTATCCGTGCGGCGACCCGATCAGCTCCCTGCTGAAGGGCTACTTCCCGGTTTACGATCCGGGCGGATCCGCGCCGGGAAAGAAGCTGTATATTTACAGACCCCTCAGGAGCCAGATCTTTTCCGGCGCCGGCGGAGACCCCGAATATTGCGGGCCGCTGCCTGTTCCCGGCGACTACTTTCCCTGGCTTGAGATTTCCTTCCCCCACCGGTTCTACACGGGCTGGGCCGATATCGAGACGAGGGAACCGGTTCCGGTAAAGATCGGCTTTTATTCGGCGGGCACCGCCGAAGGGTCCCTCGCGCTTAACGCGGAGGCGGCCTCGCTTCTCAAATCCGGGCGGCCCCGCGAAGCGCGGCTTCTACTTCGGAAGGCCCTCGATAAATATCCTTACTGCGGCCTCTGCCGGGCAAATCTGGCTTCGGCGCTGCTTCTTTCCGGGAACAAGGAAAACGCGCGCGAAGAGCTGCTTAAAGCAATAAGATTCTTCCCCTCGCTTTCCGATAAGCGGTACGTAGAAGCTTTTCTTCTCGCCTGCGGGGGCAAAGATAAGGAAGCGGAGACGGAATTAGCCAAGATCGCCGGCGGGACGAACAGCCCGCGGCTTATCGAGCTGGCAGGAACTTTAAGGTACGGCCTCGCGGCCGGCCGCGGAAATAAATGACAGGCCGCAGGTAAAAGGCAACCTTTCGCCCCCCGTCCTCGCTCCGCAAAAAAAACCGGGCCCCTTTCGGGACCCGGCTTTTTATTTTGCCGACTCTGCTGGTTAAGCTATCAGTAGCAGGAACCCTGGTAAGTGTTGATCTTCCGGGTGTCGGAAGCCTGTCCGACGTAGTTGGCAAGGGTTTTGTCGCCCTGAACGAACTTGGTGTTGATGTCCCTGGTGGTGGTCTCGTAGTAGAAGCGGACCTGCATATTGCCGGGGCGGTTAACCCAGACGGTGCTGCAGTTGGGGGTGTGCACCGGGGGGTTGTTGAACTGCCCGGGGTACTGGCCGGGGAACTGCCCGGGATAAGGCCTGTACTGCGGGTTGGGCACGGAGGGGATCTCGCCGGCTACGACATTAGAGTCGAGCTTATTGATCTCCGCGGTAGCTTTCTCGGCGGCAGGGTCGGCGCTCTTGGCGGAGCGGCAGACCGTCTGGGGATACTGGGTAGTGCAATATTCCCAAGCGGACTCTTCGGGGGTCCTGGTCACTTTGGTGATCATGGTCCCGGTCATGTCGAAGTTCTGGCCGAGCTGCGCGGCGGTGAGGGTGAAATTCTCGCCGATGTTGATGTTCTTGTCGAACTTCATCTTGATCACAGTGGCGGGATTGGCGTTGGAAACTTCCATCGTCATCTGTTTATCCTGGCCGGACTGGCCCATGATGATCTTGGTAGAGTACTGGCCCGGGTTCAGGACGGCGCTGCCGCCGGCCCTGGATAAGTCCACCTCTACGAGGCGGCCGTTAGCGGGGCCCCTTGACTGGGTGAAGGTCATCGGCTCGACGACGCCCAGGGAACCGTTGAATTTTATCTCGTCGCAGCCGGCCAGGACGGCCATCATCGCCGCGATACCTACACTAGCGAATATTCTCTGTTTCATTAATTGTCTCCTAATTTTCCCCGCTATTATTGTTGCAAAACCATGATGCTCAGGTTCAGTAATAAGTAAACAAAAGAATCCCGTTAGGCCGATAGCGGCTTAAGGCCCAGGTAAAGCCTGTAAAAGGACCTAGGTGAAATTAGGACCTTCGGGCAATGCAAAAACCTGCCCGCTTCAAACCGGAATCCGCCTTTTGATATGATTTACGCTATGGGACTGAAACAATATTTCTCCGAGATGGAAACGGTGCGCGCGGAAGTTTCCGCTTCGCCTTTGATGAGCGACTCGCGGCCCACGCTGGGCGCGGGGCTTTCCGGTTTCCTGGCGCGGATAAAGTTCGGAATAATGCTGATCTTAACGGAGAAGGAACTCATAACTTTCTCGCTGCTGCAGTGGATCTGCATAGCCGCCGGCTATTTTCTCTGGGTGCAGATGATAGGGTGGATCCCCGAGGAAGTCTGGAAGACGGCGGCACATTCCCGGAAGGCTTCCCTGCCCGACCTGATCCTCTTCCTCTGGTCCTTCGTCTGCGTCGGCCTGGTCGCTTTCCCGCTCGGGATCCTGTCCGGCTGCATGGGCGCCGTGCACGTGCAGCACAGGCTGGGCAGGGAGTCCACCATAGCCGCCTGCCTTAAAATGGTGCTGCCGCGCGCCTGGCCGCTCTGGATCTTCCACTGGATAGACGGCTGGTGGACGGTGAACCGCATTTTAGACCGCCTGCCTAAGAAGAACGACAGGCGCACCCCGCTGGAAAAAGCGATGAGCGAGGCGCTCTATTACGCCTGGAAAGTGGCTACTATCGGAATTTTGCCGGGCCTGGTGACCGGCCGCGGGCTTATCGACGCGGGGAAACGCTCGGTGGACCTGGTGCGCGCCAAGACTGTGGACGTGATGATCCTGCGCAGCGGCTATTCCGCGCTTTGCTGGATAATAGGAATAGGGACTTATATAGCGACTATAGTCATGTTCATAAAGTTCCCCCAACTGGCCGACTTCAGGGCGCCCGTGGAAAGCCAGATCTACAAATTCTATTTCTGGGCCGGCGTGCCTATAGTCATCTCCACCGGGGTGATCATGATGTTCCTGCGGCCCATCTACCTGATCTCGGCCTGCGATATCTACGCCGACTATGTGCGCGAGCGGCAGGAGAACCTGGTCCTCCCCCCGCCGCCCCGCGGCGCGGTGAACTCAGACACTTTCGCTTTCGTGACCGTCGCGATACTGGCTTTCCTGGTCCTGGCGGCGCTGAAATACCGCGAGGAACTTGGGATAATGAGGATGCTGGGCAATTAGCCCATTCGCCGATTTTCCCGAAGGTCCCGCCCGGACCTGCCCCTTTATGCTCAGGCGGCAACTCCGGTAAAGGGTCTATAATATAAGCGTGAAAAGGATATCTTTCCCCAGCGCTTTGCTTTCCATCCTGTTTTTCATAGCTCCACAGGCACGCGCTTTTCAGCTTGTGACTCTCGCCGCAAAAAACCTCCCCGCGACGGACGCTCCGGCGCCCCCCGGCCCCGGGCGCACCGCCTCCTCAAAAAAATGGACGGTGCTTATCTATGTGAGCGCCCGCAATAACCTGGGCCTTGAAGCCATAAAGGACGTTAACGAGATGGAAGCCGCCGGCTCCACCGACAAGGTGAACGTGGTGGTCGAGATGGGCCGCATCAAATGCGATCCGCCCTTTAACCCTTTCGCCAGCGTGCAGGAGCCGCTGCCGCCGCAGGCCGACTGGACCGGCGTGCGCCGCTTCCTGATCAAGAAAGATTCCGACCCGCTGACCATAAATTCGCCTGCGCTGGCGTATTATCCCGACGCGGACATGGGCGACTGGAAGCATTTAGCTGATTTCATCTCCTGGGGCAAGGCTAATTATCCCGCCGAAAAATACCTGCTGGTCGTGGGCGGCCACGGCAGCGGCTGGCGCGGCGTTAAGCCCCCGCCCGGCGCGCCAAAGGGAATCTCCTACGACGACGTTTCCGGCAGCCATATTTCCCCCGCCGAGCTGGCCCAGGCTATCAAAGCCGGCGGGGGCGTCAATGTCTACGCCTCCGACGCCTGCCTGATGCAGACCATGGAAGTGGTCTATGACCTTAAAGATTCCGCCGAATACATAGTGGGCTCCCAGGAAACCACGCCCGGTAGCGGGTATAATTACGAAGTTTTCCTCAAGGCCCTGGCCGCGGCGCCCGGAGACGCTTTCTCCGCCGCCACCTACTGGGACGAAATGGTGAAAGCCGTCGTAGGATCAAAGAAATAACTTGGCGTTCATACCGGTTTAAAAAGGCGCTTTATGCCAGCCGCGGAATCTGCTATATTTTCATTTGAGGAATTTGCCAGTATTCTCTAAATGGAACATCTATGAAATTATCTGAATTCATCCACCCGGGCAGCCTGGCCGAGGCGCGAAAAGCTCTGCGCGGACTTGGGCCCAAGGGCCTGCCGCTTGCCGGCGGAACCGCGCTTCATTTCATGCAGAGCAAGACACCGGTCACCGCCGTCGACCTTACCGGCCTCGGCCTTTCCTACATCCGCCGGAAAGGCGGCTTCTTCTCCATCGGCGCCGCCACCCCTATCTCCGACATCCAGCGCTACAGAAGCCCCCGCTGGGCCATGCACGAGATCTGCCGGCGCATTTCAACCCACCAGATCCGCAACGTTTCCACCATCGGCGGCAATATCTGCCGCGTCTTCCCCTGGGCGGACCTGCCCGTGGTGCTGCTCGCGATGAACGCGCGCATGGTCATCTACTCCGGCAAGGAAAGCGAGATGGGCGCCGACGAATTTTTCTCGTCCCAGCCCGCCAGGCTCTTCCGCGGAGGAGACCTCCTCACTTCCGTAAAGATCCCGGTTCTTAAAGCCCAGCACGGCTTCGGTTCCGTGAAGGCCGCCCGCAACGCGGCCGCCTTCTCGCTGGTCACCATCGCCGCCCTGCTGGAACTCGACGGCACTACGATCAAATCGGCCCGCGTAGCCGCCGGCAGCGCGATCCCTTTCCCGAAGCGGCTGCACGAAGTCGAGGCCGCGCTGGTCGGCCGCGAGGCCGTTACCGACGTTTTCAAGAAGGCCGCCGCGGCAGGCGGGACCGCCGCTAAATGGAACGTGCGCGAAGGGATGAGCGCGGACTATATGAGGCAGCTGGCCGAAGTCTCGTTGCTGGACGCCCTGGAAAGGGCCGCCGAATTTGCCCGCGGGAGGGTTAACTAATGACCAGGACGTCCCACACAGTTTCCTTCACCCTCAACGGTGAAAAGAAGACCTTCTCCACCAGGCCCGACGAGAAGCTGCTCACCCTGCTGCGCCGCGAAGGCTACCGCGGAACCAAGTACGGCTGCGGCCAGGGAACCTGCGGGGCCTGCACCGTACTGGTGGACGGCAAAGCCACCTACGCCTGCCTCTATTATTCCATGCAGGCCGAAGGCCGCAAGGTGCGCACTATCGAGAGCGCCGGAACCTTCGACAAGCCGGGCGAATTCCAGAAGGAGCTCATCGCGGCCGGCGCCGTGCAGTGCGGCTACTGCATTCCCGGCATGGTCATGAGCGCCACCGCGCTGATGGAGAGCGAAAAGGATTTTAGCGACGAGATCGTCAAAGAATACATGGACGGAAACCTTTGCCGCTGTACCGGCTACGAGAAGATCTGGGTCGCGCTGCGCAGGGTCCTGGACCGCCAGGAGGCCGCGCCCGCTAAGAAGCCCGCAACCGGCAAAAAGACCTCCTCGAAGGGGGCCAAGAAATGAACAGGCACGAAAAAGCGAAGAACTTCAAGCAGGTAAACCATTCGGTCACCAAGATCGACGCCCTCCAGCTCGCCCTGGGCAAAGACTCCTATGTCGCGGACTTCGTGCCGAACGACGCACTGATCATCAAGATGCTCTGGAGCCCGCACGCTCACGCGCGCATCAAGAAGATGGACGTCTCCAAAGCCGAGAAGATGCCCGGAGTGAAGGCCGTCCTCTGGTACGGCAATGTGCCGCGCATCGTGCACTGCACGGCCGGGCAGGGCTTCCCCGAGCCGTCCCCTTACGACACTTTCATGTTCGACAGGAAAGTGCGCTTCGTCGGCGACCGAGTCGCCGCCGTGGCGGCCGAGACCGAGGAGCAGGCCCTCGCCGCCCTCGAGGTCATCAAGGTCGAATACGAACTCCTCAAGCCCGTCTTTTCTATCGACGAGGCGATGGCCCCCGGAGCCCCGGTCATCCACGACGAGCCCGAGGCCCACGTCCCGATCCCGATCCACTACGAGCCCAAGAAGAACCTCGTGGCCCAGGTCGGCTGCGAGGCCGGCAGCTTTGAGAAAGGGATGAAGGACGCGGACTTCACTTTCGACGAGACTTTCGAGGCCCCTTACGCGCAGCACTGCCCCATCGAGCCCTATGTCTCGATGGCCCAGATCGCCTCTTCGGGGCGCATCGTCATCACCACTTCGACCCAGGTGCCCTTCCACTGCCGCCGCATCGTCGCCCAGACGCTCGGCATCCCGGTGCAGCGCATCCGCGTCATCAAGCCCCGCATCGGCGGCGGCTTCGGCTGCAAGCAGGAAATCCTGCTCGACGACGTGACCGCGATGTTCGCGCTGCGCACCGGCCGCTCCGTGCTCTGGCAGTTCACCCGCGAAGAGACCTTCCGCACCGGCCGCACCCGCCATCCCTTCCGCGTCCGGCTCCGCGCCGGCGTAAAGAAGGACGGGACCATCAGCGCCATCGGACTGGACTGCATCAACAATACCGGCGCCTACGGCGGGCACGGTCTCACCGTGGTCTCCTGCTCCGGCGGCAAGACCCTGCCGCTCTACCACTGCGACAATATCCACTTCGACGGGAAGTCCTACTACACGAACCTGCCCGTCGGCGGCGCGTACCGCGGCTTCGGCGCCACCCAGGCTTTCTTCGCCATCGAGTCGGTCATGGACCAGATGGCCGAAGCCATCGGCATGGACCCCAAGGCTTTCCGCCAGCTGAATCACATCAGGGAGAACGAAGGCTCCCCGATCTTCGCCGCGCTGGGCGAAGGCCGGGAGGGCACCCCGATGACGGTCGGCTCCAACGCCCTCGGCGAATGCATCGTGCAGGGCGCCGAGGCTATCGGCTGGGACAAGCGCTCTGATTGGCGCGGCAAGACCGGCCGCTTCCGCCGCGGGATAGGCATGGCCTGCCTGATGCAGGGCTCCTCCATCCCGGACATCGACATGGGAGCCGCCGCCATCAAGATCAACGAGGACGGCTCTTTCAACCTCACCGTCGGCGCCACCGACCTGGGCACCGGCTCGGACACCGTGCTGGCCCAGATCGCCGCCGAAGAACTGGAGACGGCCACGGACAAGATGATCGTCTACTCCTCCGACACCGACCTGACGCCTTTCGACGTAGGCGCTTACGCTTCTTCCACCACCTACCTCTCCGGCGAAGCTGTCCGCAAGGCCGCCGCCGACGCCAAGCGGCAGATCCTGGCCACCGGCGCCGAGATGCTCGGCCTGCCGGTCGACCAGGTGCATTGCGAAGACGCGATGGTGAGGAACGCCGACGGCAGCAAGAAAGTCAGCTACAGCGACATCGCCAACTATTCGCTGTACCAGAAGAACCAGTACCAGATCATAGGAACCGCTTCGCATATCACGAAGAAGTCGCCGCCGCCCTTCGCCGCGCACTACGCGGAGATAGAGGTGGACACCTGGACCGGCTTCATCCGCGTGCTCAAGTACGTCTCGACCATAGACTGCGGCACCGCCGTGAACCCGACGCTCTGCGAAGGCCAGACCGAGGGCGGTACGCTCAACGGCATCAGCTACGCGCTGACCGAGCAGTACCTCTTCCAGAACGGCCGCATGATGAACGCCTCCTTCGCCGACTACCACATCTACTCGATGCGCGACCGGCCGCCGCTGCAGACCATCCTGGTGCCCTCTTACGAGGACACCGGGCCCTTCGGCGCCAAGAGCGTGTCCGAGATCTGCATCAACGGGCCCGCGCCGGTCATCGGCAACGCCATCTACAACGCCACGGGAGCGCGCATAAACGAGTTCCCGTTCACGCCGGAGAAAGTGCTTGCGGCCATCCAGGCCTTAGAAAAGAAGAAGTAGAGCGCCGGCAAAAAGAATACCGCCGCCGCACTCACGGGTGCGGCGGCGGTATTTTTTGGGGAGAGCGGGTCAGCCGCCGGAGAACGGCGAGAGCAGGGTGACCAGGTCGCCGTCCTTTATTGGATCGTCCCACTCCGACATCTTGTTGTTTATGATCGCTTTCGAGATATTAGTGGTCAGCGGGATGGTCTTGCCGGCCTGCAGCTCATGCAGCAGTTCCCGGGCGGTTCCGGCCTCCGTTTCGTAAGCCTCGGTCTGGGTGCCGCGGCGCTCGCCTATCAGGGCGAAATAGCGCAGCGTTATTTTCTTTTTCATTTTGTACCCCCGGCGGCCGGCGCATGCAGGTACATAAAAGCTTTCTCGGGAGTAAGCGGCAGAGAAGGCGCGGCTTTGTCCCTGCGCACGCTGCGCAGCGCTTCCAGGACGGCGAAGTAAGAGCCCAGCCCGTGCACGAGGGGCGGCTCGCCTATAGCCTTGCTGTTGCACACGGCATAAGGGTTGCTTGAATCCTTTAGCAGCGTCACGTCGAAGCGCTTCGGGATGAATTTGATGTCCGGGACCTTGTAGGCGCTCACGCCGGTCAGAACTTTGCCGTCGGCGCCGTAGCGGAGCTGCTCCAGCGTGGCCCAGCCGATCCCCTGGACCACCGCGCCGTGGATCTGGCCGAGGTCGACTTCGGGAGAGAGCGATTCTCCCACGTCCTGCACCACGTCGATGGCTTCAATGGAATAGGTGCCGCGCACGCAGTCCAGCAGAACCTCGGTCAGCGAGGTCGCGTAGCTGTAATAAGCGAAAGGCCGGCCGCGTTCCGCTTTAAGGTCATAATGCAGGTTCGGCGTGGCGTAGAAAGCGTGTTCCGACAGGTCGACGCGCGCCCATTGCGCGGCCGCCACAAGTTTCTCCCAGGTCAGGTCGGCGGGCTTCCCGCCGGCGTGTATGATCCCGTCGCGGATAACTATAGAGGCCGGGTCGGCCTGGCCGAGCTGTTTGGCGGCGAAGGCCTGCAGGCGTTGGTACAGCTTCTCGCAGGCGAACTTGGTGGCCATGCCGTTAAGGTCGGCCCCCGAACTGGCCGAGGTGGGCGAAGCGTTGGGGATCCTGGAGGTATTGGTGGTATCCACCCGGACCCTGTCCACGCTGGCGCCCAGCGTGCGCGCCGCCACGACGCGGATCTTGGTGTTGACGCCCTGGCCCATCTCCACGGCCCCGGTGCTTACCGAGACGCTCCCGTCGACGTAAATATTGACCAGCGAAGAGGCCTGGTTAAGCGCCATCTGCGCGAAAGAGATCCCGAAACTGACCGGGACTACGGAAAGGCCGCGCTTTGTATCGGTGTGGGTATTGTTATACTCGACAACCGCCGCGCGCCGCGCGGAAATATTCACTTTCTTGTCCAGCGTCTGCCAGCAGCGCACGGCGTTCACGGAGTCGAGTTTCACTCCGTACGGCAGGGTGTCGCCTTCGCGCAGAAGGTTCCCGCCCTTGAGGATCTCCGCCTCCAGGCCCATCAGTTCCGCGGCGTGGTTCAGCGCCGCTTCTATAGCGAAAGTACCCTGGGGCACGCCGAAGCCGCGGAAAGCGTTGTTCGGCGGGATATTGGTGCGGCAGCTTACCGCGGAAATACGGATATTGGGGATATTATAAGAACCGGAGACGTGCAGGAAAGAGCGGCCCAGCACGGCCAGGGAAATGTCGGCGCAGGCGCCGGCATGCTGGTAAAGGTCTATTTCATAGGCCAGGATCTTCCCCTCGGCGTCCAGGCCAAGTTTATAGTCGTATTCGTAGGCGTGGCGCTTTCCGGTGGTGGCTATATCCTCGTTGCGGCCCAGCACCAGCTTGACGGGGCGCTTAAGGATGAAAGCGGCCATGGCGGGCGCTACTATCCAGACCGCCGTGGATTCCTTGCCGCCGAACCCGCCGCCGAGCCGGCGGATGTCGAGCTCCACCTTGTGCATCGGGATGCCGAGCACCTCGGCGAGGTGGCGGTGAAAAGCGCCCGGCGACTGCGCGCTGGCATGCACCTTGATGGTGTCATGCTCGCCCGGCACCGCCAAGGCGCGCTGGGTTTCGAAATAGAAATGCTCCTGCGGGCCGCTCGAGAGCCGGCCCTGTGCGACAATTTTGCACTTGGCGAAAGCGGCCTCCGGATCGCCGTTCACGAGGACGCGCCTGGAGCCGTGGATCAGCCCTTTCGCGGCGGCTTCCCGCGGATCAAAAACGGGCTCGAGTTTTTCGATATCCGCGCTGATGAGCTGCGCCGCGCGCCTGGCATTGCGCGGCGTATCGGCCACCACCAGCGCGATGGGCTGGCCTATGTATTCCACGCTGTCTACGGCCAGCAAAGGCTGGTCCTTCAGCACATGCCCTACCTGGTTGAGTCCCGGCACGTCGCGGTGCGTATAGACCGCGGCTACTCCGGGGGCGGCGGCGGCACCGGAGATATCGAGCGAGAGTATTTTACCGCGGGCCACCGGGGACGTAAAAAGGACCGCGTGCAGGCAGCCTTCGGGAGCGGGAATATCGTCCACGAACCGCGACGTGCCGCGCACGTGCATCTCCATATCTCCGTTCTTCATAGCGCCTCCCCCCGGGGCGCGGCGAAATGAGCGCGCACCAGCTGGCCAGCCAGCAGCTTTTTGTAAGCCGCAGAGCCCCGGATATCGTCTATCGGCTTAGCCGCGGCCTCGGCGGCCCTGGCGATGGCGTCCACCGTAACCGCGTCAGGCTTACGGCCGTAAAAAGCCTCGAGGCCGCCTACCAGGAGCGGGGTCGGCCCCACGCCGCCGGCGGACAGGATAAGACCGGTGATGACGCCGTCGGGACCTGTGGTCACCCTGAGCGCGGTATTGACCGCCGCGATGTCGAGCGTGGCCCGGTTGGAGACTTTCTCGAAATGGTAGCGGGCGCCGGCCGGAAGCAGCGGGATGACGATCTCGCTCACGAGCTCGCCGCAGGCCAGGTCCGTTTTCTTGTAGCCAAGGTAGAATTTCGCCAGCGGAACCTCGCGCTTTGCGCCGGCCGCGGCCGTGATGACGAGGCCGGCGTCGAGCGCCAGCAGGATGATGGCAGCGTCGCCGATGGGCGAGGCGTTTACGATATTGCCGGCCAGGGTCGCTTTATTGCGCAGGATGGCGGAAGAGTGCAGCAGCAGGTCTTCCCGGAGGCCGGGGAAATGTTCCCGCACGGGCGCCGCATTGCGGAAGTCCTCTATAGTTACCGCTCCGCCTACCCGCAGCCTGCCGCCGTCGACGCGGACATAGTCCAGGTCGCGGCGCTTCGACAGGAAGCAGAGACTTTTTTCCATCAGCTGCTCGGGCTTCTGCACGAACAGGTCGGTGCCGCCGGCCACGAACACCGCGTCCTTCCCGCAGGACGCCGGCGCCGACCGCAGTTCCGACAGTTGGTCGGGTATCGCGCGGAAATATTCAGGCACTACGCCCGATGAAATTAGAGAGTCCAGGCGTTTGGAGGGGACGACCGTAGTCCCGGCCAGCTTTTCGCACAGCGCCCGCGCGGCGTTCCGGATGGAGACGTAGCCCGTACAGCGGCAGATATTGCCGTCCAGCGCGTTAATAGCCTCTTCATAAGACAGCGAGGAACTGCCAAGGCAGAAACCAGTGAGGGACAGAACTATGCCCGGGGTGCAAAAGCCGCACTGCGAGGCGCTGTTCTCTACAATGAGCCGCTGTACCAGCGTCAGAGGCTCGCCGATGAGCCCCTCGACGGTCACGATATGGCAGCCGTCCACGTCGCCGAGGGGCAGCAGGCAGGAGGCGCAGGCCTTATAGGCCACGCTGCCGTCAGCCTGCTTTGCCCCGACCAGCACGGTGCAGGCGCCGCATTCTCCTTCGCGGCAGGCTTCCTTGGTGCCCGACAGGCAGGCCGTGCCGCGGATGAATTCCAGCAGGACCAGGCCCGGGCTTTCTTCAGTGGAGACCACCCGCTGGTTAAGAATGAAACTCGGCATAAACGATTCCTTGAAATTCAGCTGCCTTTAGCTTTCGGGCCGGCGCCAGTCACGCTCATGTGCGCCCCGTCGCGCTTGTAATGCAGTTTCATGATCTCGGCCAGCACGGAGACGGCTATTTCCCCCGGGGTTTTGCCGCCCAGGTTCAGCCCGACGGGGGAATGCACCCGGGGGTCCTTGAGCGGGTAAAGCTTTTTCTTCCCGAGCAGGCGGAAGATCTCTCCGACCTTGTCCTTGCTGCCTATCATCCCGATATAGGCGGCCGGAGTTTTCATCACGGCCTCGAGGCACTCCCGGTCCAGCGCGTGGCCGCGCGTCAAGATCACGGCATAAGTGTCTTTATCCGGCGCCGCTATTTCGACCGCCTTATGAGGCGCCTCGTTGATTATCGCCCGCGCTCCGGGGAAACGGTCGGGATTGGCGAATTCCTTCCTGTCGTCGGCCACGGTATACGGGTAGCCCGCCAGCCGGCAGGCCTCGGCTATCTTTACCCCGACATGGCCGCCGCCGAGTATTAAAATTTTCAGGGGGTCTTTGTAAACGTCGATGTAAACTTCCATCTTACCCATGCAGATCATCCCGGTATTCCCCCCGGGCTTAAGGTCGAAAGAGAACTTGCCGCCTTCGCCTTTCTTCAGGCAGTCCACGGCCTGCTTTATGGTCAGCGCTTCGATGGAACCGCCGCCCACCGTACCCTCGATGGAGCCGTCCGGATAAACCAGCATTTTGGCGCCGGCTTCCCTCGGCGTGGAGCCGCCCACGGAGATAACGGTGACGAAAGCCGCGCCGCGGCCGCCGTCGATGGCCTCGGAAAGGAGTTTTATGATATTTTTGTTTTCTTTCATGACGTAATTATTTTACTAATTTAGCTAAACCACCTTATACAGCTCCATAGTTTCGGTTTTGCCTTTAAGCGCGACCTTTCCGAGTGGAGCGAAGGAGACGGAGGTTCCGATGGAACCGCGGGCCATCTCCAGCGCGGCCTGGCTAACTATTATATCGGTGTTCAGTTCCTTGGTTTTCGACTCCAGCCTGGAGGCGATATTTACGGTATCACCGATGAAAGTATATTCCAGGCGGAAGGCCGTCCCGACGTTCCCGCCCACCAGCTTGCCGGCGTGTATCCCTATCCCGAAATCCACAAGGCCGGGAGCCTTTCCCGAGGCGTTGAACTCGGCCAGCGCCTTGCGCATCCCGACCGCCGCGCGCACCGCGTCGGCGGCATAATCCTCGGAGCCGAGCAGCGGGGTATAGATCGCCATCACTGCGTCGCCCATGAATTTATTGATGACGCCTTTATTTGCGGTTATAGGCGGGGTTATATAATGGAAATAGGCGTTAAGGAAATCCACCAGCTCAGAAGCCGAGAGCTTCTCGCTGAGCGGCGTGAAGTTCCTGATATCGCAGAACATCACGGCGGCCACCATGTCCTCGCCGCCCAAATTCACCTTCTTGTTCTTGATAAGCTCACGGGCTATCTCTATAGAAAGGTATTTGCCGAAAGTGTCCTGCAGCTCCTCGCGCTCCTTAAGCCCGTCCACCATCTCGTTGTAGCCGGCCTTGAGGTGCCCTATCTCGTCGGAGAAGTAGATGCGGGTTCGCTGGTAATCCCCGGCGGCCACTTTCTTCATCTTGGCGATCAGCCCGTCCAGCGGAACCTGCAGGCCGTGATAGACCGTGGTGACACCGGTCATCAGGAGCACGCCGGACAGGAACAGAAGCATGCCGAGATCTTCCGCGAAGACGTCCCACGGCACGCGGTTGAGGAAGAGCAGGTAGATAAGGAGGAACGGTATGATGGCGAAAGCGAAGACCAGCGAGGAGATCTTGATATAGATGGGCAGCGAGAAACCGGGGCGCAGCCTGGACAGCTCTTCCGGGGTATAAAGGGATTCTATAAGCTTCTTCTGCTTGGACAGGTGGGCGTCGATGTGGGCTATGAGCAGGGCGGCCTGCGCCAGGAAGGCGACCCCCGCGGCCGCGCATTTTTTCGCGGTCAACAGGCCCATGAAGCCCGGAACCGCCATCGCCGCGCCCTGGGCCAGCACCAGCATCAGGAAAGCGTCGCGGTAGATATTCCCAAGCCTGACGCGGATCTTGGCCTTGAGCGCCTCGTCCGGCTTGCGCACGTACAGGTAAGCCGGGCGCCCCCAGAGATAGACCAGGACCATCATCAGTATGAACCCGACGCCGATATTGACGCCGGTATGGCGCCCCCCCAGGCTTATATTAGCCAGCATTCCGTTGGTGTCCTTGCTGCCCTGGTCTCCGGAAAAGGCGACCATCGCTATCCGGAAGAACGCCGAATTTATAAAGGCCAGGAAAAGCGGGATGGTAAGGAGGTTAAAGAACTCCGTCATCTTCTCTTTACGCGCGGCTTTTTCAGGATCTCCGAACAATATAATATTTTTCATAGGTACCTCAGGAAAACCCAGTATATTATGCCATTTATAAAAGTGAGAGGAACCCCGACACGGGCGAACTCGAGGAAGGTTATAGTGGTCCCGGCTTTCTTCTCCGCGTTCTGGATTATTATCACATTGCTTGCAGCGCCCAAAATGAACAAATTGCCGGCAAAAGTGGAAGCCGCCGCCAGCGCCATAAGTTCAGGCGTGCCGGCGCCGGCCTGCCGCAGCATAGGCAGATAGAGCGCCACCAGGGGGACGTTAGAAATAAGCTGGCTCATCAAAACACTGACCGCTATTATCGGGCCAAGCCCGGCTATGTCCGCCCCGGACCGGGCGATAAGGCCCTGGAAGAAGCCGGTATCCCAGACGCTCCGCATCAGAACGAACATTGCGGCGAAAAAAGCCAGCGTGCTCCAGTCGGTCTTGCGCAGTATCTCGAAGCGGCGCGGGCTGAACAGCAGGCCTGGCAGGGCGGCGGCCAGGGCTATCCAGGTAAGCCGGAAATCAAGCGCCGGGTTTATGGACACCAGCACGATCTTCGCCGCTATCATCAGGCAAAGCACCCCCGCCGTGATCTTTGCGAGCAGCGCCAGTTTCTTATCCTTTACCGGCTCCTGGGAATGGGTCAGCGCGACTTTCCTGAATTCCTGCCGGTAGAAAAAGCGCACAAGCAGGAAGACCGCTCCGAGGTTTATAAATGTAGGGATCGCGAGGTATTTGAAGAAAGTGAGGAAAGGCGCCGCCACTTCCCCTTTTACGGCCACCAGCAAATTTTGGGGATTGCCTATCGGGCTCATCACGCTGCCGACGGTAATAGAAAAAGCCAGGGCAAGAAGCAGCGCCTTGGGCGCGATCCCGTGCTTCCGGGCCAGAAGCAGCGCCACCGGAGTTCCGATTATCGCCAGCGTATCGTTCATCAGGAAAGCCGAGGCCAGGCCCATGAAGAAAACAAGCAGAAACAGCAGGCTTTCCTCGGTACGGGCTCGCTTGAATATCTCGTACTTGACATGCGCCAGCCAGCCGCTCAGTTCAAAGACCTGCCCGGCGGCGAACATACCGAACAGGAAAAGCATCACGTCCGGGTCGATCGAGTTCATGGCCGCGGCGGGCTTTATCCCGCCGGAAAGCAGCACGGCGGCCGCTCCGGCGCACATCACCTGCCAGATCTCAAAACGGAACCTCCCCACCTGCCGCACGGCGATGAGGAGGAAAACGGCCAGGAGTACTATTACCGGGAACATCAGCCGGCCTTTACAAGCGCCTCGTAATCTTCCGGGGTATCGAAGTCGCGGATTATTTCAGGGTCTTTTACTTCAAGGTCGAAGATCTTTACGGAAGGATGATGCGTCACCCAGTGCAGACCTTTGTCCAAAGGCCCCTCGAAGCAGAGCTGCCGGTGCGCCGCGGGGATAATAATAGGATGGCCGCGCTTAAGACGCGAATCCGAAGCTCGGAAAGTGCGGGGTATGACTACCGAATCTTTATTTAAAAGCCAGCAGTCTATTACCTTTTTATAAGTGTCGGGATCTATCGTCGGCTGGTCGGCGAGGCAGACCAGGAACGCTTCAGAGAATTCCGAAACCTCTCCTAATCCGACCCGCAGGGAAGAAAGCTGACCATGCTCCGGCTTGAGATTAACCGCGACCTTCTCTCCCGTCGGGGTCCAGGCGGACAGTATCTCTTTCGAGGCGCTCCCCAGAACCGCTACAAGGTCTTCCACCCCGGCGCTCCGCAACGCCGAGCAGACATGCTCTATAAAGGGCTTCCCCCTCCATTGGAGTATGGCCTTGGGCCGCCCCATCCTGTCCGATCCTCCCGCCGCAAGTATGATGGCTGAGATCATTTAGTCTCCAAAAGTGATGCCCAGGTCGCGAGCCGTCACTATCGTATCGCAGTCGAGCGGGACCACTTTCATCCGGCTGGTGGCCTCTTTCAGCGGCACATAGCGCACTACCGGCGGGTCGAGGGCGACCATCACTCCGGAATAACCCTCTTCGAGGGCGCGCACCGCCGCCGCGCCGAAGCGCAGCGAGATAAGGCGGTCGAAAGTCGTAGGGCTGCCTCCGCGCAGGAGATGGCCCAGGACCACGGTGCGGCATTCTTTGCCGACCAGCGGCTCGAGCTCTTTAGCGACGCGCTCGCCGGCGCCGCCAAGCTTTTCCGCGCGGCCCAGCTCTTTGCTGACCACGGAAACCGCGCCGCCCTTAGGCTTGGCGCCCTCGGCCACGACAACGATGGCGTAATGCTTCCCGCGCTTCGGCCTTTCATTAAGAGCCGCGGCCACTTTATTTATATCGTAAGGGATCTCCGGGATAAGTATAGCGTCGGCATTGCCGGAAACCCCGGCGTTGAGCGCTATCCAGCCGGCATAGCGGCCCATCACTTCCACGACCATCACCCGCCGGTGAGCGTCGGCGGTGGAGTGCAGCCGGTCCAGGCACTCAGTGGCGAAAGAAACGGCGGTATCGAAACCGAAAGTTATGACGGTCTTGTCCAGGTCATTGTCGATGGTCTTGGGGACTCCTATGGCGCGTATGCCTTTTTCAGCCAGCACATTCGCGATGCCCAGCGAGCCGTCACCGCCCAAAGCCACCAGCGCGTCTATGCCGTTCTTTTTAAAAGCCGCCACCAGCTCGTCGCTGCGGTCTTTCTCATACATCTTTCCGTCGGGCCCCATCGTGGGATATTTTGTGGGATTACCTTTATTAGTTGTGCCCAGTATCGTACCGCCCAGATGGGTTATCCCGCGGACGCTGTGGCGGGTCAGCGGGATAAGGCCGCCCTCGGGGTAATCCTCGGGCTTCATAAGCCCGTTATAGCCGTCCCTTATCCCGAAGCATTCGTAGCCCTTGTTAAGGGCGGAGACCACCACCGCCCTTATTACGGCGTTCAAACCCGGCGCGTCCCCGCCGCCGGTATTTATGGCGATCCTCTTGATCTTGTTTTTCTTCATCTCCCCCCCTCCGCGCTAACAGCCGGCTTTCCTGTAAAGCGAGGCCGCGGCTTTATTCGCGCGCTCCGCCAGCTTGAATTCATCAACATTCACCAGTCGGCCGTTCTTCACCACGACCTTGCCGTTAACGACGGTGTATTTTGTCCGGTGCGAGTTACCGCAGAAAAGAAGCGAAGCGAGCGGGTCCGACTTCGACCCGGCGAAATCCAGGCCGCTCACGTCGAAGATGGCGATATCCGCGGCTTTGCCCGGCTCGATGGAGCCGATATCGGCGCGGCCAAGCACGGAAGCCCCGCCTTGCGTCGCCAGCTTGAAAGCGTCGCGCGCGGGCATGGCTTCTACGCCCGCTTTTACGCGCTGCACCAGCATGGCCTGGCGGATCTCGCCGAGCATGTCCGAGGAATCGTTGGAAGCGGAACCGTCCACGGCCAGGCCGACAGGGACCTTATGCTTCAGGAACATCCTTATGGGCGCTATCCCGGAGCCCAGGCGCAGGTTGGAGCAGGGGCAATGGGCGACGCCGGTCCGCGTCTTCCCCATTTTTTTCGCCTCGGCTTCATTGATGTAAACGCAATGGGCGAACCAGGCATTGCCTTCGGAGACCCAGCCTACGGACTCCATATATTCCAGCGGGCGCATTTTGAAAAGTTTCTTGCAGAAAGCTTCTTCGTCTATAGTTTCCGCGAGATGGGTATGCATGCGCACGCCCCATTTCTTCGCCATTACGGCGGTGAGCTTGAGAAGCTCGGTCGTTACGGAAAAAGGCGAGCAGGGCGCAAGCGCCAACCGCGTCATCGCGAACTTTTCCGCGTCGTGGAACTTATGGACCAGCCGTTCGCAGTCCCTCATGATAAAATCTTCGGTCTGCACCACGCTGTCCGGCGGCAGCCCGCCTTTGGAGCGCCCGCGGGACATCGAGCCGCGGGTGGCGTGGAAGCGCATCCCGAGCTCGCGCGCAGCCTCTATCTGGGTGTCTATGAAGAAGCCGCTGTCCTGCTTCGGGAAAAGATAAAGATGGTCGGAGCTGGTGGTGCAGCCGGTCAGCAGAAGCTCGCCGAGGCCCACCTGGGTGCTGGCGTAGATCGCCTCTGGATTTACGTGCTTCCAGATATCATAGAGGTAAATAAGCCAGTCGAAAAGCTTCGCGTCCTGGACTTTGGGGAGATTCCGCGTCAGCGTCTGGTAAAGGTGGTGATGGGTGTTGACGAAACCGGGAAGGACGACGCAGCCCTTGGCGTCAATGACCGTATCGGCTTTGACTTTCAGGTTTTTCCCGACCTTCTTTATCTCCGGCCCCTCGATATAAACCTCGCCGCCTTTTATCTCGCGGCCTTTCCCGTCCATAGTGGCGAGCACCAGCGCGTTCTTTATCAAAAGGGTTTTTTGTTGCATTTAAGGGAGTCTCCCGAATTTTAGTTCTTCAATTATTATAGTAAAATTAAAATACGGGCCGTCCACACGCTTAAAGAGCCGTTTCTCGATCAATGGCAATGGATAAATACATGAAAAACAAGATAACTTTCCTCACCGACGCGCAGCTTAAGACAGAGGCGGAGCGCTGCCTTTACTGCGAAGAGAAACCCTGCAAAACAGCCTGCCCGGCAGACTGCTCCCCGGCCGACTTCATCATGGCCGTGAGGCAGATGGAAAACTCCGATTTCAAAAGGTCAGCCGCCCTTATCATGGGGCACAACACTTTCGGCGGCGTCTGCGGCGCGGTCTGCCCCGACTGGTTCTGCGTGAAGGCCTGCTCCCGCAAGCTCTTCGACAAACCGATAGAAATACCCGCCGTGCAGGCCGCCGTGGTGCAGAAGGCGAAAGAACTGGGCGTGATGCCGCGGTTCAAAAAAGCGAAGTTCAACGGGAAGAAAGTCGCCGTCGTCGGAGCCGGCCCGGCGGGCTTCGCCGCGGCGGGAACGCTCGCCCAGCTCGGCTACAAGATCGATATTTTCGAAAAAGATAAAAAGGCCGGCGGCGCCTGCAACCTGATCCCGGACGCGCGCTTCCCGAAGGAAGTTCTGCGCACGGAGATAGAATTCGTAAAGACCCTCGGGGACATCTCCATAAAAACCGGCTCGGCGATAAAAGACCCCGCTTCGCTGCTGAAAAAGTACGACGCGGTCATCGTCACGGCCGGAGTGGAAAAGCAGCTCAAGCTCGGCATAGAGAACGAGGCCCTGGGCGTGGAAGGCCTGGAATATTTGCGCAATTTTAAAAAGTATAAAGTGAAAGGGAAGAACGTGGCCGTGATAGGCGGCGGCGCGGTGGCCGCCGACTGCGCGATGAAAGCGCTGGAGCTCGGCGCGGCCAAGGCCGAGATCTTCACCCGGAAGAATATAGGCGACATACAGCTGCCCGAGCACGAACTGCGCGATATCCTGAAAGCGGGCATTAATATCAACGCTAAGAGCCGCATCACCGCCATCCTTAAAGGCGGGAAAGGAATAAAGATAGTGCGCCTCGACGATAAAGCGAAAGACATTGCCGGGACGGAGCAGGTCCGCACCGACCTGGCTTTTGTAGTGCTGGCGATCAAGAACCTGCCGGTTTTCGAGGATAAAAAGCAGAAAGGCGTTTTCCTGGCCGGCGACTGCAGGAACGGCGCGGCCACCGTAGTGGAAGGCGCGGCCTCCGGCAAGAACGCCGCTATGGAAGCCCACGCTTTCATCCAGGGCAAAAAGGCCCCGGTCATCCCTAATAATCTTAAGAGCACCGTTCTGCTGGCCGGGCGGGACATGCTCCCTGTTTCCCTTGAGACCGACTTCTTCGGCCGCAAGCTCAGCTCCCCGTTCATCATCTCCGCCTCCCCCCACTCCGACGGCTACGACCAGGTGAAGCGCGCTTACGAAGCGGGCTGGCCCGGCGTGGTCATGAAGACCGCTTTCGACGGACTTCATATCCATATCCCTTCGGAATACATGGTGACTTTCACCGAGAACACTTACGGCAACTCCGACAATGTCTCCGGCCATCCTCTCGACCGCGTCTGCGAAGAAGTGTCGCGGCTGGTTAAGGAATACCCGGACCGCCTTACCGCCGCCTCCACCGGCGGGCCTGTGACCGGCGACGACGAGGCCGACAAAAAGGTCTGGCAGGCCAATACGCTTAAACTGGAAAAAGCCGGCGCTATGGCCGTGGAATATTCTCTCTCCTGCCCGCAGGGCGGAGACGGGACCAAAGGCGATATAGTCTCCCAGGACCCGGAACTGGCCGCGAAGATCATAGACTGGGTCATGGAAGTTTCCAACCCCGAAATCCCAAAACTTTTCAAGCTGACCGGCGCGGTAACCGCTATCTGGCAGGTAGTCAACGCTATAAAGCAGGTTTACGCGAAATACCCGCATAAGAAAGCCGGCATAACCCTGGCCAACTCCTTCCCGGCTCTCTCTTTCCGCAAGCGCCTGTCGGGCAAAGGGCGCTGGGACGAGGGTATGGTGGTCGGCATGAGCGGCGAAGGCGTGGCCCCCATAAGCAATCTCACCATCGCCAAAGCCGTTAACCTGGGCGTGCCGATCTCCGGCAATGGCGGCCCGATGGATTATAAAGCCGCGGCGAATTTCCTGGCGCTGGGCGCGAAGTCAGTGCAGTTCTGCACCGTGGTAATGAAGTACGGCTTCGGCGTAATAGACGAGCTTAACTGGGGCCTCAGCCACATGCTGGAGGAAAAAGGCTTCAAATCGGTGGGCGAGTTCATAGGCTGCGCGCTGCCGGGCCCGATAACCAACTTCCCCGACCTTACCCCGGTGAAAAATATTCCCGGCGTCGACGCCGAACTCTGCCGGCATTGCGGGAACTGCGAGCGCTGCGGCTACCTGGCCGTTAAGCTGGACGGGAAAAAGATCCCAAAGTTCGACGCTTCGAAGTGCATAGGCTGCTCCCTTTGCGTCAAGAAATGCTTCCCTGGAGCGCTGAAGATGCGGAAACGCACCGCCGCCGAACTAAAAGTTTGCCCGGAATGATCATGAAAAAAACGATACTTATTAAAAACGGAACCATCGCCACGCTTGGCGAAAAGAACAAGGTCCTGACCGGCCACGCCCTGCTGATAGAAGACGGGCTGATCAAAAAGATAGCCCCGCAGAAGAACTTCAAGGGCAAGTACTCCAAAGTGATTGACGCTTCCGGCAAGCTGGTCATGCCCGGCTTCATAAACGCCCACATGCATTTTTACAGCACCTTCGCCCGAGGCCTGGGCAAGGCGGCGCCGTCCAGGAACTTCGTCGAGATCCTGAACAATCTCTGGTGGAAGCTGGACAAGCAGCTGACTAACGCCGATTCCTATTACAGCGCGGTGATACCGCTTATAAACGCCGTCCGCAAAGGGACCACCACGATCATCGACCACCATGCCAGCCCTTTCGCCATCACCGGCTCGCTGGCCGCGGTCGAGAAAGCCGTGCGGGAAACCGGCCTCCGCGCCTCCCTCTGCTACGAGGTCTCCGACCGCGACGGCAAGGAAAAAGCGAAACAAGGCATAGAGGAGAACGCGGCCTTCATAGCCGCCGCCCAGGAAAAGGACGACAATACAATATCCGGCCTGTTCGGCCTGCACGCCTCCTTCACGATCTCTGACGAGACCCTCGAAGAGGCGGCCTACCGCGGCCACAAGCTCGGCGCCGGTTTCCACATCCACACCGCGGAGTCCCAGGCGGACCAGCTCCAGTGCGAATCCCACCATAAGCTGCGCGTGGTGGAGCGCCTCCGCGACTTCGGCATCCTCGGCCGCAGGTCCATAGCGGCGCACTGCGTGCATGTGAACGAGGCAGAGATGGAAGCGCTTAAGGATACCGGGACCGCGGTAGTGCACAATCCCCAATCCAACGCAAATAACGCCGTCGGTATCGCCGACATCACCGCAATGGCCGCAAAAGGGATACTGGTAGGGCTCGGCACCGACGCGATGACCGTGAACATGATGGAGGAGGTGCGCGCGGCTCTCTGGCTGCAGCATTTGAAGCGGGACCCGTCGCAGGGCTTCATGGAAACGGCAAATGCGCTGCTTGTAAACAACGCAAAAATAGCCAACCGCTCCTTCAAAAACCTGGGCGAACTCAGGGAAGGCTTCGCCGCCGACCTCGCGATAATAGATTATCTCCCCCCCACGCCGATGGACGCCTCCAACTTCGCCGGGCACCTTATCTTCGGCATCAGCCAGAGCGCGGTGGACACCACCATCGCCGCCGGCCGGGTGCTGATGGAAGGCAAGAAGCTTAAGCTGGATATCGACGAGGAGGAAGTCTCCGCCAAGTCGTCGGAACTTGCGGCGAAGCTCTGGAAAAAGTTCTAGCCCCGCTCCGTTATTATTTCCGTTCTTCGCGAAGGAAAGTTAGTTATAAAAAGAGCGGTTTGTCGCAGCCCGCAGCCGTGGTCCCGCGAACAGCAGGAACAAGGCCCAGCATTAACATCGTCAGAAACTCCGCGATTCGGCGATCTTACTGATAGCCCCTGCCCTGGACAGATCTTCCGGGATAGTCCGCACACGGACACGAGTGAGTTGGATCACCTTAACCGTGCCCCGCCAGCCCGGCTCATTCTTTTTTTTCACGATCTTGTCCCGCCCCTCATAAGGCCACACTATAAGAGTAACCTTAGTCCCGGGTTCCCCCATAAGTACGCGCGCCGCCTGCTCAGGAGTAAATTTGTCAGGCCGAAATATCATCCCTTTCTTTCTGAAATATTCCGGCTTTTTAGGATCCACGCTGAATATCTGGTCCCCGGGCCGTATCCCGGCCTTATCGGCAGGGCCATCTTTGATTATGCTATCAACAACAAGTATCCCCTCTTTGCTGAACCAGGCGTCCAGCCCTATCCCTCCCGAGGTCCGGGTATCCCCACGTGTTGCGGACGCGACCTGTGCCGGCCATATTGCCTTAGCGGCTAGAGCTTTCTGCTCCGCATCCGCCGCTTTTTTGAGTGTCGACTATTCCCGCGAGATCGTGGGAGGGGAGATGGCCCCGCTGAGACAGCGTCTGCGCGACGAGTGTTTGAACGTAAATGTGTTCACGACATTAGAGAGGGCTTCTAGTTTGTTTGAGGCCTGGCGGCAGGACTACAATAATTTTCGACCACACATCTACCGACGGGATGCCGCCGGCCAAGTATGCGGCGAAGCAGAAATAGGGTTTAAGATAGAGAAAATTCCGAGCCAATTAATGGTCTAGTATTTGGGGGAAGGGCAATCCTTAGCGTAAGACCGGCTATCAAGGCTGGACGAGATTCTTTATTTCTTCCGGCAGTCTCATAACGCCGGTACCGAAGCTTTCCTGCTTGTCCCGCATAAGCTTGCCCCTGTTAAAAACGTTCTTTCCGCCGACGCCGGTGACCAGATTAAAGGTCAGCGCCCGATTCTCGAACCTGGAACCCTTCGGAAGAGTGATAAGGTATTTATTTTCGTCCAAGATAGATATAGTGGCTCTTGAATCGCGGAACATTCCCAGAACAGAGCCTCTTAACGCCGAGCCTAAGGCGACTGTCCCAAGGTGCGGCTTGTACTCAATAATGTCGGTGGGGAGGGAAAAGTCCGCTATGAAGCTGAAATCCTGGTTCAATTCGTATGAATATTCTGTTCCCACGGCGGTTATGACTATGCCCACAATTTTATTGGTGGCCGAATCGAAAGCGGCGCCGCCCGAGTTGCCGCCGAAAACGTCTATGTTCGTCTGAAAAACGGTCTTCTCGACCACGTAGACCTGGGCCTGGTCCGGGTCGTTTATCTTTACCGCCAGCCCCAGCGGATACCCTATGGTAAAGACCTTCTGGCCGATCTTAGGCACTTGCACTTTTTCAAGCGTAAGAGGCTGCCTGTCGGAGGCGTCCCTGTCCATGGAGACCAGGGCGAAATCCCTGCGGGTGTCCCCCTGACCATCAAGAGCGCGGGTCTCCACTTTTTTTATGGAATACACGGCGTCGGCCGGGAAATCCAGCGCGGGAGAGCCTTCCTTATCGTATTTCCAACCGAAGACCATGAAAAAGTTCTCGAAGTAATTGGAGACCTTCGGATCAGGGGAGACGCAGTGCCCAGCTGTCATGACCAGCCCTTTGCCCAAGTAAGAGCCGGAGCAGGAGGAGAGCCCGCTCTGCGAAGAAAAATCCTCGCTTTCGTCGAGGTAACTCGCTTGGGAGAGTTTAACGGTGTTTTTTATTTTATAGACCTTTCCCACGGGGTCGAAATAGAGGCTGCTTTTATACACGAAGGCAACTGTGGAGTCGGCAATTCTTTTCAACTGGGCCGGAACCTGGTAGTATTCGTGCATCGAGTTCTCGCCGTAGATGGATTTGCTTTCATCCCTCCCCGGCCGCGCGGGGGCGGGAACCTCCGGCGTGGCGGTCGCGGCGCCCGAGCCGGACAGGTCACTATAAGCGCCGGCCGAAACGGCGTCGCGCAGATCGGAAGGAATCTGTCCCTTGTCAGGCGCGAAAACGAGATATGACGGGATAAGCACCGCCAGCAGTACAGCTATAGATTTAAGTTTCATAATGTTCCTATTTTGGAAACTTCCGACAATTATTTTACAACACGCGAAGCAAAAGCGTGTACTATATTATAACCCGCCGGCCTTGCCCCCGTCAGGGCACTCCGGGCCCGCCAGCCATAGGACTAAAGACCCAAAACTGTCCCAAGAAACTTTCTTAAGCGAAGGGCAGGAAGGGTTGCAAGTCCCCATCACGTATCCTATAATTCAGCATGTTTTGGTTCAAATTTAATGTGTCCAGCAGCGATAAACGCTCCATTAAACCAGCTTTTATCACCCCACACCCAAACCGTCCGCGGCCCAAAGCCAGTCAGGGATAGTCTATAAAACTTACTTCAAGGCGCACACTGCGGACGGTCCCATAATCGAGAGCTGTTATGCTTTTAATCGTCACCAGGGTATCCGTGCAGGTTTGATGCATTGACCCGCCGGGATTAAGCATTCCGTGCGGATTCTCTATATATACGGACTTTCCCTCTTTGCCCTGGTAAAGTGTTTCCCACGGGCTTATTCTCCTGAGGCACCATACGGCGGGCTTGCCTACGGTCTTTGCTGGAGCCGTCAGGAAAACAGTTTCGTATGTTAGCCCGAGTTCTTTTGCTTGTGCTATCAGCGGGGCGTTCCGCGCCTTTATGCCCTTGCGGGCCGCTAAAGCCGGCAGAAGCGTCTGCGCCCACATTGCCGTTGCAAGAAAAAGTACGCCCGCGAAAATGGTCGCGCCCACCATGGTGGCGATATTTTTTAGATTTACGCGCTGAACCATTCCTATGTTATTCCGTCCTCCGCCCGTTATTAAAAACTCCGCGATTCGGCGATCTTACTGATAGCCCCTGCCCTGGACAGATCTTCCGGGATAGTCCGCACACGGACACGAGTGAGTTGGATCACCTTAACCGTGCCCCGCCAGCCCGGCTCATTCTTTTTTTTCACGATCTTGTCCCGCCCCTCATAAGGCCACACTATAAGAGTAACCTTAGTCCCGGGTTCCCCCATAAGTACGCGCGCCGCCTGCTCAGGAGTAAATTTGTCAGGCCGAAATATCATCCCTTTCTTTCTGAAATATTCCGGCTTTTTAGGATCCACGCTGAATATCTGGTCCCCGGGCCGTATCCCGGCCTTATCGGCAGGGCCATCTTTGATTATGCTATCAACAACAAGTATCCCCTCTTTGCTGAACCAGGCGTCCAGCCCTATCCCTCCCGAGGTCCGGGTATCCCCACGTGTTGCGGACGCGACCTGTGCCGGCCAAATGGCCTTAGCGGCCAGAGCTTTCTGCTCCGCATCCGCCGCTTTTTGCGCGTCGCCGGTCTTTTCATAAAGTCCCGCGAGGAACAGCCAGGTTTCCTCCCATACCGGGTCTATTTGCACCTGTCTTTCCATCCGTTCTATAGCCTGTCTGTAATCGCCCATTTTTTCTAGGAGCTTGGCTTCCCGGTAAGCTACGGAAACATAATCCGGAGCGATAGCCCGTACTTCCTTGTAACAAGCCAGCGCTTTTTCCAGGTCCCCCGGCTCGCCGCGGTCCGCGTAGACATTGCCTAAAAAATACCGGCTCATCACGTAAGAAGGGGCCCACGGGACCTCCAGTTCGTACTCGCGTATTGCCTGCCCCCAGTAGCCCCCTTTCGCGTAGTATATGCCGAAGTTATGCAGGATGTCGGAATGGAAAGCCTTCACGGCGCCGTAAACCGGCAAAAGAAATACGGCAAGAACCGCGGCCGCCAGAACCCGGCGCGCGCCGCCGAAAGGCAGCGGCAGGGCCAGTACCTTATCCGGCTGAGCCGACGCGCCGGTGGCGCCCGCTCCCAGCAAGCCCGCCGTAAAGAACATCAGCCAGCCTGGTGCCGCGAATCTTGAAGATACGGACAGCAGCATAAAGAGAACGCTGCCCGCCGTGGCCGCCAAAAGCCCGCCGACGTAGATACTTCCCTCGGCCGCCTCCGCGTCGAACACACGTCTTGCCCCTTTATAGAGCAGCGCGCCGAACAGCCACAGCCAGAGGAACACCGCGGGCAGGCCGCCGTCCGCCCACTGTTCCAGAAGTTCGTTCTCCGGATGATCGGTTTGGTTGTTATGCCAGCCTTCGATCAGTATAACCGCCGGCCGCCGGAAAACGGGATACCGCACCCAGAAAGTCCCCGGGCCCGATCCGAGCCATGGCTGATCGGCTATCAGCGCCGCGGTCCCCTTCCAGGTTTCCCGCAGGAACTCCGGCTCGCGGTCCTTGTGCGGGCCAGGCAGGGTGGAGAACGGAGCCAGGGACATTGCCAGGCAGGCAGCCGAAAGCAATAACCCCGCCGACCGCGCCCCGGATTTCAGCGTTCTCCACGCTACCGCGGCATATACGGCCAGCATGAACATGAATATCGCCCTCGCTATAGAGTCGCCGGTCCCGGCAAGAAGGTAAGCCGCCGCCATGGAAAGCGCCGCGGCCACCACGCGCAGCCATAGCGGTCTTTCTTCGTCGCAGGCCAGGGAAAGGGCCAGCGGAGCGCATAGGGACGAATAGGCCGCGAACAATGTGGGATTGCCAAGTGTTGAAAATATTCTTTCCCCGAATGCTCCTTTCCAGACGAACGGATCGAAGCCGATGAACTGCATAAGTCCGTAGATCACGGCCACGGTCCACGCGCCCAGTATCATCAATACCGTCCTGCGCAGGTCGGGGCGGGAGAAAGCGATCACGGTAAGTATGAATGTCAGCAAGAACGCGGTTTGCAGCACAAAACCCGTAGTTCCGGCCGGACGGAAGTCAGAGACCAGGAAACGCGCCGCGTTCCACAGCAGCAGCAGCACCGCCGGCAGTATAATGGCCGCCGAGCGTAACGGGACCTCAAAGCGCCCTTCCCCGATACTTCCGTAGGCCCAGGCAGCGGCGCCGGCCAGCACGCCGAGCTGCAGCAGAAAGATCTTTATCGTCGCGGAGTCGTAGGTGCGCAAATAAAAGGCCAGGGGAAGCGCTACGGCCAAGAATATCAGCGACCCGCGCAGCACCGTCCGCCAGCCCGGCAGCATTACGGAACGCCAGTAATTCCAGTCAGGTATTGGTATGGTCAGGGTCAAAGCCCTCTTTTTTTCCGGCTCGGTAGCAATATCGTTTTCCATTTTATATTCCTTTTAAAATATCGGCCGGTCAGCCGCGCTGTGCATAGGGAACCGTCTCGTCCGGATAGCCCTGGCTTGGGATCCCGGGGCCTATAGCGGATATAGAGCTGGAAAGGGCCAGTGCCAAAAGCCCCGCAGCCAGCGCCATGGACGGCTCCCAACTCCGGCCGGGTAAGGCGTACCCTGTGATCTCTTCCGCGGGTTCCGGCGCTTCAGGCTCGCTGGCCAGCGCACCGCGGAGTATTTCTTTAAGGTTTGGCGGGACTTGGGGAACAGGAATGTCCCGCAGTTCCGCCAGCAGTTGCTTCCAGGCGGCTAGTTCCGCCGCGCAGGCCGGGCAGGCCGCGGCATGCTGTTCCATCCACCGTGCCTGGAATCCGGCAAGCCTGTCCTCGACATAGAGGTCGACCATATTCCTGAAGATAGCGCAGATCATATTTTTTCTCCCTCATATCCGGCCAGGCTCGCGCGCAGCAATCTTCTGGCCCTGAAAAGGCGGCCCGCTACGCTTCCTACCGGCCAATCCAATATCTCCGCGGCCTCCTCATAGCCGCGGCGCTCCATGTCAACAAGGATAACGCAGGCGCGCATATCCTCCGGCAACCCGCGCAGAGCCGCCTGAAGGTCGGCCTGCAGTTCGTTCTTTTCCGCTATGGACTCCGGCGAGCCGGCCGGGTCCGGAAGCCGCTCCATGAGACTCGGAGTTTCGGGTTCGAAGGCTTCAAGAGGCACTTCACGCCGCCGGGACTCGCCGCGCTTACGATTCAAATACACGCGGAATATTACCCGGCGCAGCCAGCCCCCGAAGTCCAGGTCCTTATTGTAAAGACCGGCTTTGTTGATCGCGCGCAGAAAGGCCTCCTGCACCAGGTCGGCCGCGTCGGCCTGGTTGCAGGTAAGCCTGTACGCGGCAGCGTAAGCCATTTCGGCGTGTTTCTCTATAAGTTCGTTCATTTCCTCTGTAAGCGTCATGAGTAAAATACTCGGGCAGGTGAAGCCCTCATGTACTAATACACCGGCCGCATGGGAATAAATACACTTTTAGGAGGCAATTTTATCCCGTGTGGTGAGAGAGGACGTGTGGGGAGAGGGGACGCTGATTCCTAAATTCCTAATTATCAACAATCATCCAACAACTGTTAGTTATTAGGAATTTAGGAATCAGTGTCCCCTAAATACCGCCTAACGGATAACTTCCCGGGGCTAAGCGACGTGATTAAGAAGATATCCTTATTTTACCGGAGAGAAAACCGGCACGGTTATATACCGCTCAGTTCTATTCTTGCTTTATCATCGCGGACGCCTATTGTCCCTGGCACGGACACGACCATATCCGCGCCAGGCTCATGGACTTCGAGGGAGGCGAAAGGATATGTTCCGTTGCTTAACTCAAAAGGCTGACCGTCCAGCAGGAACTGCGCATGTACGCCCACATGGAATCGAAATCCCCGCCGGCCGGATATGGCAGGACGATTTTCAATACGTAGTTTCAATTGAGCGTCATTTATTTCCTTATAATGGATTGAGGGATACAAGGTGTCGCCATTATCCAAAGGATACCAGTTGGTCATTCCTACAGGTCCGCCTCTATCGGGCACTTCCAGTTCAATGCCTCCAAGGCTATTATAATCGGCCAGGGCTTTTTCTTTCTCCGCCGTATACTCGGCAGTGGCGGCATTGCCGATCTCAAGCAATTTGACATAGTCGAATCTGGCCTTCGCCTTGTCTACTAGCCCCTGACGTTCTGCGTCACTCATTGGATACAACGCCATCAGCAAGTCAGCTGTCGGAATTCCGGACGCCACCGAAGATTTCCAACTCGCCTGCCCGTGTCTGTCCAGCAGTATGCTTTGTATCGCGCCGGTGGCATAGAACCTTGTTTTACCCAAGGAGTCTATATCCGTGCATAGTTCCATGAATTGAAGCAGGTCCTTCAATGCGCGCCCGTTATCTCCGGGCATACGGGCAAGGAAATTAATTTCCACATACTGGGCGGTGCCCTCCGACTGTTCCTCCAGATTTTCATTATTTGTGTCGGCCAGGCCTTCAGAATTGCGGTTTTTCCTTATCGCCACGAACAAGCGGGCAAAGAACGCCGATTCGTTTTGATCTTCAGCCGTAACAGCGGCCGCCAGCGCCCGCTGTTCAAGTATAGCCATCGCCAATACTTTGCCACTCGGTTCATATCGTTCCGCCGGCAAATGACCGGGGATATCTTTAAAATCCTTTTCCTGAAAAACATGAAACCGTTCGTGTACAATTAAACCCGCATCGTGTGCGATGCTTTTTGGGGAATCGGAATTGGGGCCGGGCTTGTACATATAAGCGAATGAATCCACTCCATTTATCAGGAAGTGAAATTTAAACGTAACGTCCATCTGGGTGGTGCCTTCCTTCATCGCGACAGAATACGGCGAGACCGCGATCATGCTGTAATCCTGCGGAGGGGTAGGATGCTCCAGCAGGAACGAGCGTTCCCCCTTCCGGTAAACCATGATAGGCTGCGCCAAAACCGAATATCCTGGCCAGACCGGGTTTTTCTTAATCATCTGTTCAAAAGACATCAGGAGCGAGATTCTCGGCTCAGGCAGACTGTTTACATGCTCTCCGATTTCAGGAGGCTGCCGCTGTATGCGCGCTACGGGCTCCGGGATATTCCTGCTGTTTTTTTCAAAAACGGGAATGGAGGTGTCGAACCCGCCGTCCCCTACGGCATCCCGTAGGTCGGACGGAACAATATTATGCGGCCGCGTGTAGACGAACACGCCCGCTATCAGGGTCAAAAAGCCGGCTAATACTATTTTCGCATTCATAATGGCATCTCCACATATGTCTTTCTGATATATATATCATATGGCCCGGCAGCGACTTATTAAAGTGCCACTTGGCCCAATAAGGCCAACCCAAATAGCCCATATCTCTTTACCGTTTCTTAACCGTATGGGCACGATGCAACCTGGACTTTCTATGTATCAGTTCGCTTTTTTTGAAACATGGCGTTTATATTCTCTTGTCCTTGACCAGCCGCCAATAATGGAAGCCCAAAGCAGTAAGTTTGCAGGCTTTGGATTCCATTGCGGCAAAATACATGTAGGGAGTATCAACGGGCACAACCAGCCCTACGCTCTGGAACTTTTGAAGGTCTTTAAAAATACTAATGTTCTCCTTCTTTGCATAAGGTTCCTTTACCTCATGTTTTATTTCCTTCGTATTCGTGTCCTCATACGAAGGGTTCAGCTGGAAATCGTGCTGAGGTTCGGGGAAATACTCTGTTATCTTTCTTAAGGTTTCCAGCGGAACCTGCGGCTGAATGGTGCGTAGCGAAGTGAACCTGGTAACATTCGTTTTAAACACAGGGCGCTGTTCCCAGGCCCCAAGTGCCTGGTCTATGTAGGCATACACCCCGCCAGGGGAAATATGCCCGCGCAGGTCGGCAGCGCCGCCTTGCAGGGCGTCGATCAACAAATTTGTGAAGACGCCGTGTCCGTTCACTTCCACCGAAGCTTCATCGCTTTTGCTTGCTGTCAGTATAGAGGTCCCCTCTTTGAGATGGGACACGGGGAAGCTGCTGCCAAGCGAGCCCATGGCTCCCGAATGGCAGCAATCAAGAATGATTATTTTGTCCTTAACTTTGGAGTCGTTGGAGATGGTAAGGATATCATGCATCGAGATCCCTTCATCGTACTTCTGGTAGTCCGGCGTTACCAGGTAGCCCCCAAGGTCGGTTAAGGCGCCATGGCCAGAGAAGTAAAGAAGCACTATGTCGCTGTCTCCCGAAAAAAGTTCGGTTATCATTCCCTTTAAGCTTGCCCTTGTCTTTACATCTGTTTCAAGCCTTACATCAAAGTTGGGCGAGCCATCCCCATGGGTTGCAAGCGTTGTTGCTACGGCGGATGCGTCATTGATACAACCGCGCAGAGGGGCGCCCTGGTAATTATTAATTCCTACAGCCAGTGCTTTTCTCATTTATTTTTCCCCTCTTGCATTACCTGCTTTATTGCGGAGGCTATCGCGTCCCAGTCCCAGTTGATAGTTCTGTTTCTCGGCAGGCCGTCCGGGAGGGTGCTGTTGGTGTCCGCTCCTCCCACATATACTCCAAAAACCGGAACGGAGGCCGAGTTGGCAAATCTTATCTCTTTGGTAACACCCGTCGCCGACGCCATGCTTTTGCCGCTAAGTACCACTACGAAGTTGCATTTGCTTATCTTCTCTTCTATGATCCCTTCCCATTGAGCCTGAGGTAAAGAGGATTTTGACGACCAATCCTCAAAACTGAACGGGGTCTTCTTGTTTTTTGACTGGCCCACGAAGAAAATCTTTTCATCTTCGTTGTTGTCAATATCAAAGCTAACGAAACCTCTGGGATCTGCCATGATCTGTCTCCTTATATTCCTGATCTGTTTGCCATCTTCTATAACTAGTATACAAACCCAACCCGACAACGTAGTGTCGGGTTCATTTCGGGCTGGATTTCACCTTGGCCGTCCAAAAAACCTCAGAAATGTAGCCGACCTTGAAGCCAATTGAGGGTTTTAATGTGCCGTTCTTTCCCCCGCCTACGTTATCCAGGTCAATATCGGTTGCCTGTAAAAAATACTATACATGATCCCGGTGTGAGTCTCCGCGCACTCGTCGGTAGTGTAAAGCATCCCGGCGGAAATTACAGGGGCCACAAAAAGCGTCGTGTCTGACTAAAAGTTCTCAGCGAAGGCGACACCTGTTAAACCTAGCATAACTGCCGTCATCATTATTCTTTTCATAGCTTTTTTCCATTATATCTCGCCTGTCGTTTGCGAAGACTGCCGGATATCACTCACCTTCCTATGGTTATAGTTTACGGCATTCCCCGTGCGTTCTGAAGTGTCCTTGGGGCAGCATTTCTTAATTAAACAGCCTAGTGCCAGGGCCTAAATAAATTTACCGTTCCTTTACCGGGGTCGGAATAAAGCAGTTCCCAACCTGAAGCCGCTTCAGGACCTTTAGCGCGGAAGATCTGCGGTATTTAGTGAAATTTTAAACCAAAGCGTAATCCAGGTTTAGGTGAGGGTCAAAACAGCGCCCTTTCGATCAGGCGTACGGGGCAGGAAGTCCATCGCGGCGCACTCCATCCACGTCAACGAGACCGAGATAGATATTTTAAAGGGAACCGGCACCGCCATAGTGCACAATCCCCAATCCAACGCCAATAACGCCATCAGTATCGCCGACATCACCGCCATGGCCGCCAAAGGGATACTGGTCGGACTCGACACCGACGCGATGACCATGAACATGATGGAAGAAGTCCGCGCGCCCTCTGGCTGCGGCATCTGAAGCGGGATCCGTCGCAGGGTTTCATGGAAGCGGCCAATGCGCTGCTTATTAACAACGCCAAAATAGCCAGCCGCTTCTTCGGGGACTCGGCGAGCTCAGGGAAGGCTTCGCCGCCGACCTCGCGATAATAGATTATCTCCCCCCCCCCCCACACCGATGGACGCCTCAAACTTCGCCGGACACCTGATCTTCGGGATCAGCCAGAGCACGGTGGACACCACCATCGCCGCCGGCAGGGTGCTGATGGAAGGCAGGAAGCTGAAATTAAATATCCACGAGGAAGAGGTCTCCGCCAAATCGCTGGAGCTGGCGGCGAAGCTTTGGGAAAAATTCTAGGCACTAGCAGTATCGACCACATAACAGGAGAATCTGGGCGCGCAGCACCACTAGAGCATTTAGTAGCAATGCTGACACGGCTATCCATAATCCAAGCCGGGTGTATATGTTTAATTTTTTAATTGGTGGTTCTCCTGTGCCCTTTTTTGAAGCTCGATCGCTGCGGCGAACATACCGGGGTCATATGGAAAAAAGAAGGCACCTTTTCCCCCAGACTTACGGAAGAGAAGACCATGGCCCTGCTGTTGCCCTCAGCACCTTACGCCTCTGCGGCTCGTCGCTCTTAAGCTCCTTGCCGGCCAGCAGATTCTCTATGGTCGCCTCGGTCACGCTGGAAGGATAGCTGAAAGCCGCCACGCGGCTGTTTTTGTCTATCAGTACCGTGCGCGGTGTGCCGAAAACATTAAAACTCTTAAAGACCGCGCCGGCCTCGGCGGCCACATTGCCGCTCATTGCATGAATTTTTAGGAATTTGCGCACGGCGGCCTCGTTCTCCTTGGACACCGATAGAAAAATCACCGGTTTATCTTTGAATTTAGCGGCCAGTTCATTCAGATGTGGGATGTTCTCCACACAGGGGTCACAGAATGTCGCCCAGAATTCCATAACCACGGCCTTTCCCTTCAATTCCTCCCATCCCTTCATGGTCGTAATGTCGCCATTAATTATCTTTTTCAGGACCACCTGCGGAGCCAACTGGCCCTGTTTGGCCACAGCGGGCCTCTCCGCCGGCCTGCCGGCTGCGGTAAGAGCGAGAGGAAACAGCAGTAAAAATATTATTCTCATGTGAGTTCCTGAATTTCGGGGGCAGTATACAGAATCACTATTTACTAATGCGTATACTGTCGCCGGAACTCCCGCCTAAAATTATTTCGGCACTGGGCATGTTGTACGTAATGGCGCCAAAATGCTCCAGCACATCATTTCCTATAAGGCCTTTTTCGATCGGTCCGTTGTCGTCGCTGTCGGAATCCGGCACAAAAAATGAAACCCGCCCTAGTTTTAGTTCGTCAAATTCAAATTTTTCAAACATATACTCTTTGCCTGGAACTCCATTCCACTCTTTTGCGCGGGTGGGTGTGCTTTTATATATGCCCCAACCGTCCGCAAATTTCCTTGGAACCATAAAGTTATTCGCTCCGCTGTCCAAAAGAAACGTGCCTATAAGGCCGTTCCAGGATAAATTCAGGCAAACTTTCGCTTTGCTTAGGCATGATTTATCCATCTTTAAAATAACGCGTTTATCGGCCGCTTCAAGATTTTGTTTTAAAAAAACAAGTCTTTTGCCCTTATAGTCTATCTCAAATACCTGCTGCTTCAGATTGCGCAAAGAAATTAATCCATCAGCTGCTACTCCATCGTATTTAAGGCTATTTCCTTTTATATCAAGGGTTTCATTCCATGGCATTGCCTGGTTATAAAGTTCCAATTCTCCTATTGTGAGCGTGCTCACAAATATAGAAATCACTCCGGATTTGATTTCCGTGGTGCTGACGTTCAGTGAAAGATTACCGGACTCATCCATAAAATCGACGCCAGCTTTTTTTGCGAATTCCAAGTCGAGTGCTCCGATATCGGCTCCTGTATCCAGAAGGAACAATCCTTTTGTTCCATTCACGGAAGCTTCTAGATAAAAGTGCGAATGCTTTTTCATTAAGGGTATAACGGAAATGATGTTTTCTCCGGCCAATGATATTTGCGCTAACAAAAACGGAAGGATAATATAAATAATAGTCTTAAACATAAGCGTTAGCCCTCCACCTTAAAGAATTCATAATCGTTTGCATAAGCTACCAAATTCGGCGTTCCATGCCGTTTATAGAGGAGAGGGGACGATGATTCCTAAATTACTAATTATCAACAATCAACCGACAACTGTTAGTTATTAGGAATTTAGGAATCAGCGTCCCCTAAATACGATACTATCCCGCTTTCAGCGCGCTCTGAATGCCTTCCAGAAATTCTGCCACACCTTGGCGTTCTATATCCGCCAGCGTTTTCTAGTCTGGCCGGGCTAAGCACATTGGCCTTTGTTCACTCCCCGTATCGTTCTACGGCCGCTTAATAATCGCAGTATTTATTCTTACCCTTAAGATCCAGCGCGGAGGAATTAAAGAACACACTGCCATATAGCTCTTTCGCGGACTTATCGGCTATGTAGATAAATCCACCCTCGTTGGTGACCAATTCCGGGAGCTGAAAAGCTGGACTCTCCCGTCCCAATCTGGTAACCGCTTTCAATTACTATGGCTATATTCTATGCTATCCCTGGCGCCTCTTGAAGTGTCCTTGGGCCCGCTGTATTAAAGCAAACGGCCTAACGCCGGGCCTAGACAACTTTACCGTGCCTTTACCGTAAAAAAGCCCGCGTACCGAACGCGGGCTTTTTTAACATATAACAAGTCCTAATTTACAGGTGTCTTCCCTTCCACACAAACACTGGTGTTAGCCTTCCCGTTCGCCTTGACCACTTCATAAAGCGTCTTTGAATCCGCTTTGGACAGCCTTATGCAGCCGTGGGAGGCTGGCTTGCCCAGCAGCCATTCGGCTTCGGTACCGTGCAGCGCTATGTTGCCGTTAAAGAAGACCGAATTAGGCATAGGCGCGTTATTGTAAAGAGTCGAGTAATGCATCGCCTGTATAAAATCCGGGGCGAAGCACTTGCCGCTGCCGGGCGTGGCGAACTTGGGCGCGAGGCCGGAGGAGATCTTGAAAACCTTGCTGAACTTGGGCGCCTCTACGCTTAGCCGCTGCGCTCCCAAGTCTATCTTAACGCGCACTAAAGCCTGCTTGGCCTTGGAGCTGTCGATGACGTAGCGGGACTCGTCGGACAGGCCGAACACAAGGCCGACTTCCTCCGGAGTATGTTCGTCTATAAATCTATCAGGGTCGGCGGCGGCTTCCGCGCGCAGCGCTTCCAGGTCCGCTTCAGCCGCGGCTTCCGCCGAGCCGGAGATCTCGGAACCGTCTATGCGCGGCAGGCTTGCCGGCGGCAGCGAGGCCGCGCCCGAAGCGCTATTAAGGCCGGGCAGGTCAAAAGCGAAACCTGAGGACGCGAAAGAGAGCAAGGCCGCTACTAGAATGGTATTAGGCGTTTTCATTACTATTATTCAATCAAAAATAGTACTAAAGCCGTATGAGCCGAAAGTACCTCTAAAAGACGCCTTTTGGCCTCCCAGATATAGGTCCATCGTTATGGGGGCGTGTGTAAAACTCCGCAGGGCAGGGGTACACTCTACTTTTATTCCCCCTTGTAAGCTGCGGTCATTCTCTCCGGTGAAACCACCTTGTAACCGTTCTCCGCCAGCCATTTAACAAGTCTCTTCGCGGCGGTGCGGCTTTGCGAGTGGATGTCGTGCATCAGCACGATACCCTTGCCGCGCTGCTTTATGAGAGAGGTAGTCTTCAGGAAAAGTTCTTCAGGGTCTTTTGTTGACCAGTCCAGAGTGTCAATGGTCCAGCCGACCGGAACCAGTCCCAGCTTAATGTCTATCGCTTTCAAGGCCTCCGGGGAAATTATGCCGTAAGGAGGCCTGAAGAAAACTGGTTTCCGCCCGACAGCGGCGGCTATGGACGCACTGACTCCGCCAAGTTGGTCCAGGGTTTCCTCTGTGGAAAGGGCCGTAAACGGCTTGCCTGACCCAGTGGCATGGTTATAGCCGTGCACGGCGACCGAGTGCCCGTCCAACGCGGTCCGCTTTACAAGTTCTTTTCCATTCGGCCCCAGCTTAGAACCGAGCACGAAGAACACGGAAGACGCGCCCGCGTCTTTCATCGCGGAGGAGACCTCTTCCGTCAATTGACCCGGCCCGTCGTCGAAAGTTAGAATAACTTCGCCTTTTTTCAGGAAGCCGTCGTACTGCACCAGGAAAGGCACACTATTTTTGACGTAATTTATCTGGCAATACCCCAGCTTTATAGGCACACCGCGCATTTCCATGGAATGAGGCTCGTTACCCCTGGAAAAACCGAAAACAGAACTAAGCTCGGCCAGCACCCCCCGGGAGATCTCCCCGTTCTTACGCGTAAGCCCTGAATCAAGTACCTCGCGGGAAAAGCCTGTTTTCCTTTCTATAAGCATCCCCACTGCCTCCAGCCTGCCGCGCAGATATTGCCCCGAAGCCGAAACTTCCAGGAATACAGGACTATCCTGCCGGGCAGAATAGGCTACGTTGGAATAGACTTTCAACGCCGAATAAATTTCATAATATTCCGCCTTAAGCGAGTCCAGGTCGGCCGAAGGCGCAGGAACAGAAGGGACCTCAACGACTGAAGGCTCCTTGGGCGACCGCAATTCCAGAGCGGAAAGTGAAAAAAAAGGAAAAAGAGAAACTATCGAAACCAGGAAGAATGATTTTATATTCATATTTTTCTCACACCGCTACATTTTTATCTCATCGGATCTTTGTGGCCGCTGCGGGAAACTCGGATTTACCGCCTTTACTGCTATACCGACTTCTTCTGGTTATAGTTTACGGGATAATTCCACGCTCTAAAAATGTCCTTGGCACCTAATTTTTCGATTAAATGGTCCATTGGCTGGTCCCAAACAACTTTACCGTTGCTTTACCGAACACAAAAAAAGATCCATCTCCCGAAACCTCATCGGGATTTTTAGCGTAATAATTAGTATATTGGTGAACTGAAAGATACCGCAACATACTGCGGTTCGCGGGAGAATTATGAAACAACTCACTATACTTGTAGTCGAGGACGATAAGTTGAACAGGGACATGGTAAAGGCCGCTTTTAAGGAGGACGGGCACATAGTCTGCACCGCGGCGTCCATAGGAGAGTGCCGCAAAGCTCTGGAAGAGATCAAGCCAGATATTATCGTACTGGACAGAGGCCTGCCGGACGGCGACGGACTTCAGTTATGCCTTAACATAAAAAAAGACTCCGCGCTTAAGACTATTCCGATACTTATGCTTACCGGCAAGGCGGAAGTCGCGGATAAGATCCTTGGCTTGAGATTCGGCGCGGATGATTACCTGTCCAAGCCTTTCGATATTGACGAGCTGCGCGCCAGGGTGGACGCGATAATAAGAAGAGTTTACGGGAATCTTACAGAAAGGATGACCCGGTGCGGGATAACAATAGACATTAAGTCGAAGACCGTTACCCTGAAAGACCGACCCATTGAGTTGACCAACAGAGAGTTCGCCCTGCTGCGCGCATTTATGGAAAACCCGAACATTGTTCTTACGCGCGAATCACTGATCAAGGCGGTCTGGAATGGCGCCGAGCTGGCCAGCTCAAAAGTGGTGGATGTAACGGTAATGAATTTGCGCCGGAAACTAGGAGAAGAGGAAAGCCCGATCTGCTCAGTAAGGTCTTGTGGTTACAAATTCGTGAGCGCGGACTAAATCCCCCTTATCCCCCCCTGAAAACAATGGCGAGCCTCTCCGGGGAAACCACATTGTGCCGTTCTCCGACAACCATATAAAAAGGCTCTTACGGCGGTACGGATGTCGTGCATCAGCACTATACTCTTGCCGCTTTACCGTGCCTCCCGGCCTTTTCGCTTTTGACTTACGTCGGAGTGAGCTGTAATAATCGCAAACAGCGGGACAACATGTCGCTATTGCGGAACGCGTGGGCAAATACCTACAATTCATTTGCAGACCGTCGGAGTTTGTGGCACAGGGAGGTATACGATATGAGCACAATATTTTCAGCTGCTTTATGCAGGGCCAGGAAAGAGGCGGGGTTTTCTACCGCTTACCGGTTCTTTTACGACAACGGCGGGGCGCAAGGGATCGGGTTTTCTTACAGGCAATATCTTCGGATGGAGGAGGGAAAAAGCCTTCCGGAGTGCAATAAACTCAATAAGCTTTTCTTAGCCCTCAGAATCCCGCTTTTCAGCACTGCAACTCATGAGCTCGCGATAGCGTGGTTAAAGACAATGACTGGCAAGGAAGCGTATGCTTATGTCTTTAGCGCCCTGATCCGCGAACAAACCGGGGAAAGCGCCCTTTCGCCCATACATACTGTAGTAAAGAGCGCGATGGAAGGAAGAAAATATTACATAAACCACGAACAGTACCGCGCCATCCTTACGAACCCGGACACCTTTATCTGTTTCACCGCGCTCAGTTCTGATACCGGGGCATGGTCCGCGGACCAGACAGCGAAAGCGCTGCGTCTCTCCAAAGAGGCGGCCGACGCGGCCATGAAAATACTTGCCGCGGTGAAGATCCTGAAAAGAATGAAGAACGGGGATTACAAATGCCCTCTCGCCTCGAAAGATCTGGAACTGCCGCATTTTGACGCCACAGAACCGGAGTTGCAGGCAAAGATGCTGAAATATAAGAACGATCTGATAGCCTTAGGCACCGGCGAATGGGGCTGCGGAGGGATCCTCCGCGCGGATTCAACGGTTTTGCGCAATCTTTACCCGGTAATGATGATGAACATCCCTACCGCCCAAGCCTACGCCATCTCCAGGAAAACGGACAGATCGGCCCTCTTCTATATTGAGTGCAAGGTAGTAAAATTAAGAGATTTTTAATCCACTCCCCCCCCGACACTTACTTCCTTCGCAGGGTTCCACCACGGCAAGCAAGCGGGAAAACGCGTGTATGTAGTTAGTAGTAAAACCAATCAGGACCGGGCCGCTTCGGAACACTGGGCGCCTGGGGTTTGGGTTGGGGAAGTGAGGAACAGCAGCCCGGCCCGCAATTTAAATTTAAAAACACGGACAGCCACAAGAAATGTTTAGCCATGTTGCCCGTATTTTTATTTTCGCCACCCGACGCGAGCTACTAAACAGCAACTTCACCCGCGAGATTACAGGTTTTTAGATTTCAACTACGCCAGCAGCAGCTAAAATCCGTCCCAGAATAATAGAGGTCCGTCCGGACTACTTTGAGAGGGCTTTTTTTACGGCGGCAAGTATGCTACTGGCGCTGTCGGCTTTGCAGACGAAGGCGTCGCAACAGCAGTTGGCGGGTTCCTCGCCAATTCCGCTGAGCATTATCACCGGGATGTCACTGAGGCCTGGGGCGGACTTGATACGGCAGCACAGCATGCTGCCATCCTCAGCGCCCAGTCTGACATCCGATATAATGCAATGCGGACGGTTCCGGCTGAGAATATCCATTGCACCGGCGCAATTCTGAGCGGTAAGCACGCAGTAGCCCTCCGCGGAAAGGAGTTTCTCCAGAAGGGAAAGCCAGTCTTCTTCATCATCAATAATAAGCAGTGTTTTTCCATCAGTTGTCATAACGTTAAGAGGCTTACATGAAAAGTATATTCTATGATGAAATTAACGATCTTATAATCTTCGCCTTATTTTCTAACGACGAAACCTCGCAAGGCGGAACCCGATGCTGCTGAGGCGGAAGCCAGGGTCGTAGGCGTTGCGGTAAGCGGCCCGCAGGTTTCCGGCGCTAACGCTGCTGAAGTCGCCGCCGCGAAACACCCGGTAGGAGCCCGCACCTTCGAACGCACTCCCGTCAACAGGCGCGCCTTTATACGAATCCTGGTATTTGTCCTGCACCCACTGCCACACATTCCCCGCCATGTCGCACAAACCCTGCGCGGTGTTCCCGGCCGGCTTTGAGCACACAGGCATCGTGCTGTCTCTACCGCAACCGTCACCGCCGTTACCATGCATCACGGCCTTGGCGCAGGTCGGCTCATCATTACCCCAAGGGTATTTCCGACTCTTCCCACCGCTCGTAGCCGCATATTCCCATTCGGACTCACTGGGTAATCTGGCGCCTTTGAACTTTGCGTATTTATCCGCCTGGTCCCAATCCACGCAGTTGACCGGGTGAAGCTGCCGGCCAGCCACACCCCAGTTGCAGTAGTAGCCGGTGGCCGGTTCAGTACACCCGCCTTTGATCACGCACTCCGCGTATTGTTCTACTGTCACCGCCGTTTTAGACATATCAAAAGTTTTGATGGCGACCTCATGGATCGGTTTGGAGCCTTCAAAGCCTTTTTCACCGCTGACCGTCCCCATAGTGAACTTTCCGCCGGGGATGGTGATGAACTCGACCGGATACCTGGGCCCAGACACGGCTACCGCGCGCTCTCCGCCAGACTGACCGATAACCCCGTTATCGGCGACGGCATTCCTAAGGTCGGACGGGATGCCGTTATGCGTCCGCGTGCAAGCCGACATGCCCGCGGTCAGGGCTATAAGCGCAAATACTGCTATCCTGGTTTTCATATATTATTTCCAGTTAGCACCTATTTACAATTCTTCAACGACACTGGATTTTGCATCTGCGACTTAAACTCCGTGCCTGGCAGTTGCCCGTGCGGACGGACAACGCTTCAGTCGGCCGGACTCGGATCCACATCGTTGATCAGCACGCGGCAGGATGAGCCTGTCAGGCAGCCCTGTTTGATGAGATTGAGCCGCGCCATAGCGGCATAAAGATACACGTAGACTTTGGACGGCGGCGCGTCCAACCCCGGCGCGTACGCAATGTCGCCGCCTAGGAAATATTGGTCCAAAGGCCGCCGCTTGTCGTAAAATTCCCCGGACTCGCCGCTCCGACTGCTTCCAAAAGACATATTGCTTCCGACCGCCTCATAACTGTTTTCAACCACGAACAAAGCGTCCTTGAACTGCGGCCCGCGGATATATCCCTCTACGGGGCCTCCGGACTTAAGCTCGAACTCAAGATGCATCCGGGGGATCTCGTAAACGGAGATGTTTTTAAGATCTCTTATGAGTTTATCCATGTCCCCTGTATTATTGTTATCGACACCGAGATAGGACCTAACCGCTACGGGATTAGGAGAATCCGCGTGGAACAGCTGTATATCGGCGTTGTACTGTAAGACGCTGCTCGACGGGATAGAAAGCGCGGGGGTTTGGAAACTTCCGTCCGGAGCAACGGCAACCTCGGCTGACTTCGTACCGCAGCTTTTCGAGAATCCGAAGACGCTTTTTCTACAATCGAGACGGATCACAAGTTTATGTTTGGAGGGCGGCCGTTCCCGGGTATAACTGATAAGCCGGCCGGAGACCGGAGCCAGCACGAAAATATCAGAAAAACTTTTCGAGACACCCAAAACGCCGACATCCGCCGGCGCGGCCTTCGGTAGCGGCACATTCGCTTTATCCTTCTCAATAACGGGGATAGCGGTATCAAATTTCCCATTGTCCGCCACGGCGTCCCTAAGGTCGGACGGGAGGGCTTTGTGCGGGCGAGTGTAGGCGAACACGCCCGCGGTTACCGCTATAAGCGCAACTGCTGTTATTTTAGTCTTCATAATGTTACCTCCAGAGCTATCGCTATTGGCCCTTACTGAGAGGGGACACGACATACACTTCTCTGAGTGATCAGCATTGCATCCCCTGTTCAGACCGCCGCTATTTTCAGCTCTACCGGCACTTGACCGGCTTGAAGAAATACGAATAATACACAGTAGGAGAACTGAACTCTTTAGACAACGTCCTGGTGATTATATAGCCGGAATTCATTTTTGCAATTACCGTGTCACCACGCACCTCGGCTGAAGCTGCGCCGCCGTCGAATTTGACCGGGGCTACAGCTATCCTGCCGAAATCGCAATAATCCACGACAGAATTGTTCTCACCTATCTGCAGCACCATTTCATCAGAGCCGTTGTTGAGGTTTATATGAAGCTTTCTCTTCGCGACGAATTCCGCGCGGTCCATCAAAGGGGCACCATACACCTTTACAAGAGATATTCCCTCGAAGACTCCGGTCAGGTCCGCCTCGGTAGGCTGGGTACCGGTCTCAAACATGGCCTTCAGTTCGTCATAAGGGTCCTTGCCACCGGCAACCGCACCTTTCTCACGCGTTCCGGCGAACAGCGGCCCGCCGTCCTCGGGGGTAAAAGGCTTGCCGATGGCGAATTTACTGGACAGCGTCTTTGTTTCTAAACCGCTGATCAGACCAAAAACCCGCTCATTTACCTGTACGGATTCTACTGCGGAATAATATGACAGGGGGATAACTTTCCCTGCGGCATCTCCATCTTTTATGCTTATCCGTACGTAATACCCATCGCCGTTATCAAAGGATTTAACCGATGCCAGGCCTTCCTGCGCCAGAATATGCGTAATACTTACTAAATCAACGCCCTTTCTGAATTTAACGAGGATGGCGTCATTCATGTGTTCGGTTACGGGTGTTACGACTATTTTAGAGGCAGGCGCTGACATCTTTCCGCCGGCCTTGTGAGCGACCCCGTCCCAGGCGAGTTCGATGATCCTGTTATTATATTCTTCTATTTCTTTCGTCGCCTGATCTCGCTTTGCCGCGTCCGGCTCGTTTTTACGGGAAGCCTTAAGTTTGCCGATTTCAGCTTCGTATAACTTAATTTGCCCGTCACGCCCGACTTTGCCTGCTTTCGGCTCAGGGAGATTAGCACTATTTTTGTCGAGGATGGGGATGCTGGTATCGAACTTCCCGTTATCAGCCACCGCGTCCCTAAGGTCGGACGGGAGGGCGTTGTGCGGCCGCGTGTAAGCGAACACGCCCGCGGTTACCAATATAAGTGCAACTGCTGTTATTTTAGTTTTCATAATGTTATCTCCTGATATCGCCGCCTTCTGGGGCAATACTCAATGCCTTTCCCTCGCTCCCAGGGCGCGGCTTACGCACACGCCTGTCTCACTCACTACGCAAACTGATTTGCTATAAAAGACTCAAGCCTAAGGGGCAAGGGCCCAAATATCCAAAGGTCAACGACTGGACCTCACAAGGCGGAACCCGAAGTTCTCGTAGCGGTGGCCAGGGTCGACGTAGCCGCGGTAATCGGCCCGCAGGTTTCCGGCGCCATTGCTGCGGAAGGAACCGCCACGCACCACCCGGCCGGAGCCCGCAGCTTCAAATGCACTACCGTCAACAGGCGCGCCTTTATACGAATCCTGGTATTTGTCCTGCACCCACTGCCAGACATTCCCCGCCATATCGCACAAACCCTGCGCGGTGTTACCGGCAGTCTTTGAGCACACAGGCATCGTGCTGTTTTTACCACAACCGAAACCACCATTGCCGTACATCACGGCCTTGTCGCAGGTCGGCTCATCATTACCCCAGGGGTATTTCTGATTCTTGCCGCCGCTCGTCGCCGCATATTCCCACTCGGACTCGCTGGGCAGCCTGCCACCCTTGAATTTGGCGTATTTACTCGCTTGGTCCCAATCCACGCAATTGACCGGGTGAAGTTGGCGGCCCGTCACACCCCAGTTGCAATAGTCGCCGGTAGCCGGTTCCGTACAACCTCCCTTGATCACGCACTCCGCGTATTGTTCCACTGTCACCGCCGTTTTGGACATATAAAAAGTTTCAACAGACACTTCATGTATGGGCTTGGCGTCTTCAAAACCATTTTCACCGCTGTCAGTCCCCATAGCGAACTTCCCGCCAGTAATGGTAACCCATTTAACCGGATTGGAAGGCACGCCGGCTGACGGGTCAAGACCAGCCACATAACCTTTGTTACCCGAACCCCTTCTGAAACCGGTCTCTACATAGAACGGCTTAATCTCCGGCTCCGGGACTTTTATGTCCTGATCACCTCCTCCGGCTTTTAAGGCGTCAATGGCACTGTCGGCCACGGCGTCCCTTAAGTCGGACGGGATGGGTGTGTTATGCGTGCGCGTGTAAGCGAACACGCCCGCGCTTACCGCTATAAGAGCGACCGCTATTATTTTGGTTTTCATAATGTTGCCTCCGGAAACTATTCACCATTTACTCCAACACCGGCATATGTATTCCCGAACGTCTAATTCCGTATACTGTCACCGGAACCCACTTATTCATCTTTGCCGGCGGTTACTCGATGCACTTAGCGATGAATTTTTTGTGTGCTTCTTTTTGCACGTCCAGACGGCGCATCATCAACTTGGCGTTCCCATCCAGGTCTGCACCCGAGAACATCGTATACTTCGCAAGGGCATCTATCCTCCCGGCGGAGTAGCCAAGGTCCTGCGCCTTGTAAAGCAGGGAATTAAACTCAATCTCGCAGTAGAAAGACAACCCGGAGACGCGGTCCTTGAGCTCATCCAACTTCTCCTTAAGGTCAGTCAGCCCCTGGGCGTTCACGACCTTTTCAGAATACGAATACTGCAGCTTTTTACCATGAGCGCCGCGCTTCCCCCCATCTATCTTCCCGGTGGCTTCGCCCAGATCCTGGGCCGCGTTTATGGCGTCAAGTACTGCGGCCCTGTAGTCGGCGCCACGGCCTTTGGAAACGCCGGCATCAGCCTTTTCAGCTTTCGGTTCCGGGATATTACCTCTGTCTTTAGGGAAGACTGGGATGCTGGTGTTGAACTCACCGTTATCGGCCACAGCGTCCCTTAAGTCGGACGGGATGGGTGTGTTATGCGTGCGCGTGTACGCGAACACGCCCGCGGTTACCGCTATAAGCGCGACTGCTGTTATTTTAGTTTTCATAATGTTATCTCCTGATATCGCCGCCTTCTGGGGCAATACTCAATGCCTTTCCCTCGCTCCCAGGGCGCGGCTTACGCACACGCCTGGCTCACTCCCTCCGCAAGCAGATTACTACAACAGATTTATACCAGGGCCAAGTATTCAAGTGTCCAAAGGTTACCGAGACCTCACAAGGCGGAACCCGGTGTGGTCGGCACGGTCCTCCATCCTGAAGCTATTGCGATATTGGGCACGCAGATAACTTGCGATATTCGTGTAAAAGGAGCCCCCGCGAATGATCCTGAGAGTGGTGCCCGCGGCCTCGAACGCGCTGCCGTCCGTAGGCGCTTTGTTATACGAGTTCTGAGGCTTGTCCTGCACCCACTGCCACACGTTGCCCGCCATATCGCATAAACCCTGCGCGGTGTTCCCGTCTGGTTTAGAACATACCGGCATAGTGCTTCTGCTGGCGCAACCAATCCCGCCGAGGCCTATTACGGCTTTATCGCAGTCAGGCATCGCGTCCCCCCACGGGTATTTCCGGCTCTTGCCGCCGCCAGTAGCCGCGTACTCCCACTCGGACTCTGTGGGCAGTCTCGCTCCTTTGAACCTAGCGTATTGATTCGCCTGGTTCCAGGTCACGCAGTTGACCGGGTGAAGCTCCCGTCCCGCCTTTCCCCAATTACAATTTGCGCCATTATTAGAATTGGTGTCCGTGCCCGGGGCCGTGCACTTGCCTGCGAGGAAACACTCCTCGTATTGCTCTACGGTAACTAGCGTCTTGGACATCTCAAAGGACTCAATGTCGACCCAATGTATCGGCCGGCATTCCTCACACCCAGCCATATCTTCGGCTCCCATCGCGAACTTGCCTTTGGGAAAGGGGATCCATTTAACCGGCTTTTCCTGCACGTGGAGCTTGGCCCCCCTTACCGCGACAGGCTTCGGTTCCTGGATATTGCCGTCGCGTTTGTCGTAACCAAGCTGTTCAAGCGCGCTGTCGGCCACGGCGTCCCTTAAGTCGGACGGGATGGGTGTGTTATGCGTGCGCGTGTACGCGAACACGCCCGCGCTTACCGCTATCAGCGCAACTGCTGTTATTTTGTTTTTCATAAGGTTACCTCACAGTGTCTCTCGTGTGAAAAGCCTCCTGATACCCTTTCCCCAGCGCCTAATTTTTACACGTTACGGAGCTGGTCTTTTTCCATTCTGCCTTTCCGAAAATATTCTTCGTTTCCTTATATTTTTCAATGGTCACGAAAGCGACGCTGTTGCCGATACCGAGGCGAAGTTCGAAGACATTTTTCACCCTATGATCCTGCCACATCACGCCCGCTCCCTCCGTAGAAACGGCTTCGTATTTATAGCTTCCGTCCGCAGAGATGACCGGAACATCGCCCGACATCAGGATGTCTGTAAAAGCTCCGCCCTTGATTATGCCGATATTCAGGTTCTCGGCAAAGGGAGAGCTGTTGAAAGCATTTACTTCAAGAACACAACCCTCGGGAATGGGGCCTGCAGCCATAATTTCGCTTATTGCCTTAAGCGAACTTTTAGGCGCGGGAGCCGCGCCAGAGCGTGTACCGGCGATCATGCCTAAAACATTCCTATTCACCTCAACGGCTTCAACAACGGCGTATCCCGCAAGGCACTGGGCTTTAAAGGCGGCTTCGGAGTCCTTTATGTCCAGCCGCACATAAAAACCGTCGCCGTTATCTGAGAATTTAGTGGAGGAGAGCCCTTCTTTCTTCAGAACGTAAGTGACTATGTTTATGTCCGTACCCTTGTTGAACTTTAGCAGTATAACATCCGGCCAGTTCGCAGTTACCGGAGTTGCGAATATCTTGGGGTTAACCGTCCCTTTAATGGCGTCAGCACCCATGGCATGTTCAATTGGCGTTCCCTCTGGTTGAAGGCTTTTTTCAGTGGCGGCGGCCTTACTGACCTCCGGGAGGGCTGCCTCCTCTGGCATCGCCGCAGACTGGCGCAGCTCACCTACGGCGCCGCTATCGGCCACGGCATCCCTTAAGTCGGACGGGAGGGCGTTGTGCGGCCGCGTGTAAGCGAACACGCCCGCGGTTACCGCTAGAAGCGCAACTGCCGTTATTTTGGTTTTCATAATGTTACCCCTGATATCGCCGCCTTCCGGCGCAACACTCAATTCCTTTCCTCCGCTTTACGGCGCGGCTTACGCGCGCGCCCACCAATATCCGCGAACTGATTTGCCGTAGGTTATATCGGTAAGCGTCTATTCTCTTACCTAACGAAGCTCGGGAAGGATATCCTTCCCATTCACAAGCAACCCTATGTTAGTAAGAGACGGCTTCACCGAACAGAAAATAGGATGCAGCCCCGCAGTAATAAGGTCACAACCGACCGCGTTCGCGTGAGGCGTGTACGTTAAAACAGCATCTTGCCCTTTATAAGCCTCCAAAGAATTAACAATGGCCGGGGAGGTGTAGCTGTTAACGGAGAGGAACATGATATTGCCGACACAATACCCCTGTAGAACGGTCGCATCGGCAAACCCTGCGGTATATACTCTTGTACAGGCCCGGATCTTGCCTTTTTCCTGAAGATTCCCGGCACCGGTCACAACCGGTGCGCTCAAGCCGGTCATCAAGGCGTACACATTCTTACTTATCTGAACGGAAGCGACGTCCGTGTATTCGGCGAGGCGTTTAATTTTCGTGCCGGAGTCTTCATCTTTTATCGTTATCCTCGCGGAGAAACCATCGCCGCTCTCCGTGATAGGTGAATGTATATACTGGGAAGTTGCTAGCCCCTCCTGTTTCAGGACATCCATAACAGCCTTTATATTCGTGCCTTTGGTGAATTTGACCAGAAAGACGCCTGTCCACTCAGCTGTCAGCTGGGTCACGCATATTTTGGGGCTCAGTGTCTGCACACCTTTGGATATAGCCGGAACGGGAAGGCCTTCCACCGCCATGACCTTCGGCTCCGGGATATTACCGCTGCTTTTATCGAACACGGGAATGCTGGTATCGAACTTCCCGTTGTCGGACACAGCGTCCCTTAAGTCGGACGGGATGGGGTTATGCGGCCGCGTGTAGACGAACACGCCCGCGGTTACTGCCATAAGAGCGACCAATGCTATTGTAGTTTTCATAATATTACCTCCAGTACTATTGCCTTTTACGCCGACGCAAAATTCCTCTATATACTTTACAGCCCGTTCTCTGTTTTTCGCAGTGTCTATGGACCCAAGACTCACCGTCAAACAGCCTAATGGCGGGGCCCAAAGAATTTTACCGTTCCATTACCGGTGACATGGCTCCATTACAAGTAAGATTCGCTACGGCCTGCTGTTTTTCTCGGCAAGAGTTTTTATCAAACCATCCAGCCCTGAACCGGCGATTACGCCCGCAAACTGGCCGCGGTAAGTAAGCACCAGAGAAACACCGTCAAGATTCACATCGTACACCTGCCAGGTTTCTCCCGCTCTTTCCATCCGGTAATCTATCTCAGTGGACATTCCCAGCAGCCTGGCCACAGTCTTCACTAAAGCTTCCTCCGCGGACGGCTGGGGGCCGAGAGGTTTTACATTAATATCGCTCCCAAGGGCTCCGGCGCGCAGAAGAGTCGAGGAATAAGTCCGCACCAGCAGCGTGCGAAATTCCTTAATCATGGCCTTCCGCTGGTCTTCAGTAGCCTGCGCCCAGCACCTTCCCACAGCCAGCCTGGACATGTGCTCGAAATTAAAATTGGGCGCCAGAAGCGCGGCGATCTCGTCTTTGGTCGCCGTTTTGCCGTTCTTCAGCACCTTGTCGATCAGGATTTTAATCACCACATCAGGCGCAACTGCGGCTTTACCGTTATCGGCCGCCGCCGCAACCTTAGGCTCAGGAAGATTTCCGCTGCCTTTCTCAAAGACAGGGATGCTGGTGTCGAACCCGGCGTTATCGGCTACGGCGTCCCGGAGGTCGGACGGGATGGCGTTATGCGGCCGCGTGTATGCGAACATCCCCGCGGTTGCCGTTATAAGCGCAACAACCGTTATTTTGGTTTTCATAATGCTGCCTTCATTTAGGCTCTGTCTATAGGCCGAAACTCACTTAATCGCCCCGGCTAACGCGCATTTTGAAATCTTAAGTACGCAGTAGGCGGGGTGACATCCAGCACATCCGAGGAGTAAATGGCCATCCCTATTCTCCCGGCGCGGTCTTTCATGATCTCCGCACAACCGGAAGTATTTTCCCCTTTCAAAATAACGTTAACGTACGGGTTGCCTTTTTTACCGTCAATAATAGACACCGCTACCCCTTCACAAAAAGGGTCGCGCTCGATCAGATCCCTGACCTCTTTTCTTGACCGGGCCAACGTGCTGGTTGGGCAGGTTGCCGAATCTGGTTTAACAGCCTTGCAATAGTAGGCGTATGAATATGGAGCGCTGTTTTCCCTGCCGTACGCCTCTATCACGCATCCGCGCACCTTATGGAAGGACTGCACCTTGGGTTTTGACGTTGCCGAAGGGAAATATATCCTGCGCCCTTCTACGTTTGTCCATTTCAAATGCAGGTATTCCGATTTACCGGCGTCCAGATCGTCGAAGTAGCCGGGCGTATCGCTGGGATGCGTCATAACGCGGAACGTCAGTTCCCCGGCGCCGTCCTCTTTCTCGCCGCCCAGCAGAATCGCGCCGTAAACCTGGTCGGGCAGATTGTCACGCACCATCCGTCCGGAATGCCACCCGGAAAGGTCTTCTTTCGTCGCCTGGATGCTGATATCGAAAAGGGTCTTAATCTTCTCGAAGGCGTTAGCGCCCGGAACGCCGCGTAACAAGTTGGCGTTATTAGCGTCGGCCATATTCGAACCCCACTCCGATTCCCAGTCCACAGCCTTAGCCTTCGGCTCCGGGATATTACCGCTATTTTTATCGAAGACGGGAATGCTGGTATCGAACTTCCCGTTGTCGGCCACGGCATCCCTGAGATCGGACGGCATGGCTTTGTGCGGGCGCGTGTAGGCGAACACGCCCACGGTTACCGCTACCAGTGAAACCAATGTTATTGTAGTTTTCATAATGTTACCTCCATTTAAGTTCTGTCTATACGCTGGAACTCACTTAATCGCCCCGCCTAACGCGCATCTTGAAATCTTAAGTACGCAGTGGGCGGGGTGACATCCAGCACATCCGAAGAGTAAATGGACATCCCTATTCTCCCGGCGCGGTCTTTCATGATCTCCGCACAACCGGAAGTATTTTCCCCTTTCAAAATAACGTTAACGTACGGGTTGCCTTTTTTACCGTCAATAATCGACACCGCTACCCCTTCACAAAAGGGGTCGCGCTCGATCAGGTCCCTGACCTCTTTTCTTGACCGGTCCAACGTGCTGGTTGGGCAGGTTGCCTGCGCGGGCATCGGTATGTCGGCACTGCTCCCGGCTTTTATATCTGAAACTTTGATGTCGGTAAAATCAGCTACGGCGTCCCTCAAGTCGGATGGGAGGGTGTTATGCGACCGCGTGTATGCGAACACGCCCGCGGTTACAGCCAACAGCGCAACTACTGTTATTTTAATTTTCATAATGTTACCTCCCAGTTACTTTGACTGATGTCCACTTTCAACGGGACATCGCAACGCGGAACCCGACATCGGGGATGCGGCTGCCAGGGTCATTGGCGACGCGGACATCGGCCCGCACTGAACCGAAGTCTTTGACATTGAAAGAACCGCCGCGGATCACCCGATAGGAACCCGCTCCTCCTTCAACCGCTCTGCCGTCAGCAGGCACACCTGTATACGAATTTTGATACTTGTCCTGCACCCACTGCCAGACATTACCGGACATATCACACAAACCCTGCTTCGTCTGACCTGCCTTTCTTGAGCACTCCTTGCCATCTTTGGAGAGAACGGGCAGCGTGCCGTTTTTGCCGCAGCCGTAACCGCCATTGCCGTACATCACGGCCTTATCGCAGGCAGGCTCATCATTCCCCCAGGGGTATTCCGGGTTCTTACCGCCGCTAGTGGCAGCGTACTCCCATTCGGACTCGCTAGGCAGTCTTGCCCCCTTGAACCTGGCATACTGATTCGCCTGGTTCCAATCCACGCAATTGACCGGGTGAAACTGTCTACCCCCCTTGTCCCAATTGCAAAAGTCGCCGGTGCCGGGCGCCGTACACTGGCCTGCGAGGAAGCACTCCTTGTATTGTTCCACCGTAACAGCCGTCTTCGACATATCAAAGGTTTTAATGACAACCTCATGGCTCGGCATGGCATTTTTAAAGACTTCGCTGATTCCCATCGTGAACTTTCCGCCATTGATGGCAACCCACTCTACCGGCCTGGAAGGCCCGCCTGTCCCGGAGACGTAGCCTTTGGCAAAACCTTCAACCGCCACGGCCTTCGGCTCGGGGAGATTGCCGCTGTCTTTCTCTAAGACGGGAATACTGGTGTTAAACTCCCTGTTATCGGCCACCGCGTCGCGCAGGTCGGACGGGATGCCGTTGTGCAGGCGCGTATACCCGAACACACCCGCCGTTACCGCCAGAAACGCGAGTACTATTGTTTTGGTTTTCATAATGTTACCTCCACCACTCCCTGATTCAAATGCCAAAAGTAAAGACCCCATCCCCGCCGTACTATCCCCAATTTCCATTTATGCTACTGCCAAAACCGGGGGGTTACATCCTTAAAATACCAAGAATACACTTCCACACCGCGCGCGTCCTGCCAGCGCTCCAGAATATAATTGTTGTATTTGCGCATTTGCAGGAGGCCGTCATTTCCAGTGTGTTTCCGCATAACGGCTGTCGCACAGGGGAATCGTGCTTCCCAGTATATATAGGGGTCCAGCATGCTCATTTTTACAATTTCTCTTTTGTAAGCGTAGTTTCGAATATTGTCGAAAAAGTCAGGGAGCACAAACACCATCCCGACCAAAAACAACCCTTCTGTGTTTTCCAGGGACGCCGCGTTTGGAGCGGTCGCCTGCCCTATCAACAGTCCGCCCTCGCTATGTCCGTCCTTATAGAATACCCGCCCGGCATGCCAGCCGGCCAAATCGCGCTTGGTGGCGGAACTGCCTTGAGAGAACAGGCGACCCACCTTTTCGTAGAGCGTTTCTCCGGGCATCTGGCTTATCAGATCTAACGCTGATTTATCAAGCCCTACCGGCGGCATCGCCAAGTTGTTATATCCTTTAAGCGCGTTCTCTTCGCTGGATATACCTTTAGCCTGGACTACATAACGGTCCACTTTGTTCTTATCGGTGATGGAGTGGCCATATATAGCGCCTGGAAGCAGAGCATCTCCTTCCTTCGCTTTATCATCAGTGGGAGATTCCGCATTCACCGCTTTCGCCGGCTCCGGGATATTCATGCCCGAAGCGCCGGCGGTTTTGTCCAGACTGTTCATTGCGGAGCTATCCAAGGTCTCCCTGGGCGCGTCGCGCAGGTCGGACGGGACAGCGTTGTGCGGCCGCGTGTAAGCGAAGACGCCCGCGGTTACCGCTAGCAGTGCAACTGCCGTTATTTTAGTTTTCATAAATATTACCTCCAACCATATTCAAGGAACAGAGGGCGCCATCAGCACTGTGTTCCATAACCGAACTCTACGACTACAGTAGTAAGTCATCGATGGGGGCTCCTCGGCTCTCAGAACGCAACATAGATTCAATGACCCCTATACGGTCGTTTTTAACAGGTTCCTCTTCGAGCTGAAGAGCAGTCCGTACCGGGACATCTTGCTCTTTCTGTGCTACCGCATAACCGACAACAGCGTGGACGATATCTCTGTCGAGAGTTGTAGTAAGACAATAAGCAAGGTTCACATCAAGATACTCACACCGCCTGATCTCTCGCAAGAGAGGTAGTTCCAGGAGAGGATCTTTAATGTCGGGGCCAAAACAATTAGCAAAAGAAGTGCCATCCGCGCGACATCTCATCGCCGATTCGAGAATGCGGACATCGGCGGCTTCTGAGGCTTTCTCGCCATTAACCAGGACTGGTTTTGGGACCGGGATATTCCCGCTGTTTTTATCAATGACAGGCAGACCAGTATCGAATTTTCCACTGTCAGCCACCGCGTCCCTGAGGTCGAACGGGATGGCATTGTGCGGGCTGGTGTATGCGAACACGCCCGCGGTTACCGCTATTAGCGCAACCATAGTTATTTTGGTTTTCATAATACCACCTCATTTGCGAGAATCAAAGGCCTTGCAGTTTCCGGACACACAGCCGGCCCAGCCAAGGGCCTCCGTATCCGACCCGCCGGAGTAAAAAGTCACGACAAACATCTGCGCCCTTTTCATCCCGCTGCGATCATCTATTTTTATACCCGGCAGTGTCTTAAGTACGTACAGTGCGGAGGAAGGGTCCGCCGAACCGGCTTCCAGTTCAATAGTAAGCGTGTCATGAACGTTGTTATACTTTACCCTGTGCGGCACAGTGAAAGAGGAGAAAACACGTTCTATCCGCGGAGGGTAGAGGGGTTCTTTCAGGTACACTGTCCAGAAAAGTTCCTGTTCTGTATGCCCCCTCTCCGACAGGCGCTTCACTTCCGGGATATCCTTAAGAAGCTCCTCTATCTTCCCTCGGTTAGAGGTAAAACCCAGCATCCCCTCCTCCCTGGCGGCCGAGAACTCAAGATAGGATACCTCGTAGTCGTCACTGTAGTACAGCAGTTTCAACCCTTTGGCGGAGAGCGCCCGCTCTACATTGGTCCGGGTTTTGGCTGCGGTATCTCCGCGGAACATTGACGGATCCAGCGACACACCTACGGCGAAACACTGCCTGACGACCCGCCTGCCGTTATGTAAAGAGCCGGGCGCGGCTAAAGAACGCCCATCGGCTCCCTTAACCTGTTCCGCGGCCGGAACCGGGACAGGAACATCCGCGCCGGAGCTATATGCACCCTTCAGATCCCCAAAGGCATTGCCCGCGCCATCAGCCACCGCGTCCCGGAGGTCGGACGGGAGGGCCTTGTGCGGGCGGGTGTAGGCAAACACACCCGCCGTTACTGCTATAAGAGCGGCCAATGTTATTTTAATTTTCATAATGTTACCTCGGGACTATTGCCTTTTACACCGACGCGTGATTCCTCTATATACTTTACAGCCTGTTCCCTGCTTTTCGCAGTGTCTATGGGACCAATGCTCACCGTCAAACGACCTATTGGCTGGGCCTAAAACACTTTACCGTTCTTTTACCATTCTGATTCCGCTAAGCGCGGGTGGACTATTCAGCCGGGCGCAGCCCGCAAAGTTAAGTCGAGAACGGGACGTTGTTGTCGGCTCGCGGGTAAAGGAACGCGTCCACCAGCCTGCCGTCCTCCTTAAAGATCACGTTGCCCCCCAACGGGAGAACCACCTCGCCTTTCTCATTGGGCTGGCACGCCGCGCCTTTTTCCTTGAATAATGGCCGCCAACTCCCTGTCCCTTATCACAAGCTGATATCTCTCGGTGGCCATACCGTGGGACGCCGCCTGACGGCTTACGTCCAGCACCATCCGCATGCCGCCGCCGTTTTGCAGGCAAATATTTCGCGTCATTCCCCGTCCGTCGGGGCAAAAGCCCGCGCGTCAATTACGGGTCTGAACCTGCTGTCCTGGATATTTTTTTCCGCACCCCCCGCCTCGACCGCCGGAGCACCTGAGGAGATCTCCTCGAAATTCCGCCATTTAAGCGCGGTTACAGCTTCGATGAGGATGTCCCTGCCCTCATTATCGGAGCGGTCATAGGCCTTTTGTATCTCCCGCAGGCCTATCGAGAGGGCGGAACTGCTATTGAAAGCAAGTTTTTTAATAGGACTCCCGGGGAAAGACTTCCCCGTCAGTTTTGCGACGCCGGAGACGAATTTGTCGGATTCATCCGTCATTTCGGAAAAATGGGCCACGTCTTTACGGCCAAGCTCCCCCTTCAGCAACATCAGAGGGGCCAAAGCCACCCAACTGTTTACGCTTGCCTTAGACTCCCGGTACAGATCCGCGGCTCTGTAAAATTCCTCGGGATTCTGACCTTTTCCATAGGCGGCAAGCGCCACAACTGCGGACTCCGCCCTTTCCCGCTCCTTAAGCATGGCCCCGATGATCTTGCCGAAGTCGGAAAGCTCCTGTGACTCGCCGCCCACTTGTTCCGCGGCGGCCGCCGGCGGCGCCGGAACATTTATGTCGGAAGCAGCGACGCCGCTTTTAAGCGTGTCCACCGCGCTGTTGTCGGCCACGGCGTCCCTTAAGTCGGACGGGACGGCGTTATAAGGACGCGTGTACGCGAACACGCCCGCGCTTACCGCTATCAGCGCAACTGCTGTTATTTTGGTTTTCATAATGTTACCTCCACTATCCCCGCCTTTTGAGGCGGCCCTTTGTTTTTACACAACCGCCAGATATACTTTACATCCTGTCGTCTGATTTCCACAGTATCCTTAGGCCCGCCGCGCTTTGATAAACGGCCTATCAGCGGGACCTAAAGATCTTTACCATTCCTTTACCGAGGTCTCCCCGCCGTGAACAGACAGTATAGTGTATGGCACACGCCACGCAATATCCACTAAAGTTTTTCTTAAGAAAGCGGAAGGCCGCACACGGAATTGTCGGCGCTCTCAATCGGTCTTCATAAGCGAGATCTCTATGCGGCGGTTTTTAGCGCGGCCCTCCACGGTGGCGTTGTTCCCCACAGGGCGGTTCTCGCCGTAGCCTATACCGGCGAGATGCTTGGCGGACAGTCCCTGCTCCTGCATGAACTGGAGGACTGTGTAGGCGCGGGCCATTGAAAGCTCCCAATTTGAGGAATATTTACCTTTTTTTATCGGCACATTATCCGTATGCCCCTCTATGATGACGTCATTCGGGATCTTTTTCAACTCGGCGGCAATAGGCGCCAGCACTTTTTTCGCCGGCTCTTTCAGATCGGCCTTGCCCGAGGCGAAAAGCACTCCCTCTGTAAGCACCAGCTTTACTTTACGTTCGCTGGACTGTATCTGAACAAGATTAGCCAGTTCATTGGCCTGCATGGACTCTTTCAGGTTTGACTCTACCTGGGACTCTCTTTCCTGCGCCCTGGCGCGTTCAAGCCCGCGGGAATCCTTCTGCCCGCCGAAAGCTTTCTGTATATTTCCCAGTGACTCCTCATATTTCCGGCTCCTGGTCTTGTCGTTCTTGGTTATGGAAAAGGAGAACAAAACCAGAAAGAAGATCATCAGGTAGCTCATCAGGTCGCCGTAAGTGACGGCCCATAGAGCGCCCTTGTTCAACTGGTTTTCCAGCTCGTCGCGCCTTTGTTTATATATGCCCATAAATCATCCCGCTTTCAGGCGTCGGTGGTTTCCTGTTGTTTCGGCATCAAAAAAGCGAGTTCCGTCCTGAATTGGTTGAACAGCGCCGTAAGCTGCCGGACCTGGCGGTAAAGCGATTCGAAATCAGCGCAGGTTTTCTTATGCTCGCCCGAGATCAAAGCGGATTCCCTCATCGCCGCGCTGATGCTTTTCTCCATCCCCTCCACGCTCAGCTTCAGGAACTGGGCCAGCGCCTCCAGCTCGTATAACCTTTCCAGTTTGCCTTCCATGGCGCCAAGTCTGTTCTCAAGATACGGAAGCCCGGCCGTCCGCTCCTCGAATTTCTCTACGCGGCGCGCGCAGCCGGCGGCGGTTTCCTGGGCCAGGCCGGCTTTACGCGCCGTATCGCCGAAGGCCGTGTCAAGGCCGGCAAAGCGTTCTTTGATCTCGCTTGCCATGCCTGCTTCCAGGCTTTTCAACCGCCCCTCAAAAAGGCCGACGCTGAGGACGAGGGAGTTAAGGCTTGAAGCGTCAAGGCGGCGTATTATATCTTCAATAGAGGCGGTCCGCCCGCGCAGCGCTGCCAGTTCCTCTTTTACCCGCCCTGCGGAAAGGGATGAGGCTTCGGATATCTTTTTAAATTCCGCGGCATCGCGCTCCAGTTGCGCGGCACGCAGCCGCGCGGCCTGCGCTTCCGCCTTGAGACTTTCGATTGCGGCGGCGGAGACGGAATTTTTCTCTTCCGACTTTTTAATTTTAGCCTCAAGGGCCGATACTTTCGCGTATAGTTCCTCGTCGCGTTTTGGAGGCTGGGGCGCGGGAGCATTAGCGGGCGCAGGACCGGGGACGGGCGCGGCTTTAGGCGGAGGCGCGCAGCGCGCCGCCTCTTCACGGGTCTCCTGCTGCTTAATACAGGAGAATAGAGACTCCCCGCCCGTCATTTTTTCTCCCCGCCGGGCCTGGGAGCCAGTCTTTTCATATTCGCTTCCATTTCACCTTTTGCCTGCGCGAGCAGGGCTATTTCTTTTTCCAAACCGGAAACAAGCTCCCAGGCGGACTCGAAGCTGTTGCGGATAATAGCCCCGGAAACCCCCAGCAAGGGCCCCAGGTTTACAGGTTCAAGAGCCTTGATAAAGCCCTTAAGGCCGGCCAAAACTCCGCCCAACCGCGCCTCCATTACGGAGATGCTTCCGGCTGCCGCCGAGATGGCGGCGGTATTAGAAGCGGAAAGACCGTAGGCCTCCGTATTTTTTCCCTGCTGCACGGCATTTTCCGCCGTAACCCGTGCGGCGGCTTCATCTATACGCGCAAACAAAGCCTTCTCAAACCCATGTTGAATGGATGAAGCAGCGGAAAGCGCTTTTTCAAGAGCCTCTATTTTCAGCGTATTCTCCCGGCCGCGCGCGACCAGTTCGTCGAGGCGGCTCGCAAACATCCCGCCCAGCCCGTCCAAACGCTCTTTCCATTCAGCGGCAGCCGAGTCGGCATGCTTGACAAAAGCGGCGCCGCTTTCAGAAAAAGACTCTCCGACGGCCGAACATATATCCGTTTTAATTCCGGTCAGCAGATCTTCCAGCCGCTCCTTGCCGGCGGCAGATTCCGATCGCAGCTCCCGGATTTCCGCGGACAATACGGTGTGTTTCGCTTCAACAACCGCGGTAAACTGCGCCAGACGCACCTCCAGATCATGCGACGCCGCGGGGATAGCCGCTATTGCCGCGGCGGCATTTTTTAACAGGGCCTCAAGCGGGACAAGGCGCTCTTCTAACCCGGCGGCCGCGGAGGCGGCTTCCGCTTTAGCGGCGATATTTATCAGCGCGGCCTCCAGGGGTTTCAGCCGGGCTTCAAGCCCGGCATCCACGGCTTTAAGCACCTCGGCGGCGATTTCCGCCGGGGAAGCTCCCTGAACCTGGGGTTCCGGCGGCTTTTTGGCCGCGGCGGAGTAAACCTCCATCATTCTTTTTTCCATTTCCTCAACGCGCGCCCAGGCTTTCTCCAGCTGGTCGTGCATCTGCCGGTCCAGTTCGGAATACTTCTGCTGATCGCGCACAACCTTCAGCAGCTCCTCTATTTCGCGGCGGCCGCTTATCCTGGACTCCTCTACGTTCTTCACCTGCGCGGCGCCAAGAAGGAACTTTTCCTGAAAGTCCTTAAGACGGTTTTCCATTTCCGTAATTTTCTGGAGCACAACCGGCGCGACTGGAGACGGAGGCGGGGGCGGAGGAGGCGGAGGAGGAACCTGCTCCGCAAGTTTTTTTTCTATCTGACCCACTATATTGCGCTCCATCAACTCTATTTTATTGTTCAGCGCGGCCATCTGCTCCCCGGAGACTGCCGGCTTATACGCATGCGGAGCCGTCTCAGGCGGCGGCATAGTTTCGGCAGAGGGAAATATCCCGGAAAAGACAGAATCCTTTTTGCTTTTGTTCGTTTCCATAAGTCCTCGCTATGCCGCAGGCTGGTCATTAGCTATCAGCCGCGCCCCGGCCAGGGGATCCGCTATGCGGCCTTCCTTTATCAGCTCGGCCGTTTTCAGCATTACGCCCTCAACGGCCTCTTCTGTTTTTTCGGCCGACGGGGTGCCGTAGGTCATGCTCTGCTCTATCATCTGCCAGGTCTTTTCCGCCATCTGGCCCTTTATTTTCCGCCTTACTTCATCAGGCAGCTCTAACAGAGCGTAGGACCACTCCTCGATCTTAACCGCGCTGACCATGAGCGAGAGGTCTTTTTCCGACAGAAGTGACAAAGCGTCGGGCATAAGTATGCGTTTACGGACTTCGACGGCCAACTCCGGGTGTTTCTGCTCCAATTCGGCCAGCATGCTCCGCTTGGTGCGCAGATTCACGCTCTCAATGGCGCTCAGCACCCCGTCGAGCCCTCCGACCGCCCCGCTCAACCGCCGTTCCAATTCGTCCTTAAGGGTGGTTATTATTTCCGGCTCCACAAAACGTATTTTGGACATATTCATTATGACCTCGGAGGCAAAAGGAGGCGGAAGTTTTTTCAGGAATTCGCTCTGTACCTCCTGCGGCAAATGTCCCGACACCAGCGCCACATTGGCCGGATCTTCGCTGGCCATCATGTTTATCAGGAAGGGAACCTGCTCAAGGCGTATGTTAAAAACAATTTTCCCCTCCTCCCCGCCGGCGGGCCCGGTCCCGCCTCCGGCGGCCTGTCTCCCGCCGTCCTGCATGCCCGGCGCCGGCAACGCGGCGTCCATGCCGCCGGGCGCCCCGCTTTTCCCCAATTCCATCGTGATCTGATGGCTCTGCTGAACCTTGGCCATGGTGCTCATAGCTCCGGCGAGCTTTAAAAAACCGACAGCCACCACTATCATGGCGATAATACCCATCAGCGACAACATCACGTATTTCAGCACCATGCTTATAGCCTCCGGCGTGTACCAGATAGTCCGCCAGATAGGCGCGAACGGCGCTTTTATCACCGACAACTGGTCCCCCCTTTTGGCGTCCAGCATAAGTATTTCAGAGACGACGTTGCGTATATTAGCGCCGTCCTGGTCGGGGATGGCGCGGTTAAGTATCACGCTTACGGTCATCTTTTTTACGAAAGCCGACGGGTACAGCATTTCCCTGCTGTAGGATTTGCTCTCCGTGCCGGTATTCCCGAACGCGGGGAACCCCGGGACCAGGTAATCTTTAAAAGCGTTATCGGTATCCGCGGTCACCTTCGAGCTGACTACCAGGTTCTCGGTACGGCTGAAGTCCATGGTGGTTTCCACGATCACCTTGGCCTGGTTCGGCCCGAGTATTTTTACCAGCACTTCATCCACCTTTTGTTCAAGTGTTTTCTCGTATTTCGCTTTATCTTCGAAAGGCAGGGACTGCGCGAAAAGGCACCGCGCGGAAAGACCGAGCAACGCCAGCAGGATAGCCGCCGGGATATTTTTGTATTTTTCCATAAATAGCACGCTCCGTATCCGAAAGCGGTTTAAAGATAAGCCTGCAGCCGCCGCTCCACTACCAGCGGCATGCTGCCCGACATGATCTCCAGCACGCCCTCAAGTATCATGGACTTCATACGCACGTCCAGCCATACCTTGGTCCGCATTTTATTGGCTATAGGCACGCAGACCATGTTGGCGAAAAAGATACCGTAGAAAGCCGAAGTTATGGCTACCGCCATGGCGGGGCCCACGCTCTCCGGGTTGGCCAGGTCCTTTAATACGCCTATAATGCCGATCAGCGTCCCCAGCAGTCCGAACATAGGCGCCATTACGCTCATAGTGCGGTAAACATTGGTCACCTCGTTCATATCGTCCACGCTCTGGTTTATCTCCTGCTCCAGCACCTGGCGCACGAACTTGGTGTCGTTGTATTCCAGCGCGGCGGTGGAGGCTCTTCCGAGGAAGCCCTTGGCCAGGCCCGCGTCCGCCTCTTTCAGGGCGGTAAGCCCGCGCATACGCGACTGCTCCGCCAGGTTCACTATGACCGGGATCAGCTTCTCCAGGGAGGCCTCTTCGTTCTCGCGGAAAATACAGCCGAGCTCCGTCACCGCGCGGGTGATGAATTTCAGCGGGGTGCTTATAAGCGTGGCCACCACGGTGCCGCCTATAACCACAACCACTCCATGCATGTTTATAAGCGAGGCCGAGATCTGGTTACCCGCGAAACCGGCGAAGATAAGGCCCGCCGCACCCGCGACTCCCAGTATAGTTGTAATATCCATGTCGTTCCTCCGCTGATATTCCGGCAGCTCTTCAGACACCCGCCGGTATTTTAAACCAGAAAGTCGAACCCTTTCCCAGACCGGGGCTGGCGGCGCCTATATCGCCCTTATGGGCGCGCACCACTTCCTGTGCTATGCAAAGACCGAGTCCCCAGCCCTGCTTACGCAGTTTCTCGTCCTTCTGGTGCCTGGCCTGGTAAAATTTTTCGAATATTTTCCTGGTCTCGCTGGGGTGTATGCCTATGCCCGAATCCTTAACCGATGTGTTCATATACTTGCCTTCGCGCCTGAAAGAGACCTCCACACGTTTGCCGGCCGGGGTAAATTTTATGGCGTTATTCACCAGGTTCATGAAGACCTGCGAAAGCCTGAACTTATCCCCGTCCACCAGCACCCCGTCAGGAAAATCGTGCACAACAAGCTCCACGCCCTTGTTTTGCGCGTTTATGGAAAGACCGGGCAGAATATCTTTAGCCAGGTCCGGAAAATTGAAGATCATTTTCTCCATCTTAAGTTTGCCCGCCTCTATCATGGCCAGGTCCGTAAGGTCCGAGATAAGCCGGCCAAGCTGCTCCGTGGAACTTACTATGTTTTTCAGGTATCCCGCCTCGCGCTCGCCGAGGTTCTTTTTAACCAGCAGTTCGCTGAAGCCCTTTATGGAAGCCAGGGGGGTACGCACGTCGTGGACCACCATGGAGAGGAACTTGGACTTCATATCGTTAAGACGTCCCAATTCCTGGTTGGAAAGCGAAAGTTTGCCGGACATGACCTCGAGTTCCTGCTTACGCTGGTAAAGCTGGCCCTGCGCCAGCGTGATGCGTTCCATATACTGTTGTATTACCATGTTCGAAAAATTATGCCGTTGGTTAAAGAAAGCCGACTGCACAAAACCGGACACCTGGGCAACCACCAGGAACCCCGCTCCCAGCAGCAGGAAAGACAAAGGGATAAGCGCTATCACAAGTATTTCCATATCCTAATCCCGCTTCCAGCCCTGAGCCGCCACGAACTGCCGTGTAACCGGGTCTTTCGGGTCCAGTTCGAGCGCCTTCAGGTAAGCCTGCCGGGCTTTATCTTTGTCTCCCAGCATATAGTAAGCCGAGCCGAGACGGGTCCAGGCCAGCGGATTCCCCTCGTCCAGCACAGTAACCTCCTCGCACTCCCTGGCAGCGGCGTCGAATTGCTGTATATAGAAATTCTTGGCCGCTTTCCTGAACTTTTCTTTTACGAGGGCGGTCCGGGGAAGTATTTCGTCCCGCCTCACATGTATCTTCACCTGGTCGCTGATCAGGGACAGCAATTCCTCGAACAGCGCGTCGCCGTGAAGGTTCGCGCCCAGCGCCGCGTGGCCGAGCAGCAGCGCTTTCAGCTCGCGGCCCTCCAGATAGGCGGATATCGCTTCGGCGGCGGTTCCCGACTGTTCGGTCGCCTCGGAGATTATCTCCAGGCGCGCGGGGGTATTCCTAAGCTGCAGCCCGTCGATTACCGCGTTCAAACGGCGGTCCCGCTCTCCCCATTCCCCCTCTTTAAGCCTTGGCTCCAGATTAAACGCCCTTCGTATATTGTCCGACGCGGAAACATACCTGCGGCTCTCAAGGTCTTTACGGGCACGGGCAAGGAAATCATTAGCGAAATTCTCCAATTTCTCTATATTTTCCCTGGGCGCCATCAGTTTAGCCCCGGCCACGCGCTGGCCGCGTCCGCCTGCCCCAAGGCGCATCGAGAGTCCAAGTTTATGCATGGCCCCCAGCTCCCCGAAGGGCGACATTGAATAGTCTATGTTGACAAAAGAAAGCATAAATCCGACCCCGACCCTTATGCCGGAACCGATACTCTGGCCGGTCCTGTAGCCTGCGCGGAACGCGATAACCTGGAAAGCCAGGTATTCCGCGCCGACGGATGCGTAATACGCCTCGTCCTTTGAAATAGTCTGGTCAAGGCTGAGTATAAAACTTGAACTGCCCCGGGGATGGGAATGCCAGGAACCGCCCAGCGTGGCGGTAAGCGGCAGAGGGGAGGAGCGTTTGTCGAACTTAAGGCCGGGACCAATGTTTTTCACCGACGCGGCTATACGGAATTCCTGCGCCTGCATTTTCCTCATCCAGTAATTATTCGGCCTTATGTAGTAAACGGCGCCGAGGTCCAAAGCCCCGGTGTTAGCTGAAGCGCTGTCGAGTTTCTCGTTTATCAATTTAATACCGGCCCCGATATTCAGCACGGGGCGCTCTATCTCGTCCTTAAAGATAACCCTTCCGTACGAAACCCCGACAGCCAGATCGGAAGAGGAGACATTGCTTGTCTTAAGCCCCTGGGCGTCATAGCCCTGAAAAGGAGCCACGCTGAGCCGCGAGAAGCTGAAACCCAGCGTGGAGCCGTAACGCAGGGGATAAGCCGCGGCGAGATATTGGTGGCTGACCTCCTCGAAGGAAGCGTTATAGGTGGCGGCCAATTCTCCGCCCTCAACGCTGCCCAGCCCGGCCGGGTTCCAATACACCGAATAGGCGTCTTCAGTTACCGAGGTGTAAGCCTCGCCCATACCGGTACCCCTCGGGCCTGGAGAGAATTTAAGGAAAGCAGCCGAAGCGGAACCTGCGTCCCCGGCATAAGCCGGAAAGTAAAACGCAAGAACGGCACAAGCCGTCCGCGCTATTATCCGACCGCTTAAACAGAATCCGCGCCTGAGCATCATAGGTATATATAGTCTACGCACTATACAGGCCCGAATCCCGAAGAAATAACGAAAAGGGAAAAATAGTAACTGGCGGGAATATATTTACGAAGGGAGGCTGAACAGAAGACCGGCGGCCGTCTATTCTCGTTTTTTTGTTATTTTCGCGACTGCAACCGCTATTTGAGCGAAGTTAACCGGCTTTTGTAAGACCGGGATCCTGCGCGAGATCCCCATAGAACAAAGGTCATCGGGAGCGGCGCCTGTGATAACAATGACGGGGATCCCCGCCAGGTCCGGATACATTCCCAGCATGGCTATTACCGAAGCCCCTGCCATCCCCGGCATATAGAGATCGGTTATAACAAGGTCCGGCCGCTCAGCCAGGGCTAGTTCGACCAGTTTCAGGCCGTCTTCGGCACTCCTCACCTCATGCCCAAGTTCGGACAGGAAGTCCGTCAGAAGCGCCCGGACAAAGACATCGTCGTCAGCTATAAGTGTGCGCATTGCCGTCCCTTGGATCCAGCTATCCGTTCAGGACCTCCCTGGCTTTATCCAGCACCCGCGCCGGAGGGACCATCTTCGGAAAAAAACAGACGAAGCCGGGTGCGGAGGAAAAGATCCCGTTAAGCGTCATGTCCAGGAAGTTTTCCCCGGTCATCACCACAAAAGGAATAGCCGCCAGCCGCGGATTAACAGCGGCTCGTTTCTTCAGTTCGGCCACGAACTCCCGGCCCGACATCTCAGGCATAGCCACATCCAGCACCATAAAATCCGGCAAACCGCGCCCCAGCGCGTCCAGCGCCTGCCGGCCGTTACTGGCAAGCGTCACTTCGTGTCCCGCGTCCTCGAATACATACCGGAACAGCTCAAGTATGGTGGGTTCGTCGTCCACGATAAGTATCTTTCCCATATTTTAACCCTGGAGCCCGCTTCCGGCACGCGAGGGACGCACGGTTTCCATCCCGCAGGATGGGACGGAAAAAAAGAATCTGCTGCCCTTTCCCCGCTCCGATTCCACCCAGATGCGCCCCTTATGCAGCTCCACGGCCATTCGGCACATCGCCAGCCCAAGGCCGAAACCCATATACTTATGTTCGTCCAATTGCGCATATTTCTCGAAAATTTCCTTCTTCCTATCGTCAGGAATGCCGGGCCCGGTATCCTCCACGTAGAACACCACCTCCCCTCCCGCCTCGCGGCAAGAGAGTGAAACTTCCCCCCCCCTGGGGAGTGAATTTGAGCGAATTGCCGACAAGATTGGTTATAACGCGCTCAAGCAAAGCCGCATCGCCGGGAAAAGCCACCCCGGCCGGCAGCGGAGTTATGGAAAACCGTATATTCTTGCGCGCGGCCAGCGGCTCATGAATCTCGAACACCCTGGCGCACAGCTCTCCGGCGGCAACTATCCCGCGGCGCAGTTCCATGGTGCCATGCTCCAGCTTTATCGTGTTCAGGATATCCTCTATCATGCCGTTCAGACGTTTTGAAGAGCGCATTATCACTTCAAGATATTTCGCGCCTTCGGGGAACGGCGTAAGCTCTTTGCCCAACAGCTGGGTGTAGCCTTGTATGCTTGAAAGCGGGGCGCGCATGTCGTGCGTGATCATGTGAAAAACGGTTTCCCGCGCGTTCTCTATCTCTTTTTCCACGGTTATATCGCGCATTACTATCACGCGCCCGGGCCGTTTAATGGTCGCCAGGCGGAACTGCCGCGAGGTTACCCGGAAGTTCCTGGCGGCCGTGCAGGTCCCCTCCTCTCCGGGAACCGCCGCTTCCGCTTTTACGAATACTTCCTGCGAGGCTATTATCGCGCGGAAAACGTCAAAAAAAGCCCCGTTCCTTACTGCCTCCGGCAGAACGGTCGTTTTTTCCGGGTCGGTAATGCCCAGAAGCCGGAGCGCGGCCCTGTTGGAATAAACGACGCGCCCGCGGTCGTCCAGTAACATGATCCCGTCGGGAACGGCCTCTATCAGCGCCTGCGCCCGCCCGCGTTCTTCCAACACCTGGTCCACGTTGAAAGCGCGGTAAGCGCTGAGTTCAAGCATCAGCCTGTTCACGTCGCCGATAATGCCCTGCGCCTCCGGCCAGCCCTCTTTCGCAACGGCCGACTCCAGCCTGTAGGCCGGAGCCGTAAAACATTTCAACAGGGAGGCTACCCTGCATACCGGGCTCGCAAAACCGCGCATGATACCGTCCGCCGCCAGTAAAACCGCCGCCAGGGCCGTGGCAGCAGCCAAGGACAGCGCGTACAGACGCTCCCCCCCCGGGCCGGGCAGGCAGGCGGCTAACACCGCCACCGGCGCCAGCGAAGAGGCAAGCAGCAGCGCGGTCAGACGGACGTTAATCGTAAGTTTCAATATTCTCTCCCTGCAATAGACCCTCCGGCGGCCGGAAGTTTGTCTTTATAAATACTATGCAATTATCCCCTCACACTCCACTAAAGTTATATTTAAGACTTTATGAGTTAAGGTGACACAGAACTTATCTCGTGATTTTTCGGCCTTGGGCCTGGGCGCCCCTTCGCCAGACTCCGTCCCAGCCTCGACTCAAGCCCCGCCATGAATTCCTTGCCGCCTAAAGGGCGCCCCGTAGAGGAATGCTTTTGAATTTTCTCAATGTCCTCCTCGCATAATTCGTAAGCTGGATACATTGCGAGGATCTCTTTCAGTCTTCCAGGGCGAGCCAGAAGGTCCGGCTGCCCGGAGATTCGGCTTCGGGCGCTGCTCCACCGGTATTCAGCGGGATGTTTTACCAGCCCGGCGCGAACAGGGTTAAGCTCGATGTATCTGACCGCGGCCAGCAAATAAGGTTCGTCCATAACATATGAAGCGAAGCGACCCTGCCACAAGCAGCCCTTCCAGCCCTCCCTCGCGTTAATGCGGCCGGTATAGTGCCAGTGCGCCATCCCCAGTGCCTGGCGCAGGCCGCCTTCCTCCCGGGGCACCGCCACAAGATGGGCGTGGTTGGGCATCAGGCAGTAGCTCCAAATCTCAACGCCGCATTTCTCACACCACTCCTTCATAAGCTCCAGGTACAGGAGACAGTCACCGTCATTGAAGAAAGTTCTCTGCCGCCTGTTCCCCCGCTGTGTAACATGGTGCGGATATCCCGGCGCTACCACTCTCGCTATTCTTGACATAGTCCCCCCTCCGGTCTGCGATGACTATAATATAGCAGACCAACGCGACAAGGGGCTGTCGCGTTGCTTCTTTAATCTTTTTTGGAAAATCCAGCATGAGCCGCTTGATTCACGGGAATTAAGTTCTGTGTCACCTTAATCTTTATTTCTACATAAGTCGGAAATAGTATTGACTTTTTCCGACTTGTGTGGGATAATATCTCTATGATAAACCGCAATCTGAACGCCGCCGCAGGCAAAATATTGACCGGCTATAGGAAGATGCTGTTTCTTAGCGGACCGCGGCAGGCCGGAAAAACAACGCTCGCGAAAAAGCTGCTTGAAGGCGCCGGGCAGGGAACCTACTTTAACTGGGACATAATCAACCATCAAAAAAAACTGATCGCCGATCCTTATTTCTTTGAAAAAGAGAACCGCGATCCGGGCCGCAAATTTACGGTCGTTTTTGACGAAATACACAAATACCGCAACTGGAAGAATTATCTTAAAGGCGCCTATGACGCGTATTCCAAGGATTTTTCCTTTCTGGTAACCGGCAGCGGCCGCCTGGACTTGTTTAAAAAAGGCGGCGATAGTCTTTTAGGCCGCTATCTCCCGCTCCAATTGTTCCCCCTTTCGCTGGGGGAGATACTCGGCAACGAACCGGATTGGAACGGTTTTAAAAGATCCCTTTCCGACATGGGAACCGATCCGGGATCGAGAAAGATCTACCAGCGCCTGTTCGCGTTTTCCGGCTTCCCCGAACCCTACACCAGGCAGGACCCGGAGTTCTATAATATGTGGGCGCAGGAAAGGAAACAGCTGCTTGTCAGGGACGACATACGCAGCGCATACGCCATACGCGAGATCTCCAACATAGAAATACTGGCCAACCTCCTGCCGGGCCGCGTCGGCAGCCCCTTATCGGTCAATTCCCTGCGCGAAGACGTTAGCGCGGCTTTTGACTCGGTAAAAGACTGGCTGCTTATTCTTGAACAGTTTTACTACCTGTTCCGGCTGAAACCGTTCACAAGAAGCATCGCCAATAGCCTGAAAAAAGAGGCCAAAGCATATCTCTATGACTGGGTGGAAGTGCCGGATGAGGCGTTCAGATTCGAAAACCTCACGGCACTGCACCTCTACAAAGCCGCAAGCCTCTGGCGCGCTCTCGGGCAGGCGAACACGGAGCTGTTCTATTTGAGAGACAAGCAGAAAAGAGAGGCGGACTTTTTACTGACTGAAAACGGCAAACCAGCAATAATTATCGAATGCAAACAGGCCAAAGAAGAACTTTCCGACAACCTGCTGATGTTCCAAAGAAAAACAGGAGCTCCGCTGGCGATACAACTTGTACACAAGCCCGGCGTCTTAAAAAAAATGAGGCATAACCACCAGACGCAGTGGGTAATTTCAGCTGAATGTTTTCTTAAGCTTCTCCCCTGACTCCGAGCGGCCGCCATTTTTTATTACAATTCCGATGACAGGAGTATATGTAATTGCCGGTATTGAGATAAATATTGCGTCCCCGGAACGCCACACGGGATTAAGTTCTGTGTCACCTTAATGCTCAATCTTTTTGGGAAATCCAGTCTGAGCCGCTTGATTCCCGGGGGATTAAGTTCTGTGTCACCTTAATGCCCCCCGGCAGGGAATTATATACGCCTTCGATCCAGCCCATGTAGCGTTTTACTCCGGCCTCCAGCGCCACCGCCTCGTTTTCTGAATAGGGCCTGGAGGCGTGGTCTATCCTCTGTTTGTGTGACAGTATGGTCTTAAGATTTGCGATCTCGCCGGTAATACCACGAGCGCCTATCTCCGCCACCAAAAGCGCCGGGATGGACTGGGGAGACGCCATGTCTGGAAAACTCCCGGTGCGCTTAACCAGCACGGCGCAGGCGGCGAACAGACAGCAATATATCCCCGCAAGGCCGGCAGTGCACCAATCCCCGCTTTTGCCGGCGCGGGGCATGGCATCAAAGAACTCCATCGCTTTGTGCCAACAGGCCTTATGTTTTTCACCGGAAACCTTACCAGACACGAACTTTTCGCCGGCCGCGCCTGATAAAAATTTTCGGACCACCTCCGCAGCTACCCGGTCCTCCCGGTTTATACGGAACAGGTGCAACGGACCGATTATCCTGCGCTGCACTATACCTAAAGCCATCAATTGTCGAAGCGCGTTATGAATCTGTTGGTGGCTGAAACCGGTGCGCCTTGCCATCTCTCTTCCTGAAAGTTCGGTCTTGATCGGACAAAGGCACTTTATTACCTCCCGGCGGGACTTGCTATCGAGGATCTTGCGGATGATGTTCTCCATATAGTTTCAGGCGCAGTCTAAACCCGGTTTCTGCCACGTCGAATTGATGTCAGGCAATAAGCGCCGCTAAATTTTAACAGGACAGGCGTGTGATATTAGTTCCATTTACTCTGACAGATAACCGCCTTCATCGGAACCTCGCGAGGCGGAATCCGGTGCTGCTGCTGACGTCATTAGAGGACGGGGAGATGGTGCGTTCATCAGCACTCCTGCCGCCGCGCATCCTGCGGATTAGGTGAGAATCCACAATATAGCCCTTGCCGCTGAAGTATTGCGGGATAAGGCCCAAGTACTCGTCATTATCGTAGATTACCAGAAATTTATTTTTTATTTTTCTCCGATTCCCACCGCGGCCAGCAGCCGTTTAACTTCTGCCAACAGCGTATCCCCTCACACCGGCTTCTGGAACACGCTGACCCAGCGCCAGAATATCCGGCTGGAATTCGAGGTAACCGTCCAAAGTGGTACCACCGTCTTAAGCAGTAGCAACCTCGTGGCCCGCCTCGGAGAACAGGGCGGCATAAAATGCCGTCATCGCCTCATCATCGTCAGCCGCCAGGATTCCCGCCATCTCACTCTCATCCTGAAGTCTAATATCTGTTAAGTTATAGTTTAAAGCATGGCGGACAGATATACCACTTAAATTATATTTAAGTTTTTCAGCAGCTGTTCCGATGACAGCATATTTAATTCAGCGGTCAATAGCCACGGCCTTGCCCTGTGTAAAACACGGCCAAGCTCCGCCTCTAGCCTTTCAATAAAAGCTTATTTAGCAGGCGGCCGGCAGCAAGCCCCGGTTAAATATACTGTCACCGGAACGCCACAGGGAATTAAGTTGTGTGTCACCCGAACTGGAGATTGCCTATTGCAGGCGATCAAGCACGGCGTCAGGGGTTAAAACGTGAACGCCGGGACTTTTCTGGCCGCGCTTTGCCCAGATCACAGGCACGATCCTGCGCCCGCGTGCGAACGCGCAATTGCCGGCCGCCGCCAAAAGCCGGTCTTTGATCTCAGTTGCCGGCAACCGGGCATCGCTCCATTTAGCCTCCCCAACAAGGAGCGCTTTCCCGTCCAAAGACTCGGCGACGCCGTCAAGCTCCACCATAGTTCCGTCAAGGCCCGGCCCCCACCAGCGCCTGGCCGCCCCCCACTCGCAGCCGCCTATTGAGCAGGAGGGAACGCTTGCGCGGGCCAATTCCTCCCAAATGACGGAGACATGCTGCTGGAACTGCCCCCGGATCTTTGCCAGGACCGGGGCTATAGCGCGCACTTCCAGCTGCGACTTATTGGGCTGGAGGAATTTAAAATAGAAAACAAGGAACGGGTCGTCCAGTTTATAAAGCGTCCTTTTGGTGGACTTGCTGTTCTCGCCGAACGGCGTCTCGCGGCGCACATACCCCAGATCCACAAGCTGGAGGAGGGGGCGCAGGATGCTGGTAGAAGGCTTGCCCAGGCGGGCCGCTATTTCAGACAGGCGGTGACAACCCTGCCCAATGACCGACAACAGGGAGTAGGGCTGCACCGCGCTGCGCATATCGTCCATAAGCAGGCGCATGGGTTCTTCGTGAAGAACGCCGTTCGGGTCCAGAATAAGCTCGCGCACGGCTTCTTCGGTTCCGCCGAATTGCGCGGCCAGCTCCCAGTAGCGGGGCACCCCGCCCCATACCGAAAAAGCCTCCACGGCCGCCGTATCTTTCAGGTTAAGCCCGGCCCTTATCCACCCCGCTTTAAGCGGCTTGATCTTAAGTATCTCGACGGCCCTGCCGTACAGCGGGGCGGTTTTATCCATTACAAGCCCGTGCATCATCCTTTGCGACGAGCCGCACAAAACGATATTGATCTTTTTCGCGCCGGGCAGGTCTATGTATTTTTGCAGTATGCTGGGCAGCTCAGGGGAAAGCTGCACCAGGTACGGCACTTCGTCAAGGAACAGTGAGATCGGCCCGCTGAGCCGGCTGTTAAGGGTTGACAGCAGCGCGTCCCACCCTGAATAGGCTGCGGAGGAAAAGCCGGGAATAAGCCGGTCTATTTCTACGGCCAGGTCACGCAGTTGCAGCGCCGCCTCTTTCTGATCGGCGAGGTAATACACCCCGCTATTGCCTACAACGCGCTGTATAAGCGTTGACTTGCCGCAGCGCCTGCGGCCGTAGACGACCGCAAGCGCCCCGCCGTCCGCGCCAAGGGCGCGCGCGAGCCTCTTTTGCTCTTCCGTCCTGTTAAGAAAACGAAGTTTCATTTATAAACCCGCCTTGCCGATAGATATGTTTAACATACATTATGTTTATTATACATATGTTTCAGGTAAATTGCTGAATTACCGGCAAAACCCGCTCTGCCGCCATTGCCCGCCCCCTGATCCCGCAAGCCCCGGTTAAATATACTGTCCCCAGAGCCTTTACCCGGAATGCCGCAGGGAATTAAGTTGTGTGTCACTTTAATTACCAAATTACCACGAATATCGGCGTCTTTTGCAAAAACCGCGCAGATTTTTCAAACGTCTTTCTATTTGCATCATGGCTAATATATCAGGTATTTCATAACACCTCTTTAATGCCTATACGCATATATTGTTCTGTAATATTATGCATATAAGCAACGATAAGAGTGAATTCCTATTCCCCTTCCCCTCCGCGCGGCGCAACTAACCTCCCCCCCCGGAAACAGGGAAACAACATTGCAACCCTGCCCCGCCACAAACCTGGGACACAGGTCCACCTGGGTGCCGGTGAATTAAGTTGTGTGTCACGAATGGCACTAACTTAAGGCTTTACCCGGCAATCCTTCTGGATTTACGTTTTATTACACCCGCTGTTGTTGCGTCACAAATCCTCAGCGACAGGTTCCTCATATCCCTGATCGTCTTTTCCAGCCT